>NZ_QETH01000004.1 GCF_003105115.1 Flavobacterium sp. HTF | reverse complement strand
GAAACTTTCTTTTGGTTACTGTTTAAAAGATTAAGCCATACGAATGCTTTGAACTTTGAGAGAATAGTTCCATCCATAAAATAAAATAACGGAATATCCTTAGCAGAATAAAAAAGGGTTGTTTTTGGATTTTTAGTAAGCATTTCAATTTGCTTTGCCGACGACCTGAAATATTCCAGCATATCTTTCATTGTTGAAATTTCAATGGTTTTTTCAACAATGACTTTTTCTTCTTTTAAGAATAATTTATCTAAAGAGATATTGAAATGATTAGATAGTTTAACAGTCTCATCTATTGAAAATTTACTTTTTTGAGAAATTCTTCGGTGCGATGCATCATAACTGATTTCTAAAACAGAAGCTATTTCATCTAACAAAGAAACTGATTTAGGAATTTTATTCCTGATTGCTTTTAAAAATAATTCCTGCGATTTCATATTTGTGATTTTCGCAAATATAGAACTTTTTTTAATTGTTTTTTGCAAAACCATATGCGATAATTGCAACAACTTTGCTTTGTAATTTTTAAACAAACAAATTATTAAAATAATAAATATGAAAAACACACCTATTTTACTTATCATTTTGAGATTGCTTTTGGGGCCAGTTATGATAGCACTTACTTATAATTATGGAGATAAAATAAGAACAGAACTTGTGGTATTAATTTTCGTCGGATTATTATCTGATATTTTTGATGGAATTATTGCACGAAGATTAGGTATAGCATCAGAAAAACTTAGAAGAATGGATAGTCAGACCGATCTGATCTTTTGGTTATGCGTGGCATGGTGTTCATGGATTTTAAATCCTGAAATAATAATAGATAACACAATGCCTATAACTGTAATCTTTCTAATGGAAGCCCTGACTTATATTTTTAGTTTTATAAAATTTGGCAAAGAAACATGCACACATGCATTGCTTTCCAAACTTTGGGGTATAACATTGTTAATGGCTTTTGTGGGAATGATTGGTTTTGGATATGCCGGGATTACATTTTCGCTTGCTGTTATTTTTGGAATAATTGGACATATTGATGTTTTATTAATCATTTTTATCCTTCCAAAATGGACTTTTGATGTTCCGAGCTGTTATCATGCTTATTTGATTCGAAATAAAAGACCTTTTAAAAAGCACAAACTCTTTAATTAATTGAAACGAAAAACCCCAATTCAACAAATGAATTGGGGTTTTCTATGAATAAACCTTTAGTAAACTAAGATCTGATTACTCTTTTTTCTCCTCACGTGGAGGTCTTGGAATAAGTGCTTTTCTTGACACTTTTTCTTTTTTAGTTTTAGGATCAACACCTAAGTATTTCACTTCAAATACATCACCCATGTTTACAACATCAGTAACATTTTCAGTACGTTCCCAGGCTAATTCAGAAACGTGTAATAAAACTTCATTTCCTGGCGCAGCAGTATATTCTACTACAGCTCCAAAATCTAACATTTTGATTACTTTCACTTCGTAAGCTTCTCCCATTTGCGGTTTGAAAGTGATTGACTTAATTTTTGCCAATACTGCTTCAATTCCGGCAGGATCTGTACCTAAGATTTCGATAACACCTTGCTCATCAACTTCGTTGATTACAATAGTTGTTCCGGTAGCTTTTTGTAATTCCTGAATTACTTTTCCACCAGGTCCAATTAATGCTCCAATAAAGTTTCCAGGAATAGTTCTGGTAATGATTTTTGGTGCATGAGCTTTAACATCTGCTCTTGGTGCAGCGATTGTCTCAGTTAATTTTCCTAAAATGTGTAAACGTCCATCACGAGCCTGAGCTAAAGCCTGCTCCATAATATCATAACGTAAACCATCAATTTTGATGTCCATTTGACAAGCAGTGATACCGTCAGCAGTTCCGGTTACTTTAAAGTCCATATCTCCTAAGTGATCTTCGTCACCTAAAATATCAGACAAAACAGCAAATTTCTCTCCGTCAGTAATCAATCCCATAGCAATTCCAGAAACTGGTTTTACCATTTGAACCCCGGCATCCATCAAAGCCATTGTTCCTGCACAAACTGTTGCCATAGAAGAAGAACCATTAGATTCTAAAACTTCAGAAACAATACGGATTGTATAAGGACAATCTACAGGAATCATATTTTTTAAAGCTCTTTGAGCTAAGTTACCGTGACCAACTTCTCTTCTTGAAGTTCCTCTTAAAGGTTTTGCTTCACCAGTAGAGAAAGGAGGGAAGTTATAGTGTAAGTAGAATTTCTCTTCACCTTGTTCAGATGGAGAATCGATTTGATTCGCTTCTCTTGAAGTTCCTAAAGTTACTGTAGCTAAAGCCTGAGTTTCTCCACGAGTAAATAAAGAAGAACCGTGAACTCTTGGTAAATAATCAGTTTCACACCAGATTGGTCTGATGTCTGTAGTTTTTCTACCGTCTAAACGAATTCCTAATTCTAATACTACATTACGAACAGCTTCTTTGTTTGTTTTGTAGAAATATTTAGAAACTAAATCACCGTCAGCAGCTAATTCTTCTTCAGTAAATAAAGCTTTTACTTCTTCTTTTACTTCAGCGAATGCAGCTCCTCTTTCATGTTTAGCAGAACCAACTTTTGCAATAGCATAAATTTTGTCATATGCTGCAGCTTTTACTTTTTTGTAAATTTCTTCGTTTTCTTTCTCACCTTCGTAAGTACGAATTTCTTTTTTACCAAAAGCAGCTTGTAAACGCAATTGCGCCTGAATTTGTACTTTAATAGCTTCGTGAGCAAATTTAATAGCTTCGATCATTTCAGCCTCTGAGATTTCTTTCATCTCACCTTCAACCATCGCAACAGAATCCATAGAAGCTCCAATCATCATATCGATGTCAGATTTTTCTAATTCAGCTCTGCTTGGGTTGATCACTAATTTTCCGTCGATACGTGCAACACGTACTTCTGAAATTAAGTTGTAAAATGGAATATCTGAAACGGCTAATGCTGCAGATGCTGCTAAACCAGCCAAAGCGTCTGGCATAACTTCTTCATCATGAGACATTAACTGAATCATAACTTGTGTTTCAGCATGATAATCATCTGGGAAAAGCGGACGCAATACACGGTCAACTAATCTCATTGTTAATACTTCGCTGTCGCTTGGACGTGCTTCTCTTTTAAAGAAACCTCCAGGGAAACGACCTGCTGCTGCAAATTTTTCGCGGTAATCTACCGTTAACGGTAAAAAATCAACGCCTGGGTTGCTGGTGCGAGCTGAAACTGCTGTTGCAAGAATCATTGTATCGCCCATTCTAACTACTACAGAACCGTCAGCTTGTTTAGCTAAACGTCCTGTCTCGATTGTGATGCTTCTTCCATCACCTAAATCGATTTTTTCTACAAATAATTGTGGAATCATAAATTTTTTCCTTATTGATTATACAATGGGTTTTAGTTGTGTTGTAGTGTTGTTGTGTGTAGTTGTTGTTATCTAAAACCCAATGAAAAACCAAACTTTTTTTCTTGTAATTGTCTGAAAGACATGTATTTTGTAAAAACAAAAAGAGGCACTCTCGCACCTCTTTTCTATATTGATTATTTTCTGATATTCAATACTTTGATAATCTCACGATATCTGTTGATCTCTTTCTTTTTCAAGTAATCCAACAAAGCTCTTCTTTTACCTACTAATAGTACAAGTGAACGCTCAGTGTTGTAATCGTGACGATTTTTTTTCAAGTGTTCAGTTAAGTGAGAAATTCTGTAAGTGAACAATGCAATTTGACCTTCTGCTTTTCCAGTGTTTGTTGCTTCACCGTGTTGTGCGAAAATCTCTTCTTTCTTTTCTTTAGTTAAATACATTCCAATATTATTTAATGATTTTTATGTATGTCATACATCTTTTGTAAGACGGGTGCAAAAATACATCTTTTTTCCGAAAAAATAAAACTTAAAGATTGAAAAATTTAAAGATTGCACAATTTGAGCTGAAAATAATATTTTTTTGTGTTTTTTGAGATTGTTTTTTTTAGAAAAGTTTAGCAACTTCCTGATTTACAAATTCTAAAAATCTTTCGTCTGCTTCAGTAAAAGGATCGATCACATGACTGTCAATGTCAATTTGCCCGATATTTTGTCCATTAACAAATAAAGGAACCACGATTTCAGATTTTACGGTAAAACTACATGCGATATAATTGTCCTGTGCAGCAACATCCGGTACTACAAAGTTAGCATTGCTTTCGGCAACCTGACCACAAATTCCTTTTCCGAAAGGTATAACGGTGTGATCTGTTTCTGCTCCTACATATGGGCCTAAATGCAGCGTCTTACTTTCATGATTGGCAAAATAAAAGCCAACCCAATTGTAATATTCTACATTTTCATTTAATAATTGGCAGACAGCTAATAATTTCTCATCTCTAACTGTATTGTTATCAGCTACAATAGCGCTTATTTTTGGTTGTAATTCCTGAAATGTCATAATGGAAAATTTTTGTACAAAAGTATTTAATGCTGAATTTAAAAAATACATAAATTTGTTAAAAATTTCCCTTTGAAAAAATATTTGCAGCAATTTAAACCTTTCCTGATTTTTATAAGCACTTTTTTTGCTGCTTATATTATCCTTACCTTGATTTACAAGCTCTATCTAAACAGTTTTGAAACAAATGACATTGACGGAATAACCAATATTGTTGGCCAAAACGTAGATCAGCTTATGCGGTTATTTCATTGTGACGTAAAAATCATAAAGAGTATAACAAATCCGTTTTTAGAACTTTGGTACAATAATAAATATACCTTAAGGATCATAGAAGGTTGTAATGCGGTAAGTGTTATTATTTTATTTATTTCTTTTGTAATTGCTTTTTCAGTAAAATTAAAAACAACAATCTACTTTATTCTTTTTGGTGTTTTCTTACTTTATATTTTGAATGTTCTACGTATTGCTCTTTTAGCCGTTTTGCTGTTTCACTTTCCCGAAAAAGAACATATCCTTCACGGGGTTCTTTTCCCGCTGATTATTTACGGACTGGTTTTTATCCTTTGGGTTTTTTGGGTAAATAAATTTTCAAAGTATGCTAAATAAAATACAAGGACATAAGTCAAAAATCATGATCGCAATCTTTATTGTGCTCTGTTTTGTTTTAATCAGAAGTTTTGAAAATCAATTGTTTTATGACCCGTTACTGATTTATTTTAATGCTGATTTTAAAAGTTTGCCTTTTCCTGAAATAGATTCTTTTAAACTTTTTCTTGGGCTTTTATTGCGCTATTCTTTAAATTCCGTTTTATCCCTTTTGCTTATTTATGTGCTTTTTAAGGATATGGACATCCTTAAGTTTAGCAGCCTTATGTACTTGTTTTTTTTTCTGGTCCTTTTCGGGATGTTCTTTATAATTCTTAATTTTTTCCCTGACGGAAACTGGCTTCTTTTTTATGTCAGGAGATTTATTATTCAGCCAATATTTGTACTCTTATTTATTCCCGCATTTTATTACCAGATGCAAAATCTCAAAAAATAACAATTCATTATATCTTTTTTAAACTCTTTTGAATAATTTTGCAGTATGAGTTTAAAGAAATGCACAGGATTATTTTTAGCTTTCCTATTGTTGGTTTCCAACGTTGGGTTTGCTTTTGATGTGCATTATTGCGGCGGAAAAATAGCTTCTGTATCCTTAAATACAACAAAAGAGGTTGCTGCCGAAAAAAAATGCTGCGGTTCTGTCGAAAAGAAAAATTCATGCTGCAAAGACAAAGTAGTTCATTTTGAAAAGAAAACAGATAATGCTACTTTAAAAATCTTCTTTTTTCAAATTGCCTTTCCTGCCATAATTCAGGAATTTAAAGCAATTGCTTTTCTTGCAATTCCAAATTTCAGGAACAATCAGATCATTTCGTATTATTCAGATGCGAATGCGCCCCCCTTATTCAAGTTATATAATCAATACATTTTTTATTCCTGATTTTAATGTTTAGAATCAAGCAATTTATGCTTGTGTCTGACTGTTTGTTCGTTTTTGTTTAAACGTTCTGAAACAGTTTCTAATAACATTAAAATCAATTTTTATGCAAAAAAATATAATGCTTTTTGTTATGTTTTTGCTTTCTGTTTCTGTGTTCTCTCAAGAAGACCTGGAGGAAGTGAAAATTACAAAAAAGCAAAAAGGAATTAAAAAGTCGTATACCCTTACGACCAATACCTCTGTTATCACAAGCAAAGAACTTTTAAAGGCCGCTTGTTGTAATCTGGCAGAAAGTTTTGAAACTAATCCGTCTATAGATGTCAATTTCTCCGATGCCTTAACCGGAACAAAACAAATAAAAATGCTCGGACTAACAAGTCCGTACCTAATGATTACCGAAGAAAACATCCCTTCAGTTCGGGGAGCTTCGCAAGCGTATGGATTGTCATTTACACCCGGAACGTGGATTGAAAGTGTGCAGATTACGAAAGGAGCGGGAAGTGTCGTAAATGGTTATGAAAGTATTTCAGGCCAGATCAATACAGAACTTTTAAAACCGTTGAATGATATTCCGTTTTTTCTAAACGCTTACGGATCGACTGATTCCCGTTTTGAATTGAATACACACTTCAACAAAAAAATATCTGATAAATGGGCGACTAGTCTGTTCCTTCATGGAAATACACGTGTTGCAAAAAATGACATGAATAATGATGGTTTTCTGGATAACCCTTTAGGAAAGCAAATAAATATACTGAACAGATATCAATATTATGACACCGAAAGTGGTTTGGTTAGTTTTATCAATTTCAGATATATGAATGATAAAAAACAAACCGGCGAAGTAAATTTTGATAAAGACAGAGACAGAGGGACAACCAATTACTGGGGTTCAGAAATCAATACCGAGCGCTTTGACGTTTCAACAAAAATTGGTTATGTTTTTCCGGATATGCCCTATCAGAGTATTGGTTTTCAGAACGCTTTTAATAGTCATAATCAGGAATCTTATTTTGGTTTAAACCAGTATAACATTAAGCAGAACAGTTATTATTCTAATTTGATTTTTAATTCAATCATCAATAATACAATGCACAAATTTACAACCGGTTTAAACTTTACTTATGATCAGTATCGGGAGTTTGTGAATGTGAACGACTATAGCAGAACTGATAATTCTGTTGGAGCTTTCTTTGAATATACTTATGACAATACCGATAATTTTAGTCTGATTTTGGGCGGAAGAGTCGATAACCATAACAGACTTGGCTTTTTTATGACCCCTCGTCTGCATATGCGTTATAATCCGTGGAAAGACGGAGTGCTTCGTTTTTCTGCCGGAAGAGGAAAACGTACGGCTAATATTTTTGCCGAAAATCAACAGCTTTTTGCCAGTTCAAGAACTTTTTCTATTCTGGATAATAGCGGAAAGATTTATGGTCTGAATCCGGAAATTGCGTGGAATTACGGAGTGAGTTTTTCTCAGAAATTCAAACTTTTTAATAAAAATGCAGAGGCAGGTTTTGATTTATACAGAACCGATTTTCAAAATCAGGCAATTGTAGATATTATGCAAAGTCCACAGGAGGTTTTGTTTTATAACCTGAAAGGCAGTTCATTTGCAAATAGTTTACAGGTTGAATTCAATTATGAGTTAATCCATAACCTGAATCTTCGTACAGCTTATAAATATTATGACATCCAGACCGATTATTTGCGTGGAACCTTTCAGCGTCCTTTGCAGGCAAAACACCGTTTTTTAGGAAACATTGAATATGAAACCAATTTGAAAGACGATAAACAATGGAAATTTGATTATACTTTTAACTGGTCTGGAAAGCAACAACTTCCTTACACGGCATCAAATCCTGCAGAAAATCAGTTTTCTGAATTTTCACCATCATATGCGGTTATGAATCTTCAGGTTACAAGGGTTTTTTCGCCAGTTTTTGAGGTTTACATTGGAGGAGAAAACATTGGGAATTACAAACAGGAAAAAGCAATCTTAGGAGCAGATGATCCTTTTGGACCGGATTTTGACGCCTCAGTTGCGTACGCTCCAATTTTTGGACAAATGTATTACGCGGGGTTACGATTTAAAATTAAATAAAAACAGATACTATCAAATTTATAAATACTTAATAACAGACAAAATGAAAAAAATAATTTTAGTTGCGATAATCACTTTTTTAGGATTTTCAGCTCAGGCTCAAACGAAGAAAAACAAAAATCTAAAATATGTTACAGAAGTCAATGGCAATTGTGAACAATGTAAAAAACGTATTGAAAAAGCGGCTTTTAGTGTTCCTGGAGTAAAAATGGCCAATTGGGATATCAGTTCTCACCAGCTCACAGTAATTTTAAACGAGGAAAAATCTTCATCAGCAGATTTAAATAAAGCGATTGCAAAAGTAGGGCATGATACAAAAGAAGTTAAAGCGACACAGGAAGATTATGATAATTTGCATACTTGCTGCAAGTACGAAAGACAATAAATAAATTCAAAGTCCAAGTGTAAAGCATGGGCTTTTTGAATCGTTAATTTATCTTTAAAATATAGCATTTTATTGTGGTTGAAGTAAATTATTGTTACTTTCACGAACTTAAATATAACCAAACTCATTTATGAATAATTTCGACTGGACTCAATTAGTTAATCCTGAATTTTATATCACTTTAAGTATTGGCGGTTTTCAAATTGGTTTATATATTGTTTTGTTTATAGTATTTGCTGAAACAGGACTTTTTGCAGGATTTTTTCTACCCGGAGACAGTTTGCTTTTTTTAGCTGGTATTTATAGCCGTGATTTAATTGAAAATGTCGTTTATATCCCCGGAGATTTTATAAATGTATTTTTACTCTCTCTTTTGGTAGCCATAATGGGAGTTTTAGGAAATATGACCGGATATTGGTTTGGAGCTAAGAGCGGATATTATCTGTTTAAAAAAGAAGATTCATTCTGGTTCAAAAAGAAATATTTGTTACAATCAAAAGACTTTTTTGAAAAATACGGAGGTAAAGCAATTATTTACGCCCGTTTTCTTCCAATCTTTAGAACTTTTGCCCCAATAATTGCCGGAATTGTTTCGATGGACAAAAAGAAATTTATGTTCTATAACATCTTAAGCTCATTTCTGTGGTCATTTTTATTGATCTTTTCAGGACATTATTTATATGGTGTGTTTTTAAAACAAGGGATAGACTTAAAAGAACATATTGAATATATAATTATTATTATCGTTATCATTTCAACATTCCCGGTTTTACTTAAACTTCTAAAGAAAAGACCAAGCGAAAATATATAACATAAAAAAGTCCGAAAGTAATAAAGCTTCGGACTTTTTTTATTTTATAATGAAGATAATGAGGATTTCTTGATACAAACAATCGATTAGTATTCAGGTAAAACATTAAAATTTTCCGGATGGCTACACTAAACAGATAGTCTAAAAAGAAATTTGAATTTAAAAGTTTATTAATTATAAAAACTTAGAACCTTCGCATCTTAGAGCCTTAGTAACTTCTCCTACCTACCATTCATTTACTTTATTAGCATCCATTTTTAAGAAAATGAACAGCAAAATTGTGAATCCCCAGAGCCCTGAACCTCCGTATGAAAAGAACGGTAATGGAACTCCAATTGTTGGGAAAATCCCGGCAACCATCGCTATATTTACAAAAAAGTGTATAAATAGAATTCCGGCAACACAATAGCCATATACACGGCTAAATTTAGTTTTCTGCCTTTCGGCTAAATATATAACTCTTAAAAGTAATCCGGCAAAAAGAGCAATTACAACCAATGACCCCGCAAAACCCCATTCTTCACCAACTGTTGTAAAGATGTAATCGGTATGTTGTTCCGGTACAAAACCTCCTTTGGTTTGTGTTCCTTCCAGAAAACCTTTGCCAATCCATCCACCGGATCCAATTGCAATTTCAGATTGGTTAGTGTTATAACCGATACCTTTCATATCTACCGTTTTTCCTAGTAAAATATTGAAACGGTCTCTATGGTGCTGCTTGAAGACATTATCAAAAACATAATCAACAGATAAGACAAAGCCGGAAATAAGGGCTAGTAAAATTGCGCTCAAAAGAAGATTTCTGTCAACGGCACGTCCTTTAAAATGGATGATTATTAATACTCCAAGAGAAATTAATATAACCACATACGGTTCTAAAATAAGCGTTAAGACAAATAATAATATGGCTAAAAAACCTGTCCAGATATACCAGGAAGGTAATCCTTCTCTAAATAAAACAATAAGGAAAATACTGTAAATCAAAGCACTTCCAGGGTCAGGCTGAGGTAAGATTAAAAGAACAGGTAAAAAGACAATGGCAAGTGCCTGAATCTGTCTGTTGGTTTCTTTTAAATTTATCTGGCTGTCACTTAAATATTTTGCCAATGCTAATGCGGTTGCTGCTTTTGCAAATTCAGATGGCTGTATGGTAAAACTTCCAATGGCATACCAGCATCGCTGACCTGCAATTGTTTTTCCAAAAAGAAATAAACCGGCCAATGATAATAAGGCAACTCCAAAAATAATACTGGCATATTTT
Organism: Flavobacterium sp. HTF; assembly: GCF_003105115.1. Taxonomy (GTDB): domain Bacteria; phylum Bacteroidota; class Bacteroidia; order Flavobacteriales; family Flavobacteriaceae; genus Flavobacterium. Next base: position 108,940 of record NZ_QETH01000004.1, on the reverse strand, counting down.
TCATAAAATTTACCATCGACAAAAAGAACGATAAATATCAATGGAATCGTACATGCAATAAATATTAATTGTTTTTCATAAGTACCATCAGTAGATAATAATGAAGAGGAATAGATATTTAACCACCCTAATACAACAAGTACAGAGTAGATAATAACACTTATCCAGTCAATATTTTTTTTTACACTTTGATTTTTCATTTGAAATAATCTTGTTAGTTCTCTTTAATGGTATCTAGTACTGTTTTTTTAGGTTCTGTCTTGGGAGTCGCTGTTTTAGGAGCGATAATCTTAGCTTTTAAAACAGAATCTTTAGGCGTTGATTCGATTGCACTGGCTGCATTGATGCCTCCCAATTTGGCATATTCGCTTATTAAACTTTTGTTTAAAACACGAACTTCCAAATCATTTCTTGAAATCTTCTTTTTTAGATATTTCTCAATCATCAAACTGGCAATTGGTCCTGCAACTGTAGCGCCAAAACCTCCATTTTCAATCATGATTGCTATAGCAATTTTAGGATTGTCTTTTGGTGCAAAGGCCACAAATATAGAGTGATCTTTTAGTTTTGTTCTTACTCCGTCAATTTTCGCATAATTTTCAGCAGTACCAGTCTTTCCGCAAATATCAATTCCTTCTACTCTTAAGGCATAAGCTGTTCCTTTATTATAAACATCAAACAAGCCACTTATAACCGGAGGAAAATACTTTTTGTCAATTGTAGTTTCGTGCCTGGTTGTGAATTTTGCGTCTATTTTTTTTCCTTCAATTTTTTTAATGATATGAGGAGTATAATAATATCCCTGATTTGCAACTGTTGCCATCATATTCGCCAGCTGAATCGGAGTCATTAAAACTTCTCCCTGGCCAATAGCGTTTGATACAATTGTGGTACTTCTCCAGCCTCCGTTTGGATATATTTTTTTGTAGGTTTTAGAAGTTGGAATATTTCCTCTTTTACCAGTTGGCAAGTCATATCCCATAAACTGACCCAATCCAAAACTTTTTATGTGATCGCTCCACACATCGACAGCCTTGCCGGGATCATTAAATTTATTAATGGTTAACATATATGCCTGGGCAAAGTACGTATTACATGAATTGTAGATTCCGTTATGTAACTGATGAGGGCCAAAACCGTGACATTTCATGAAACGACCTCTACCGTAACTGAAACCATGATGACACATAAAAGTTGTCTGTTCATTAATTACACCTTCCTGTAATGCAATTAAGCCAGTTAAGATTTTAAATGGAGATCCAGGAGGATATTCTGCCAAAAGACCCCTGTCATACAAAGGTTTTGCAATAGAATCGTGATATAAAAGTGTATAGTTTTTTGATCTTTGTCTTCCTACCAAAATTCCCGGATCATAAGAAGGAGCAGTAACCAATGCTAAAATTTCACCAGTTTTAGGCTCAAGAGCAACAATTCCGCCTCTTTTATTGATCATTAATTCTTCTCCATATTTTTGGAGTTCAGCATCAATCGTAAGGTTGATATCTTCTCCTGCTACGGCAATGGTATCATATTTTCCTTCTTTGTATGAACCAATTTCTCTATTGTACTTGTCTTTTTGAATATATTTTACACCTTTTATTCCGCGTAAAATTTCTTCATAGCTTTGTTCTACACCTTGCATTCCAATCAAATCACCACTATTGTAATATGGATTTTTGGCAATTAATCTCTCATTTACCTGAGTTATAAATCCAAAAATATTTGCGCCATAATCTACTTCATAATCACGAAGTGACCTTTTCTGGAAATAGAAGCCATCGTATTTTCTGATTTTCTCCTGAAAAGCAGCAAATTCGGCTTTATTTAATTGTGATAAAAATACTGAAGGTAATCTCGGGCTATATACTCTGGCCTTGGCAATTCTTTTTTCGTATTCTTCTTTTGTAATGTTCAAAAGGTTGCAGAACTCTCCAACATTGAGGTCTTCCTTGATTTCTCTCGGGATAACCATGATATCGTATGAAGCCTGGTTTGCTACTAATAATTTACCATTTCGATCATATATGTATCCTCTTTCAGGATAATCATATGCTTTTTTTATGGCATTATTTTCTGATTTTAATTTGAAAGAATCATCAATAATTTGCAAATAGAATATCCTGATCACTAGCAAAGATGATGCAATAATAATTAAAGAGGGCAGCAGAACTTTTCTCATCTTCTATTGGGCTTAATAAGATAAATTATTATAATTGAAATGATTATGGTAAATATGGAGCTAAACAAAGTTCGGAGTAAAATGTCCCAGATAAATTTAAATTGAAAAGCTTCAAGAGTAAATAGTATTATATGATGTAAAATAACAGAAACCAATATAAATGAAAAACGTTCCGGTGTTAATGATTCATTAAGTTTAATAGTCTGGTATTCATAACTCAAACCAAATGAGAACTTGAAAATATAAGGTCTGTAATAAGCTAAAATAACACAGGCTGTTGCATGTATACCGCCTGAATTACAAAACATGTCCATCGTGATTCCCAGTAAAAAACTTGAGATAATTAAACCTGATCTGTTACTGTTTACAGGATAAAGGATAATGTACAAAAGATATGGGAAAGGACTTATGTATCCTAAAAAGTTCATATTATTGAAAATAACAACCTGAATTGCCAGTAACATAATAAATCGAAAAATATTGACTAACAAGGCGCTATTCATCTTTCTCCTTTTTTTCTAAATTAATAAGTTCTTCTCGATCTTTACTTTTGATGATATAAACATGGCCAAGATTTGTCATGTCATTAAACAGTTTTACATTGATAACATAAAAACTGGTTTTATCTTTAACATAAATTTTGTCTACTGTTCCGATATTAATTCCTTCAGGAAATATAACAGACTGACCTCCGGTAACGATTGTATCTCCTTTTCGGATAGATGCTAACCTTGGAACGTCTTCCAGTTGTACAAATCCAGTACTTTTACCATTCCAGGTTAAAGAACCAAAGTGATTAGATTTTTTGATTTTTGCATTAATCTGCGATTTCATATTCAAAATACTCACTACTGTAGAATAGTTTTTGGATGTATTATCTACAACGCCAATAATACCTAAACTATTGATTACTCCCATATCCTGCTTAACTCCTTCTTTTGCTCCGGAATTTAAAGTGATATAGTTTTCGTGTGTACTGTATGAATTATGAATTACTTTTGAAACAATAATATCAGCAGGTTTTACCCCTTTTATACTATCCGCCAAAGGTATTTTGGTTGTGTCTTCTTTATTAAACAAAAGACTTTTTAATCTTGCGTTTTCAAGTACCAATTCGTCGTTTTCGGTTTTTAAGCTCAAATACTCATTCACTCGGTTAATTCTTTCGTAAACACCACCGCTTAAAAAATTAGCCGAACTGATTACTCTGCTTTTATGATACGAATGAGATTGAATTGTGAGAACCAACGAAATACCTAAAAGCAGCAAAAACAGCAATCGATTACTGTTTCTTATAATAAAATTAAAAATTTGCTGCATTTCTTGTTTGGTTATTTTGTTTCAGGATATGCTTTATGGGTTCAATTTTTATGAGAGTTAAATGTTATAAATTCAACTCTCATAAAAGTGTTTGATTATTATTTAGAATCTTATTTTATTAAGATGCTTTTAAATTTTGCAATGTTTTTAAGAGCCATTCCTGTTCCGCGAACAACTGCGCGTAAAGGATCTTCAGCAATATAAACAGGTAAATCTGTTTTTTGAGAAATACGTTTGTCAAGACCTCTTAACATAGATCCTCCACCAGCTAAATAGATACCTGTATTATAGATATCGGCAGCTAATTCCGGAGGAGTCTGAGATAGTGTTTCCATTACGGCATCCTCAATACGCTGAATAGATTTATCCAAAGCTTTTGCTATTTCACGGTAAGAAACATCTACTTGTTTTGGTTTTCCGGTAAGTAAATCTCTACCCTGAACTGACATATCTTCCGGAGGACCATCTAAATCTTCGATAGCCGCTCCAATCTGGATTTTTATTTTCTCTGCAGTACTTTCTCCAACAAAAAGATTGTGTTGTGTACGCATGTAATACACGATATCATTTGTGAAAACGTCACCTGCAATTTTTACAGATTTGTCACACACAATTCCACCCAATGCAATAACAGCGATTTCAGTTGTACCACCTCCAATATCAACAATCATGTTTCCTTTTGGCTGCATAATGTCAATACCAATACCAATTGCTGCTGCCATAGGCTCGTGAATCAGGTAAACTTCTTTTCCGTTTACTCTCTCACAAGATTCTTTTACCGCACGCATCTCAACCTCAGTAATTCCCGAAGGAATACATACTACCATTCTTAAAGCCGGAGTAAACATCCTTTTCTTTAATGCCGGAATACTTTTAATGAACATGTTGATCATTTTTTCCGAAGCATCAAAATCTGCAATTACACCATCCTTCAAAGGCCTTATGGTCTTGATGTTTTCATGCGTTTTACCTTGCATCATATTGGCCTCTTTACCAACAGCAATGATTTTGCCTGATATTCTGTCGCGTGCAACGATAGAAGGGCTATCAATAACAACTTTATCATTGTGAATGATTAAAGTGTTTGCGGTACCAAGGTCTATCGCAATATCCTCGGTCATGAAATCAAAAAATCCCATAAGTTTTTTAGGGGTTTAAAATGTTATAATTAATTTATCGAACAAAGTTAAACAAATTAATGTTTAAAATGACGTGTTCCTGTAAATACCATTGCAAGATTATTTTCGTTGCAATAATTTATGCTTAATTCGTCTTTTATTGATCCTCCCGGCTGAATTACTGCTGTAATTCCTGCTTTTTTGGCTAATTCTACACAATCCGGAAATGGGAAAAATGCATCACTTGCCATAGAAGCTCCTGTCAGATCAAATCCGAAAGCTTTAGCCTTGTCAACAGCCTGCATTAATGCATCAACTCTTGAGGTCTGACCAGTCCCAGACGAAATCAATGTTCCGTTTTTAGCAAAAACAATTGTATTTGATTTTGTGTTTTTGCAAATTTTTGAAGCAAATATCAAATCTTCTATTTCCTGAGCTGTCGGCTCAGTAGTAGTAACGGTTTTTAAATGCTCTTTAGTATCAGTAATATTATTTCTTTCCTGAATTAACAAACCATTAAGACATGTTCTCACTTGTCTTGAAGGTAATTCAACTTCTTTCTGAATTAATATAATTCTGTTTTTCTTTTCTTCTAAAATGGCAATCGCTTCATCATCGTAAGATGGGGCAATTACAACTTCGCAGAACAATTTGTTGATTTCCTGAGCCGTAGCTACATCTATTTTGGTATTTGCAATCAAAACTCCGCCAAAGGCAGATGTAGGATCGCAAGCCAAAGCAGCCAGATAAGCTTCGCTGATTGTTTTTCTTGAAGCTAAACCACAAGCATTGTTATGTTTTAAAATAGCAAATGTCGGTCCGTCAGTTTTAAACTCATTTATTAAATTTACTGCTGCATCAACATCTAGCAGGTTATTGTAAGATAACTCTTTTCCGTGAATTTTGCTAAACATTGCATCAAAATCTCCAAAAAAGAATCCTTTTTGATGTGGATTTTCTCCATAACGTAAAACCTGGCCATTGGCAATGCTTTCTTTATAAATCGTTTCGTCGGCATTGAAATAATTAAAAATCGCCCCGTCATAATGGGATGATACGTGAAAAGCTTTTGTAGCAAGCAACCTTCTGTTTTCAAGAGTTGTACTTCCGTTTTGTTCTGTAATTAAATCCAAAAGCAAGCTGTATTCATTAACAGAAGCCACAATTACAGTGTCTTTGAAGTTTTTTGCACCGGCACGGATCAATGAAATTCCGCCAATATCAATTTTTTCAATAATATCCTGTTCGCTTGCACCAGACGCAACCGTTTTTTCAAACGGGTACAAATCAACAATAACTAAATCAATCTGAGGAATATCAAATTCCTTCATTTGTTTTACATCACTTTCGTTATCTTGACGATTCAAAATTCCACCAAATATTTTTGGGTGTAATGTTTTAACCCTTCCTCCAAGAATTTCAGGAAAAGAAGTAATATCTTCAACCGGAACTACAGGAATTCCTAAGTTTTTAATAAAATCTTCAGTTCCTCCGGTAGAGTAAAGTGTAACATTTTGTTCGTGTAATTTTCTAACGATAGGCTCTAGTCCGTCTTTGGAAAAAACAGATATTAAAGCGGATTGTATTTTTTTAGTTGTGTTCATTGTGTAGTTATGATTTTCAGACTGCAAAAGTAGTTTTTTTAAATATTATTTTAAAGCATTTATTGTAACATTATAGTAAAAAAATCTACTGATGAGTAAGTTAAGTTTTGTTAGGTTTTTGTTTTTAAATTATTGAATTTTACTTTATTGAAAAATACAGAAATATGATTGTTTATCTAAGGTTATTAAAAGAAAGCCTGAGCTTTGCCATAAACGCTTTGCGAAATAATAAATTGCGTACACTATTGTCACTGCTAGGTGTTACAATTGGTATTTTTTCAATTATTGCCGTACTCGCTGCGGTTGATTCTTTAGACCGTAAAATTTCTAAAGATTTGAGCAGCTTAGATAAAAATACAATTTATTTAATGAAATTTTGCTTCGGGCCATCAGAAATCCCACAATGGAAAAGAGAACAATTTCCCAATGTGAAATATGATGAATACATTGGCCTTAAAAATTCGCTCAATAATACCCAACAAGTAGGCTATCAGCTTTTTGTGAACAGGGAAACTTTAAAATATGATTCAAAAACGGTGGCAGATGTCAATATTATTCCTTCTTCATTTGAAATGGTCGATATTGACGGATTAAGTTTTGACAAAGGAAGATTTTATAATGAATCTGAATCTAACTCGGGAACAGCTGTTATTGTTTTAGGATACGATATTGCTGATGGACTTTTTGGATCGAGTGATCCGCTCGGAAAAAATATTCGTTTGTACGGGCAGCGTTTTACGGTAATTGGAGTTATAGCCAAGCAAGGGGCAGGTTTTTTTGGAGACAGCAATGATACATCGGTTTATTTACCGGCTAATTTTTTGAGAAGAATGTACGGAGACAGCGATTCCATGACGCCGGTTATTGTTTTAAAACCGGTTAAAGGTATCGATATGGATGCCTATAAAGCTGAAGTAGCACAAAAACTTAGGGCCATAAGAGGAATGAAAGCAGGGGAGATGGATAACTTTTTTATCAATGTACTTTCAGGATTTACCGATTTTATTGATGGTATTTTAGGTCAGATGAATTTTGTGGGATGGATTATTAGCGGATTTTCTCTTTTAGTGGGCGGTTTCGGAATCGCGAATATTATGTTTGTTTCGGTTAAAGAAAGAACAAATCTTATTGGAATACAAAAATCATTAGGTGCAAAAAACAGGTTTATATTATTTCAGTTTTTGTTTGAAGCTGTTATTCTATCTGTTATCGGAGGAATAATAGGTTTATTGATGGTTTGGGGAATTTCATTACTCTTGACAAAACTTCTTGATTTTGAATTTGTCCTAAGTTTAGGAAATGTAATTTTAGGAACCAGTCTGGCTGCTCTTATTGGATTAATATCAGGAATTCTGCCTGCAATCTCTGCTGCAAAACTAGATCCTGTAGAAGCGATTCGAACAGGTATGTAAAATGGCTATCTTTGTTATTGGTTGTGAATTTTTGAGACCATTTTTTAGAATTTTAAGAAGTGCACATTTTTAATTCAAAATGATAACAAATGAGCTTTATTTTAAAACCTGTTGATACCGTTGATTCTATTACCAGAGAAGAATTCAAAAAAAACTATTTAGATAAAAGAAAGCCGTTAATTATAAAAGGATTAACAAAAGACTGGCCCGCACGTGAAAAATGGTCTGTTGATTATTTTAAGGAAATTGCCGGAGACATTGAAGTAAAATTGGTAGATAACTCCAAAGCAGATCCCTCCAAAATAATCAATGCTTCAATTGCGACTATGAAATTTGGCGAATATCTCGATTTGATAAAAAGGGAACCTACAGATTTGCGTATTTTTTTCTTTAATCTTTTTAAACACAGACCCGAATTGGTTAAAGATGTAATAATCCCCAAAGATTTAATGGGTGGTTTTATCGAAAGCATGCCCGCAATGTTTTTTGGAGGTTCAAAAGCGATTACCTTTTTGCATTATGATATCGATTTACCCCATCTTTTCCATAGTCATTTTGGAGGCAGAAAACACATTATATTATTTGATAATAAATGGAAGAAAAGGCTTTATTGTCTTCCCAATACAACATATGCATTAGAAGATTACGATGTAGCAAATCCTGATTTCGAGAAATTTCCGGCTCTTAAGGGAGTAGAAGGTTACGAAGTTTTTCTGGAACACGGCGATACTTTGTTTATGCCAACCGGAATGTGGCACTGGATGCGTTATATAGATGGTTCTTTTTCTTTGACACTTCGTGCTTGGGATTCATCAATTTCACGAAAAATTGCCAGTGTTTGGAGTTTATTTATGCACGGTGCAGTTGATAGTGCTATCAAAGTAGTTTTTAGAGAGCGTTATGCGATCTGGCGTGAGAAATTAGTTTTTAAAATTGCTGAGAAAGAACTGAAAAAGGATTTGAAAAAAGCGAGCTAATTTAAGATGCCATCTAAATAAGAAAACATAAAAAATTCCGTAGGAATTATATATTTTGTAGCAACGGAATTCATTCCGTTGAAAGATGAAATGATGTATTCAGAAGTTCCGTAGGAACGATATATTAACTATTGATATAAAAAAAAATCCCAAGAAGTAATTTCCTGGGATTTTATATGATTTAAGAAGTTCGAAAACTATCTAATATTGTTATTCTGAATCAAATCGATATACAAATTGATCTTATCTTTTAAATCTTTTCTAGGCGTGATAAAGTCTAGGAAACCGTGCTCTAAAAGAAACTCAGCAGTCTGGAAACCTTCTGGTAAATCTTTACCAGTAGTATCACGAACAACACGAGGGCCGGCAAAACCAATCAATGCACCTGGCTCAGAAATATTAATATCTCCTAACATGGCGTATGATGCCGTTGTTCCTCCGGTAGTTGGATCTGTACATAAAGAAATGTAAGGTAAACCAGCTTCTGCAAGCTGTGCCAGTTTTACAGATGTTTTTGCCAATTGCATTAAAGAATAAGCAGCTTCCATCATACGAGCACCACCAGATTTAGAAATCATTACAAAAGGCATGTTGTTTTTGATAGCGTGATCAATTCCTCTTGCGATTTTTTCTCCTACAACAGCTCCCATAGATCCACCAATAAAGGCAAAATCCATACAGCAGATTACAAGGTCTTTTCCTTTAGATTTTCCCACTCCTGTACGCACAGCGTCTTTAAGGTGGGTTTTTTCCATTACATCTTTCAATCTTTCTGCATATTTTTTTGTATCCACAAAATGCAGAGGATCTTTAGAAGTCATGTTTTTATCTAATTCAACAAATTCGTTATTGTCGAATAAAATCTCAAAATAGGTTGCGCTTCCAATTCGAACGTGAAAATCATCTTCAGGGCTTACGAATAAGTTTCTGGCTAATTCGTCTGCATCAATAATTTTTCCTGTTGGAGATTTGTACCACAATCCTTTCGGAACGTCCATCTTGTCTTCTGTAGCGGTCGTAATCCCTTTTTCCTGTCTTTTAAACCAAGCCATTTTTTTAATTTTAGAATGTAGATTTTAAAGTTTAGATTTTTAATCCGATTCAAAAAATTAGATTTCAGGCTTTTTTAGAAGTCTGAAATCTAAAATCAGAAATCTAAAATTTAAAGCGTGTTTACGTTATTTAAATCTGCAAAAGCTTGTTCAAGTCTTGCATTGAATGTTACTTCGCTTTCACGAACCCATCTTCTTGGGTCGTAGTATTTTTTGTTCGGAGCATCAGCACCTTCAGGGTTACCGATTTGAGATTTCAAATAGTCAATGTTTTTAACCATATAATCACGAATTCCTTCAGTGTATGCAAATTGTAAATCAGTATCGATGTTCATTTTGATAACTCCGTAGCTAATTCCTTCTCTGATTTCTTCAAGTGTCGAACCTGAACCTCCGTGGAAAACGAAATCTACCGGGTTATGTCCAGTGTTGAATTTGTTTTGAACGAAATCCTGAGAATTTTTTAAGATTTTTGGAGTTAATTTTACGTTTCCTGGTTTGTAAACACCGTGAACGTTACCAAAAGCAGCTGCAATTGTAAATTTAGGGCTTACTTTAGATAATTCTTCATAAGCATAAGCTACTTCTTCTGGTTGTGTGTATAATTTTGAACTATCAACATCAGAGTTGTCAACACCATCTTCCTCACCACCTGTAATACCAAGCTCGATTTCTAATGTCATACCCATTTTGCTCATTCTTGCTAAATATTCTTTACAGATCTCGATGTTTTCTTCGATTGGCTCCTCAGACAAATCGATCATATGAGAGCTGAATAATGGTTTTCCTGTTTCTGCAAAATGTTTTTCAGAAGCATCTAATAAACCATCAATCCAAGGTAAAAGTTTTTTTGCGCAGTGGTCAGTGTGCAAAATTACAGTTGCTCCGTAAGCTTCTGCCAAAGTATGAATATGTTTTGCTCCGGCGATTCCACCAGCGATAGCTGCTTTCTCACCTGCGTTAGATAATCCTTTTCCAGCGTTAAATTGTGCTCCTCCGTTTGAAAATTGAATGATAACTGGCGCGTTTAGTTTCGCTGCAGTTTCAAGAACTCCATTAATCGTGCTTGATCCAGTAACATTTACTGCTGGTAATGCAAATCCTTTTTCTTTCGCATAATTAAAAATCTCCTGAACCTGATCTCCTGTAGCTACTCCTGGTTTGATATTGTGTGCCATTGTAATTTTTTTTATAGTTGTTTTTAGTTTTTAGGTTGCAAAAATAAGAATTAATTAGCATTAGAACGGATAATTTATTCCAAAATTTAAAACCGAGTGCCCAAAATTGTATTCTTTAAACCATCTGTCTCCCTTCTCATGCGCCGGATTATAGGTCTTGAAGCCTAAATCTAAACGAACAACAAAGAAACTTAAATCGTAACGCAAACCAAATCCTGAACCCAAAGCAATTTCATCTAAATCGTTTAAGTTGTCAAATCTTGCTTTCGTATCTACGACATTATCGAGTACATTCCAGATATTTCCGGCGTCTGCGAAGATCGCTCCTTTGACATCTCCGAAAATTTTAAACCTAAATTCACCACTAAGGGCGATTTTCATATTTGCCTCGTTAAAATCATTTGAAGCATTGGTGCTTCCCGGACCTAATGCGTATGGCTGCCATGCGCGGTTATCATTCGAACCTCCTGAATAATAACTTCGCGAAAACGGGATATAGTTAGAATTTCCAAAAGGAATTGCAATTCCAAAAAAGCTTCTTACCGCCAATACCTTTTCTTTCCCAAAATCCCAGTGTTTGATATATTCAAATTCGGTTTTTATATATTCAGAATAAGGAAGATTAAATATCACATATTGACCATTTGAGTTCTTCGGCAGGCTTGATACATTAGAAATGGCTGTTAATAAACTTCCTGCAGATTCAATCTTAGTTTTAAACTGATAAAAAGTATTGTCAGCTAAATCTTTTTTGGTGGTTTTGGTAAAAGTATAACTCGTAGCCAGAATAAAATCATTTTCAGTCAGTCTAAGCCTTCTTTCTTCAATGCTTTCAACGTCTTTATATTCTTTAGTTTCAGGTGTTAAAGCCGTTTGTTCTGTTAATACCTGATTAGTAAAATTGTTAGTCCCTTCGCTGACTATTAAATTACTATCATCATCCAAATTTGATGGATCAGTATTATAAACACTGGCAATATTATTCAATTCTCTATAAGAAGAAGTATAGACATTAAAATAATTATTAGGATTTAAATTACGTACAAACTGTGCATTTAGTAATTCTAACTTTGCGGTGTTATTTCTTTTTGGATTCCAGTTATAAGAAAGACCTCCTGTAAAATTTTCCTTATCAAGACCAATATTTGTCTGTTTAGAAAAACCGGCAGTAATACTTGTAGATGGAATCATTCTTTTCGGAATAATTTTTTCGGTTCCGAAAGGCAATAATATTCTTGGGAAATTTAATTTCATGTCAAGACCATATTCCGAAACATTAAAGAAATTATCATTGGGGTTAGCCATGTCTTTTGATGATCCGATATTGACACGGGCAGATATTTCTAAAGTTTCTGCTCTGTTAAAAACATTTCGAATCGTTTCAGAAATACTTGCTCCAATACCAAAATCCTGAATATTGGAGTGTGTAAGGTCTAAACTGGCACCAAAACTGTATTTTTTTCTTGGAGTAAGAAAAACATTTGCAATTAGCGATTGTGCAGTAGGGTCGCGTTTATCAACTTCATACTGGATAGACGGGTAATTGAAAATTTTTAAGTTATTTAGATATCTTGAGGAAAGCGTAGTTCTGGTATCAGAAAAAGTACTTCCTTTTGAGATAAAAATAGCATCGGTAATAGCACGGGGCTTATATTTTAGTTTTTTGTAACTGTACAAATTAAAGTTATTATAAGTTGTACTGTCCTTTATCTGGCTTTTTGAATTTACAGGAGAATAATCAGTGTAAATGTTTACATCACTTATTTTGTATAATTTAAAAGGTTCTGTACGGCTTGAATCTTTTTCCTGAATATTATTATCATTGATAATCAGGTTAACATCTGCCTTGTTTTTTTTGCCAATAGTATCAATGTCGTACGTTACATATGTTGGCTGAAAAAAGTAAGCACCGTGATTTCTAAAATAGGTTGTAACACGATTTTTTTCTTCTTCAAAATCTGCCGTTTTAAATTGATTTCCTGATTTTAAGATTGACGGCTCTTTGTTTGTTTTGTATAATGAATCAAGTGCCGGGGTTTTGATTGTTGTCTTTATAGAATCTAAAAGATAAGCAGGACCTGTGGTAATATTATAATTAATCTTAGCTTTCTTAAATCCGACACTATCAATGTCATAATCTGTTTTTACATTAAAATAACCATTATTGAAATAGTAATATTTTAAGCGTAATAAAGATTTTTTTGCTTTAGCAGTATCAATAATAACAGGAGGTTCTCCGGTGCTTTTTAAAAATTCGTGAATTCCTTTGTATAAAAAAGACTGTCCAAGGCGGTCAACTTGTTTTGCAGATAATATTTTAGACTGACGCTCATATAAACCCGGATTTTTTTTGAATTTTGCCTGATAAGTTGAATCAGGATTTAAGTTGGCCAGGTTGTATAAATTCAGGCGCAGTTTGTATCCTAATAGTGTACCGTTTGGTTTCTGGTACATTTGGTTAGCTGCTGTTTCATCATTTGTAGACTTTCCGTTTACGCGAATATTGTTTTTCGTAAGCAGGTTTTTTCCGTCAGGAACTCTTTTTACAGCATTACAGGCGCAAATAAGTATTGCTATTAGAATAAATGCTGTTATTTTTGTGGAATTCTTTTTCAAGTGTTATTAAATATTTAATTCAAAAGTACATTATTTTATGGTTAGTAAAAACCAAATAAAGCTTATATCAGGTTTACATCAAAAAAAGCAACGCTTTGCAAATCAATTATTTTTTGCCGAAGGAGTAAAGGTAATTCAGGAACTCTTGCAATCCAACCTTGAATTAGAACATTTATACACAACACAAAATGATTTTGAAGAAGTTAAACCTTCAAAACGTACGATTATTAATGAACAGGAACTTAAAAAAATAAGTGCTTTAACGACTCCAAATTCTTGTCTTGCGGTTTTCAAAATTCCGGTCGAAAATAAAATAACCAATTCCGGTTTGATTCTGGCACTGGACGACATTCGTGATCCCGGAAATCTGGGAACAATTTTACGTCTTTGTGACTGGTTTGGGATCGGACAAATTATTTGTTCTAAAGAAACCGTTGATATTTACAATCCAAAAGTAGTACAGGCTACAATGGGTTCTATTACCAGAGTAAATGTAAATTATACTGACCTGAAAACATTTATTGCACAAACAGAGTTGCCTGTCTTTGGAACATTCATGGATGGGGACAATATTTATCAATCAAATCTGCCTAAAGACGGAATCATTATTATGGGTAATGAAGCCAATGGTATCTCTGAAGAGATTGAAAAAATGATTACCAGCCGAATTACAATTCCAAGATTTGGAGACCTGCAAAAAACCGAAAGTTTAAACGTCGCTACCGCAACAGCAATTATTCTTAGTGAATTTAAACGAAATAGTTAAGAATTTGTTTTAATGAAAAGTGAAATTTATTAAAATAGCTCTCGATTTCATAGAATCAATATTATCTGTCCACGGACTTGCACCATTTGCCGGATTATCACGAATCAATTCATCCGTTATACCGAACATTCCTCTGACAGAAGGTGAGAAAATAAAATATTCAGTAAAAAAGTCAACACCAAAACCAAGTTCATAAGCAGCCGTCCATGGTTTTACCCTGAATTTTTGCTGAAAGTTATCGTCTTTAGATTTTGAGTTACTCGATAAATTTAAAGTAGTAGACATTCCGCCAACTAAATAAGGGCGAATATTGCCCGTACGCAAAGCGGAGAACTTTAATAATAAAGGGAAATGGATATAAGTACTGTTTACTTCCCTCAGATAATCTTTCTCTAATTCACCCACACCCGGAAAATATAAATCACGTTTAGAATAATACAAACCCGGTTCAAAACGCAAGTTGATATATTCCTGTAATCGCAAATCAGCAACAACCCCAACATTAAAACCGGTTGTTTTTTTTACCTGAATGTCCTGTTCAACAACATTTTTGTAATCAAATTTGAAGTCAAAACTATTAAAGCCTAAATAATAACCGAAATACAGACGTTGCTTTTGCCAGTTTTCGAGATTAATAATAGGATCTTTACTAAACATACTTTTAGCAAATTGAGAATACCCCTTTGTCGTTAAGACTAATAAAATTAAGATTACTGTTTTTTTCATACTATTTTTTAGAAGCAGAATAAATGGTTGCAACTCCAAAAGTTTGAGGCATAGCCACAACATCTATAAACCCAATTTTTCTTAAAATATTGTTCAAAGCTTCTCCATAAGGAAAAGCAGCTGCAGATTCGGACAAATATCCATAAGCTGAATTGTCTTTTGAAAACAATTTCCCTATTAAAGGAAGTATATTTTTAGTGTAAAAATTATATCCCTGTTTGTAAGGTGTTTTGTCCGGAACCGAAGTTTCCAGAATAACAAAAACGCCATTTGGTTTTAAAACCCTTAAAATTTCAGCAAAACCTTTTTCAAGATTTTCAAAATTCCTAACCCCGAAACCAACTGTTATAGCATCAAAATAATTGTCCTCAAACGGTATGTTTTCAGAATCTCCTAAAACTAATTCGATAGTATCAGAAAGCTTTTTTTCTTCCACTTTCTTTTTCCCAACCTCAAGCATTCCGGCAGAAATATCTAAACCAATTATTTTTTCGGCATTTGTTTTTGACATCAAAATAGCCAAATCACCTGTTCCTGTCGCTATATCGAGAATTTTTTTTGGTTTTTTATCAGATACTATTTTCAATACTTTTTTTCTCCACTTAACATCAATCCCAAATGAAATTACGCGGTTTAGGTTATCATAGTTACCAGAGATGTTATCAAACATTTGGGCAACCTGTTCTTTTTTGCCCAGTGTTGAATTTTTATACGGAGTTATTTTTTCAGACATTTTTTTTATTTACGCAAATATAATACAAATCTTCTTTAACTGTAATTCAGTTTTTTAATTTGTAAAATTAATTGGAGAAGAAATGTTTTTTTACCTGAAGGGATATTTTTTTACGCTCACCTAAAGCAGGTATATTATAAAAATCACGGTAAGTGGGTATTGTGTACGTAGGAAATTATAATCAATTTTGTCATGTAAAAATATTAAAACCATTTAATGATTACTGGTTTAGCGGCTTAAATCAAATGAATGCTTTTGCGTTGGTTATTTGTTTGTTCAGGTGGTAGATTTGAAAATATTGTTCTTAATAGCAATATTATTTTTTAAAGCGCAAATACGTTCTTAGGATTAAATTTGTTTTTGGAAATTTTAATTTTCTTTGTCTTTAATACCTTCGTGGTATTTGGTATTAAAGACTTTTCTGAGACTTGTCTCAGAAAATATCAAATGTTATAACAATCATGTCAGGTGATTTTTATTTTATCAAATTCTATTCCTGAGAAACCCTAAACGGAATCATTTTATTAAAAACATCCTCTTTTGAGGGTGTTTTTCTTTTTTATTTTCTAATGTAAGTTTCGTAAGTATAATCATAAAGATGTTTTTCATCTTTTAAATTGGTTTCCGCTTCTACTAGCTGCCATTCACTTTTACTAATTTTAGGGAAAAAAGCATCGGCTTCGAACGTGTGATGTACCTTGGTAATTTCTATAATATCGGCGTAAGGCAGAGCCAGGGTATAGATTTCTCCCCCTCCAATTACATATGAATCTTCATCCTCAGGACATACAGCGATTGCTTTTTCAATACTATCCACCACAATACAGCCTTCAGGATTGTAATCTTTCTGGCGGGTTATTACTACATGGGTCCTGTTTGGCAATGGTTTCGGAAAACTTTCAAAAGTTTTCCTTCCCATAATAATATAATGGTTTGTTGTTAGTGCTTTAAATCTTTTAAAATCATTTGGTAAATGCCAAACCAATTCATTGTTTTTCCCAAGAGCATTATTTTCGGCAACTGCCGCTATCATTATAATCATGGTATGCTTAACTAAATTTTATTTTCTGTATCGCCGTTTATTTTTGATTCTAATTGACTGATTCTTTTTTGTTGCAGGGCAACAAGTCTGTCAATTTGTTCTCTTTCCCAGTTTTTATTCATAAATCTGTCTGTAATATAGACTTTTATAAAATGAAGAATAAAAATAAAAAGCCATATGGATATAACCCAAATGCACCAGTTTTGGTTCGTATTGTTCACATTTACGCCAAGTCCAAAGAATCTGTTTGCAATAAACAGAAACAAACTTCCTAAAAGAAAAAGTACAAAATGAAAATATAAAATTTTCTTTTGTCTGAGTCTTCTTCTGGCATACTCATATTGTTCGTGTATTTCCTTTTCCATAAGATAAAAAATAATGAGATTATAAAGTTAGAATTTATTTTGAAAACTCAATATTCCGATCGCAGAATATTTGCCTCAAAATGAACCTGCAATCTGAAATTCAAAATTTAAGGGTCGATAAATTATGAATTGAATGAAATTGATATTACCTTTTTGTTATTATCATAATTCGCTTAACTACATATTGAATGTTTAAGTGAAATGATGTAATTTAGAGGTATTAATCTAAAAATTAAATAGTTATGGCTTTAAAGAAACAATTTGTAAAAACAAAACCAGTTTGTAAGGTTACATTTTCAATTGATGCTAAAGATGCTGATGCAGCTGCTGTAGTTGGAGATTTTAACAATTGGAATGCCAGTGAAGGAACTTTGAGTAAGTTGAAAAATGGAACTTTTAAAGCGACTTATGATTTGGTGAAAGACGCAATTTATGAGTTCAAATATGTCATTGACGGAATTTATGTTAATGAACCAGAAGCGGATTCATATAGATGGAATGATTATGCAGGCAGTGAAAATAGTGTATTAGTTATATAAAAAAATCCGCTTTTAGCGGATTTTATATTTATACAGCAACGCTGCCTTTTATGCCGGCGTGTGGTTCGTAATCTAAAAGTGTAAAATCGTTATAATCAAAATCAAAAATGTTTTTGATTTCCGGATTTAAAATCATTTTTGGCAGCGGTTTTGGTTCGCGTGTCAATTGTAATTCCAATTGTTCAAAATGATTGTTGTAAATGTGTGCATCTCCAAAAGTGTGAATAAATTCACCATATTCCAAATCGCAAACCTGAGCAATCATCATGGTTAAAAGGGCATAAGAGGCAATATTAAAAGGAACCCCCAGAAATATATCGGCACTTCTTTGATACAGTTGACAGGATAATTTTCCTTTTGTTTCCCCTTTATCAGTATCGGGACTGGTTACATAAAACTGAAAAAAAGCATGGCAAGGAGGCAAAGCTGCTTTATTGTTGGCAACATTTTCTTCAAATGATTTTTTTGTGTCCGGTAAAACAGACGGATTCCATGCAGAAACCAACATTCTTCTGCTGTTAGGGTTTGTTTTTAATTCAGTAATTAATTCAGAAATCTGATCAATTTCCTCACTATTCCAATTACGCCATTGATGGCCGTAAACAGGTCCTAAGTCTCCGTTTGAATCTGACCAGGCATCCCAAATTTTAACTCCGTTTTCCTGAAGATAAGCAATGTTAGTATCCCCTTTTAAAAACCAAAGCAGTTCGTAAATAATAGATTTTAAATGCAGTTTTTTGGTGGTTACCATCGGGAAACCTTCACTCAAATCAAAACGCATCTGGTATCCAAAAACACTTTTTGTTCCGGTTCCTGTTCGGTCTCCTTTTTGATTGCCGTTTTCTAAAACGTGTTTTACTAAATCTAAGTATTGCTTCATTGTTGCTTTAGGCTTTTTAGGCTTTAAGCTTTAGGCTTTTCCCTAATGCTCTAAGCTTGTTTGTATGTTTTGCTTTTAAGCTTATGGCCTAATGCCTATAGCTTATAGCGATAAAATTATCTTTTCGAAATTTCATCTCTGATTTTTGCTGCTTTCTCATAATCTTCCTGAGAAACTGCCTGATCCAGAAGATCATTTAGTTCCTGCAGACTATGTTTCGCGTAGACATCTCCCGACTGGTTACTTTCTTCTTCGTGACCAAAAGTTTCCGGGTTAGATAATACATCATCAATTTCCTGAGATCCCGGATCTGAATCAGCAGTATTTGATTTTAGATAAATTCCGGCTTTGTCTAAAATGTTTTTGTATGTAAAAATCGGAGCATTAAATCGTAACGCAAGGGCAATTGCATCCGAAGTTCTGGCATCGATTATTTCTTCGATTTTGTCTCTTTCGCAAATTAAGCTGGAATAGAAAACACCATCAACAAGTTTGTGTATGATCACTTGTTTAACCACTATGTCAAATCTTTCAGCAAAATTTTTGAACAAATCGTGTGTTAGGGGGCGTGGAGGTTTTATCTCTTTTTCTAATGCAATAGCGATTGACTGGGCTTCAAAAGCACCAATAACAATTGGAAGTTTTCTTTCGCCATCAACTTCATTCAAAATAAGGGCATAAGCGCCATTTTGAGTTTGACTGTATGAAATTCCTTTTATGGATAATTTTACTAGACTCATATATATGGGTAAAAAAGGGCAAATTAATGCCTCATTTTAATACTTTTTTGATTGAAAAATAAAGGTGCAATTTTAATCAAAAATAATGGAACAAAAAAGCCACCTAAAGCAAAGATACGATTATCTTATTTTTAGGCAGCTATTTTTAAAGAGATTTTAAATCTAAGAATGTTGCGCTTTAAATGCTTTTAATTTTTCAGTTAATTGTGGTACAATTTCAAAAGCGTCTCCCACAATACCATAATCAGCTACTTTAAAGAAAGGAGCTTCCGGGTCACTGTTGATTACTACTTTTACTTTTGAGGAGTTGATACCGGCAATGTGCTGGATCGCTCCTGAAATTCCAACTGCAATATAAAGGTTGGTTGCAACAGGCTTTCCTGTTTGTCCAACGTGCTCACTGTGAGGTCTCCATCCTAAATCTGAAACTGGTTTTGAACATGCAGTCGCAGCACCTAAAACAGTAGCAAGATTTTCGATTAATCCCCAGTTTTCAGGACCTTTCAATCCGCGTCCGCCAGAAACTACGATATCTGCATCTGCGATAGAAACTTTTCCGGTAACTTTTTCCACAGATTCTACTTTTACTCCAAAGTCATTCTCTCCGATAGTCGGATTGAAATCTTCTTCAGCTCCGGCACCGGCATTTTCAAAAATACCATAAGAGTTTTTGGCCAAACCAAGTACTTTTACATCTGTATTGATTTCTGTGATATTGAAAGCTTTGTTTGAGAAAGCATTTCTTTTTACCTGAAAAGGAGAAGTGCTAACCGGCAATCCAACAACATTTGAAGCGAAACCTGCTTCTAGAGAAACAGCTACCAATGACGAAAGATAAATACTGTCTGTAGTAGAAGAAAGTAAAATTACTTTTGCTCCTTCTTTTTGAGCAGCTTGCTTAATAACATCGGCATAAGCCTTTGCTGTAAAACCTGCTAATTTATCGTTGTTTACTTTTAAAACTTTATCTACTCCGTATTTAGCTAATTCGCTTACATCGCTGATGTTTACTGTTACAGCAGTAACAGTTGTTCCTAAAGTTTCTGCCACTTTCTTAGCGTATGAAGCTAATTCAAAAGCAACTTTTTTAAATTTTCCTTCTGCAGATTCTGCATATATTAATAATGACATAACAATTTTAGATTTTAGATTTTAGATTTCAGATTTTTGAAAATGAAATCTAAAAAGATTATTGATTTTAGATTTTGAAGTGAATCAAAATGTAGATTTAGTATTGCAATCTGCAATCTAAAATCTACAATCTTAAATAACCTTCGCTTCGTTGTGTAATAAATTGATTAACTCATCTAAGTTATCAGGAGAAATTAATTTCACTGCTGATTTTGGAGCCGGTTTTTCAAATTTCACCGCTTTTGTATTTACAGGAGCGTCAACTGGCTCAAGGATAGTAAGCGCTTTTGTTCTCGCAGTCATAATTCCTCTCATGTTTGGGATACGCAGGTCCTTTTCTTCAACAAGACCTTTTTGGCCTCCAATAATTAATGGTAAAGTTGTAGCTACAGTTTCTTTTCCTCCGTCAATCTCACGAACTGCTTTTACGTTATTGCCATCAACAGTTAAGCTTGTACAAGAGTTTAGAAAGTTTGAACCTAAAATTCCTGCAATCATTCCAGGAACCATTCCTCCATTATAATCTAAAGATTCTTTTCCTGCAATTACTAAATCGTATCCGCCAGTTTTAATTACTTCAGCCAATTGTTTTGCAACAAAAAAACCATCAGTTGGGTTTGCATTTACACGAATAGCTTCGTTTGCACCAATCGCAAGTGCTTTACGCAAAGTTGGTTCAGTATCAGGACCTCCAACATTTACCACAGTAACAGTAGCACCTTGCTGCTCCTGAAACCAGATTGCACGTGTTAAACCAAACTCGTCATTAGGGTTAATTACATATTGTACGCCATTGGTATCAAATTCTGAATCACCATTGGAGAAGTTGATTTTTGAAGTAGTATCAGGCACATGGCTGATGCAAACTAGTATTTTCATAAGTATATATTTTGAATTTATAATATGCTTTTACAAATTTAGAATTTAATTTGGAATAATTATACTATGCGTGCATAATATTTTTTAAAACTATTACGATTTCGAAGATTATTGATTTTTAATGGTTATTCATCCGAAAATAAAAAAGGAAATAGGTGTATTGGTATTGATTATTAGGGATTTTGTAACAGGTGCTGTCTCTGGTTGTTAAAGTTAAGCATATGAATACTATCTTTTTCGGTACTACGTTTTAATTATCAATCTCATTTGGTGTTTTTTAGAATTAAACAAATAAAGCTGTGTTTGTCATAAAAATGTTTTGCAGGCAGTAAAACGGCAATTATATCGATTTCGTAAATGTTATAATATTTTTTTAAAAGTTAAAACCTAAAGTGATACCCAAGTTCATGTGATTTTAAATTCAATTTATGCTTTTAAGTTATTTAAAATATTTATTTTTGCTCTTCAGAAAATTCAACATACAATATAAATATGAGAACAATACAATTTAGAGAGGCCATTTGTGAAGCGATGAGCGAAGAAATGCGTCACGATGAATCCATATATTTAATGGGCGAAGAAGTTGCGGAATACAACGGAGCATACAAAGCTTCAAAAGGAATGCTTGCTGAGTTTGGTGAAAAAAGAGTAATTGATACTCCAATTGCTGAACTTGGGTTTACAGGAATTGCAGTAGGTTCTGCAATGAACGGAAACCGACCAATTGTAGAATACATGACTTTCAACTTCTGTTTAGTTGGTATTGATCAAATTATAAATAATGCTGCTAAAATGCGTCAAATGACAGGTGGACAATTTAATGTGCCTATCGTTTTCCGCGGACCAACTGCTTCTGCAGGTCAGTTAGGAGCAACTCACTCTCAGGCTTTAGAAAACTGGTTTGCAAACACACCGGGTCTTAAAGTTGTTGTGCCTTCAACTCCTTACGATGCAAAAGGACTTTTGAAATCTGCAATTCGCGATAATGATCCTGTAATTTTTATGGAATCTGAGCAAATGTATGGTGATAAAGGTGAAGTGCCGGACGGAGAATATACAATTCCATTAGGAGTTGCTGATATTAAACGTGAAGGAAAAGATGTTACCATTGTTTCTTTTGGTAAAATCATCAAAGAAGCTTTTATCGCTGCTGATGAATTAGCCAAAGAAGGTATTTCTTGTGAAATTATCGATTTGAGAACAGTTCGTCCTATGGATAATGAAGCAATTCTTAAATCTGTTAAAAAAACAAACCGTTTGGTAATTTTAGAAGAAGCATGGCCATTTGCAAGTATTTCTTCTGAAATTACTTATATTGTACAAGAACAGGCTTTTGATTTTCTGGATGCGCCAATCCAACGTATTACAACAGCAGATACTCCTGCACCTTACTCTCCTGTTTTACTAAAAGACTGGTTGCCAAACGCAGCTGATGTAGTAAAAGCAGTTAAGAAAGTAATGTACAAATAGTTCAATAAACATACTTATAAAACTTCATCAGTCATATTAATTGATGAAGTTTTTTTTTGCCAGATTATGAAAAGAATACTTTTTCTCTGCCTATTTTTTGTATTTGCACTTGCAAATATGGCTACTGCACAAACGAAAGTGAGTGGAATTGTTTTGGATAAATCCAATCAGCCCATTCCGTTTGCCAATGTGGTTTTTAAAGGATCGAATACGGGAATAGTTTCTAACGAAGATGGACGTTTTTATCTGGAGTCACCCAATACTTACACTGCTTTAGTGGTAAGTTCGGCGGGATTTTCGGATAAAGAAATTACGTTGGAAAAAGCTGTAAATTATGACTTTAAAATTGTGTTGGGCGAAGCCGAAGCATTAAATGAAGTTGTGATTTTTACCGGAAAAACATCCAAGAAAAATAATCCGGCATTAGATATCCTAAGAAAAATCTGGGAAAGAAAACGTAAAAACGGTCTTTACCAATTCAATCAATATCAAATGCAGAAGTACGAGAAAGTTGAGTTCGACATGAACACGATTGACAGTGCTTTTATGAAAAATAAACTCTTTAAAGGAATGGAGTTTGTTTTCAATCATGTTGATACTTCTGAAGTTACGGGTAAAACCTATTTGCCCATCTTTATAAACGAATCGGTTTATGATGTTTATGGAGATAATAAATTAAAGAAGGTAAAAGAAAATATTACGGGAAATAAAATGTCTGGTTTCAACGGAAATCAACAGATTTTATCTTTTGTAAAAGACCTTTATTCAGATTATAATATTTACGATAATCACCTTAAGTTTTTTGATAAAAGCTTTACAAGCCCGCTTTCAAGAACCGGAATTGATGTTTATAATTATGTATTGAAAGACAGTGCCTATATCGACAAAAAATGGTGTTTTAATATTGTTTTTTATCCAAGGCGTAAAAACGAATTAACTTTTAAAGGAGATTTCTGGGTAAACGACACCACTTTTGCCATCAAGAAAATTAATATGGGTGTTACCAAAAGCGCCAATATTAACTGGGTAAAAGATATTTATATCGAACAGGAATTTGAAGTAGAAAATGATTCTGTTTTTCTGTTGACCCGCGATTATATGATGTCTGATTTTGCTTTAAATAAAAAAGAAAAATCAAAAGGAGTTTATGGAAAACGAACGACTTTGTACCGAAATCATAAATTCAACATTCAGAAACCGGAGAAATTCTATAAAGAAGAAGTCAATTTCATAGATAATGCGGTCTACGAACGACCGCCGGAATTTTGGGAAGAAAATCGTTTTGAAAAATTAAATAAAGACGAAGCAGGAATTTATAAAATGCTTGATACGCTCCAAACGGTCAAGCGATTTAAACAATTATACAGTCTCGTCTCGATTTTAGGAAGTGGTTATGTTGAATTTAAAAACTTCGATTTCGGGCCTATTTTCTCAACGTTTGGTTATAATGAAGTCGAAGGTTTAAGAATAAGGGCAGGAGGAAGAACCTATTTTGGACCAAATGATCCATGGCGCGTACAGGCTTATACGGCTTACGGTTTTGATGATCAAAAGTTTAAGTATGGGGTTTCCGGAAAATGGATGGTTGACAAGAAAAAGAGAGTTATTATTTCCGGAGGAAACAGGCGTGACATTGAACAAATCGGAGCCAGTTTAACCACAACAAACGATATTTTAGGACGAAGTTTTGCATCTTCGGCATTATTTACAACGGGAAGCAACGGAAAATTAACCAATATTAATCTGAGTAATATTTCGGTTGAAATGGAACCGATGAAAAATTTCGTTGTTCAGGCTGGACTTTCATATAGAACTTTACAATCAGCTTCACCTACTTTCAGTTTAGATTATTACAGTACTTTGCCAACTGCAGCAAATCCTGCGGGAGTTGTAGAAAATGCCGTAACGCAATCAGAAGCTAATATTCAGTTTGAGTTTATGCCAAATCGTAAAACGATTGGTTATGGAGTTGAAAGAGATTTGGTTGATAGTCCTTTTAGTCATTTCTTCGTTAATTTCAGTTATGGTTTAAAAGGTGTTTTGAATAGTGACTTTGCTTACGAAAAAATACAGCTTTTTTATAAACAGCCTATTATTATCGGACCATTGGGAAGATCAAATATTATTTTGGAAACCGGAAAAACATTTGGTACAATACCATTGGGATTAATGAGTGTAATTCCTGGAAATCAAACTTATTTTACAATTGAAAATACCTTTAGCAATTTAAATTTTTACGAATTCATAACAGATCAGTATACCACTTTACAATGGAATCACGATTTTGGAGGAAGATTATTTGCGAGAGTTCCATTTATGAGAAAATTAAACTGGAGAGAATTTGTTGGTATTAAAGCCGTACACGGAACCATTTCTGATGCCAACAGAGCCATAAATGCATCAGACCAGCCATACGTTGCACCAGAAAATGTATATTGGGAGTATAATGCCGGAATCGGAAATATATTCAAAGTATTCAGAATTGATTTTTCATGGAGAGGCAGTTATTTAAACACTCCTGATGCCAATAAATTTGCAGTAAAAGGATCTTTCGGATTCTATTTCTAATTTTTTAGCTTCAAAGTTTCAAAGTAACAAAGTCGCAAAGGTTTAAAATCTTTGCGGCTTTTTTTGTGGAGTAATTTTTGTTTCATGCAGATTTTGCAGATTGCGGAGATTTAAATTTGATCAGCTCTATATGCAATCCCGATAGATATCGGGAGCGCGAGAAAAACTTTGCGACTTTGCGACTCTGCGAGATTGGCTCCATATTTATTACTTTTGATTCAACAACGAAAGATAAATTATGAAGGAAGCTATTGATTTTCTAACCAGTAAAAATCTAATATTTCGGGAAATAATCGAAAAATACGGATTACCACAAATTCCAAAACGCCCTCAGGGTTTTGAAACTTTGGTATTGCTGATACTCGAACAGCAGGTTTCTATAGATTCGGCGAAAGCCACATTTTTAAAAATCAAAGCCTATAGAGTTTGTACTCCTGAAAATATGGCAATTTTGTCTGATGAAGAATTTAGAAGCTTAGGAGTCAGCCGTCAAAAAACAAAATACATTAAGATTTTAGCAGAAGCGGTTTTAAATAAAGAACTGGATATTGAAAGTCTGGCTCTAAAACCTGCTCAGCAAGTTCGGGAAGAGCTCATAAAGCTAAAAGGGATTGGAAACTGGACAATTGACATTTATTTAATGTTCTGTCTTCAGGAGCCGGATTTGATTCCGTTAGGCGATATTGCCGTAGTTAATACGATCAAAGAATTATTAGATATTCATGATAAAAATGAAATGGAAATCCATACACAACAATGGAGCCCGTACCGGTCTTATGCAACATATTTGCTGTGGCATTATTACTTAACCAGACGAAATCGGAAAATTACCTATTAAAACGTTGTTTTTTAAACTATAATGCAGATATTTAACCTGTTTTTTTATTGTAAAAATAGATAGTTTAGTTACTTTTGCAACCGAAATTATAGATATAATAAAAAACAAAAATGACCGCAGACAAACTAACAACTTTCGATGTATTAATCGAAATACCAAGAGGAAGCAGAAATAAATATGAGTACGATTTTGAAATCAAAAGAATGCGTTTCGACAGAATGTTATTCTCTTCAATGATGTACCCTGCTGATTATGGATTTATTCCTGAAACTTTGGCTCTTGACGGTGACCCTCTTGATGTATTGGTTTTAGTAAACGAACCAACTTTTCCTGGATGTGTTATGGAAGTTAAGCCAATTGGAGTTTTCCACATGGCAGATGATAAAGGACCGGACGAAAAAATCATTTGTGTACCAGTTTCAGATCCAATCTGGAATTCTTTAACAGACCTTTCAGATATGAACCCGCACTTAGTAAAAGAAATCGAGCATTTCTTCCAGGTTTACAAAGATCTTGAGAACAAAAAAGTAGATGTAGAAGGATGGGGAGACGTAAACGAAGCTTATGCAATTATTGCTGAGTGTACAAAGCGTTTTGATGACATTGAAAATAAACCGGCCGGATTATTTAGTATTAAATAATTTTAACCGTATTCTATTATAAAAAAAGCAATACTACCGTCAGGAGTATTGCTTTTTTGTTTAAATTCGTTTCAGTTAGATTGTTGACTATTAACCAAAACCATTAATAATTATGAATGCATTTATGATTTACCTGCCAATTGTTATGGCAGTTTTAGGATTACTTTTCATGGGAATAAAAAGGACTTGGGTTTTAAAACAAGACGCCGGAGACGGTAAGATGAAAGAGATTTCAGATTACATCTACGAAGGAGCCTTAGCCTTCCTCAAAGCCGAATACAAACTATTAACCATCTTTGTTATTATTGCAAGTTTAGCTTTGGCAGGAATCACTTTTATTCCGGGTGTAAAAACACATTTATTAATCGTAATTGCATTTATATTTGGTGCATTATTTTCAGCTTATGCAGGTAACATAGGTATGAAAATCGCAACCAAGACAAACGTTAGAACAACACAGGCAGCACGTACAAGCTTACCACAGGCACTAAAAGTATCTTTTGGCGGCGGAACCGTAATGGGCTTGGGAGTTGCAGGTCTTGCAGTTCTGGGACTAACTACTTTTTTTATAATCTTCTTTAATTTGTTTTCTGACGGAGTTTGGAAAGATACTGAAACAATGACGGTTGTTTTAGAAACCTTAGCCGGATTTTCTCTCGGTGCAGAATCAATTGCCTTGTTTGCCAGGGTAGGAGGCGGAATCTATACAAAAGCGGCCGATGTTGGTGCCGATTTAGTTGGTAAAGTAGAAGCCGGAATCCCGGAAGATGATCCAAGAAATCCTGCAACAATTGCAGATAACGTTGGAGATAATGTGGGAGACGTTGCCGGTATGGGTGCCGATTTATTCGGTTCGTATGTAGCTACGGTTTTAGCAGCAATGGTTTTGGGGAATTATGTTATAAAAGATATGGGCGGAAGTATCAATGACGCTTTTGGCGGAATTGGTCCTATTTTACTTCCAATGGCAATTGCCGGTTTCGGAATTTTGTTTTCAATTATCGGAACTACATTAGTAAAAATTTCAGATGACAATGCGAAAGAAGCGCAGGTTCAAAAAGCATTAAATATAGGAAACTGGGTTTCTATTGCTTTAACGGCCGTAGCTTGTTTCTTTTTAGTACAATATATGCTTCCTGAAACTATGCAGATGACTTTCTTTGGAGAAGGATCAAAAGACATTTCATCATTGCGTGTTTTTTATGCAACATTAGTCGGTCTAGTTGTTGGTGGAGCTATTTCATTCGTAACGGAATATTATACAGGATTAGGAACAAAACCAGTTTTGGCAATTGTCCAAAAATCATCTACAGGAGCAGGAACAAACGTAATTGCAGGTTTAGCGACAGGAATGATTTCCACTTTTCCAACTGTATTATTATTCGCCGGAGCAATCTGGATTTCGTATGCTTTGGCAGGATTTTATGGAGTTGCTTTAGCAGCTTCAGCCATGATGGCCACTACAGCAATGCAACTAGCAATTGATGCTTTCGGGCCAATTTCTGATAATGCCGGAGGAATCGCCGAAATGAGTGAATTACCAAAAGAAGTTCGTACAAGAACTGATATTTTAGACTCTGTTGGAAACACAACTGCAGCAACCGGAAAAGGATTTGCAATTGCTTCTGCGGCCCTGACCTCATTAGCTTTATTTGCGGCCTATGTAACATTTACAGGGATTGACGGTATTAATATCTTCAAAGCACCAGTTTTAGCGATGTTATTTGTGGGTGGAATGATTCCGGTGGTTTTCTCGGCTTTGGCTATGAATTCTGTTGGAAAAGCAGCGATGGATATGGTTTATGAAGTACGTCGCCAGTTTAAGGAGATTCCTGGAATTATGGAAGGAACCGGAAAACCGGAATATGGAAAATGTGTTGAAATTTCTACAAAAGCCGCTTTACGCGAAATGATGCTTCCGGGAATTTTGACAATTGGTTTTCCAATTGCCATTGTACTTTTAGGAAAATTAGTTTACTCAGATAACAATCAGTTAATTGCTGAAATGTTGGGAGGATATATGGCCGGAGTTACGGTTTCCGGAGTTCTTTGGGCAGTTTTTCAAAACAATGCCGGAGGAGCCTGGGACAATGCTAAAAAATCTTTTGAAGCCGGAGTGATGATCAACGGTGAAATGACTTACAAAGGGTCTGATGCGCATAAAGCTGCTGTAACCGGAGATACAGTTGGAGATCCGTTTAAAGACACATCAGGACCATCAATGAACATCTTAATTAAGTTAACTTGTTTGATCGGATTGGTAATTGCTCCAATTTTAGGAGACGGACATTCTTCATCAGATATTGCAGGAAAAGCTTCCTGCTGTGCCAAAACAGAAATGCATGCCGGAGGAATTTCTAAATGCGGAGATTTATCAGGAATGACAAAAGAAGAATGTATTAAAATGTGTAAAGAAAAAGGCTGTTCTGCTGAAGAAACAGCAAAATGCTTAGCTCATTTTGATGCAAACGGAAAATATCAAAAGACAGAATGTTTCGATACAAGTAAATATGAGAAAAAATCTGTTCGCGTTGATTTAAGAAATGACAACGGTAAAACTACCGGAACTGTAACTAAAACTGAAAACGGTAAAACAACCACAGAAGTTTACGAAGGAACAGAAGAAGAAGTTGAAGCAAAAATTAGCGCAGCAACTACTAAATAAAACAACTTTGTCAAAGTTTCATAAGCAAAAATGCCTCTAAAAATATTAGAGGCATTTTTTATTTCGTGCAAATCTGTGAATTCGTGTTTTTAAAACAACCCATTCAATTCAGCATCAATTCTATTAATAATGTTTCCTAAATCTTCGGGATTGTCAACAAAATTGATATTATCTACATCAATGATTAATAGTTTTCCTTTGGAGTAAGTCTGAATCCAGGCTTCATATCTTTCGTTCAGGCGGCTCAGATAATCAATAGAAATTGAGTTTTCATATTCACGGCCACGTTTGTGTATTTGTCCCACTAAATTTGGAATAGAACTTCTGAGATAAATCAATAAATCCGGGGCTTTTACCAAAGTTTCCATTAGTTCAAATAATGAAGTATAGTTTTCAAAATCACGGCTTGTCATCAATCCCATTGAATATAAGTTGGGAGCAAAAATGTGTGCATCTTCATAAATCGTTCTGTCCTGAACTATTTTTTTTCCGCTTTCGCGAATTTGCTGCACCTGACGAAAACGGCTATTTAGGAAATAAATCTGAAGGTTAAATGACCAACGCTCCATCTGGTGGTAGAAATCATCCAAATAGGGGTTGTCAACTACATCTTCATAATGAGGTTCCCATTTAAAATGTTTAGCTAATAACTTCGTTAAAGTTGTTTTTCCTGCGCCTATATTCCCTGCTATTGCTATGTGCATTATGGTGTTACGATTTTATAATTGGTAATTTCTTTAGATGTAAAAATAGATAAAATTTGGTCTTTGTAACAGAATTTATCAAAGGTTTTTTCTAAAATTTCCACTTCAGAAATTGTGTCTGAATTTGTATCAGAAATGTCTTTAAAAAACAATAAACCATCCTTACTAAAAATATACTGATGGCTATTTACGATTACAATTTTATCAAAATCAGGTATTTTTCCTAAAGCTGTTATCTTTCCGAAAATGTCACACGAAAACCAACTGTTTTTTTTATCAATCCAATAAAAAG
Organism: Flavobacterium sp. HTF; assembly: GCF_003105115.1. Lineage (GTDB taxonomy): Bacteria > Bacteroidota > Bacteroidia > Flavobacteriales > Flavobacteriaceae > Flavobacterium. Next base: position 78,505 of record NZ_QETH01000004.1, on the reverse strand, counting down.
TATTAAAATCGGTTTGGTAATATTTTATGGTTTCGGTTAATGGTGTAGAAACAGTCTTATATTCATTTTTTAAATAATCAAAAAGGCCAATTTGCTGATTTAATGTATTGTAAACCCAAAGCTGGTTCTGCGTTGACATACCAATAAATGTAACGACAATCGGGATATTGCTTTGCGAAAAATTAATCTCGGTGATTTTATTCAACTGATTATCCAGTAAAACAACGCTGTTAAAATCTTCATAGAACAATACAATTTTTAGCGGATTCTGAATGTCCGCTTTTGTAATATTTCCTAACGAAATATTCTTGTATTCAAAGACTTCGCTGCCTTTTATTTTGCTAAAAACATTATTTTTTATTTGATAAGAATATCCAAAAGATTCGTAACCGATACAGTCATCAGCATCTGATTTGAATTTTGAAATTACCGGGGCATTTGTTTTTTGGCTTTGCCCAAAAAGAGTCGAAAAAGAACACGCAATGTATAGCAGTAATAAAATTTGGCGTATTGCTTTACTCATAATAATATCATTTCATAAGCCAAAGTACAAAAACTACTTTAAAGAAAAACTTAAAATTAGAGTTTTGGCTGTTTTTTGAATTTAAACCTTTGTAAATTACAATAGTCTTACAAAGACGCGATTTTGTCGATACCATTTTGGTATTGATATATTTAATTTTCAGTATTTTAAAATTAGTAATAAATTTGAGTGTAAGTTTATCTGACTTCACGACCTTTTAAATATAACCACATGAAAAAACTATCATATTTATTTTTAGTATTTGCTTTTACACAAGTACATGCACAAAAAGATTTTCAGGGAATGGCTGTTTATGAGTCCAAAACCCAGGCTCCTAAATTGGAAGGAATGAGAGCCGGAAACCGGGACATTACACCGGAAATGCAAAAAACAATGGAAGAGCGTATGAAACAAATGCTTGAAAAAACGTTCATATTAAACTTTGACAAAACAGCTTCAATCTATAAAGAAGAAGAAAAACTGGACGCTCCCGGACAACAAGGCGGTTTTCGTGTTATGATTGGTTCAATGATGGGTGCTGGCGGAACTTTTTATAAAGATGTGAAAGCAAGATCCTATACTATTGATAAAGAATTTATGGGAAAAGAATTTCTGGTTGTTGACTCCCTGCCAAAATTAAACTGGAAACTGGAACAGGAAACCAAACAAATTGGCGGTTATAATTGTTTTAAGGCAACAGCAATTAAGGAAGCCAGCAAAACCGATTTTAGAAACTTCAGGCCTAAGAATAATGAAAAAAAGGATGAGGCTAAAAAGACTTCGGGAGAGACCAAAACCAATTTTGAAGACAATTTTGAAATACCAAAAGAAATTGCAGTTACGGCCTGGTACACACCGGAAATTCCGGTCAATCAGGGTCCGGAAAATTATTGGGGTCTTCCGGGTTTGATCTTAGAAGTAAACGATGGAAAAACTGTCATATTATGTTCTAAAATTGTTCTGAATGCTAAAGAAAAAGTCGAAATAAAACCTTCTAAAAAAGGAAAAGTAGTTTCTCAAAAAGATTACGATGAAACAGTAATTAAGAAAATGGAAGAATTTAGAGAAATGAACCGCGGACGTACCTCCGGGCCTGCAATGCCGATGGGAAGATAATTTCATATCTGAATTATTTATTTTAACACCTTTTCAATGAACAAATTACTTTGTTTCTGCGCCTTTTTATACACCTGTTTTTCATTTTCCCAAAGTATCCGTTTTGATGGATTTATTCAGGACGGACAAAAAAATCCGTTGGAAATGGCCAATATTATGGCTATAAATTCTGCCACAAAAGCAATGGATTCGTACGGAATTACAAATGATAAAGGGAGATTTCAGCTGACGCTAAAGCCTAACAGCTCCTATATCATCAAAGTAAGTTATCTCGGAATGAAATCAAAAGAAATAACAGTTTCTACTCAAACCGTAAATATTGTACAGAATATCGTCATGGATGGTACAGGAATCGAGCTGGAAGGTGTTGAGATAGTTCGTGAAATGCCTGTTTCCATAAAAGGGGATACAATTGTGTATAATGCAGATTCCTTTAAGTCAGGGACAGAAAGAAAACTCGAAGATGTTTTGAAGAAGCTTCCCGGTGTTGAAGTAAATGCTGACGGAGAAATTGAAGTTGAAGGAAAAAAAGTCTCAAAATTAATGGTCGAAGGCAAAGATTTCTTTGATGGCGATACTAAATTGGGAGTAAAAAATATTCCCGCAGATGCAATTGATAAAGTTCAGGTTTTAAGAAATTATAATGAAGTCAGCGCTTTAAAAGGTCTTGAAAATGATCAGGATAATGTGGCAATGAATATTAAACTGAAGAAAGGTAAAAAGAACTTTTGGTTTGGAGATGTAACCGCCGGGACCGGTGTCGGAGAATTAGACAGCCGGTATATCATTAATCCTAAATTATTTTATTACAGTCCGAAATACAGTATTAATCTGATTACCAATTTTAATAATATTGGCGAATTACCGCTTACGGCTCAGGATTATTTTAAATTTACGGGAGGATTTAAAAATATGATGAAAAAGGGCGGAAGTAATTTTGACATTTCTTCCAATGATCTGGGGATTTCATTGTTACGAAATGATCGCGCTAAAGAAATCGAAACCAAATTTGGCGCAACGAACTTTGCTTATTCGGTTAATAAAGCATGGAATATTAGCGGTTTTGGAATTCTTTCGACTTCAAAAACAGATTTAGAAACCAAATCTCAAACTACGATTTTGGATTCCGGAGATCAGCAAAAAAGAGACGAAGAAACACAGCAAAAAAATAATCTGGGACTTTTTAAATTAAGCTCGACTTATAAACCGAACGACAAGTTTCAGTTTGATTACGATATCCTGACCAAATTGACGAAACAGGAAGAATATTCAGATTTGTTTCGGGAACAAGTTGTGCAGAATATTGCTGATTCTGAAACTATTTTTACGACCAAAAAGCAGGACCCAACTTCTATCAATCAGAATTTGAGCCTGTATTATACACAAAGCGCTAAAAACATTTTTGCTTTTGAAATGCAGCATTTATATCAGGACGAAAATCCGTTCTATAACGCCAATCTGCAGACGCTTCCTTTTAATCTGTCAGGATATATCACACAAGCCGGGGCACGAAATGATTATAATCAGGATCGTTTTGTTAAAACCAATAAACTGGATGCTAAGCTGGATTACTATTATATGGTGACGCCAAAAAGCAATTTCAATATAACACTGGGAAACACATACTCGTATCAAAATTTCAATTCTCATATTTTTCATATTTTACAAAACGGAGATAGAAACGACCTTAATAATCCCGAAAATAACAATAATGTAGATTATAATTTTAATGATGCTTTTCTGGGTTTTCATTATAAAATCCTGACAGGAAAATTTACCCTGACGCCCGGAGTAAGTGTGCATTCCTATCAAATGACGAACTCGCAGCTGGGAACAGATTATTCTCAAAGCTTTGCCAAAATACTGCCGGATTTCTTTGCCTTGTATCAAATCAAAAAAGCGGAAACACTGACGTACAATTTCTCTTTGACCAATGATTTTACAGATATAAATCAATTGTCAGCGGGCTATGTTTTGTCCGATTACAGCAGTTTATTTCGCGGAAATCGTATTTTGGAAAATGCAACTTCACAAGTGCATTCGCTTCGTTATTTTAAATATAATATGTTCAATTTTGAGAACATTTTTGCCTTTGCGACATACACTAAAAAAGTAAATGCTATTAAAACAGAAGCTAAGTTTGATGGAATTAACCAGTCTTCAGTTCCATACAATTCCAATTTAGCTGATGAAACTTTTTCTGGAATGGGAGCTTACGGACGATCATTTTTGAAAAACTACAAGGCTTCAGTAAATGCAAGTTTGAACTGGTCAAAATTCAATAATATTCAAAATGATGAATTGTCAGCAACAGAAAGTTTTGTTCAAAGTTATACGGTAAAAGCTTCAACCAATTATAAAAACCTGCCTAACATAGAATTTGGTTACAATCTTTTGATTAACAAATACAGCGGTTCAACTTTTTATACCGATAAACCTTTTGCAAAAGTAGATTATTATTTTTTAGACAGTTTCTCTTTTGTTTCAGAATATGAATTCTATCATTATTATAATGGAAATAAATCGGTTGATAATGAATATGATTTTCTAAGTGCAAGTCTGATATATCAGAAAAAGAACAGCAAATGGGAATATAAAATTTCGGCAACAAATCTGCTAAATACAAGATATCTTAACGATGACAGCTTCTCACAGTTCTCTACGAGGGTTTCTCAATATACAGTTCAGCCGCGTTATATCATTTTTTCCATGAAATATAACTTATAGTATTTTGATTACAAAATATTAAAACTTAGTTACTCCTTTTTCAATTATAATAAAATATCTTTGTGCTTAGTATTAACAACCAAAAAATTTAAGCATGCGCAATTTTATATGGAGTTTCTTCGCTTTCTTTTGTTTAATGTCTGCTTCTTTTTCTCAAACAAAAGACATCGAAAAAGGAACTTATCTGTCAACAAATAAAGGGCAAAAAATCAAATTAAATTTATTAGATGAAGATAAATATGAATTAGTATTTTATTCAGGAGGATATAAAATAAAAGGGGATTCACTGGTGTTTTCTCAAAGTAAAACAGCAGATGAATCTTTTAATCTGACTTTTAAGAATGATAAGAAAGCAAAAAAGATAAAAATTAAGTTTTTAGATCCTTCCTATTATTCCTTTTTTATAGGAACTCAAAACGGTTCAGGAGAAGTTGAATACCAAAGAATTTCAGATATCAAAACAAAAGCGGATCCTGAATGGAAAAATATCGATCTTGATTTTGAAATTGAAAAGGCTGATTATTTATATCTAGTGTATGAAGGATATGATGTCGCTGCTAAAATTTACAAATATGCCCTTCCGAAAGATGTTTCAGAAATCACGATCAAGTATGATTATAATGTTTTAGGAGATTTAAAGATTTCAGGCTTTTATGATAAAAAGACAAATGAACTTAAAATTTCAGGACCGGGAGGAAAAGATCCAATAGTTTTTTTAAATGAAAAAAATACTCCACCTATAGCTGATACTCCAAATGTTACTCCAATTGAAAAACAAACCATTGAAAAGTGGACGTATCCGGGAAAAGACGCATATACAACAGGAGATTATGGTGCCGAGGCAGCAGTGGATAGTGCGGGAACAGTTGTTGAAGCATATGCATCGCCAAAAATAGATTTCAAATTTAAAATTGAGAACAATTTAAAAGATGCCATTGCAGCTACAAAAAATGCTCAGACTAAATTTCTGGTTGTTTATTCAGACAGTAAAAATGCTTCGGCAAAAGCTGACTTTGATGCCTTTGTAAAAGAGCAGGAAGTTCAGGTTGGTTACAATATGTATGATGTTTATGATCCTCAATATGATATTTTTAATTATTATCTGGCCACTGCCGATGATAAAAAATGGCTTAAGACTAACAAATTGGGAGATAGCCCGAATGTGATTGTTTTGAATGGAGACGGAGATGTTTTAACATCTGCAAAATCTACCCTAAATGATCAAAAATCAAAGTTTAATTACTACGATGATTTTTGCAAAAAAGTGCAAAGAGCAAATGCCTTTTACACTTTTAATAAAGTTGTAAAAAACAAAAAAGCGACTGATGCCGATTTGGTTTCCGCTTTTAACAGAGCTGCTGTACTTGAATTACCATACGATTACGATTCAGCTTACGTAGTTGCTGCAGAACCTAATAATACTGTTGATTTCAAACTAAACAACGCATCTTTAGACAAAAAAGAGGTTTTACAAACCTGGAAAAAACTGATAGAAGCACATCAAAAAGATGCTGCACCCAACATGCTTTTAGTGAGCACAATCTTAAAAGAAATTAAGAATCAGGGATTTTACAAGCAATTCTTTAAAGAAGACCGAATCCTGAATGATGCTGATTTTCTTTCTATAGATTATTTGATCAAACATTATGATGCGATTGAAAAGGCGAATACACAAGTTGAAAATCCAACCTATGAAGTTGCTAAAACTGGAAATCTGAGCACCGAAATTTCATCTGCTTTACAAATGAACAGCTATGTTTCACAAGAAGGTGTTGCAGGAAGTGCAAGTCAGGATAAGATCATTTCTATCTACAAAAAACTGATTGCAGCAGGAAAAGGCGGGTTTGATTGTTATAAAAATTATTTTGCTTATTTAAGTCAGGATAGCGAAACAAGTACTAATGATACTACTTATCTAAAAGAATTTAGTGCATATTACGATACTTATTTGTCAGCAGAAAAAGGAAATGTAATTGAGAAACTTGATAATATGTACGCTACAATAGATCCTAATTCTGAGTATTCTTACGGAGGATGGAATTCGTTTAAAGATTATCATTCAAACCTGGCAAACTCAGCTGCATGGTCGGTAGTATTAAAACCTGAAAATTCAAACTTTATTAAGAAAGCAATCAATTGGTCAGAATATAGCTTAGTGGTAACCAAAAATAATCCATACTATTTGGATACTCTGGCTCAGTTATATTATAAAGACGGGCAAAAAGAAAAAGCTGTTGAAACCCAGAAAAAAGCATTACAATATTCAGCTACTGTTTATGAAGGAGAAACCTTAAACGATATGAAAGAAGTATTGGAGAAAATGCAAAACGGAACATATTAAAACTTAACAAGTGTATTAATTAAGAGCCCGACAGAAATTTAAATCTGTCGGGCTTTTATATTATTTAACAGCCATCATCACTTTTATCTGATAGTTGTTAATGATTTTTTTCTTTTTTTCTATATTTCCATTTACATTAAAAAAAGTAATGAGAATATCATACTTGTCGGTTTTTATTGATTGCGTAATCTTTTCACTTCGATCATCCAAAAAGGCTGGATTGCTGTTTATAAAGTCAATAAATTTTAAAGCAATAATATCCTCGTTAATTTTTAAATCGACACCATAATCTTTTTTGGTTGATTTAATAGAATAACTTTTGTTTTCAATCTTTGTACAGTCGACGCAGTTAAGATCATTATAACTGGATATATTAAAACTCAGATCATATCCGTGAATATTTTGTACATTATTGTCTTCGTTTTCGTAATATGAATAATAAATTTCATTAGTACTGTTTGTATTTGCATATCTGGATTTAAACTCATAACCCAAGGCTTGCATTATTTCATAATCACTGGCTAACTTATTACTTTTATATAGTTTGTCTAATTTGTTTTTAGCCAACGGGACCATACACTCTATTCCATAATTATCTTCTAAAAAAGAAACAATGCTGCTTAAATCTTTTTGTTGTTCAAAAGTTAGTTTTGTATTATCTATTTTTTGAATGTAAGATTCAAATCGGGACAACTGGCAGTGTTTAGAAACAGAATCTGCACTTTGAGGGCCAACAATAGAAAACAATCCGGCAAGACACATACTGATAGGGATAAACTTAATTTTTGGATGTTTTTGAATTAAAAAACAAATTACCACTACAGATAACCAAACAGACAATAGTAATACATAATAACGCTCGTGCGTAAAGCCATAAATATTGATTCGGTATAAAATAGCCCAGAATAATAATACTAATAAAGGAACTAATAAGAAGTAAAACCAACGATTAAAATTTTTCATCCAAAGATTGCTGTTTTCATTTGCAATCGGATGAATTAATAAGAACGAAAGGATTCCGAAAATGGCAAATACCAAAACAAGGTATGAAACCCAGCCCACCGGTAAGGAAAGTGTAATCAAGATTTTGGCTTCATAACAAATCAGGATTACCAGATACAGACTTATTAAAGGCAGTAATACAAACTGAGTGAAATTTTTAAGGCCTTTAGGATAACTTAAATCCAAAGTGGATTCCTTATCGATTGCTGGAACTCCGTTTAAAAAGAAAATGGTATTAAAAACTCCCGCAATAAAAATAAAGACATGAGCATATATATGATTATAAAAATCAAAGTTGAATAATTTTTCAATTGCTAAAATTGCTAGTGCCAGACCACAATAGAAGACAATACTATATAATCCGGAAGTTAAAATTCTAAGGAAAAGCTGTTTGTTAAATTCCCAAAATTCCTCCTGATTGTATTTTTTAGGTAAAAATCCGGCAAACGAAACCAGTAAATGCAGAGCAATGTTAAGAACTATAAATTGTTGTATTTCTACATCGGTAATTCTTTTTTTAAAACTAAAAACAAATGCGACAAGCAAACTGCCAAGAATTAAACTACTTAAAAAACGTAATAAATTGTTTTTTTTCGAAACCTGAAAGTAGAGACTTAACGAAAGAAATAATACCAGGCAAAGTGAGCAGCTCATTACAGCTTTCATATAAAATTCCTGTGGTTCGCCATATTTTTTTTGTTCCCAAATTATAGCGAAAACAGTTCCGCAAATAGCGGTTAAGGTTTCTAAAGGAAATCTGGAAATTGTTTTTTGTGTGGCACTAATGACACTTTTTAATGAAGGTAATTTGCTCATATTTTAGTCAGTTATTTTGGATACTAAAGAAAAGCAAATAGTAGTGAATATGCAAACGCAAAAAAGGCTGTCTAAAATTTTAGACAGCCTTTTTGATATATAGATTTGAATTAAAAATTACAATCCAAATGCAGTTTTTACCTGGTCAACAAAATCAAGTTTTTCCCATGTGAATAACTCCACAGTTAAACTTTTTTCATGTCCGCCCGGAGCGAAGAAAGTTTTAGTAACAACTTCCGGTTTACGTCCCATGTGCCCGTAAGCAGCAGTTTCGCTATAGATCGGATTTCTTAATTTCAAACGTTGCTCGATAAAGTAAGGACGCATATCAAAGATAGCTTCTACTTTTTTAGCGATTTCACCATTTGTTAAGTTTACTTTAGAAGTTCCGTAAGTATCGATAAAAATACCCATTGGCTGAGCAACTCCAATTGCATAAGAAACCTGAACTAAGATTTCGTCAGCAACACCTGCAGCAACTAAGTTTTTAGCGATATGACGTGTAGCATAAGCAGCACTTCTGTCTACTTTACTTGGATCTTTTCCAGAGAAAGCACCACCACCGTGAGCTCCTTTTCCACCGTAAGTATCAACGATAATTTTTCTTCCTGTTAAACCAGTATCTCCGTGAGGTCCTCCAATTACGAATTTTCCTGTTGGGTTGATATGGTAATTGATTTTATCATTGAATAAATGAGCGTGAGCAGGATTTTTAGCAATGATTCTTGGAATCAGGATTTCGATAATATCTTTTTTGATTTTAGCCAACATTGTAGCTTCTTCATCAAAATCATCGTGTTGAGTTGAGATTACAATCGCATCAATACGAGTTGGTTTGTTATCATCACTATATTCTAAAGTAACCTGAGATTTTGCATCAGGACGTAAATAGGTGATTTCTTTGTTTTCGCGTCTTAAGATCGCTAATTCCTGTAATAATTTATGAGATAAATCAAGAGCCAAAGGCATGTAGTTTTCTGTTTCGTTAGTTGCGTAACCAAACATCATTCCTTGGTCTCCAGCACCTTGCTCTTCCGGCTTAGCTCTGTCAACACCCTGATTAATATCTGCAGATTGTTCGTGAATTGCAGAAAGGATTCCACAAGAATTCGCTTCAAACATATACTCGCTTTTAGTATATCCGATTTTACGGATTACTTCGCGTGCAATTTGCTGTACATCAAGATAAGTATTTGATTTTACTTCACCAGCCAGAATAACCTGACCCGTTGTAACTAAAGTTTCACACGCTACTTTTGAGTTAGCATCAAATGCCAAAAAGTTGTCAATTAACGCATCCGAAATTTGATCTGCAACTTTGTCTGGATGCCCTTCACTAACAGATTCTGACGTAAATAAATAAGCCATAATAATTATTAAATTAAAATTAAGCGAGGTGAAAAAATTGCTAAAAAAGGCTAAAGGAGAGTTTCTGCTTTAGCATTTTTTACTACTGAAATTAAATCTATCAGCATTCATAACGAACCGTTTCATTATGAAGAGGTTGCAATCAGTTCAAATTTTTCCTCTGTATTCGCGTGCAAAGGTATAAAACCATTTTGATTTGCAAATTAAAGTTTAGCTTTTTTTGTTTTATTACGCAGAAATTTAACATAACATACTACTTTGATAGGGTAATAGAAATATTTTCTCATTTTGTTTGGTAGTTCAGAAAAAAGTTACCAAATTTGCCAAATCAAAATAGAAGAAAATAAAAAAAACATGAATTTAATCTCAAAGAATAATATGTCTTGTATGATGCCGGAAACTTCCGCAGAGAGACTATTGTAGATTATTTTCAAATATATAATATAAAAACCTCTGCCAGCCGCAGAGGTTTTTTTTTGGACTAAAGTGAAATACAGGCAGGATCAATAATAAACATTAACCACCAATTAAATACTATTTAAGAAGATGAAAAATAAATTACTATTACTTTTTGGGTTGGCAACATTTTCAGGATTGTACGCTCAGGATAATAAAACAGAAAAAGATACTTTGCAAAACAATGAATTGTCTGAAGTGACAATTATAGGTTCAAGAAGTAAAAACAGAGTAAAAACAGATGTGCCTGTTCCTATAGATATCTTTAATATCGCAGATATAACAAAAGGATCACCACAAACCAGTGTGACACAAATATTAAATTATGTAGCGCCATCCTTTACCAGCAATCCTACTTCTACAGCAGATGGGACAGATCACGTCGATCCGGCGCAATTAAGAGGGTTAGGACCGGATCAGGTTTTGATTTTGGTGAATGGAAAACGAAGACATACCAGCGCATTAGTAAACATAAACGGATCTCCGGGAAGAGGTTCTGTAGGTACCGATCTTAATGCAATTCCATCATACGCAATAGAAAGAATTGAGGTTTTAAGAGACGGAGCGGCTGCACAATATGGTTCTGATGCCATTGCAGGAGTAATCAATATTGTTCTTAAAAAGAATGCCAAATATATTTCGGGAGATATTCAGTACGGAGCAAACCTGTCTTCAGGATCAAATAATTTTGAGGGCGGAAGCGACGGAGAATCTTTGCAGTTAGATTTAAATTACGGAACCTCTTTAGGCAAAGAAGGAAGTTACCTGAATTTTACGGGAAGCGCACTGACCAGGCAAGCCACAAGCCGCGCAGGAATTAGGAATAATGCTATTTTTAATGCGTACAATGCTGTCGAAAACAGAGCAGCCCAAAATGGAGTAGATGTAAATTCACTATTTAGCAATATCAATACAACTCCAAATTCGGCTGAAATTATCAGTACTTTGCAACAATATGCACCGCAGGTCGGGTATTTTACGCCAGCGCAGCAAACTGCAATTTCTTCTGCTAATACAATTCCTCAATTGCAAACGGCTTTAAATTTTGATGTAACCAATAATGAGTTGAATTACAGAGGGCAGCAAAGAAGCGATTATAATATGAGTGTTGGTCAGTCAGAACTGGCTACCGGGCAATTGTATTTTAATGGTAAATACCCTCTCACGGATATAACTTCACTTTATTCTTTTGGAGGCGTTTCATACAGAAACGGAAAATCGTATGCTTTTAACAGGCTTCCGAACGGTTCCGGAACTTTTACGCAAGTGTATTCAAACGGATTTTTACCTGAAATAGAATCAGACATATTAGATACTTCCGCTGCATTAGGACTTACCACTCAATTATTTGGTTTTGATACTGATATCAGTTCAAATTTGGGAACAAACTCTTTTAAATATGGCGTAAACAATACAATCAATGCCACTTTGGGAACACAATCACCCACTAGTTTTGATGCCGGAAAAGTTTCATTTCTGCAAAGTACAACCAATTTAGACTTTAGTAAAAAGCTGGATATTCTAAAAGGCCTGAATGTTGCTTTTGGGGGAGAATTCAGATATGAAAATTATCAGATAGAAGCCGGAGAGCAAGCTTCATACGGTTTATATGATGTAAACGGAAATTTTGTTTCAGGAACTTTGCCAACAACTTCACCATTAATTGTTACTGATTTCTTCGGAAATAAAAGAGGGGCGGGAGCACAGGGATTTGCTGGTTTTCAGCCTTCAGATGCCAAAGAAAAAGACAGAAAAAGTGTTGCTGCTTATTTAGATCTGGAATTAAATCCAACCGAAAACTGGCTTTTGAACGGAGCTGCACGTTTGGAGAATTATTCAGATTTTGGTAACACGGTAATTTTTAAATTAGCTTCTCTTTTAAAACTGAATAATTTTATCAATTGGAGAGTTTCAGGTCAAACCGGTTTTAGAGCACCTTCATTACAACAAAAATACTTTGAAAGCAGTTCTACGCAATTCATAAGCGGATCTCCGTATCAGGTTGGGTATTTTACAAACGATTCAGATGCGGCAAAAAGTATTGGTGTCGAAAACCTAAAACCAGAGAAATCTAAAAGTGTAAGTACAGGATTTACGTTCAAAATCCCATCAGCAAATATTACCATTTCAACAGATGCCTACTTCACAAGAATTGATGACAGAATAGTTTTAACAGGACAATATTCAAGACCTACAGATGCGCAGATTACGGGCGCAACTTCTCCTGAACAAGCAGAAGCTTTAACTTTATTTCAGGAAGCATTTGATTTAAAAGGTGTCGAAAGAGCTTCTTTCTGGACAAACGGAATTAACTCAGAAACAAAAGGAGTAGATGTGGTGATTTCTCAAAAATATGATGTTATTCAGGATTTTACAATCAGAAATGATTTTGCTGTCAGCTTTAATGAAACAAAGAGAGTCGGAGATTTAAACGTTCCGCAGTCAATTATTAATGCAGGAGGTGATCCTTATATATATTCGTTTTTCCCGGAATCAAGCAGGGTTTATTTAGAAGAAGCAATTCCAAAACTAAAAGCCAACCTGACAACTACTTTCAATATTAAAAAACTGGATATTTATTTAAGAAACAGCTATTTCGGAAAAGTAACAGACCCGGGGGCGACAGACGTTAATTTAGACGGATTTTCTTCAGTATACGAACACCCGGAATACAGTGCAAAAATTGTTACCGATTTGTCTTTAGGATATCAAATCAACGAAAAATTCAGAGTTACAATCGGGGTTAATAATATAGGAGATGTTTATCCGGACAGAAATAATCCGGCAACACCTGCCTTTACAAACACAACACCAACATTATCTCCGGCACCAAGCGTAGATTTGACAAATGGCAATCAGTTTGCCTATTCCAGAGCAGTATCGCAGTTTGGATTAAACGGAAGGTTTGGTTTTGCCCGTTTAAGCTTTAAATTTTAAAAATAAATAAAAACATTTTCCTTGCCAATAAACAGCGAATGCCTTGATTTTAGAGAGATTTTTAAAATACCTGAAAAGAAAATTCTCTTTTAAATGTTAAAAAAAATAAATTATAGTTGGTAGTTAGAAAATAGTTATTATATTTACTCTATCGAATTAGTCGAATTAAAATAATTTAGAAATTCAATATTATAAAAATGAAAACAATAGCAGAAAAAATGATGATATGTTGTATGCGTAAATGCGCTAAAAACTGCTGTTGCCAAAAGTGAAAGATAAATCTTTGTTATAGTTAAACTATAAACCCTTTTGGTAAGCCAGCCAAAAGGGTTTTTTATTCCAACACTTTTTAAATTAATAAATTATGAAAACACTAAATTCAATCGCGATGGAGTATTTACTGAGAACAGATTCTCAAAAAAATACAAATAGAGAAGAACAATCTATACAAACTGCAGAACTAAATATGGAACATATGAAGGGACAGAAATCATTACTGTTTCAAATGTATGATCTGGAAGAAGAGGATTACTTCGCTTAAAATCAATCGCAATCGCAATATCTACTATTAACAATATTAAAAAATAAGAAATCATGAGTACACAAAAATTTGCAACAACCGCATTACACGCAGGACACGATGTTACTAAAAATTCAGGAACACGAGCAGTACCTATCTATCAGACATCATCATATGTTTTTAATGATTCGGATCACGCCGCCAGTCTTTTCGGTTTGGCCGAAGCCGGATTTATTTACACAAGATTAAATAACCCGACAAATGATGTTTTAGAACAAAGATTAGCAGCACTTGAAGGCGGAATTGCCGCAGTTGTTACGGCATCGGGAGCATCGGCAATTTCTACAACACTATTGACTTTACTAAAAGCCGGCGATCATATCGTTGCATCAAACAGTTTGTATGGCGGAACGTACAACTTATTAAAAGTGACTCTGCCAAGACTAGGCATTACAACAACATTTGTAGATCCTTCAGATGCAAAAAACTTCACTAAAGCGGCAAAAGAAAATACAAGAGCCTTCTTTGTAGAATCTCTCGGAAACCCAAAATTGGATGTGTTGGACCTGAAAGCCATTTCGGTAGAAGCCAAATCTTTTAAAGTTCCTTTTATTGTAGACAACACTGTTGCAACTCCTTATTTATTAAAACCAATTGAATACGGAGCAAATATTGTGATTCACTCTTTAACCAAATATATTTCAGGAAACGGAACTTCATTAGGAGGTGTTATAATCGATGCCGGAACTTTTGACTGGTCAAACGGAAAATTCCCTGAATTTACAGAACCATCTGCAGGATATCATGGCCTGGTTTATCACGAAGCTTTAGGAAATGCTGCTTTTATTGCAAAAGCAAGAATTGAAGGGTTACGTGATTTTGGTTCAGCTTTGAGTCCGTTTAATGCTTTTCAGATTATTCAGGGATTAGAAACACTGCCAATCCGAATTAAGAAACACAGTGAAAATGCATTGGCCCTGGCCGAATGGTTAGAGCAGCAGGATGAGGTTGTGTGGGTAAATTATCCGGGTTTAAAGTCGAATAAATATTTTGATTTGGCAAAAGAATACCTGCCGGAAGGCCAAAGCGGAATTATCACTTTCGGACTAAAAGGCGGTTTTGAAGCTGCGAAAAAAGTAGTAGACCAAACAAAATTATTTTCGCTTTTAGCCAATATAGGAGATACAAAATCATTAATTATTCATCCGGCGAGCACAACGCATCAGCAATTGACTGATGATGAGCAATTAGAGACAGGAGTTTCTAAAGATTTGGTTCGTCTCTCTGTCGGAATAGAAGATATTGAAGATTTAATTGCAGATCTGCAAACGGTTTTTGCAAACGTTACGCAATCGCAATACAGTATCAATAAGAATTAGGTTTTTTTGTTTTTTGTTTGAAAAATTGCCTTTAGCAATGTGAGTTTTGCTAGAGGTGATTTTTTATAAAAAAGAATATAGATAAATTTTAACCATATTGTAGAGCCGCACTGCTGTGCGGCCTGATTAGAAGAGCCGCAAGCAGTGCGTCTGGTTAGAAAAGACGCAAGCAGTACGGCCTTATTAGAAGAGCCGCAAGCAGTAGTCTGATTTAGAAGAGCCGCAAGTAGTGCGTCTGGTTAGAAGAAACGCATGAAATGCGTCTCAACTGTGCGTTAAAATCATATACGTTAGTGATATTTAGAACTCATGTCATTTAATATGGTTTAATTAACCTTAATAGATTAAAATTATGTCAAAGCTTAAAATAAATATTATCCTTTTCGGAATCGGTAATATCGGAAGCACATTAATCAATCAGATCATAGAAAGTCAGGAGTTTTTTCTTCAAAACAAAAACATTGATTTTCATTTTCCGATCATCACCAACTCTACGGTAGCTTTTTTTGAGAAAGAAGGCGTTGGATATGCCTGGGAGACCAATTTTGTACAATTGGCCGTTCCGTTCAAAGTAGAAGATATTGTTGAATTTGCGAAAGAAAACGAATTTGAGAATCTAATTGCTGTAGATGCGACAGCGAGCGACGAGCTGATCAACCACTATAATACGTTAATCCAGAACGGATTTAATATTGTAGCAGTAAATAAAAAAGCCAATACACTGCCAATCGAACTTTATAAGGAAATAAGAGAGAACCTTAAAAAGTACGATAAAGAATTTTTGTATGAAACATCAGTAGATATGGGAGTTCCTGTTTTACAGCCGTTAAGGGACTTATATTATTCGGGCGAAAAAATCACGAAAATCCGTGGCGTTTTTTCTGATAACCTGAGTTATGTTTTCAATCGATTCTCATCAGATGAGGTTACTTTTTCATCCGTTCTTAAAGATGCAAGTCTTTTAGGCTTTATGCGTTATACTTTTAAAGAGGATTTATCCGGAAATGATACGGCAAAAAAGCTGCTGATCTTAACGAGAGAAATAGGAAAGGATTTTGAGCTTTCAGACATTAAAATTGATTCACTTATAAAAGAAGAACATCTCGAGAAAAACGGTACTCTTAACAAAGATGCAATTGACAGATCTTTTAAAATTGCAAAAATTACCCAGTCAGATAACCATGTCCTGAGATATGTTGGCGAATTTGATATTCAGAAAAATACACTGGAAGTAAAATTGATTTCAGAGCCTGTCACATCAGCTATAGGACAACTGAAAGGATCGGATACTATTTTTGAGATCTACACACAATCTTATGCCGATGTGCCTATTGTAATAAAAAGTGCTTCGGCATGCAAACAGGCAATTTCGCGTGGAATTATAACGGATATCCTAAAAGTAGCCGAAAAAATCAAAAATAAGGAAGCAGTCTGGCTTTAAAAGACTAAATAAGTTTTTAGTAATGTTCTTTGATAAACTGATTTGTGGAGATATTTTACGGATCAAATCATGATATTTGTAAGTTTTTACTTTGTTTTTATCAAACAAAAGTTTTGTAAGATGTTTTATATCGTTAAAAAGTCATTTTTTGTCGGATTTTCGTATTAATTTATTGATTTTCATTTGTGTAATTAAAAATAAAATTGCATATTTGTTAAACCCAAAAGCTAATCAATGAACTGGAAAGTCTCAAAAATGTTTTGCGCCATTACGGTAAAAACCGTTGGGAAGTCTATTGCTTAAAAATTGTAAGAAAACAATAATTATATGCAAAGCCTCCCGATTAATTTTAGGAGGCTTTTTAAATTATACAAAATGCAGAAATTTTTTAAAATAATAAATAAATCACAGATGAATAAGTCCCTACAGATGAACAAGATGTTCACTGTCGCATCTATTTGCGTATGCGTCTGCTGATTCCAAAAGAATATATGAGTTTAAACAACTTAAACCCTTTTGGCATCAAAAACCAAAAGGGTTTTTTTATTCCATTTGGCTGCTTAACAAAAAAATAAAAGATTAATAAAGATTATAAAACACAACTGAACTAAAACTTAATATCATGAAAACAACAAATTACTTAACAAGAGCATTTTCTAAATTGAAAAACAGAAGCAATAAAAATAATCCACCGCCGACAAACGAATTGATTCACCCAAGTTTCGGAATTGCGGAAACAGATAAAAACACAGAGAAAAAAGTACCAAATTCATTATTGTTTTTGATGTATTCTAAAGAGAATGAAACACTTTTCATTTAAATCGAAAAGTATCACCGGATAGGGCAAACCCCGCTTAATTTTACTGGGCATTACGTTCGGTAAATTTTTGCGTACAATAGTTTTTCGTTTGAATTATATTCATTGATTTGAAGATTTTGATTCAGATAAATTTGCTTGTTTAAGAAAATAGTAGTTAATTTGCACCGTTAAGTTCAGAAACGTATTGAAATGTTATAAAGAAAGGACGAGGGATTAGACCCGATGAATCCTTAGCAACCCTTCGTTAATTCGAAGAAGGTGCTGCATTCTACCACACCCAAACGTGGAAAGATAACAACAAGAATTTGTCTGGTTTCATCTAGACTTTCTTTCTAATATTTCCAGATACAAATCAATAATACAACAGATTTGAAATTGGAAAATATACCAAACCCTATAAACATACAAAATTTCACCACAGAGAATGGTGCACTTTATCATACATTACCTTTAAGTTTTACACTTTCAGGTTTGCCATTGCATAGTGCTCCAATTGTTC
This sequence comes from Flavobacterium sp. HTF, assembly GCF_003105115.1. Taxonomy (GTDB): domain Bacteria; phylum Bacteroidota; class Bacteroidia; order Flavobacteriales; family Flavobacteriaceae; genus Flavobacterium. The sequence goes on along the minus strand of NZ_QETH01000004.1, from coordinate 60,560 downwards.
TGGTTAATCATGCCCTGACAGGAAACGCTGAGGTTACAGGAGAAAACGGCTGGTGGAGTGATTTAATAGGAAACGGAAAAACGATTGACACCAGTCTTTATACCGTTCTGGCATTTAATGTTCCCGGTAACGGAAATGATGCTTACATCATTGAGAACTATCAGGATTTTACCACAAGAGATATTGCCAGAATTTTTTTAAAAGGACTTGAATCTCTTATGATTAATCAGGTTCATGCTATAATCGGAGGTTCTGTTGGCGGTGGAATTGCCTGGGAAATGTTGGCTTTGCAGCCAAACATTACAGAACATCTGATTCCGATTGCAACAGACTGGAAATCGACCGACTGGATGATTGCTAATTGCTTTTTGCAGGAGCAGATCCTGAACAATTCTTCAAAACCAATTGAAGATGCCCGAATTCATGCCATGTTGTGTTACAGATCTCCGGAATCATTCAAAGAAAAATTTCAGAGAACGCTTAATACCAATCTTTCTGTTTTTAATATCGAAAGCTGGCTGGCGCATCACGGGGAGAAATTACAAAAGAGATATCAGTTGTCATCCTATAAACTGATGAACCAATTGCTTAAAACCATAGATATTACCAGAAACAGCGACGATTTTGAAACACTGATGTCTAAAACAAATGCCTCGATTCATATTATCGGAATCAATTCGGACTTGTTTTTTACACCAAGAGAAAATCGCGAAACTTATGAGGAATTAAAAAAGTTCAAAGACAATGTTTTTTACAGCGAAATAGATTCGGTTCACGGACATGACGCTTTTTTAATCGAGTACAAACAATTAGACCATTTACTTGCCGATATTTTTAAGGCAGAAACAATAAGAAGATAAAATGAAAGTATTAAAATTTGGAGGTAAATCATTATCAAACGGAGAAGGACTTAACAAAGTTGTTTCCATTATTACAGATAAAGTAAATCAGGGCGAACAAATTGCCGTTGTTGTTTCTGCACGCGGAAATGCCACAGACGAGCTGGAATTTATTTTAAGTATTGCTGCAAAAAACGGCAGTTACAAAGAATTATTAGAAAACTTTAAAAAATATCAGATTTCAGATTATCCACAGGTTGATTTATCAGAAGAATTTAATGTATTGGATAAACTTTTTGAAGGAGTAAGTTTGATTGGCGATTACAGCAATAAAATCAAAGACCAGATTTTGTCTAAAGGAGAATTGCTTTCTGCGAGATTATTGACTGCGATTTTGTTAGAAAAAGGAATTCCTGCCAATTTTGTTGACACAAGATATCTTTTAAAAACAGATTCTAAATTTGGAGACGCTCAGCCTCTTGAACAGCTTTCAAAGAAAAATGTTGTGAACTATTTTAAAGAACACAACGGAAAAACTGTCAATATTGTAACCGGTTTTATTGGTTCAAACAACAATAACGATACAACTACTTTAGGAAGAAACGGAAGCAATTATACTGCCTCTTTAATCGCAAATTATTTAAATGCAGAAGAGCTTCAGAACTTTACACATGTTGACGGAATTTATACCGCAAATCCTGATTTGGTGGCAGATGCAAAAAAGATAGAATTTTTATCTTTTAACGAAGCCAATGAACTGGCCAATTTTGGAGCAACCATCCTGCACGCTAAAACGATAATTCCGTTATTGGAAAAAAATATCCCGTTACGAATTTTAAATACTTTCAACCACGAAAACAGAGGAACATTAATTACTTCAGATTCAGCAAAAGAAGGAATTAAAACGCTTTCTGTATTAGAAAACGTGTCGCTGGTAAATCTTGAAGGACGCGGATTACTTGGAAAAGCAGGTGTCGATGCCCGAATTTTTAAGGTAATGGGCGATCATAATATCAGTGTGAGTATTATTTCGCAGGGATCTTCAGAAAGAGGAATCGGATTGGTTGTGGCTACAGAAAAAGCAACAACAGCAATGGTTGAATTAGAAAAAGAGTTCGAAAATGACTTTTACTCTAAAGATGTCAACCAAATTACGGTTACAGATAATGTATCGGTAATTTCGATTATCGGTCAGGATCTGAGTACCTTTCATAAACCTTACACCGCTTTAATCAAAAATAAAATAGTTCCGATCTTATTCAATAATACCGTTACGGGCAAAAACGTGAGTTTGGTGGTAAAAAAATCGGAACTAAACAGAGCCTTAAGTGTAATTCACGGAGAGATTTTCGGAGTTTCTAAAAAAATCAACATTGCTATTTTCGGTCACGGATTAGTGGGCGGAACTTTGATAAATCAAATATTAGAATCAACAGCAGCAATCGAAAAACGAAAAGGAATTAAGCTGAATGTTTTTGCTATCGCAAATTCTAAAAAGGTGCTTTTAAATAAATATGGAGTAACTTCAGACTGGAAAAACGATATTCAAAAAGAAGGTCTTGAATACACTATTAATGATGTTATCGCCTACGCGAATGAGCACCATTTAGAAAACCTAATAGCCATTGATAATACGGCAAGCGCATCATTTGTAGAGAATTATATTTCACTTATAGAAAGCAGTTTTGACCTGATTTCTTCAAATAAAGTGGCCAATACACTGAGTTATGGTTTTTATAAGGAAATCAGAAAGGCATTGGCAGAAAATCAAAAGAATTATTTGTACGAAACGAATGTTGGTGCAGGATTGCCATTAATTGATACCATCAAATTATTACACCTTTCGGGTGAAAATATTACCAAAATAAAAGGAGTTTTCTCCGGAACATTAAGCTATTTATTTAACAATTTTTCTGCGAAAGATATTCCGTTTAGTGAAATCCTGCAGGAAGCAATTGATAATGGATACACAGAACCAGACCCGCGTGAAGATTTATGCGGTAACGATGTTGGAAGAAAACTATTGATTCTGGCAAGAGAATTAGATTTACAAAATGAGTTTGAAGAAATCTCTATCCAGAACCTGATTCCGGAACATTTACGTGAAGGAAATGTTTCTGATTTCTTAACCAGACTAAAAGAATTCGATCCGGTTTACGAAAAAGTAAAAGCAGATCAAAAACCAAATCATGTTTTAAGATATATCGGAGAATTATCCGGAGATCTGCAAAATGACAAAGGAATTTTGGAAGTAAAATTAGTTTCTGTTCCTGCTGATACTGCTTTGGGCGGATTAAAAGGCTCAGATTCATTCTTCGAAATTTATACAGAATCTTACGGAGACAGACCAATTGTAATTCAGGGAGCCGGTGCAGGTTCTGCAGTTACAGCGAGAGGCGTTTTTGGAGATATTTTGAGATTATCGGATAAGGAGTAATTTGATTTTAGATTTTAGACTGTAGATTTTAGATTGATTCTGGTGTGACAATACTGAGAATAAAAAACAAAAAAAAATAACAACACAATGAAAGTAACCCTAAACAGAGTAAATGACGCATTTCATTTCAAAGTAAAAAATGAACGCGGCCATGTAGTTGACGTTGACAGCAGAGCTGAATTTGGAGGGAGTGACCTGGGTGCAAGTCCGATGGAATTGGTATTAATGGGCGTTGCGGGATGCAGTGCTATTGATATGATTTCGATCCTAAAAAAACAGCGTCAGGAAATCACTTCTTTTAACGCTGAGGTTGAAGGAACACGCGTTCAGATAGACGAAGCAAAACCTTTTAAGGAAATTGATGTGGTTTTCTACTTAGAAGGCGATATCAATCCGGAAAAAGCCCAACGTGCGGCACAGCTTTCTTTCGAGAAATATTGTTCAGTAGCAAAAACAGTTGAGCCAACAGCAACAATTAAATATAAAGTTGTTTTGAACAACGAAACTTTATAAGAATTAGAAAATGAGTTAATCAGGCAATTGGGTAATTAATTCTAAACAATTTGAATTTAAGTTCAGGTTTTTAACTCACAGCAAAAACTTGAAACCTGAAACTTGAAACAAAACAAAAAAACAACACAATGAATACAGAAGAATTTGGTTTTGAAACACAAGCCATTAGAACACAATTAGAAAGATCGCAATATTTAGAACATTCGGTGCCATTATACTTATCGTCAAGCTTTGTATTTGAAGATGCCGAAGATATGAGAGCTTCGTTTACAGAAGAAAAAGAAAGAAATATCTACAGCCGTTTCAGCAATCCGAACACCTCGGAGTTTGTCGATAAAATCTGCAAAATGGAAGGTGCTGAATCCGGTTATGCTTTTGCAACAGGAATGGCGGCCGTATATTCGACTTTTGCTGCGTTATTAAATTCAGGTGATCATATTGTTTCGGCAAGCAGTGTTTTTGGTTCTACCCATGCTTTGTTTATGACTTATTTTCCAAAATGGAATATTGAAACTTCTTATTTTGAAATTAATAAACCGGAGACAATCGAGAGTTTTATTAAACCAAATACCAAAATATTATATGCCGAATCTCCGACAAATCCTGGAGTTGATGTAATTGATTTGCAATTATTGGGAGATATTGCTAAAAAACACAATCTGATTTTAGTGATTGACAATTGCTTTGCAACGCCATATTTACAACAGCCAATTAAATTTGGAGCGCATCTGGTTATCCATTCTGCAACCAAATTAATCGACGGACAAGGACGTGTTTTAGGAGGTGTTACTGTTGGAAATGCAGATTTGATCAGACAAATTTATTTGTTTTCAAGAAATACAGGGCCGGCTTTATCGCCATTTAATGCCTGGGTTTTGTCAAAAAGTTTAGAAACATTGGCAGTTCGGGTTGACAGACATTGTGAAAATGCCTTAAAAGTAGCTGAATTTTTAGAAAGCCATCCAAACGTAAATAGTGTTAAATATCCATTTCTGAAATCGCACCCTCAATATGAAATTGCGAAAAGACAAATGAAAGCTGGTGGAAATATCATCGCATTTGAAATCAAAGGCGGAATTGAATCAGGAAGAAAATTCCTGAATGCCATACAACTTTGTTCATTATCAGCCAATATTGGAGATACCAGAACAATTGTTACGCATCCGGCATCAACAACACACAGCAAATTGTCTGAAGAAGATCAATTGGCAGTAGGAATCACACAAGGTTTGGTTCGTGTTTCGGTTGGTTTAGAAACAGTAGAAGATGTTATTGCAGATTTGAAGCAGGCACTTGCTTAACAGATTAATATAAAAATTTTGAAAGGGCTATTTATTTAATAGCCCTTTTTAGTATCTGAAATTTAGTTTTAAAATTTATGTCAAAACCCAGATTGGTTATTTTACCGGATTTATTTGGAGGTAAAAGCCCGGAATGGCTACATTATTATACCACGATATTAGAATCACATTTCGATATTCAATATTATAATATTCTTGAGTTGGCAGGTATTTCGCCAGATCATGATGAAACAAGTATTCATAATCAATTCCTAAATGACGGAATAGAAAATGTTATAAATGCATTATTGGTTTATGAAAAAAAAGAAATAGCCGTTTTAGGATTTAGTATAGGAGGAACAATTGCCTGGAAAGCATCTTTAAAAGGTTTGAAAGTATCTAAGTTAATTGCAGTTTCATCCACAAGATTGCGTTTTGAAACTGAAGTTCCAAATTGCAAAATCAAATTATACTTTGGAGAAAAAGATTTGAATAAGCCAGATTCAAAGTGGTTTTCCGACTTAAAAGTATCAGGCGAAATTTTAGAAAATGAAAATCACCAGTTGTATTTACAGCAAAAAAATGCTTTCGCAATTTGTAATAATTTAAGGTAGACTTTTCTTTCTTTTTTATAATTCTTTCGTCAAAAAGTATATTTTTGTTGTTCTATAACTAAAACATTAACAACCATAAAAAAACCAATTACACATGAGCAACTCTACTTATATTCTTGATGAAACTTTGCTGGCTTCCGGCGGACAACGCTTTTTAAATTACATTTTAGATTTCATATTTGTTATCATCATATTTGTGATGATCTGTATGTTTGTCGGCATTCTTATTGGCCTGTTTGGCCTGGATGGATTGAGAGAAGCAATGGATGATCTGGGAGATTTTGGATGGAATATGGTGTTGATGTTTATATACTTATCCTATTTTTTTGTGACAGAAGGAATTTTTGGAAGATCAATAGGTAAGTTTATTACCGGGACAGTTCTGGTTGATGAAAATGGAGAAAAACCAGATTTTGGATCCGTAGTCAAAAGATCTTTTTCACGACTTATTCCTTTTGATAATTTCTCTTTTCTAGGAAACAGAGGATGGCATGATTCTATTTCGGATACCTATGTTGTAAACAAAAAAGCTTTAGAAGAAGAGGTAAGATTGTTTCATGAATTGAAATTAATTGGTGTTACAGAAGCAGAGTCTTAATTTAATCGGCATAAAAGAATAAGCTTGTAAAAGGATAACAGAGGATAAATTAGTTAAACTATACTAATTTAGTAGAATATACTTTTCAATCTGTTATATTCTCATTTAAAAAGTTTATTTTTGTTGCAGAAAACAAGCAAACTGTATTTTCATCGCATCAGGCAAAAAATACAGTCTACAACCTAAAATATAAAAATGCTTTCAAAGAAAACAAAATACGGAATTAAAGCTTTAACCTATTTAGCCAGACGAGAAAATAACGAACCTGTACAAATAGCCGAAATTGCAAAAAGCGAACATATTTCGATAAAATTTCTGGAAAGTATTTTATTGCTGCTAAGAAATTCAGGATTTCTTGGAGCCAAAAAAGGAAAGGGCGGCGGTTATTATTTGATCAAAGACCCAAAAGACATCAGCATGGCAAAAGTCTACAGAATTCTTGAAGGTCCAATTGCATTATTGCCTTGTGCCAGTCATAATTTTTACGAAAGATGTGATGACTGCGATGATGAATCTACTTGTGCTGCAAGACGTTTAATGACAGAAGTTCGTGATAATACACTCAAAATATTAGAAAGTAATTCTTTGGCAGATATTGCCTTTTAACAGATTTCATAAGATAAAAAAAAGACCATTTCAGTAGCAATGAAATGGTCTTTTTAATTTTATATAAATTGGGATTAAAAAATCAGTTTATATCCGGCAATGAAAAGCATTACAGCAATCGCATTTCTAAGAAACTGATCCGGAACCTTTCCGCTTAACATACTTCCGATAAAAATTCCAGGAAGAGAGCCTAATAATAATTGTCCCAGTAAAATCAAGTCCAGATTTCCCATAGATGCATGGCCAATTCCCGCAACAAGCGTCAAAGGAACAGCATGTGCAATTTCAGTACCAACCAGGCGGGGTGTTGGCAATAACGGATAAAGAAAAAATAACGTTACCGTTCCAAGTGCTCCCGCTCCAATAGAAGTTAAAGTTACAGTTGCCCCCAGTAAAACCCCAATACCAATAGTGAGCATATTTTGAGTAGTACTTTCGTTATGGAATTTATCCCCGGCATGTTTTTGAGAAAAATTCAAAAGTTTCTTTTTGAATATAATAGCAACAGAAGTAAACAATAATGCCCAGCCTAAACTGTATTTAATGACCCGATTTATAGTTTCGATATCTGTTTTAATGCTATTTAAAATCCATAAAGTTACAAGAGCTGCAGGGACACTTCCTAAAGTAAGCCAGCCTGTGATTTTCCAGTTGATGTTTCCCTTTTTGTTGTGTACAAATACACCGCCGGCTTTGGTAAAAGCGGCATAAAGCAAATCGGTCCCAACTGCTTTAGTCGGAGGAATACCAAAGTATAATAAAATTGGCGTCATCAAAGAACCACCTCCAACACCTGTTAATCCAACAATAAATCCAACCGCTAAACCTGCAATGACAAGACCAATCTGAAAATCCATAAAAAAAATTTGGCGCTAAAATACGACATTTTTATAATTATCCTATAGATATTGTAGAGATTAAAAATGTATTTAAAAAACAAATTTTCAGGGCGTCGATATTGTTAGAATTAATGTATAAGACTGCTTATTTGTTAAATAAACAGGTTTAAATTGTAAATATCTCTCTACAACCGAATTAATATGCTGCTTAAGGTTTAAAAAAATCCAAATATTGTTTTGAATATTACAAATAAATAGTACTTTTGCAAAGTAATCTACTAAGCCGATAGGGTAATAGATTTTTGAAACAGATTTAAACTTGTTAATATGGAAAAAGAACTGAAAATAAATACTGCTGATTCTTTGAAAGAAAAGCTTTGGATCGGAATTCCGGTTGTTTTACTAATAGGTTTATTATCTGTATTAATTTATAATCATCACGCAGAATTTTCCTGGAACGGATTGGTAGAAGGATTTAATGAAGAATTCTTAGTGTTTTTTGCCATTGGAGTTTTTGCTCAGTTGGTTGATGGAACTTTAGGAATGGGTTATGGAGCAACTTCAACGTCGTTTTTACTGGCTTATGGAGTTCCGCCGGTTGTAAGCAGTACGGCAGTTCACGTTTCAGAAATGTTTACTACGGGAGCATCGGCACTTTCTCACCATCGTTTTGGAAATATCAATAAAAAACTGGTAAAACATTTATTAATTCCGGGAGTTTTAGGTTCTATTACAGGAGCTTATTTATTGTCAGATGTTATAAACGGAGAAATTATCAAACCATTTATTGCAGTTTATATGATTGTTTTGGCAATTATTATTATTAGAAAAGCACTGAAAAAAACAATTGTAAAAAAGAAAACTAAAAAACTTGGCGTTTTGGCTGTTTTTGGAGGTTTTATGGATTCAGTTGGAGGTGGAGGCTGGGGTCCGATTGTGACTTCAACTTTGTTGGGAAGAGGAAGAAATCCGAGATATACGATTGGTTCGGTAAATGCGGCAGAGTTTGCCATTTCATTTGCAAGTGGTATAACATTCATGCTTTTTGGAGGAATCCACGGCTGGCAGGTAATCATCGGATTGATTTTAGGAGGAGTTATTTCAGCCCCGTTAGCAGCATTTTTGGTAAACAAAATCAAAAGAAAGCCAATGATGGTTGCAGTTGGAATTCTAATTATATTATTGAGTTTAAAAACATTATCTAAATTATTGTCAAAATAATTTTAGAAAGGAAGAGAGATTATGAGTGCGATTATTGTACAAGAATTATTAGATAAAACAAAAGATTTTTCGCTGGATGAAACCTTAGTTTTTTTAGCAGAAAAATTTCCGGGAAAAGTAATTTTTTCTACTTCTTTTGGACAGGAAGATCAGGTAATAACTGATTTTATTGCAAAAAGCAACACAGATATTACCGTTTTTACTTTAGATACCGGAAGATTGTTTCAGGAAACTTACGATGTTTTTCACAAAACATTAAAAAAATACAAAAGACCAATCGAGGTTTTTTTTCCGGAAGCAGCAGCGGTTGAAAATCTGTTAAAAGCTAAAGGACCAAACAGCTTTTACGATTCCGTTGAAAACAGAAAAGAGTGCTGTTTTATTCGAAAGGTTGTTCCGTTAAGAAAAGCTTTGGCAGGAAATTCAGTCTGGATTACAGGTTTAAGAGCCGAACAATCAGAAAACAGACAAGATTTACATTTGTTTGAATACGATGGAGGCTTTGAAATCATCAAATTCAATCCGTTACTAAAATGGACTTTAGAAGAAGTTGAAACGTATCTGTCAGAAAACAATGTACCGCAAAATGCCTTGCACAAACAAGGTTTCGTAAGTATTGGTTGCGCTCCTTGTACAAGAGCCATTTTTCCAGGTGAAGATATCAGAGCCGGAAGATGGTGGTGGGAATCAAGCCATAAAGAGTGTGGTTTGCATAGTGCTAAAAAAGAATAAAGTCTTTTTAGAATTAAGAGAATAGAATTAAGTATTAAGAGAATAACAAAGTGAAAGATTTAGGGTAACTCACAATCAAAAACCTGAAACTTAAAACTTGAAACAAAAAACAAAAATGAGTTCAGTATTAAAAACAAACGCTTTAGAGAGTGAAGCGATATACATTTTCAGAGAAGTAATTTCACAGTTTGACAAACCGGTTTTACTTTTCTCAGGAGGAAAAGATTCTATCACATTAGTGCGTTTGGCACAAAAAGCATTTTTCCCTGCTAAGATTCCGTTTCCTCTATTGCACGTTGATACGGGACACAATTTCCCTGAAACAATTGCTTTTAGAGATAAATTAGTAGAAGAATTAGGTTTGGAGTTGATCGTTCGTAATGTTCAGGATGCTATTGATGAAGGAAAAGTGGTGGAAGAAACAGGAAAATATTCTAGTAGAAACAGCCTGCAAACGACAACACTTTTAGATGCAATTGAAGAATTTAAGTTTGATGCTTGTATTGGAGGCGCACGTCGTGATGAAGAAAAAGCAAGAGCTAAGGAACGTATTTTCTCTGTTCGTGATGATTTCGGACAATGGGACGAAAAAAATCAGAGACCTGAATTGTTTGACATTTTGAATGGAAAAATTGAAAATGGACAAAACGTTCGTGTTTTCCCAATTTCAAACTGGACAGAATTAGATGTTTGGAGTTATATCGAAAAAGAACACATCGAAATTCCATCGATCTATTTTTCACATAAAAGAAAAGTTTTTTTGAGAGACGGTTTAATCTGGTCGCATTCTCCTTTTGTGTATCAGGAAGAAGACGAACAAATCGAAGAAAGAATTGTTCGCTTCAGAACCGTTGGAGATATGAGTTGTACCGCTGCAGTTGAATCGTACGCAGCAACAATCGAACAAGTTGTAGGTGAAATTAGAGAATCAACGATTTCCGAAAGAGGAGCCAGAATCGATGATAAACGTTCTGAAGCCGCAATGGAAAAGAGAAAACAACAAGGATACTTTTAATAATTGTTAATTATGAATTGTTAATTGTAAATGCAATTCTGAACGGAATTTTAAAAGTAAAAATCAAGAAAACAAAAACATACAGATTTAAATTTTAGTTCAAAGGGAAGCAACGTGAAACTTGAAACAAAAAAAATAAACCTGAAACAAAATATTACAGAATGGAAGTTTTAAAAATAGCAACAGCAGGAAGTGTAGATGACGGAAAAAGTACTTTGATCGGGAGATTATTGTACGACACAAAATCATTGACCACTGATAAGATAGAAGCAATCGAAAAAAGCAGTAAACAAAAAGGATACGATTACCTTGATTTTTCTTTAGCAACTGATGGATTAGTAGCAGAAAGAGAACAAGGAATCACGATTGACGTTGCGCATATTTATTTTTCAACTGCAAAGAAAAGTTACATTATTGCCGATACTCCGGGTCACGTAGAATATACAAGAAACATGGTTACAGGAGCTTCAACTTCTCAGGTTTCTATCATTTTAATTGATGCCAGAAAAGGAGTTATTGAGCAGACTTACCGTCACTTTTTTATCAATAATTTATTGCGAGTAAAAGAAGTAATTGTTGCGATTAATAAAATGGATTTAGTTGATTATTCAGAAGAAGTTTTCAATAAAATCAAAGCTGATTTCCAGGCATTAAATGCAAAAAGCACATTCAAAGAACAAAACGTAAGTTACATTCCATTAAGCGCTATCAACGGCGGAAACGTGGTTGATAAATCAGAAAACATGCCTTGGTATGACGGACAAACGGTTTTGGAACATTTAGAAGGATTACATGCTTCTGATGTTTTTGAAGCAGGAAAAGCACGTTTTCCGGTTCAAACCGTGATTCGTCCAAAAACAGAAGAATACCACGATTTTAGAGGTTACGCAGGAAAATTATACGGAAACTCGATAAAAGTTGGAGATGCCGTTACGGTTCTTCCTTCTTTAACCGAATCAAAAGTATCTAAAATTCACTTTTTCGATAAAACATTTGATGAAGCCGTTGCAGGTTCATCTATCACAATCGAATTAGAAAATGATATCAATGTTACGAGGGGCGATATGATTGTAAAATCATCAGAACTTCCAAAAATTGAAAAAGAAATTACAACAACAGTTTGCTGGATGGACAGTAAGAAACTGGTTGCAGGAACAAAATATATTGTACAGCACAATACCAATTCGGTTTTAGCCAAAGTAGAAAGTATCAAAAATACAATTTCAACCGACTATTCCGGAACAAAAGAAGCTTCACAATTAGCAATCAACGAAATCGGAGAAGTAAGCATCAAATTAAGCAAGCCTTTATATTTTGACGCTTACAACGAAAATAAATCAAACGGAGCTTTTATCTTAATTGATACAGCAACAAACACAACAGCAGGAGTAGGATTCATTAGATAGTTTCACTGCTGTAAGCTATAAGCTATAGGCTTTAAGCTAAAAAATATATCTCAGGTATTTAGGAAAGCTTAAAGCTTATTGCCTAAAGCCTAAAGCAAGAAAGTAAAAAAGCTTATAGCCTAAAGCTTAAAGCCTAAAGCGTAAAAGAAATGGAAAGTTTTAGAACAGAAATAGAAAATCCGGTAGTTCAAAGAGAGATTATCGAATTAGAAAAAAAGATTCACTTATTCCGTGGAGGAAAAATTGATGATGAGCGTTTTCGTAGTCTTCGTTTAGCGCGTGGAATTTACGGGCAACGTCAGGAAGGCGTTCAGATGATTCGTATCAAATTGCCTTATGGTAAAGTGACCAGCGAGCAATTAGTGCGTATCACACAAGTTTCTGATGAATATTCTACAGGACGTTTGCACATTACAACACGTCAGGATATCCAGATTCACTACGTAAGTTTGGACAGAACACCAGAACTTTGGGCAGATTTGGCTAAAGACGATATCACACTTCGTGAAGCTTGTGGAAACACCGTTAGAAATATTACAGGAAGCGAATTAGCAGGTGTAGACGTAAACGAACCATTTGATGTTTCGCCTTATGCACACGGACTTTTTCAATATCTGTTAAGAAACCCGATTTGTCAGGAAATGGGACGTAAATTCAAAATTTCGTTCTCCTCTTCAGACGAAGATACGGCTTTGAGTTATTTACACGATTTAGGATTTATTCCGAAAATTAAAGACGGACAAAAAGGTTTCAAAATCATGTTCGGAGGAGGTTTAGGATCTCAGCCAGCGCATGCCGAATTACTTTCAGAGTTTGTTCCGGTAAACGAAATCATTCCGACAGCAGAAGGAATCATCCGTATTTTTGACCGATATGGTGAGCGTGCCAAAAGAATGAAAGCCCGTATGAAATTCTTAATCAAAGAAATGGGAAGAGATGTTTTCCTTGATTTGGTTGAAAAGGAGAAAAAAGCCATCGCTTTTGAAACATACGAAATAGATACAACCGCTTTTGATGGTCCGATTCCGGAACCGTTATTAGAAGTTCCGCAAGTTACAATCGAAGATACTGCAGCGTATGAAGCGTGGAAAAATTCGAATGTAATCAAGCAAAAACAAGACGGTTATTATGCTATCGGAATCAAAGTTTTATTAGGAGATTTTTATACTGATAAAGCAAGATTATTAGCCGCTTTAATTAAAAATTACGGAGCAAATGAATTACGTTTTTCATTGCGTCAAAATATTGTAATACGTCATATAAAAGAAGAGAATTTACCTTTCTTTTATCAGGAATTAGCCAAATTGGACTTTGTTCAGTTAGGATATAATTCAATTGGAGATATTACGGCATGTCCGGGTACTGATACTTGTAATTTGGGGATTGCAAGTAGTACCGGTATTGCAGAAGAATTAGAAAGAGTTTTAACGGCTGAATATCCTCAGTATTTAAACAACCGCGAAATCGAAATTAAAATTTCGGGCTGTATGAATGCCTGCGGACAACACAATATGTCTGCTATTGGATTCCAGGGAATGTCTATCAACTCAGGTAAACTGGTTGCTCCGGCTTTACAAGTTTTGTTAGGAGGAGGAAGATTAGGAAACGGAGCAGGACGTTTTGCCGATAAGGTAATTAAAATTCCAAGCCGTAGAGGACCAGATGCATTACGTACCATCTTAAACGATTTTGATGCGAATGCAAACGGAGAAAAATTCCTTAATTATTACGATATAAAAGGAGAGAAATATTTCTATGAAATCTTAAAACCTTTCGCAGATGTAACCAATTTAACAGAAGCTGATTTTGTAGATTGGGGTAACGCAGACAATTACGTAAAAGCAGTTGGAGTGGGAGAATGTGCCGGAGTTGTGATTGATTTGGTTGCTACCTTATTATTAGAAGCAAAAGATAAATTAACGTTCGCACAAGAATCTTTTGACGAAGGAAAATGGTCAGATGCTATCTATCACGCTTACGCCGGATTTGTAAACGGAGCAAAAGCCTTGTTGCTTTCAGAAAATGAAAAAACAAATAACCATGCAGGAATTGTAGATTTATTTGATACTGTTTTTGTTGCAAATGCTAAAATTGTATTGCCAACAACATTCAGAGAATTAGTATATCAAATCAATCAAAATGAACCAACTGAAGCATTTGCAAAACAATATATTCAGGAAGGGATTGCATTTTTTGCCATTATAGAAAAATACAGAGCTCAGGAATTAGCAAATGCTTAATATAAAACCCAAAATAACTTTAGTTGGTGCAGGTCCCGGTGATCCTGATTTACTTACGCTGAAAGCTGTAAAGGCATTGGCTGAAGCAAATGTGGTTTTATATGACGCTTTAGCCAACGAAGAAATTCTGGATTATGCACCAAAAAGTGCTATCCGAATTTTTGTTGGAAAGAGAATAGGAAATCATGCTTACACGCAGGATCAAATCAATCAATTGATTGTGGATAATGCTTTGACCTACGGAAATGTAGTTCGGTTAAAAGGCGGAGATCCATTTATTTTTGGAAGAGGAAGCGAAGAAGTGGAATTTGCAGAAAGTTTCGGAATTGAAACCATAGTGGTTCCCGGAATTTCATCTGTAGTTGCCGTTCCTGCGAGTCAGGGAATTTCGATTACAAAACGAGGTGTTTCAGAAAGCTTTTGGGCCATTACCGGAACAACTTCTGATAGAAAATTATCCTCAGATGTAGCTTTGGCAGCGCAATCATCAGCAACCGTTGTGATTTTGATGGGAATGCACAAATTGCCTCAGATAATCGATTTGTTTCAAAAAGAGAATAAAGGAAATTTACCCGTTGCAATCATTCAAAATGGAACAACTTCGGAAGAAAAAGTAGGTGTTGGAACAGTAGATTCAATTTTAAATATTGTAACAGAAAAAGAATTAGGTTCACCAGCAATTATCGTTTTAGGTGAAGTTGTCCGCGAAAGCAATAAATTAAAAGGATTTTACGAAGAATTTCTATCAAAAGAAATTACAAGATAAGAAAACATAGCCTTGGGTTTCAACCCAAGGGAGAAGGAACAATTCATATTGTACCGCCGTCCCGAGGCTTCGGGATTAATCCGGGGAATAAACGAAAGATAAGAAAACATAGCCTGAGGTTTCAACCTCAGGAACGGATGAATATTTAATTCAATATTCATCAAAAAATCATCTAATTTTGATTGGATGAAATTAAATTAAAATGGAACAAAACGAATTATACCCGATATTTTTAAAGCTTCACAATCTGAATGTTCTAATTGTGGGCGGTGGAAATGTAGGTTTGGAAAAGCTTTCTTTCCTGCTAAAATCAAGTCCAAATGCAAATGTTGAAGTTGTCGCGCCGGATTTTCATTTAGAAATTAAAGTTTTGGCCGAAAAACATCCTTCCATTACATTGACGGAGGCGAAGTTCAAAAAGAGAATGCTCAAAAAACGTCACATGGTAATTGCCTGTACAGACGATTTGAAAGTGAATAAAAGAGTTTACGAATTGTCGAGAAAACGTTATTTGATTTGCAATATTGCTGATACGCCGGACTTATGTGATTATTATCTGGGCGGAATTGTAACAAAAGGAAATGTCAAAATCGCCATCTCAACCAACGGAAAATCACCAACAACGGCTAAAAGGCTTCGGGAGTTTTTTGAAGAAGTAATTCCGGAGGACATCAACCAAATGGTCGAGAACCTGAACGAATACAGGAAAACTTTAAAAGGCGATTTTGAGGAAAAGGTAAAACGAATGAACGAAATAACTAATTCATTGAAAAATAAGGAGCAATAGAGTTCCGGAGGAACGGTTCATATTGTAGCGTCGGGTTTTAACCCGATGATTCCGGAAGATATCAACCAAATGGTTGAGAACCTGAACGAATACAGACAAACCTTAAAAGGCGATTTTGAAGAAAAGGTAAAAAGAATGAATGAGATTACCTCTTCGCTAAAAAATAAAGAGTAAAAAGTTTCGGAAAGAAATTAATGATAAAAATCATTGAAAGTACAAGGATTTATTCGTTTCTTTGCGTTATTAAGAATGATTATAAACAACAACATAATGATTAAAACAGATATACTTATAATTGGAGCAGGCCCAACAGGTTTATTTGCCGTTTTCGAGGCAGGATTATTAAAATTAAAATGCCATATTTTAGATGCTTTGCCTCAGCCAGGAGGACAGCTTTCAGAATTATATCCTAAGAAACCTATTTATGATATTCCAGGTTTTCCAGAAGTTTTAGCCGGAGATTTAGTGGATGGTTTAATGGAACAAATTAAGCAATTTGAACCAGGATTTACATTAGGAGAACGTGCTGAAACTATCGACAAACAAGAAGACGGATCTTTCATTGTAACTTCAAATAAAGGAACTAAATTTCACGCGCCGGTTATTGCTATCGCAGGAGGTTTAGGAAGTTTTGAGCCTCGTAAACCACTTATAGAAGATATTGAGTTTTATGAAGATAAAGGAGTTAAGTACTTCATCAAAAATCCGGAGAAATTCAGAGACAAAAGAGTTGTAATTGCAGGAGGAGGAGATTCAGCATTAGACTGGAGTATTTTCTTAGCAAATGTAGCTTCAGAAGTAACTTTAATTCACAGAAGAAACGAATTTAGAGGCGCTTTAGATTCTGTAGAAAAAGTACAGGAATTAAAAACAGCTGGAAAAATTAAATTAATTACACCAGCAGAAGTTATCGGAATTAACGGAGCAGAGCACGTTGAATCATTAGATATCGAAGAAAACGGAGCACACCGTAAAATCGAATGTGACTATTTTATCCCACTTTTCGGATTAACTCCAAAATTAGGTCCAATCGGAGACTGGGGATTAGAAATTGAGAAAAATGCAATCAAAGTAAACAATGCCTTAGATTACCAGACAAATATTCCGGGAATCTTCGCTATTGGAGATATAAACACTTACCCTGGAAAACTAAAATTAATCCTTTGTGGTTTCCACGAAGCGACATTAATGTGCCAGGCCGCTTATGGAATCATCAACCCGGGTAAAAAATACGTATTGAAATATACTACAGTTTCTGGTGTAGACGGTTTCGACGGAACCCGTAAAGAAGCCCCAAAAGCAGTTGTTAAAGCGATAGTCTAATCTGAGGTTCTAAGGGACTAAGGTGCTAAGGTTTTTATATAGAAGCTCAAACTTTTAAAGTTTGAGCTTTTTTGTTTAAGAAAAAATAACATTAGTTTTTTGAAATAAACGAGATAAATCGTAACTTTAAGAAGTATTCAAAAATTATCGACTATGGACAATTGGACTAAAGAATTAAAGGAAGAAAAAGAAGTAGAAGCTGGATTTAATCAGGAAGATAATAATGAGATTATAGATCATGAAGAAGTAATCGATATGTTTCTAAAATGGGATAGAAGTTTTTAAAAGTACCATTTTGAATTTCAAAATAATAAACTCAAATTTTTCTAAAATTCACCTCTAACCTCTTACAGTAAAACTAATTAAAAAAATAGCGTTAATACTTGCAAGTATTAACGCTATGTCTTTACTTTGCACTGTTCCTATATTTATTGTCAGTTATCACGAAAGGCGGAGGGATAGACCCGATGAAACCTTAGCAACCCTTTACTATAAAGAAGGTGCTAAATTCTACTTTGTACTGTAAACACACAGTATTTAAGATAGATAACACAAATACATTACCGTATTTCTCAAAACTTTTCAAGACAACTTACAAATAATTTACTGAAACAGATTCTGTATCAGGAGCGAATCATTGGCGCATTTTTGCATTCAATAGTTCCCGCTTTCGCCTTTATCTCTCCATTTCATTACGAGGATACCGGCTCAATCTGGGCTAATGAGTTAGCAATACTGCACTTTTGGAATTAATTTGAAAAAATATCGAAGTTAAACCCGCAGGTTTGAAAAACCTGTCGGGTTTAAAAGAACCTTCACAATCATAATAAAAAACTTAGCATCTCAGAACCTTAGCGTCTTAGAAGCTAAAACAAAAAAATATGGCAATTACAATTCAAGAAGCAATAAAAAAAAATATCCTGATCCTTGACGGTGCAATGGGAACGATGCTGCAGCGCTATAATTTCTCCGAAGAAGATTTCAGAGGAGAGCGTTTCAAAGATTTCCCGCATCCGTTAAAAGGAAACAACGATTTATTATCCCTGACACAGCCAAAGGCAATTCGTGACGTTCACGCAGCTTATTATGAAGCAGGTGCAGATATCGTAGAAACCAACACCTTTTCAGGAACTACAATCGGTATGGCCGATTATCATATGGAAGATTTGGTTTACGAGTTAAACTATGAATCGGCAAAAATCGCAAGAGAAGTAGCAGATGAGTTTACCGCTAAAAATCCGGATAAGCCTCGTTTTGTAGCAGGCTCAATCGGACCAACAAACCGTACCGCAAGTATGTCACCAGACGTAAATGATCCTGGTTACAGAGCCGTAACG
The DNA here is from genome assembly GCF_003105115.1 of Flavobacterium sp. HTF. Lineage (GTDB taxonomy): Bacteria > Bacteroidota > Bacteroidia > Flavobacteriales > Flavobacteriaceae > Flavobacterium. Next base: position 42,007 of record NZ_QETH01000004.1, on the reverse strand, counting down.
TTTGACGATTTACGAATTGCGTACAAACAGCAAGCAGAAGCTTTAATGGACGGTGGCTGTGATTTACTTTTAGTAGAAACGATTTTCGATACCTTAAATGCAAAAGCTGCACTTTTTGCCATAGAAGAAGTAAAAGACGAACGTAATCTGGATATTCCGATTATGGTTTCAGGAACGATTACAGATGCATCCGGAAGAACACTATCAGGACAGACGGTTGAAGCATTTTTGATTTCAGTTTCGCATATTCCGTTATTAAGCGTTGGGTTCAATTGTGCTCTTGGAGCAGATTTATTGAAACCGTATTTAAAAACATTAGCACATAACACCAGTTTTAATGTTTCGGCACATCCAAATGCAGGATTACCAAATGCTTTCGGACAATATGATGAAACACCGGAACAAACACAGGCTTTCATTAAAGAATATTTAGAGGATAATTTAATCAATATCATTGGAGGATGTTGTGGTACAACTCCAGATCATATTAGATTAATGGCTGAGGTAGCGAAGGATTATAAACCGAGGATTGCACCGATTATTGAGTAACGTTTCGTGCAAGGTTTTCAAAACCGTACAGATACAATTTGTTGAGGTAAAATGTAGAAACCTACAAGGTTTTGAAAACCTTGCAGGTTAGCATAAAGCAAAAGTTCCGAAGGAACAATTCATTTTGTAGCAACGGAATTTATTCCGTTGAAAAATAGATAATCATGAAAAGAGTTCCGTAGGAACGAAATATATATATTGAGAATTATTTCATCAATAAATAAAATTGAAACTTCGGAAAACATTAATCATTTTATGAAACCGAGTTTGCGTGAGGGATAGAAGCGGTTAGCCCACAGCCTGACGAAGGAAGAGCGAGGACTAATAGCGGATAGCCCGACCCGGAGGGACACGCCCAAATTAAAATATTGAAAACGAATATACCTACAAGGTTTTAAAAACCTCGCAGGAAAGAAAATAGAATAAAAAACTTAGAACCTAAGAACCTTAGGACCTTAGTACCTTAAAAGAAATGACAGAAAAAAGAAGAGACCTTGTATTAGCAGGATTAGAACCTTTGATTATTACGCCGGAAAGTGTTTTTGTAAACATTGGTGAGCGTACGAATGTGACAGGTTCGCGAAAATTCCTTCGATTAATCAAGGAAGAGAAATATGACGAAGCGCTTGATATTGCAAGACAGCAGGTAGAAGGAGGGGCACAGATCATCGATATTAATATGGATGAAGGAATGTTGGATGGTGTAAATGCCATGACCAAATTCCTAAACTTAATTGCCGCAGAACCGGATATTTCGAGAGTTCCTATTATGATCGACAGCTCAAAATGGGAAATTATCGAAGCAGGTCTAAAAGTAGTACAAGGAAAAAGTGTTGTAAACTCGATTTCGTTAAAAGAAGGAGAAGAAGCCTTTATTCACCACGCCAAATTGATCAAACGTTACGGTGCAGCAGCCATTATCATGGCTTTTGACGAAGTAGGTCAGGCCGATAATTTTGACCGTCGTGTGGAGATTTGTCAGCGTTCGTACGATATTTTGGTGAACAAAGTTGGTTTTCCTCCTCAGGATATTATTTTCGATTTGAATATTTTTCCGGTTGCAACAGGTATGGAAGAACACCGCCTGAACGCGATTGACTTTTTTAGGGGAACGAAATGGGTTCGTGAGAATTTGCCACATGCACATATTAGTGGTGGTGTAAGTAACGTCTCGTTTTCTTTTAGAGGAAATGATACGGTTCGTGAAGCGATGCACTCAGTATTTTTGTACCATGCGATTAAAGACGGAATGACGATGGGAATCGTGAATCCGGAAATGCTGACGATTTATGATGATATCCCAAAAGACTTATTAGAACACGTTGAAGATGTAATTTTAAACAGACGCGACGATGCTACAGAAAGGCTTTTGGACTTTGCTGAAAATGTAAAAGGGGAAGTAAAAAGCGATGAAAAAGCAGTTCAGGAATGGCGTTTTGGAACCGTTCAGGAACGTATTACACATTCGCTGGTAAAAGGAATTGATGCCTTTATTGAAGAAGATGTGGAAGAAGCACGTTTGGCCGCAGTGAAACCAATTGAAGTTATTGAAATCAATTTGATGACGGGAATGAATGTGGTTGGAGATTTATTCGGAAGCGGAAAAATGTTCCTGCCTCAGGTGGTTAAATCGGCTCGTGTAATGAAAAAAGCGGTAGCTTACTTACTGCCATTTATAGAAGCAAGCAAACAAGCCGGAGATAAACAAGGAAACGGAAAAATCCTGATGGCAACCGTAAAAGGTGACGTTCACGATATTGGTAAAAACATCGTTTCAGTGGTTTTGGCCTGTAACAATTACGAGATTGTAGATCTTGGTGTGATGGTTCCTCCGGAGAAAATTATTGCAGCGGCGATCGAACATGAAGTAGACATTATCGGATTAAGCGGATTGATTACGCCTTCGCTTGACGAAATGGTGTATTTGGCTAAAGAATTAGACAAACAAGGAATTAAAATCCCGATTATGATTGGCGGGGCAACGACTTCGCGCGCGCATACAGCCGTGAAAATTGCGCCTCAGTACAGAGAAACTGTAATTCACGTAAACGATGCTTCACGTGCGGTTACTGTTGCAGGAAACCTGTTAGATCATAACCGAAAAATATATGCAAGCGATATTCGTGCAGAATATGATGCTTTTAGAGAAACATTTTTAAATCGCTCAAGAGACAAAAACTTCCTGACGATTGAAGATGCCCGTAAAAATAAATTACCATTGGATTGGTCTGAATACACACCAACTAAACCAAAAGTAATTGGAAAACAAATTGTCGAAGTTGAATTGGATGTTTTGGTTCCGTATATCGACTGGACGCCATTTTTTCAGACTTGGGAATTGCACGGAAAATATCCTGCGATTTTAACGGATGAAGTTGTGGGTAAAGAAGCAACCTCTGTTTTTGCTGATGCTCAGGCGATGCTTAAAGTAATTTTAGAAGAGAAAAAACTAAAAGCAAAAGGTATTTACGGAATTTTTCCTGCGAATCAGGTTGATGATGACGATATTGAATTGCGTGATGAAAACGGAAAAGTTTTGGAGAAATTCTTAACGCTTCGTCAGCAGTCACAAAAAACGAAAGGTGCTCCGAACATCGCTTTAGCCGATTTTATTTTGCCAAAAGAAAGCGGAATAGAAGACTATATGGGAGCTTTTTGTGTGACCACCGGTTTTGGTGTAGATGAATGGGCAGCAGAATTTGAAAAGAATTTAGACGATTATAATTCGATTATGGTGAAAGCACTTGCGGATCGTTTTGCAGAAGCTTTCGCCGAATATCTTCACGAAAAAGTTCGTAAAGATTTCTGGGGTTACGATAGAGAAGAATCATTAACCAACGAAGAATTGATTAAGGAAAATTATAAAGGAATTCGTCCGGCACCGGGTTATCCAGCTTGTCCCGATCACCTTGAAAAGCCAACAATCTGGAAGCTTTTAAATGTAGCCGAAGAAATTGGAGTTACTTTGACAGAAAGTATGGCGATGTGGCCAGCTTCATCGGTTTCTGGATATTATTTCGGAAATCCAAAAAGCCGATATTTCGGACTCGGAAAAATAAAAGAAGATCAGGTAACAGATTACGCAAAACGACGCAATGTTCCAACAGATTACGCAATGAAATGGTTAAACCCTAATATAGCAGATTAACAAAAAAGTTTCAGGTTTCAGGTTTAAAGTTTCAAGTTCTGTACAGCAACGTGAAACTTTAAACTTGAAACAACAAATATTTGATTTAAGTTTTTGATTCAGATTTTTTACACAAACCCATTCAAAACACTTAACTCATAACCCATAACTTAAGAAATGAAAGTAACAGAGCATATAGAAAACGCCAAAGGAAAAACATTATTCTCATTTGAAATTATTCCGCCTCAAAAGGGGAAAAGCATTCAGGAATTATACGATAATATCGATCCGTTGATGGACTTTAAACCACCGTTTATTGATGTAACCACTTCCCGTGAAGAATATATTTATATTGATAAAGGCAACGGTTTGTTGGATAAAAAATTAACTCGTATGCGTCCCGGAACGCTGGGAATCTGCGCTTCTATAAAACATAAATACAATGTAGATACTGTACCTCACGTACTTTGCGGAGGCTTCACCAAAGAAGAAACAGAATATCTTTTGGTAGATTGTAACTATCTGGGAATTGATAATATTATGGCTTTGCGTGGTGATGCCATGAAAGACGAGCAATATTTTATTCCAAAAGCGGGAGGAAATGATTATGCGATAGATTTGGTCAGACAAATCAATTTATTAAATCAGGGAAAATACCTTCATGAAGTAATGGATATCGATAACAAAGCCGATTTCTGTATTGGTGTTGCCGGATATCCCGAAAAACATTTAGAATCACCCTCTTTACAGTCTGACTTAAAAAGATTAAAAGAAAAAGTAGATGCCGGTGCAGATTATGTGGTGACACAAATGTTTTTTGACAATGCAAAATATTTTGAGTTTGTAGCAAAAGCGAGAGAAATGGGAATTACAGTTCCTATTATTCCCGGAATAAAACCAATTGCCGTAAAAAAGCACTTGCAGGTTTTACCACAGATTTTTAGAATTGACCTGCCGGAGGATTTAATTCATGCTGTAGATCAATGTAAAGACAATGCTGCAATTAAACAGGTTGGAATCGAATGGGCTATTCAGCAATCTTTAGAATTAAAAGCGGCCGGAGTTCCTGTATTGCATTATTATTCAATGGGAAAATCGGAAAATATTCGCCAGATCGCGAGTCATATTTTTTAATCATTCACACGAACTTTATAAAAGTTTAAAAACTTTGACAAAGTTATTCAGGTATAGTTTGTCATTCTGAGGAACGAAGAATCTCCGTTGCTAAATCTATAAAGTTAGATAAACGTTAAGGAGTTACTTGTGAAGATTCTTCGTTCCTCAGAATGACAAGAATGACATAAGATTGAAATTCAAGCGATAGCGAATTCTCAAAGGATTTTATTTAATTTAGAAGTTTAAATTTTCACACTATGAAAACGGAAGAATTACAAGCCATAGCCTCTCAATTAAAAAATCCATCGGGAGAAAAAGGAATCGAAATGGGAAATATGATGAACGAAACGAACATCAATATGACCCGTCATTCAATCCAAAATCTGAATATATCAAACGAAAATAAAATCCTGGAATTAGGTCACGGAAATGGTGGTCATGTAGAATTTGTTTTCGAACAGGCAGAAAACCTAAAATATTACGGACTTGAAATGTCGGAACTGATGTTTCAGGAAGCACGCCGGACTAACCGTAATTTTGTTTCTCAAAAACAGGCTTTCTTCACTATTTATGACGGAAATATAATTCCGTTTGAGGACGAATCTTTCGATAAAATATTTACAGTAAATACGATTTATTTTTGGCAGGATCCGGAAAAATTTCTTTTGGAAATCTACAGGGTTTTAAAAACAAATGGAAATTTCTGCCTGACATTTGCGGAGGAAAGTTTTATGAAAACACTTCCGTTTACCCAATTTGAATTTGAACTTTACAGTACCGAAAAAGCACAGAATCTAATTGGGAAAACAGCTTTTAAAATGGTTTATACCGAAAGTCAGACAGAAAAGGTTAAAAGCAAAACCGGAGAACTTGTTGACAGGGCTTTTACAACGATAGTTCTGGAAAAGTAAGAAATATCTCTTTTAAGGTTTCGGTATTCTTTATTTTGAGTACTTTCATTGATTTTTTATTTCGTATTATAAACAGTAATAATTTAAATTATGGGGACTGAAAAAATCAATTTTTTAAAAAGCTACAGCAGTATACTTCTACTTCTTGGCGGAATTATAGTCGGCAGTGTTTTTGGGTTGGTTTTTGGAGAAAAAGTGGAGGTTATAAAACCGCTTGGGGATATTTTTCTGAATTTACTTTTTACTGCAATCATTCCGCTGATTTTCTTTACTATTGGTTCTTCAATTGCCAATCTGGAACAAACGGAAAAACTGGGAAAACTATTCATTATCATGATACTGGTTTTTCTCTGTACTGTTCTCATTTCAGCAATTATAATGATTTTTGCGGTTTATCTTTTTCCAATTCATCAGGATATGATTGTTTCTAAAGTTCCGGTCGAAAATATTCAGTCGGGTTCTGTGGGAGATCAGATAGCGCAACTGGTTACTACAAATGATTTCTTCGAATTGTTGTCCAGAAAAAGTATGCTTGCACTCATTATATTTTCTTTTTTAATTGGTTTTGCCACTTTACATTCAGGTGAAAAAGGAAGCGCTTTTAAAAGTTTTCTGGATTCCGGAAACGAAGTCATGAAACAATTATTAAATATGATAATGAAATTGGCACCGGTTGGTTTAGGTGCTTATTTTGCGTATCAGGTAGGTATTTTCGGTCCACAGTTATTTGGAGTTTATGCAAAACCTATGGCCGTTTATTACGCTGCGTGTATCTTTTACTTTTTTGTGTTTTTTAGTTTATATGCACTTGTAGCTGGCGGGAAAAGAGCTTTTAAAGTTTTCTGGAGCAATAATATTACACCATCATTAACCGCAGTAGGAACATGCAGCAGCATTGCGACTATTCCGGCCAACCTTGAGGCTGCAGAAAAAATGGGTATTCCGGAACATGTCCGGAATTTAGTAATTCCGCTTGGAGCACCATTACATAAAGATGGTTCCAGCATGTCATCCATTTTAAAAATTACGTTTCTGTTTGCCATGTTTGGAAAAGATTTTACTGAACCTTCAACCATACTTTTGGCATTAGGAATTACCGTAATTGTTTCGATAGTCGAAGGCGGAATTCCGAATGGCGGTTATATAGGAGAAGTTTTGGCAATTACCGTTTACGGTTTTCCGATGGAGCAGGCTTTGCCTGTGGCCATGATTTTAGGAACATTGGTTGATCCGATTGCGACTTTACTAAACGCTAACGGAGATGTGATTTCTTCGATGCTTGTTTCGAGATTTTCGGAAAAGACAAAGTGGTAAAACCCTGCTCTTCAAAATAATAAAATTTTAAATCTGCTTTAATCCACGCAATCTGCGTGAACTATATCATTAAATATGAATTCAATACTACAACAAGATCTCAACGATTTCGAAAATATCTTAGAAAAAGCAAAACAGCAGGGAATTTCTTTTCTGAATAATCTGGAAAATATTCCGACTTCAAATAAAACTACAATTGACACCAAACGTACATTAAATGAATTGGGTTTAGGTTCTGAAAAGGCTTTAAAGGAATTTAATGACAGATTAGCACCTCTATTGGTTTCTTCGCCCGGTCCGCGCTATTGGGGATTTGTAACCGGCGGCTCAACCCCCGCTTCGATTGTTGGCGACTGGCTGGCATCAGTTTACGACCAAAATACGCAGGCAGTAACATCTCAAGGTGGAAATTCCGCATTAATAGAGTTTGAAACTATTAATCTATTACTTCAATTGTTAGAACTTCCGGATACATTTTTAGGCGGATTTGTCACAGGAGCTACCATGTCTAATTTCACTTCTCTTGGAGTTGCCCGACAATGGTTTGGAAAACAGCTTGGGAAAGATTTTGCCAAAAACGGAATTTCTGAAACCATTAATATTCTGACTGCAACACCGCATTCTTCTTCTGTGAAATGTTTGTCATTACTGGGAATTGGAAGTCAAAATTATACGACGGTAAAAACAATTGAAGGCAATCGTGAAGCGATTGATATTAATGATTTAGAAGAAAATATTAAAAAATTAAACGGACAGCCTTTTATCTTAATTTCAAGTGCGGCGACAGTAAATACAGCTGATTTTGATGATTTTGAAGCTATTTCTAAATTAAAAGAAAAATACAGTTTCTGGTGGCATATTGATGCTGCTTTTGGAGGTTTTGCTGCGGTTTCAGATAAATACAAATATCTTGTACAGGGATGGGAAGGAGCAGACAGTATTACAATTGATTGTCATAAGTGGCTGAATGTTCCTTATGAAAGTGCTTTTTATCTAATTAAAAAAGACCATATCAATCTGCAAATTGAAACGTTTCAGAATTCTAATGCACCATACTTAGGAAATGCGTTAGAGAATTTTAATTATTTAAATGTACTTCCGGAGAACTCACGCCGTTTACGCGCTTTACCGGTTTGGTTTTCGTTAGTAGCTTACGGAAAAGAAGGATTTTGTGATATTATCGAAAAAAGCACAGCACTGGCTTTGCAGTTTGGTAATGCTCTGATTGAAAATGGAAATTTTGAACTACTGGCTCCAATTAGGTTAAATAATGTTTGTTTTACTTTAAAAGGAAATGAAAACCAGGACAAAGTTGCTCAGTTTTTAACCAGGCTTAATGATGGCGGAAAAGTATTTATGACACCAACAGTTTATCAAAACCGAAAAGGAATAAGAGCTTCTTTTGTGAATTGGAGAACAACAGAAAACGATATTAAAATTGTAATTCAGGAAATGACTGAGGTATTTTCAGAATTATAAATAATAGTCTATTTGAATATAAGTAAGTCCTGATTTTAACTAAGTCAGGACTTTTTTATGATTAATTTGTAGGGTTTTTAATAGAAATATTATTTTTATTTAGAATGATTCAATTTAGATTTTAAGCAAATTTTAATCTAAACTTAATTTAATCTTAAGAATTCTTTGTTTTTTTAATAATATGATATTTTTATCGTTAATTATAATTCTTATTTAGAATAGTTAAAAACAATTTGTTTAAAAGCGTTATAGAAATTAATTTTGGCACAACTAAATTCAAAACTCGTTTTTAAAATGCAAATTAAAAGAATTGTAATCTTGATGTTGATTTTCCTTTCTTCTGTTCAGGGTTTTTCACAAAATAGTAAAGTAATTTTAAGTGGAGTAGTTCTGGCAGATAATGGAAGACCTGCAGAAGGTGTTTCTGTAGCATTAAAAGGAACCAATTATACAGCATTGACCAATGTCAATGGTGAATATGAAATTAGTGCTGAGCCAGGTAACTATACTTTAGTGGTTACTTATGTAGGTTACAAATCGAAACAAACCAAAATCAATTTGCAATCCAATCAAACTGCGCCAAGTATGACTATCGAAGAAGATATGGCTGCATTGGATGAGGTTCAGGTGACAGGAAAGTCTAAAGTTCAACGTGTTAAAGAACAGCCTTTTAATATTTCTTCTGTTGATTTAAAACAATTATATAACACTTCTGCTGATATGAATCAGGTTTTGAACAGAACAACTGGTGTGCGTGTGCGTGAAACAGGAGGAATGGGATCTGAATTTAAGTTTTATTTAAATGGTTTTTCAGGAGATCAGGTTAAGTTTTTTATAGATGGAATTCCAATGGATAATTATGGTTCTTCTTTTACATTAAATAACATTCCAACAACCATGGCGGAAAGAATTGATGTTTATAAAGGAGTTGTGCCAATTGAACTGGGGGGAGATGCAATTGGAGGAGCTGTCAATGTAGTTACTAACAAAACTACCAAACGTTATATAGATGTTTCATACAGTTTAGGTTCTTTTAATACACACAAAGCTTCTGTAAATACTCGCTTTACAAGCAAAAATGGAATAATAGCCAATGTTAATGCCTTTGTTAATTATTCTGATAATAGTTTTAAAGTTGAAGCTAGTGTTCCTGACCGTATTTCAGGGGTTTATGGTCCTGTTCAGGAATTAAAACATTTTCATGACGGCTATAAGCAAGGAACTATTATGGCCGAAGTTGGTGTGAAGGATAAAAAATATGCCGATTATTTATTATTGGGAATTGCTGTGGGTGCTAATAAAAAAGAAATACAGCAAGGAAGAAGTAGCATGTTAAGTGTAGTGGGTGATGCTTTTAGAGACAGCCAAAATTTTGTTCCCTCTTTAAAATATAAAAAGTCAGATTTTCTTACCAAAGATCTTACAGCAAGTTTAGCTGCATCGTATAATATAGGAGAGGAACGCGTTGTTGATACGTCATCGGCTAGGTACGACTGGTCAGGAAATTATGTGATTAAAAATTATACAAGTGGCGGAGAAATTGACCCTACCAGAAAGGTATTGACAGTTTTAGATGTACAATCTCTTCAAAGTAATCTAAATTTCAAATATGATTTAAATGAAAATAATAATTTTGGTTTAAATTATACTTATCTGGGGTATAATCGTAAAGAAGATAATGAATATACAGATAAAGACAGACCAACAAAACCATATTTGAATAAGAATATATTAGGGGCATCATATTCATTATCTGCTCTTGATAAACGTCTGGGTTATACAGCCTTTGCAAAAATGTTCGATTTAAAAGGTGAAGTAACCGAAAATCCTGGAACAACAACTGAAAAAACTACACATCTTTCGTTCAACGATTTTGGATATGGTACTGCAATTGCCTATTTTATAATTCCTGAAGAACTTCAAATTAAAGCTTCTTACGAGCATGCTTTCAGACTTCCAACCGCTACAGAATTATTAGGAGACGGAGGAGCAAGCGTTGACCCGAGCCCAAATCTTGTGCCTGAAACCAGCGATAATTTAAATATTGGTTTTGCTTATAAGAAAATTTTTGGCAAACATACCTTTAGATTTGAAGGAAGTTATCTTTATCGAAATGCATCCAATTTTATACAGATTTTCTCTGTTGGTAATAAAGCAAATTATATCAATTTTAGAAATGTCGAAATTACCGGACTTGATGCTGTAGTTCATTATGGTTACAAACAATGGTTTACTATTGATGTTAATGCTACTCATCAGAAATCATTGGATATGAGTAACAGTTTAAAACCGGGAACTAATTTACCAAATGCACTATATGGAAAACAAATTGCAAATACTCCCATTTTATATGGAAATGCTGATTTAGGTTTTCATTTCAAAAATATAAAATTCACTGATGATTTATTCACAGTTAATTTATCTGCTAATTACTCTGATAGCTATTATTTATCAAATCCAACTTTAGGTGCGGAAAATAAGAAATCAATTCCTGAACAGCTTTACTATTCTGCAGCAGTTTCGTATTCATGGAAAGATGGACGTTATAATATTGCCGCAGAATGTCGAGATTTTACTGATGTTAAATTGTATGATTATTTTAATATACAAAAGCCGGGCAGATCTTTTTCAGTAAAACTAAGATATTTCTTAATGTAAAATAATTTATTAAATATAAATAAGTCAATTTCTAAAAACTAAATTTAAATAATATGAAAACAATTAAACTAAAAAACCTATTAGCTATTGTGCTAATGTCTGTTGCATTATATTCATGCAGTAGTGATGATGATGCTCCAGTAGTTGAAGAACCAGAAGTAATTACACCAGAGCCAATTGTAATCAATAAATATGCTTTAGGATATGTAACAGAAACATGGAACGCTAATTACATGTGGGGTTTTGATTCATTAGAGCAATTAATGACTGGTACAATTGATATGACAGGTAAAGGTATTGAGCAGGGTGGTTCATACATACCTGTTGCAAATACTTTTTTTGCTCTTGATGAAGAAGCACCTGGAGCGGCAGCATATTCTTTGAATAGTGAAGGTAAATTAGTAGCCGGAAATCGTATTTTAATTGATTCTCCATTTGCTTATGGAGTAACAGATGATAACAAATTAGTTGTTGTTGCAGCTTCTTGGGAGGGAGCAAGTACAGATAATGAATTGATTATTTATGATCCTGCAAAACAAGCAATTTCTGCACGTCAGTTTAATAATTTTGCAACTACTACCGGACGTTTTGATTTTCCAACAGGAGTAACAGTTGTAGGAGACAAAGTATTTGTAAGTGTATTCAACAGAGATGCAAGTACAAATTGGGATATCGATCAGTCAAATGCCTATATTAGAGTTTACAATTACCCATCTTTAACTTTTGTGAAAAGAATCGCAGATCCACGCGGAACGGCTGTTGGTATGTATTACACTAATACAGGAATCATCCGTACAGATTCAGGTAATGTTTATACTTTTTCTTCTAATGCATATGCTGCAGGATATGAAAACATTGACGAATCAAAAAAATCAACAATTCTTCGTATTAACAAAGGAGAAACAGCTTTTGATGCTTCTTATTTATTTGATGCTGAAAGCTCAATAGGAGGAAAAGTAATTTCTGCTTATCCAATCGGAGGCGAGAAAGCTTATGTTGTTTATGTTCCGGCAGCTGATGATACAGTACTTTGGGGCTTCCTTAATCATACATCTTATAAATTTAAATCAGCTATTGTTGATTTAGCAGCTAAAACTGTAACTCAGATAACAGGATTACCTCTGCATGCAGGTGATAATTATTTCGGAATTGGAAGTTTGTACGTTGAAAATGGTAAAGCATATAAAGCTTTTGCAACAGATACAGAGGTTAGAATATACAGAATAGATCTTCAAACTGGAGCTGCTGTACCTGGAGCACTTGTAACTGGAGGTGGAACTGATATTTCAGCTATCACTAAATTAACTCACACAACACCAGCGACTACAACAAAATAATTAAAAACTAAGGTTTTAATTTATAACCATATAATCAATGCTTTAATCGGTATTGATTATATGGTTTTTTTAATAATAAAATTTCCCAATGTCTATTACCACGCAAAAATCATCTAAGCTTAAACCAAAATCCAAATCCCGTTTCAGTATAATAAATGCCTGGCTGCATTTGTGGCTCGGACTCGCATCTGGAATTGTAGTTTTTATAATGGCCATTACAGGTTGTATTTTGGTTTTTGAGCACGAAATAAAGTCGATGACTTCGCCTTGGTTAAATGTTGAAGCACAAAGTCCGGAAAAAATTTTACCGCCTTCTAAAATATATGCAGTAGTTAAAAAAGCTTTGCCAACAAAAGAGATTCATGGTATATGGTATAATGGTTTAGATAAAACAATAAAGGTCAATATCGAATCTGATTCGTTGATTTATGTAAATCCTTATAACGGAAAAATAACCGGAATGGTTGATCATGAAGACTTTTTTCATGAAATTGATGAAGGACACCGACATTTATGGCTTGATGAAGAAATTGGTTTGCAAATAACAGCCTGGGCAACATTCATCTTTTTCTTTCTGTTAATTAGCGGCCTTATTTTATGGTTTCCTAAAAAATGGAATAAGACTGGAATCAATAACAGTTTTAAAATAAAATGGAGCGCTAAGCTCAAGCGTCTGAATTATGACCTCCATAATGTCTTAGGGTTTTATGCGCTTATTTTGGCATTTTTAATTGCATTGACCGGATTAATAATGAGTTTTCACTGGGTACGTGAAAGTACATATTGGATTACTGGTGGTTTTACTAATGAAAAAGAAAAAAAGGAAGTTGTTGCAGAAACAAAACCGGATACACTTTCAAAACCTAAATATGACCAGCTGACTGCGGCAGATATAATATTTAATAGAGTTCGTAATGAAATTGCAATAAAAAATAAACAAGCAGTTATTATAAACTTTCCGGATGAGCCAAAAGATAATTTTTATGCCTGTACCGATATGCATAATGGAAATTGGAGAGATTTATATTTTGATCAGAAAACCTTAGAATTGCTTCCGTCTTCCAGAAAATATATTGGAGACGAAAAATTTCACGACTGGATGAGCCGTTCTAATTACAGTCTTCATGTTGGTGCAATTGGTGGATTAACGACGAAAATTATATATTTTACTGCTAGCTTAATCTGTGCCAGCTTACCACTTACAGGTTTTTATATTTGGTGGGGGAGAAAGAGAAAAAATAAGAAAAACTAAAAACCAGTTTTTGGTATAATTTTTAAAAGTCTTTTAAGGTGACTAGCTTTAAAAAACTATTTTATCTATTATTTATAGAACAAAATTTATAAAACAGAAGAGCCTGCTTTGAGGAAACAGGCTCTTAACTAGTAAAAAAACAAAAAAACAAGGTATTATAAAGAACGTAATTTTAGATTCGGTATGTAAATGCAATTGTTGCAATACGATTATCAAGATCATATCTTTTATCCATGCTGGTTTGCGCAACAACAGATTTAATGTAGAAATTATTAGTATTGAAAATATCGGTAACATTTATTTTGATATTTCCCTTTTTCGCTAAAACCTGTTTAGAAATCCCAATGCTGAAATCAAAGAAACTATCTCTTTGATATACTCCAAGATTTGATTTCGACTGATATTGTGCATTTCCTTCGGCTTTCCAGGTTTCAGTTATGGCAAAGGAATTCTGAACGCTTACATTCAGCGTCATTATGGGATCAATGGTCGCACTGTTTAAAACATTATCCATAAATTTATTTTCAAAAGCATTGAATAATGTATTCACCGACCACCATTTATAAAATTCTGCCGTGTTCGTGATGTTGATTCCGTAATTATATGATTTGTCAACATTAATTTGGGTAGTAATCGTTGTATTGCTATCTGGATTATAGCTGTACACTTCCGTGAAAACATCTTTCGTACTATTAAAATAAACAGAAGCCATAAAATTGCTTTTCCAGGCATAACCAATTTCCATAGCATGCGTGATTTCCGGAATCAGGTTTGGATTTCCCTGTGAATAATTGAATGAATCATCATAAAAACGAAACGGATTCAGATCAAACTGACTCGGCCTGTTGATTCTTTTACTATAAGAAGCATGAGCTGAATGATTACTGGTAAATTCATATTTTAAAGAAAGACTGGGAAACCATTTCAAATAATCGTCTTTATGTTCTTCATTCAAAGTCTTCTGATTAATATTTATTGTGGTATATTCAGTTCTTATACCAGCCTGAATGTTTAATTTTTCCAGCTGGTATTTATAATTCGCATAAGCAGCATAAATCTGTTCATTGTATTCAAAATGATTAGTCGAATTAAAATCGATCAGCCATTGATTTTCATAATATTCGTAAACAGAAGGATTGTCATTGTTTTTTATACTCGTTTTAAAACCCCATTCGATGGATTGTTTTTCCTTAAAAGGATTTACGAAATCAACCTTTCCGGTAAAAACCTTTAGCTGAGACGGAATATATCCACGCCGGTCATCTACAACAGTAGCATTTGCGGTATTGTCTGCGCTTTGGAATTGATTTGATCTGAATTTTGAAGTTTCATATTCAAAATCAAAAGACATATTTTTTCCTTCGGAATTAAATTTATGTACCCCGGAAAATGCATATGTGTAGTCGTTCCATTTTTCTTTACTGTCATTATAAGTTACTGCATCAAAAATGGTTTGATTTGCTGTGTTTATGACGGTATTTGTTCCGTTCGCTATATTTTCATATCGGCCAATTTTGGCGTCAATATAAAGCTCTAAATTCGTTTTAGGAGAAATTTCATATTGTGTTCCAATTTTGAAATTATTAGAAGTCAAAGGTTCGTCTGTAGCAGAAGTCTGGTAATTTCTACTCGCAATTTCCTGACGCGTCTGATCTGTAAACTGAATCTGACTGGATTCTTTTTTCTCTTCTTCACCACGGAAAGTATAACTGTAATTTCCGTAAACACCCCATTTATCTTTATTGTAATTTAAATTAAAACCAGAATTCGTTCTGTTTTTTCGACCTCTTCCATAACTGGTAAAAGCAGTTCCTTTTAAACCCGAAGAATTTGGTTTTTTCAGAATAATATTGATAATGCCCGCTTTTCCTGCAGCATCATATTTAGAAGAAGGATTCGTAATTACTTCTATTTGTTTGATATTTGATGAGGTAGTAGACTTTAGATAATTTGCCAGTTCTTTTTGAGAAAGCTGGGTCAGTTTTCCGTTTATCATAACCGCAACACCTTGTTGGCCCCTGATAGATAAATCGCCATCCTGAGAAACTACAACGCCTGGTGCGCGCGATAAAACATCAAGAGCGGTTCCGCCTTCTGAGACAATGCTGTTTTCTACATTAAAAACAAGACGATCTGATTTTTGGGTATAAAGCACTTTCTTTTTGGTAATCACTATTTCGTCCAGTACATTAATGGATGATTCGATAATACTGTCTTTTTCTTGTTCATTTTCGGTTTGCGAAAAGCCATATACCGAAAAAGCCAGCATAATGGAGGATATTAATTTTTTCATGTTGTTTGTAATTTGCAGGATTCGAATTGGATTTGGAATGTAATGTGGGTAATTTTAAATAAAGGATTTATTGAAGTACAATTTGTTCTAATTTGTCAGAAAGCCTTTTTTGAAGATTTAATGTTTGATTTGCAACAACAGAAATAATTTTTTTGATTGTGTGGAGTGTAAGTGAAATACCAGTTGCATTTAAAGTTTGATTCACCAAATATATAACTATTTATAATAAGTCTAAATAAAAATAATTATTATTTTTACTTCAAAACCCTTAATTTGCTGACTTGAAGCAAGAAGGTGAAATTATTAAATACAAAAAGAGGCTCGTTTTTAGCTAAAAACAAACCTCTTTTTGATTAAAATTCAAGATGATTTAAGAATCTTTATTTGGTAATTTCCCTAAAAACAGCTTCCAGGTTTTTATTCTTTTGATTCAACTGAAGTGTTTTTAAACCATTTTCGTTAGCAAAATCAAAAATAGCGGGACGCATATCTTTTTCGGTAACAAAAGTCAGTTCCCAGGTCATATCGTGTGTATTTTTATAAGAACTGATATTTTCAAGTTTAGCCAGTAATTGTTCTTCAACTTTATAATCAAATTCTACTTCTATAACCTGTTCTTTATTTTCAGAGATTAATTTATCTAATTTTTTATCGGCAACAATTTGTCCTTTGTCAATAATTATGACACGATCACAAATGGCTTCGACCTCCTGCATGATGTGTGTTGACAGAAAAACCGTTTTATCTTTCCCAACATTTTTTATTACATTTCTAATTTCCATTAACTGATTAGGATCCAGACCTGTAGTAGGTTCGTCTAAAATCAGAACATCGGGATTATGCAGCAAGGCATTTGCCAGACCAACACGCTGACGGTAGCCTTTTGACAATTGTCCTATCTTTTTATGGCTCTCGGCTGACAGGCCTGTCAGTTGTATTACTTCTTCAATTCTTGATTTTTGTATGTGATAAACATCAGCATTAAAAGCCAAATACTCACGAACATACAAATCCAGATACAAAGGATTATGCTCCGGTAAATAGCCAATAGAAAGTTGAACTGCTTTTGCGTTTGTCATGACATCATGACCATTTACAAGGGCCGTGCCGCTATCAGCAAGTAAATAAGTAGTCAGGATTTTCATCAGGGTAGATTTTCCGGCTCCGTTTGGTCCAAGAAATCCTACGATTTCTCCTTTCTCAATTTTAAATGAAATTTCATTTAAAGCTTTTTGCTCTCCGTAACTTTTTGATATGCTGTTTACTTCTATCGACATGACTTTTTATTTGCTACAAAAGTAAACAGAAATAACTTTGATTACTAAAAATTGTCCTTTAATGAACTCAAATTATATAGAAAAATTCTAAGCAATGACGGCATCGTTATTGTTAAATGGATAGTGAATTAAAAACAAAATTTCAAAATGAAAAAAATTTTACTTGTTGCTGCATTAGCTATCTGTAGCTTTGCAAACGCACAAAAAGGAACAGTCTTAGTTGGTGGAAGTATCGGATATGAATCTGAGACTGTTGATTATGGAGGAGATGAATCTAAAGTTAGTTCATTTAACTTTTCTCCAAGAGTTGGTTACCAATTTAATGACAACTGGACTGTCGGAGGTGAATTTACAGTTGGTTCTTCAAAAAATGACGAACAAGAATTCAAAACAAATGAATTTAAAGCAGGAGCATTTTTACGTTACTCTGTGCCATTAAATCAAACATTTTCTGTTTTTGCTGATTTAGGAGTTGGTTTACAAAACAGAACATACAAAGATTACTCTGGGCCTTTTATGACAAAATCAAAAGGTGATGGTTTATATGTAGGTGTGACTCCTGCTCTTTTCATTAATATGAAAAAAGGCTTTGGTCTAAACTTTAGTATCGGAGGTATAGGATATGATACATTAAGCTATGACAATAACGGACCGGATGTTAATACATTCTACTTTAACTTTGGTCAGACTTTCAACATTGGAATTTCTAAAAACTTCTAGTCTTAGATATATATTCAATTTCAGAAAAGCATCCCAATCGGGGTGCTTTTTTTGTTTCATAACAATTTAATTAAGTTTTTGTAATCTTTCCTTTTCCAGGGTGATATGATCTTTAATAAATGGTTAACAAAAACGTTTTAATTAATGGTGGTATTTTTATTGTTGATTGTATTTCAAATCTTAACAAATACAACTTATGAAAAAAATGCTACTTATTCTTGCATTGTCAGTTTTTGGCTTTGCAAATGCCCAAAAGGGAACAATTTTAGTCGGTGGAAATATTGGTTACACTTCTGAAAAAATTGACAGGGAAATTGCATCTGCGAAAAGCAATACTTTTGAGTTTTCTCCAAAAGTAGGATATCAGTTTCATGATAACTGGACAGTTGGAGCAGAATTTTCGCTACAATCTTCAAAAACTGATAATGGAGGGGCTGAGGGGAAAGCTAATAATTTTAAAGCAGGAGCATTTGTACGTTATACAGTACCATTGAGTGAAACTTTTTCTGTATTTGCTGATTTAGGAGCTGGGTTTCAAAATCAAAAATTCAAAAATTACGAAAATGGATCGCTTGTATCAGATAATAAAGCTGACGGTTTTTACACAGGTTTAACTCCGGCTCTTTTTATTAATATGAAAAAAGGTTTTGGTTTAAATTTTAGTATTGGAGGTTTAGGTTATGAAACATTAGGTTATGATGATGTGGATTATAATAAATTCTTTTTTAATTTTGGAAAAACGGTTAATATCGGGATTTCTAAAAACTTCTAATTTTTTAGATTTAATGTAAACAGAAACAGCACTTCAAACGAAGTGCTGTTTCTGTTTAGTTGGAGATCTTCTGAAAATTAAAATTTGTTGCTTAGCCCCGATAGAAGCGATATCCTTTTGTGTTGGGGTTCAACACAAAAGATATAGCGGATAGCGGGAAAGAATGTTCTTTGAAACCGAAATTCTTCTGCTTCAAATAAAAAAAATAATGCCAACAAAGTGAAACCGAAACGAATCATAACTAAAATCCGGCTTCACTTGTTGACATAAAAAACAAAAATGTATTCTGAATAAAACTATTAGTTTACAGGGGTTTGAACTGCAGCTCTCATTTCCTGTGCAGCAGCAACCATTTCAATCAAAGCTTTTTTGGTTTCATCCCAGTGACGTGTTTTTAGACCGCAATCAGGATTAACCCATAACTGATCTACCGGAATTACAGCAGAAGCTTTCTCTAACAAACGAACCATCTCTGTGCTCGAAGGAACACGTGGCGAGTGAATATCATAAACTCCGGGACCAATTTCGTTTGGATATTTAAAGTTGGCAAATGCATCTAAAAGTTCCATTTGCGAACGAGAACATTCAATCGTAATTACATCGGCATCCATGTCGGCAATGTTTTGAATAATGTCATTGAATTCGCTGTAACACATATGTGTATGAATTTGCGTGTTATCATTTACACCACTTGCCGAAATACGGAACGCTTTTACCGCCCAGTCTAAATAGTTTACCCATTCTTCTTTTCTTAAAGGCAATCCTTCACGAATTGCAGGCTCGTCAATCTGAATGATTTTGATTCCCGCTTTTTCCAAATCAACCACTTCATCACGAATGGCCAAAGCGATTTGTGTACAAGTTTCAGAGCGTGGCTGATCGTTACGAACAAATGACCATTGCAAAATGGTAACCGGACCCGTAAGCATTCCCTTAACCCATTTTGGAGTCAGAGATTGTGCATATTTCGACCATTTTACGGTCATTGGGTTTGGTCTTGAAACGTCTCCGTAAATAACCGGAGGTTTTACGCAGCGGCTTCCGTAACTCTGAACCCAGCCATTTTTGGTAAAAGTAAATCCAGCCAATTGTTCACCAAAATATTCCACCATATCGTTACGTTCAAACTCACCATGAACTAAAACATCAATACCGGTTTCTTCCTGAAAACGAATCGTAGCTTCTGTTTCTTTTTCGATTAAGTCGTTGTATTGTTCCGTTGTTAATTCTCCTTTTTTGAATTTTGCTCTCCAGCTTCTCACTTCTGCTGTCTGAGGAAAAGATCCAATTGTTGTGGTTGGAAATAAAGGAAGGTTTAAAGCTTCAATCTGACTTTTTCTTCTTGCTGCAAATGTACTTTTACGTTTGTCGTCAGCAGCTGTGATTGCGGAAACACGGGCTTTTACTTCATTATTATGAATTAATTTTGAAGTTTTACGGTTGTCGTTTGCAATTGTATTTTGTTCAAAATCAACTGAATTTTTAATGTCAGTTTCGTTGGAAGCAAATTGTTTTAACAACACGACTTCCTGGATTTTTTGTTTGGCAAAAGCCAGCCATTGCTTAATTTCAGGCGTAAGCGTCTCATCGTTTGTTTCTAAATCCAAATCGCACGGACTGTGGATTAAAGAACAGGACGGTGCAACTAAAATTCTGTTTTCGCCCAAAGCATCAGTTGCTTTTTTAATTAACTCTAAAGATTTTTTGAAATCATTTTTCCAGATATTTCTTCCGTCAATAACTCCAAGAGAAAGATTTACGTTTGAGGCTAATTTTCCTGAATTTAAAATGTCATCTAATTGTAAAGGACAACGAACTAAATCTAAATGGAATGTATCAACAGGAAGAGCAAGAGCCGTTTCTAAATTTTCACCAAAACAATCAAAATAATTCGCTAAAACGATTTTAAGTTTTGGAAAACGTTTGTTGATTTCATTGTACACTTTCGTGAAAGCATGTCTTTCTTTGTCTGTTAAATTAAGTGCTAAGAAAGGCTCGTCTAACTGAATATATTCCGCATTTTCATTTTGTAATTTTTCAAGAATTTCAAAATAAACGGGAAGTAAAGCATCGATAAGATCAATTCGGTGAAAACCTTCTTCTTTTTCTTTTCCTAATAATAAATAAGAAACAGGACCAATTAAAACAGGTTTTGTTTTGATGCCTAAAGCATTTGCTTCCTTAAATTCGTTGATTACTTTTTCAGAAAACAATTCGAACTTTTGGTTTTTGGTAAATTCAGGAACGATATAATGATAATTAGTATCAAACCACTTAGTCATTTCCATGGCCACAACATCCTGTCCTTCTTTTTGAGATCCTCTTGCCATAGCAAAATATAAATCTAAAGCTGAATTGGTTTTGGCAATTTCGCTGTAACGTGCCGGAATTGCTCCTACAGTGAGAGTTAAGTCCAAAACCTGATCATAAAAAGAAAAATCATTTGAGGGGATTAAATCTACTCCGGCCTGCGATTGCAAATGCCAGTTTTTGCTGCGAATGTCTTTTCCGGCCGCGATAAGTTCATCTGCCGAAATTTTCCCTGCCCAGTAAAGCTCGCTTGCTTTTTTTAATTCTCTGTTGCTGCCTATTCTTGGATAGCCTAAGTTGTTTGTTTTCATTTTTGATTCAGTATTTTTTACTGTACAAATGTATTGTAATGGATTTTAATACTTAAATTTGGACTTTATTTAAGTGAAATGTCTTTTAAAAATCATTTTTAAAAGATTTTATTACTGATGATTAGTCAAAAAACAACCTTTAGCCGTAAAAATTACTATGGAAAATCTGGACAAAACCGATTTATTGATACTTAAACATCTTCAGGAGAACTCAAATATCAATACGAAAGACCTTGCTGCAAAATTATTTCTGACAGTTACGCCTGTATATGAGCGTATAAAAAGATTAGAAAGAGATGGTTTTATAACTAAATATGTAGCGTTGTTGGATAAGCAAAAAATGAATCGGGGCATGACAGTTTTTTGTAATGTCCGTCTAAAAGAACATGCAAAAAATGTGGGAAGCAATTTTGTAAAAGATATTGTGGCACTTCCTGAAATTATTGAGTGCTATAACATTGCCGGCGATTATGATTTTATGCTCAAAATTCTGGTAAAGGATATGGCTAGTTATCAGGATTTTGTAATGAATAAATTATCGACTATTGAAAATATAGGAAACACCAACAGCATTTTTGTAATGGGTGAAATCAAACACAGCACGGCATTAGAGTTTTAAACTCTTAAATATTTAGAAAATGCATTTTCGGTTGTTAAGCCTGAATTCGACCAATAGTTAAGAATAAGCTGTCAATTTATTTATTGTAACATTATAAAAAACACTAATTTTATAACACTGAAATTATAAATAAATCAAATGAAAAATATAATTGCAAAATCATTATTAAATAAAATTGAAAGACTTGAAGCTTTCGAGGAACGCCTTAATGTTAGATTTGAGAATATTTCGGTAAAGGTTGATGATGAGGGATGGGTATTTTTGTTTTTTGAATTTCATTCAAATAATGGGCCAACTATAGAAGATGTTATAATGATTGAATGTACTGCTTATGATGTTGATGGTCATATATTAGAGGTCAAAAATAGTTACGCCTTTCCTGATAAATTTTTTGGATTTGAGGTTTTTAAATTTAGTTTTCAAGAAGATGGCATTTCAGATAAAATTAATAAATTAAGATTATATCCTAAATTGTAATTTTATGATTATTAATGAAATTAGGAGTCAACTTCTAGAAGAAGCAAAAGCATCACCCAACTTGCTAGCAGATTTGGCTGGGTTAGAAACCTACATTGCTGAAAGCTATAACAATCGATCTTTTATAGAATTATTACAAAATGCGGATGATGCAAACGCGACCAAGTTTAAAATCATAAAAGACAGTAATTTTTTATATGTTGCTAACAATGGAAGGTTCTTTAATGCGAATGATATAGAAAGTTTGTGCAGAAGTGCATCTTCAAACAAAATAAGGGGAGAAAATATTGGTTATAGAGGGATTGGCTTTAAATCAGTTGTAAGTTTTTCTAAAGAGATTTATATCATTAGTGGTGATTTAGAAATCACATTTTCTAAAGAAAGAACTAAAAATGAAATTCCAAACGCAACAAGAGTACCACTTATAAGAATACCACACTCAGTTAATGAAAATGATAAATCCTTAATGGATGAAAATATTAATAGTATATTAAATGATGGATTTTCAACTATTTTTATTTTTACTGGAGTAACCACACTAGAAATCGAGTCAGAATATGAGTCGTTTGATTATAAATCGTTGCTTTTTCTCAAAAATATAACAACAACAGAAATTTTAATTTCTAACTATGCTTCAACATTTATCGAGAAAGAAATAATTTCTGAACACGAAACCAAACTAAAGATTAAAAATAATGAAAATCAATCTGAATGGCTTGTATCAACCTTTAATAATACTGCTATAGCCTTTCAAATTGAAAATAATTTACCTGCAAGAATCAACTTAGTAGATGCTTTTGTTTACTCATTTTTGCCAACTGAAGATATAACAGGATTGGGTATTATTGTGAATGGTGATTTTAGTACTGATCCCTCAAGAAAACATCTTATATATGATATTGAAACAAATACAACGATAAAAAATATTGCTAGTCAAATTATAAATATAATTAAGGAAAATTTGGTAGGCAATAAGCCAGAAAATAGTAATATAATTAAATGTATTGTTCCATACGCTGATCCTAGAATGATGAGTTTTAAAAAGACTTCTTTTGAAAAACTTCTTTTAGAGGAAGTAAAAAATATTGACCCTGCCTTCTTTGAAAAATTATTATTAGCACCAAATTGGCTTAACACTAAGGACTATAATATTATTGTAAAAACAATTGATAATTTTGTAGTTGAATCAATTTTTTTAAACATAGATGGATTAGTATCGTTTTTGAAATTTCTTGGAGCAAAAGAGGCTTCGTTTAACTCATTCAAAAATAAAATTAATGAGTCGGATATTTCAATATTAGGATGCGTTCAAATTTCAAAATATATATTTGTTTCTATATTATCAATTAGTAATGATAATTTTATTCTAGAAGTAAGTGATCTAAAAATATTGATTCACGAGAAGAAAAGATATTCGTTTAAGCAAATTCTTTCTGAAAATTTATTAATTGACGATTCTTATATTTCTTTGTTAATTGAAAATGGTCTAACGGAATTCGATATAAAGCAAGCATTTAAAAAATTACTTCCGAATTATATCGGAAATTTAGTTTTGGAGAAAAAGGATGATGACATTATGCTTAATAATTCTATTCAAAATGTAAATTCCACAACTAATGATTGGTATAATAATTCTAAAGAAATTTCAAATGACAGAATTAAATATGCTATAAAACGATGGAGAACTGCGGAAGAAATTACTATGGAAATTTTGAATTTAAATGGATTTAATTTACAAGATGTAAGCAAACAAAATATTGGTTATGATTTAGATGGATTTGACCCAAATGGAGAAGAAATTCACATTGAAGTAAAATCCATAACACTTCCAGGGCAGAAATTTAAGTTAACCAATAATGAAATTGGCGTAGCGCAAGCAAAACCACAAAAATTTTATGTTGCTATTGTTCGTCAAACAGATGATTTTTTTGAAATAGCATTGATTTCTGATCCAATAAAAAATTTAGTTTTAAATAGGCAATGTACACAATGGATTTGGGAATGTTCAGAATATGAATATAATCCAAGGAAATTTACGTTGTAAGACTTTATTTTGACTGAGGTTTTCATTTAAACGCTCCATTTTTTCTTATATTCGCTCGATTTAAAATTACAAAATGAACTGGGAACAACTTTTATCTCTTAAAAAGCAAGGTGACACAAGCAAAAGATTACGTATAGAACAAGACGATACCCGTTTAGGCTTTGAGGTAGATTATGACCGGATTATATTTTCGGCAGCTTTTAGATCATTGCAGGATAAAACGCAGGTAATCCCGCTTTCTAAAACAGATTTCGTACATACACGTCTGACACATAGTTTAGAAGTTTCTGTAGTTGGCCGCTCTTTAGGCCGTTTGGTTGGAAAAAAAATCATTGAAAAATATCCGTATTTAAAAGAAGTTCACGGTTATCATATGAATGATTTCGGAGCCATTGTTGCCGCGGCATCTTTGGCGCACGATATCGGGAATCCCCCATTTGGGCATTCCGGGGAAAAAGCTATTGGTGAATATTTTTCAATCGGAAAAGGAATTAAATATAAAGACCATTTAACTGCCAAGCAATGGCAGGATTTAATTGATTTTGAAGGAAATGCAAACGGATTTTCTGTGCTTACAGCAAGTCGTCCAGGAATAGAAGGAGGTTTAAGGATTTCGTACGCCACTTTGGGTGCTTTTATGAAATACCCAAAAGAAAGCCTTCCTAAAAAACCAACTTCAAATATTGCAGACAAAAAATATGGTTTCTTTCAGTCTGATAAAGCATTCTTTGAAGAAGTCGCTGAAGACATGGGAATGATTGCCAATAAATCTGACGGAGATATTGGTTTTGAAAGACATCCGTTGGCCTATTTAGTAGAAGCCGCAGATGATATTTGCTACACTATTATAGATTTTGAAGACGGGATAAATCTTGGTTTGGTTTCCGAAGATTATGCTCTGGAATATTTAATCAAACTGGTAAAAGACAATATTGGAGTTTCTAAATATAAATTATTAGAAACCAAAGAAGACAGAATCAGTTACCTGCGTGCGCTTGCAATTGGTGCACTGATTAATGATGCCGTTGATGTTTTTATAGAAAACGAAGAATTGATTTTAGCCGGACAGTTCCCTTATGCTTTAACAGATAAAAGTAAATACAAAGCGCAGATGGATGATATTATCAGCTTAAGTGTTGAGAAAATCTATCAGAGCCGCGAAGTTATCGAGAAAGAAATTGTTGGTTACCAGATTATCCAGACCTTGCTGGATAAATTTATTACCGCATTCAATAACAAATATGAAGGAAAAGCATCGAATTATGATAAGTTACTCTTAAAAATGCTGCCTGAAAAACACCATTTGGAGAAAACAGATTTATACAGCCGTTTGCTTCATATTTGTCATTATGTTTCCCTTTTAACGGACGGAAATGCGTTAGAATTATTTGAAATGATTAATGGCAGAAAGCCAAATTAATTATTGAAAAGCATATACAAGACCAACTCCTAAAACCTGTCTTAACTGAGCTCTTGGCCCGTCATTAACCTGGCTTGTAGATCCTGTTACAGGATCTACAACATCTTTTTTGGTTTTAATATCGTCGTCATACACTAAATGGATCCCAATATTTGCTTTTACATAAGCATTTACAACAAGGTCCAGACGTGTGTCGTAATCGATGTCGACATTTCCGAATCTGTTCAGGTAATCGGTATATAAACTCAATCTGTTTTCATAAAAGATGTTCTTGAAAATTTCATTTTTCATGTAAGCAGTAAACAAAATACCAAATTCGGCTTTTACTTTTTGTCCTTCTTCAACCAAAATCTGAGTGTTTGGATCAAGAGGATCTGGTGCATAAACAGCTTTTTTAACACCAAATGCTCCTTGGTTTGCCAGATACTGGTCTAAAACCAAAGTGGTTTTTAATGTTATAGGAGAGAAGTAGAAAGTCCTGTTTTTTGCTTTATTTGAATTCTCAGCTCCGGCTCCCAGAAAGATGTAAGCAGGTGCAAACGGTTTGGATATTGCAATATCCCTGTTCGGATAATTGTAACCATTTGTAAACTGAGTATTGAAATTATATTTTGCAGAATAGTACCAGTTCGATGTTGTATCTCTTCTGAATCCGTACGTTGAGTTAAGCTGAACGGCATCGTCTGTTTTTCTAAGTTCGGTACCATCTTGTTTGTTTAACCCGTACTTAACAATTAATTCATTAAACCATTTGTGGTTTCCTTTTATGTAAGTTCTTGAAAATTCACCTTTGAATAAACCTGAAATCGAACTTGTTCCCCCGGCACTCCAATTCACAAAAGCAATTTCGGAAATGTCAAAACCCAGTTGATTTTTCTTAGACCAGTTAGAAGGCGGTTTCGGAATCTGGTTTGGTTCTAAAGTTGTTTTAATAATACCCTGAGCAGAAATTGTAACAGTAAAGGTAAAAAGTAAAAGTAATAATGTGAATCGAATTAATTTCATTAGGCTTGAATTTTGATTTTTTTTTGGCTTCGCAAAATAACCCTTTTCAATGGTTTGAAAAAAGAAATACTAAACTTTTAACGTCAATTTTACACATTTGTTGTAATTGTAAGACCGTTCCATGCTCAATAAATGTATCTGGCACACCTAAAACCTTTATAGGATTATTGAAGTTGTTTTCAGAAGCAAATTCTAAAATGGCACTTCCAAAGCCTCCTTTTGTTACCCCGTCTTCAATCGTAATGATTGTTTTAAAATTATTAAAAATTTCTTCTAATAAATTGTTATCCAGAGGTTTGATAAACGGAAAGTCGTAATGCGCAATAGTTTCAGCATTAGCACATTCGTTAAGGGCTGCAATTACGTTGTTGCCGATAGTTCCGGTAGATAAAATGGCAGTTTTGGTACCCTTTTTCAGGCGGATTGCTTCGCCAATTTTAACATTTTTGTATTGTCCGAAATTTTCTACTTCCCAATTGGGCAGAACACCCCGGCCTCTTGGATATCGGATGGCAATCGGATGATCCAGTCCAAGTTGTGCTGTGTAAAGAATATTTTGTAACGCAATTTCGTTGATCGGAGCGTAAATAATCATATTCGGAATTGTTCTCAAATAGGCAATATCAAAAACACCGTGATGCGTTGCCCCGTCTTCACCCACCAAACCAGCGCGGTCCAGACAGAAAATAACTGGTAAATCTTGCAGTGCCACATCATGAATAACCTGATCATAAGCGCGTTGAAGAAAAGTTGAATATATATTGCAATAAACCACCATGCCCTGAGTTGCCATTCCCGCGGCAAGGGTTACAGCATGCTGTTCTGCAATTCCAACATCAAAAGCACGTTTGGGAATTTCATCCATCATAAATTTTAAGGAACTTCCTGATGGCATTGCGGGAGTAATTCCGATGATTTTTTTATTTTTTCTGGCTAAATCCAAAATAGTCAGACCAAAAACATCCTGATACTTTGGAGGTAAATTTTCCTCAGATTTTAAATGAATTTCTCCGGTAGAAGCATCAAATTTTCCTGGTGCGTGATATTTTACCTGATTCTCTTCGGCTTGTTGTAAACCTTTGCCTTTTGTAGTAACAATATGAAGGAATTTCGGGCCTTTAATCTTTTTTAAACGGTTTAATTCTTTGATTAATTTCGGAAAATCATGACCGTCAACTGGCCCTGAATAATCAAAATTCAAAGATTTTATAATGTTATTCTGCTTGGGATTTTTACCATTTTTAACCGCAGTCAGATATTTTTTTAATGCACCGACACTCGGATCAATTCCGATGGCGTTGTCATTCAGGATAACTAAAATATTAGCATCTGTAACCCCGGCATGATTTAGACCTTCAAAAGCCATTCCTGATGCGATAGAAGCATCTCCAATAACCGCAATATGCTGTTTGTTTGTTTCTCCTTTCAGTTTTGAAGCAATTGCCATTCCGAGTGCTGCAGAAATTGAAGTAGAAGAATGGCCAACGCCAAAAGTATCGTAAATGCTTTCGCTTCTTTTTGGAAATCCAGAAATTCCGCCAAGTTGCCTGTTGGTGTCGAAATTTTCTTTTCTTTCAGTCAGGATTTTATGCCCGTAAGCCTGATGTCCAACATCCCAAACCAATAAATCTTCGGGCGTATTAAAAACATAATGCAGCGCAATTGTAAGTTCTACAACGCCTAAACTGGCTCCCAAATGACCTTCTTTTACCGAAACAATATCAATGATAAAATCACGTAATTCCTTGGCCAGTTGCGGTAACTGGGTTTCGTCGAGTAAACGCAAATCGGCAGGGGTGCTTATGTTCGAAAGTAAATTGCTTTTCATTGTAAGGTAAAAAGCAAATTTACGGTTTTAAATTTAATTTTATTACTGAGATCTATTACAATACGATTGGTAAAGAATACACCCTTCTCACTTTTTTGCCATTAATTTCTCCGGGTTGCCATTTAGGACATAAACTTAAGACTCTTATAATTTCCTTTTCTGTTGAATTGTCAACAGGCGGTAAAGACTGGAGATAAGATACAGATCCGTTTTTTTCTACTGCAAAAGAAAGATTGATTTTGAGATTGGCAGTTTCTGAGTTTACAGGCTTTTTAAATTCATGTCCAAAAAAGTTGTAGAATTGTTCAATTCCGCCTGCAAATTCTGCATTTGTTTCAATAGCAACACCTCCATTATAAACAGGTTCTTCTATTGTCTTTTTGCTATTGGCTTCAGTTGGTTTTGCTTCTTCTTTCGTACTCTTTTTTATAGGTTTTACAAATTTGACCTGATCAACTTTTGGTGGTACTGCCTGGGTAGTATCATTTGGGTCAATTGGAATTTCCCCAACTAAAGTTACAACTTCATGTATTGTATCTTTTACAACTTCGACTTTATCAATTTTTTGTTTCTTTCCTTCTTTGTCCTGACAACTAAACAAAGTAGTTCCCATGGAAATGAATAATGCAAGTAAAAACATTTTGTGATAATGCATTTGCGTCTATAAAACCCGACTCGGAATTTGAATTGTAATTGTTTCTAATTGCGATTTTCTAAATCTTCCGCAAATTTTTTTATTTTGATTTTGAATGAAAAATTGCTGAATTTCTGCCGGAAGCATAGCGGTAAAATCGATAACAGTTTTAGAACAGCTCATACAGAAACGCCCATTTTCTTTTGGTGTCATTTTATCCCAGTTTTCATGGCAAGGTTCAGGAATTGTTATTTTTTGTTTTGAATTCATAGTTTAAACTCAATATTTAAATTTGATTGGCAAATTATAAGCAGATCGTACCAATTGATTGTTTATTTTTCCAGGAACCCATTTAGGAGACATCTTTAATACTCTGATTGCTTCCTTTCCACTTCCGAATCCAAAATCGTTTTTGATTACGATATTATTTAAGCTGCCATCTTTTTCAACTATAAATGAAACATATACTGTACCCGTGCGATTTTCAGAAGTATTTGGTATTTTGTAATTTTTTTGAATGAATTCATAAAATTTAGTCATGCCAATTTCCGGATGCGCTAAAACATCCAGTTCAGCCTGATTTTTAATGCTATTATAATCTACAGCATTATTATTTGAAATTGTATCATTTTTGGGCATAGGGAGCCCGCCAGTTGCATATCCTTCATGTTCTGGAGAAACAATCTCTACTTTGTCGATTTTCTGTTTGTCTCCATTTTTATCAGAACAGCTAAACAAAGTCGTTCCCATCGCTATGAATAAGGCAAGTAAAAAAATCTTATGATAATGAGTTTGTGAATATAATACACGACTCGGGATCTGAATAATCTTTTGATCTAATTGGCTATTTTTAAATCTCCCGCAAATGTTATTTCCTTTTTTTGAAATAAAATATTGCTGAATTTCATCGGGTAACATTTTTGTAAAGTCAACAACAGTTTTAGAACAGCTCAAACAAAATCTTCCGTTATTATCTGGAGTCATTTTGTCCCAGTTTTCATGGCAGGGTTCCGGAATAATGATTTTGTATTTATCCATCAATTTAGAATTTCAAAATTTAAATGTAATAAAAAATACTAACTAAAAATGTATTTTTGCAACTATGGAAAATCCTTTTACTGACGAATATTTTATGAAGAAAGCTTTGCAGGAAGCTGAAATGGCTTTTGATAAAGGCGAAATTCCTGTAGGGGCCATAATCGTCGTTGCAGACAAAATTATTGCAAGGACTCATAATCTGACCGAATTACTAAATGATGTTACGGCTCATGCCGAAATGCAGGCCATTACAGCTGCAGCTAATTATTTAGGAGGAAAATACCTGAAAGATTGTACATTGTATGTTACACTTGAACCTTGTCAAATGTGTGCAGGTGCCTTATATTGGAGCCAGATCACCAAAATTGTTTTTGGAGCCAGAGATGAACAACGCGGTTTTTTAAGTATGGGAACAAAACTTCATCCCAAAACCACTGTTGTCTCGGGTATAATGGCCGATGAAGCAGCTGATTTAATGAAGCGCTTTTTTATAGAAAGACGTAAATAATTTTCTTGTAAATCTTTTAAAGTGATGACTGATTTTTCAATAATAAAAAAACTATTCCATATTACAGTATCATGCGGTTTTACAAATGAAGAAATTCAAAAAGCTGGAGATATTTTTGGATCACTTCCGGAGGTTTTTACAGATTATTATTCGGAATTGGGAAAAATCCAAAACTTAAATCATACTCAGGATTCATTAGTCATACCCGAAAGATTTCAATATTATCAAAATAATGATTATTTAATTTTTTATACAGAGAATCAACATGCTTGTGTTTGGGGCATTTACAAAGATAATTTGTCAAGTCCTAATCCTCCTGTTTATATGAGTTATTATCAAAAAGAATGGAATCTGGAAACAGAAACGTTGACAGATTTTTTTACTGCAATGGCATTTCTTCAGGCGGGTTTTGCGCTGGAATTTACTTGTGATACATTTTATGAAATAGAACCACACGAGCTTGATTTTATTACCCAGAACTATTCCGATAAAGGAGTTACATTAAAACAATGGCTTGAGGGAATAAACTTCTACGGAAATTACGAAGACGATGTTATTGTGGTAATGGGCGGAAATCAAATTTTTTATTCGGCAAACACAAAAAATCATTTTCTTGAGATGGACAAAATTTTGTCAAAATTAGGTGCTGAGCTTTAAAGAAATGTTCTAACCTTCAACAAAATTAATAAATTTATTAAAGGTTTTTCTTCTTAAAACATTGAAAAATTATTTTACTTTTATGGTGATTTAATTTGTATTTTGGTGCTATTACTTTTGCCGGTAAATCGTATTAAATTTCTAATTTGTTAACCATTAACTCCATATAAAAGTGAAAGCAAGAAAATTAGTTTACGTATTTTTTGTATTTTTTATTTTACAAGCCTGTGGCAGAAAATCAGCTGCCGATTTTAATTCCGATTTTTCATTATTCAGAGAGTACATAACTAGTTTTACCGGCGGAATTGTCCCGTCGCAATCAGACATACGTGTGGTTTTGGCTTTTGATAAAAAAGAATGGAAAATCAATGAAGAACTCGATGATGATTTATTCGATATTTCGCCAAGCGTAAACGGAAAAGTCGTTGCACTTTCCAGCAATACCATTGCTTTTATTCCGGAGAAAAAATTAAAACCGGGTACCGAATATCAGGTTACATTAAACTTAGATAAACTAATCACACTTCCAAAAGAAAAGGAAAAAGAACTTTCTAAATTTAATTTCACGGTCAAAACAGTTAAGCAGGATTTTACAATAAATACGCTTGATATTCAGTCACGCAGCAAAGAATCCCAATATTTAAATTGTGTTTTAAAAACAGCAGATGACATTGATCTTGAAACGGCTCAAAAACTCGTTTCCGCAAGTCAGAAAGGAGAAGACCTTCAGATTAAATTTGATAATGCCGTAAAATCAGGAAAAGAATTCAAATTTATTATTGATAATATTAAGCGTTATTCTGAGCCAAGTGAGCTTGAAATTGCTTACGATGGAAGTGATTTTGATATAGACCAGAAAGGAAAAATCGATTTTCCGATTACAGCCATAAATGAATTCAAGGTTATAAAAGTTGAAGTGCCGGATGAGGACAATCAGTCGGTTTCAATTAATTTCTCAGAACCTTTGGAAAAAGGACAGGATTTTAAAGGTTTAGTAGCGATTCAAAATACTAATAATTTAAAATTTTCTACACAGGGAAACATACTCAAAGTATATTTTAGTAATGAAAAAGCAGCGCCACAAGTTATTCATGAAGTTGTTGCAGAAGAACCCGTAACTGTTGCCACAGTCGATTCTGCAAGTGTCGCTGTAGATAGTGCTGCAGTTGTTGTAGACAGTGCTGCTGCAGTTGTAGAAGAAGAACCTGAAGTAGTTGAAGAAACAGCTCCCGAACAAAATATAACAGGGGAACTTTTATTAGAAGTTTTTCAGGGAATAGAAAGTCAGTATGGACAGAAGATGAAAGAGAATTATTCGCAAAAAATCTCTTTTGACCAGATAAAACCAAACGTACGTTTTGTGAAAAACGGAACAATTCTGCCAAGTTCAAACAATCTGAAACTGAATTTTGAAACTGCAAATCTGAGCGCTGTTGATGTAAAAGTTTATAAGATTTACAAGAATAATATTCTGCAGTTTCTTCAGAATAATGAATTAAACGGATCGCAAAATCTAAAACGAGTTTCTCAGCCCGTTGCCAAAACTACCATAAATCTTAAAGAAAACTCTTTGGTCAATTTGAGTAAATGGAACACTTTTGCTTTGGATTTATCCAAAATAATCAAGCCCGAACCGGGAGCAATTTACAGAGTTGAATTCTCATACAAAAAGAAATATTCTATGTATAAGTGCGAAACATCAGAAACTGATTCAGATCAAAACGAAGAGGAAGAAGAAGTTGATGAAAACGACGTGAATTACAGCGGTAATTCATACGATGATTATTACTATGATGATTACGAATGGAGAGAAAGCCAGGATCCATGTACAGGATCTTATTATTATAACGCGAGAATTGCAACCAATATTCTGGCTTCAGACTTGGGTGTAATTGCCAAAAGAGGAGAGAATAAGTCTTATTTATTTGCCGTAAATAACATTCTTACAACAGAACCCGTTTCAAACGCAAGAATAGATTTATACAGTTTCCAACAACAAAAAATCGCTACAGAAGCGACAAGCAGCGAAGGAATTGCAACATTTCAGATTGATAAGTTTGCCTATTTTGCGATTGTAACATTAGGCGATCAGTCTACCTACGTAAAGCTTGACGACGGGAATTCATTGTCTGTAAGTAATTTTGATGTTTCGGGCGAAACACTTCAAAAAGGATTAAAAGGTTTTATTTATGGAGAACGTGGCGTTTGGCGCCCCGGCGATAATTTGTATTTATCTTTTATTTTGAATGATGCCTCAAATAAATTACCAAAAGCGCATCCGATAAAATTCAGATTAACAGATCCAAACGGAAAAGTAACTTACCAGACGGTTCAAAAAACAAATGACCTTAATCATTATTCGTTTATTGTTCCAACAGATCCGGATGCACCAACAGGAAGCTGGGAAGCAATGGTGAGCGTAGGAGGTGCAAAATTCTACAAAAACATAAAAATTGAAACGATAAAACCAAATCGTTTAAAAATCAAAAACAGTTTTAAAAATGCCATATTATCTTCTGCTTACCCAAATTCAAGTAATCTGGAAGTAACCTGGCTTCATGGGGCAATAGCAAAGAATCTGAATGTAGAAATGCAGGCCAAGTTTTCTGAGCAGAAAACTACATTTAAAGGGTATGAAAAATATGCTTTTGATGATTTAGTTCGCCGCTTCAGTACTGAAGAAGTAAATATTTTTTCAGGAAAACTGGATGCAAATGGAAGAGCTTCTGTCAATATAAATCCGAAATTACAAGGACAGGCGCCGGGAATGTTAAGAGCTTCATTCATTACAAAAGTATATGAAGAAGGCGGAGATTTTAGCATGGATGCTATGGCAACAACTTATTCCCCATACAAAACGTATGTCGGAATAAAATCGCCTGAACCAAACAAATACGGTATGCTTGAAACGAGAACGAACAATCGTTTTGATATCGTAACAGTAGATGAAAACGGAAGACCAAGACCGGTAAGAGATCTTGAAGTAAAAGTTTATAAAGTAGAATGGCGCTGGTGGTGGGATGCTTCAAGTGATAATCTGTCGAACTACAATTCATCTGAAGCAACAACCTCTTACAAAACATTTAAAGTAAACACAGATTCAAACGGAAAAGGAAGTTTCCAATTTGCCTTGACAGATGAAGAATGGGGACGTTATTTAATCAGGGTTTCTGATGAAAACGGAGGGCATGCAACTGCCTTAACCGTAAATATCGACTGGCCAATCTGGTCAGGAAAAACCAGGAATACAGATGCTTCAACCGCGAATATGCTTGTTTTTTCTACCGATAAAAGAGATTATGCTGTTGGAGAAAAAGCTCAGATTTCTTTTCCATCAAGTGAAGGCGGACGTGCCTTAATCTCAATAGAAAATGGCTCAAAAGTAGTTAAGACACTCTGGGTAGAAACCAAAAAAGGGGAAACAAAAGTAGAAGTTCCTGTAACGGCAGAGATGGCACCAAATGTTTATTTTAATATCACACTTTTACAGCCGCATGCTTCGACTAAGAATGATTCTCCAATTCGTATGTACGGAATTGTTCCGATTGGAGTTGTAGATAAAAACACAAAACTTGAACCAACTATTACCATGTCTGATGTTCTGAGGCCGGAACAATCATTTCCTATAAAAGTAAGTGAGAAATCCGGTAAAGAAATGACCTATACGATCGCAATTGTCGATGAAGGTTTGTTGGATTTAACAAGATTTAAAACGCCAAATGCCTGGGATAGTTTTTATGTTAGAGAAGCTCTCGGCGTAAAAACCTGGGACGTATATGATGATGTTATCGGTGCGTATGGCGGAAAAGTAAATCAGATTTTCAGTATTGGTGGAGATCAGGATCTTGGTGGAGGAAAAGCTAAAAAAGCCAATCGTTTTAAACCAGTGGTGATTTATCTTGGGCCATTCAAGCTGGAAAAAGGACAGACAAAAACACATCAGGTTACGTTGCCAAAATATATTGGTTCGGTAAGAACTATGGTGGTCGCTGGTGATGCGGCAACGAGCGCGTACGGAAGTGTCGAGAAAGCAACTCCGGTTCGCAGTCCGCTGATGGTTTTGGCTTCATTACCAAGAAAAATTTCTCCTTCAGAAAAAGTAACAATTCCGGTTACGGTTTTTGCAACAGAGAAAAATATTAAAAACGTAAAAGTTCAGATTAAAACCAGCAACGGATTAAAGGTAATCGGAAGTGCTGCTCAAAACGTAACATTTACACAGCCAGACGAAAAAATGGCGTACTTTAATCTCGCAGTAGGAAGTCTGACCGGAATTGCAAAAGTGCAGATTGTTGCTACTTCGGGAAGCCAGAAATCAACTTACGATGTTGAGATCGACATGACGAATCCGAATCCGGTAACGAACACTTACACAGACGTTATTTTACCGCCTAATAGTGCTAAAACTATTTCATGGAAAACCTTTGGAGTATCCGGAAGTAATAAGGCAAAACTGGAGGTTTCTTCAATGCCAACAATTAATCTGAACGGAAGGTTACAATATCTGATTCAATATCCGCATGGTTGTGTAGAACAGACAACTTCATCGGTTTTCCCGCAATTATTCTTAACAGATGTTGCCGATGTTGATGCAACACGCCAACAGCTCATTCAGAAGAATGTTACTGCCGGAATTACAAGACTGGGAAGTTTCCAGTTACCAAACGGAGGGCTTTCATACTGGCAGGGAAATACAATTGCAGATGATTGGGGAACTTCTTATGCCGGACATTTTATAATTGAAGCAGAGAAAAAAGGATATGTTTTACCAATCAATTTCAAATCAAAATGGATTTCGTATCAGCAAAAAGAAGCGAAGAAATGGCGTTTTGAGCCACGTTATGGAAATGATATGGCACAAGCATATCGTTTATATACGCTGGCATTAGCCGGTTCTCCGGATTTGTCTTCTATGAACAGATTGAGAGAAACAAACGGAATCTCAAACGAAAGCAAATTGCGACTAGCAGCAGCTTATGTTCTGGCAGGCCAGAAAAGTGCAGGATTAACGTTGTTGCTGCATAGCAAAATTGATGATAGTTCAAGTGATTACAGTTATTATTACTATGGTTCAGGTGATAGAAACAGAGCGATGGCACTGGAAACTTTATTATTGTTAAACCAAAAAGAAAATTCGTTCATGATGGCAACAAAACTGGCTAAAAACATGGCCAGCGATCAGTGGATGAGTACACAAACTACAGCTTACTGTTTATATGCTATGTCAAAATTCTCACTAAACAACGGTCCAAAAGGAATTGATATTCAGTTTAGCAAAGATGGAAAAGCGCAGAATATAAAAACAAATAAGACTGTAGCAGACAGAAGTCTGGTTGTGAAGTCCGGGACAAACAGCGTTACTTTAAAAAACAATAAAAAGAACACAATTTATGTTCGCGTACTCAACACCGGAATTCTTCCTGTAGGTGAAGAAAATGCTGTTGAGAGCAACCTTTCGGCCAAAATTGTTTTCAGAAATAGAAAAGGCAGTGTAATTGATGTATCAAGAATTGCACAGGGAACAGAGTTTGTTGCTGAGGTTACTATTAAAAACCAGAAAAATGAATATGTACAAAATGTCGCTTTATCTCAGATTTTACCATCCGGATTTGAAATTGTAAATACCCGTTTTACCGATTATGGAGAAGCTACAAATAATACAGCCGATTATATTGATATTCGTGACGACAGGACAAATTTCTATTTTGGATTAAAAGCAGGAGAAACCAAAACATTCAAGATTTTACTGAACGCTTCATATCTTGGTAGTTATTATTTACCCGGATTGCAATGTGAAGCGATGTACGATCATACCTTCCTGGCCAGAACAAAAGGATTTTGGGTTCAGGTTGTGAAATAAAGTTTCACGCAGATTTTGCTGATTCGGCAGATAACATAAAATCTGCAAGATCAGCTAAATCTGCGTGCAAAAAACTTGCGTATTACTTAGCGCTCTTTGCGGTTAAATTAATCAGTATTGAAAAATAAATTAAAAGCGTTCTTTCAACGCATTATAAACTGGATAAAAAAGAATAAAATAAAATCAGCAATTGCATTTCTGCTCTTGCTTATTTACTATTTTTCAATACCAAGGACTTTATTCAAAGAACCCTATTCAACAGTTATTGAAAGCAGTGACGGTGAATTACTGGGAGCAAAAATTGCCCGTGACGGACAATGGCGTTTTCCGGCGCAGGATAGTGTTCCGGATAAATTTAAAAAGTGTATTGTTTATTTTGAAGATGAATATTTCTATAAACATCCGGGTTTTAATCCGGTTGCAATGGTCAATGCTGTCAAACAAAACAGAAAGGCCGGAAAAGTTGTTCGTGGAGGAAGTACATTAACACAACAAGTAATCCGACTTTCCAGAAAGGGAAAAAAGAGAACTTATTTCGAAAAAATTATAGAAGTCATTCTTTCGACAAGACTTGAATTGGGATATTCTAAAAATGAAATTTTGGAATTATATGCAGCTCATGCCCCATTTGGAGGAAATGTTGTCGGACTCGAAATGGCTGCGTGGCGATATTTTGGTGTTCAGTCAAATCAATTATCTTGGGCTGAAAGCGCTACCCTGGCGGTTTTGCCAAATGCGCCAAGTTTAATTTATCCTGGAAAAAACCAAATTAAATTATTAGAAAAACGCAATCGTCTTTTATTAAAATTAAATCAGGAAGGCATAATTGACCAACAGACTTACGAACTTTCTATAGACGAACCATTACCACAAAAACCTTATAATCTTCCTCAGACTGCACCACATTTATTGCAGCGTGTAGCGAAAAATGAAGAAGGAAAAAGAGTAAAAACAACAATTGATTTTGCGCTTCAGAACCGGGTGAATCAAATTGCTAAATATTATTACAATCAGTATAAGCAAAATGAGGTTCATAACTTGGCGATTTTAGTAATTGATGTTCAGAATAGAAACGTAATAAGTTATATCGGGAATTCCCCAACAGACAATGACCATCAAAAAGACGTAGATATTATTGATGCGCCAAGAAGTACAGGAAGTATTCTGAAACCTCTTTTGTACGGTGCCATGCTTGATGATGGTGAATTATTGCCAAATACTTTAGTTGCAGACGTTCCGACCCAAATTGCGGGTTACACCCCTCAGAATTTTAATTTAACTTTTGACGGAGCTGTCCCGGCACATCGGGCGTTGTCACGTTCTTTGAATATTCCGGCAGTTTTGATGTTGCAGGATTTTGGTGTTGATAAATTTTATGAAGAACTGCAGAAATTCAGGTTAAAAAATATCAATAAATCACCAGATCATTATGGATTGTCACTTATTTTGGGTGGTGCAGAAAGTAACTTGTGGGATTTATGCCGAACATATTCAAACTTGTCTTCAACCGTTAATTATTTTAATAAAAGTCATGGAAAGTACAGAACAAATGAATTTACAGAACTGAATTATAATAATGATTTTGAAGCCGATTTCGGTTCAGAAACCAACCAAAAGAATATTTTGGGTGCTGGATCAATTTGGCTTACGTATAATGCAATGGAAGAGGTGAACAGGCCAGAAGGAGATGAAGCCTGGAAATTTTACGACAGTTCTTTAAAAATCGCCTGGAAAACAGGAACCAGTTTTGGAAATCGGGATGCATGGGCAATTGGAACCAATTCAAGATATGTGGTTGGAATTTGGGTTGGAAATGCAACTGGAGAAGGAAGACCAACCTTGACAGGAGTTACAAGTGCCGCACCAATTTTATTTGATGTATTTAATTTATTGCCAAGACAGCGATGGTTCGGAATTCCGTACGAAGATTTGAATCAAGCTGAGGTTTGCAGTTTGAGCGGATATCTGGCAAAAGAAGGTTGCCCAAAAATTAAACAATGGGTTACCAAAAAAGGAAAATCAACTACGGTTTGTTCTTATCATAAAACAATTCACCTCGATAAAAGCGAACAATTTCAGGTGAATAGCAGTTGTGAAAGTGTTGAAAATATGGTTACTAAAAACTGGTTTGTATTGCCGCCAGTTATGGCCTGGTATTACAAAGGCAAACATATTGAGTACTTGCCATTGCCACCGTTTAAAGAGGATTGTTTAGGGATGCAAACCGCTTCTATGGATTTTATTTATCCAAAAACCAATAGTAAAATTTATTTAACAAAGAATTTTAATAGTGAAGTACAGCCGGTAATTTTTAAAGTAGCGTATTCTCAAAGGGAAAAACAATTATTTTGGTATGTCGATCATGTTTATAAAGGCGTAACTAAAGTCTTTCATGAAAAACCAATTATAATGAATGCCGGGTTTCATCACATTACTGTTGTAGATGAATCAGGAAATGAGATTACGAGAAAAGTAGAGATTATAAGAGAGTAATATTATTTTTAAAAAAAAAGGCACAAAAAAACCGCTAATCTTTCGAGAAGCGGTTTTGTTTTTTATTCTGAAATAACATTTCCTTTTTTATCATAGAAATGGTATTCTAAGTACGTGTAAGCGTCACGAGGTATGATTTTCACCCATTTCTTATGTTCAAAAAACCATTTTGAACGTAATGATGGAAAACCTTTACTGAGGTATGCAGCCACAAACGGATGTGTGTTAAGCACAACTTTATTGTGGGTTTTTAAAAGTCTTTCTAAGTCAGAGGTGATCTTGTCAATTATCAATATTGGTGCTTCAATTTCACCGTTGACTTTATTTGGATCTTCTTCTCTTGTTTTTATATTAACTTCTGGTCTTACGCGCTGTCTGGTAATCTGGACTAAACCAAATTTACTCGGCGGTAATATTTTATGCTTTGCTTTATCGTCGCTCATTTCTTCTCGCAAGAAGTCGAACAAAACTTTCCTGTTTTCTGGATTAGACATATCGATAAAATCAACTACGATTATTCCGCCCATATCACGCAGACGAAGTTGTCTGGCAATTTCAGCGGCAGCAATCATATTCACTTCCATGGCAGTATCTTCCTGATTAGTCGCCTTATTTGAACGGTTTCCGCTGTTTACGTCTATAACGTGAAGAGCTTCAGTGTGTTCAATTATAAGATAAGCGCCTTTGCTCATCGAAACTGTTCTTCCAAATGAAGTTTTGATTTGTCTCTCTATATTGTATTTCTCGAAAATCGGAGTGTCATTTGATTGATAAAACTTAACAATCGATTGTTTCGAAGGTGCAATTTCCTGCAGATATTCCTTCGTTTGGTGGAACAACTCTTCATCATCTATCTGAATACCGCTAAAGGTATCGTTAAATACATCTCTTAATATCGAAGAAGCTCTGTTAAGTTCTCCTAATACTTTTGATGGATGATGAGCAGTTGGTAATTTTTTACACATTGCAGACCATCTGCCAAGCAGGTTCTGCAAATCTTTTTCTAATTCGGCTACGTTTTTGCCTTCGGCTACTGTACGAACAATAACACCAAATCCTTTAGGTTTGATCGATAGAACAAGTTTTTTTAGACGATCCTTTTCTTTTTTGTCTTCTATTTTTTGAGAAATAGAAACACGGTCAGAAAAAGGAACGAGAACGATAAATCTTCCGGCCAATGAAAGCTCAGCGCTTATTCTTGGACCTTTGGTCGATATAGGTTCTTTAACTACTTGAACTAAAACAGATTGATTGGCACTTAAAATATCAGTAATGATGCCATCTTTGTCAATCTCTTTTTCAAACTGAAAGGTTTTTAGGGAGAAATCTTTTATTTTACCTGCGCTTACAAGTTTTATGAATTTCAGTTGGGAAGCTAAGTTTGGACCTAAATCGTGATAATGTAAAAAAGCATCTTTTTCGAAGCCTACGTTTACAAAAGCAGCATTAAGTCCGGCAACTGGTTTTCTGATTTTGGCAATAAAAATATCACCAACCTGAAAGTTGCTTTTCTCTTCTTCTTTGTGTAATTCAATTAGTTTTCCATCTTTTAATAAGGCAAAATCTACGGCTTCAGAACTAGATCTAATGATTAATTCTTTATTCACACTGTAAATTTTTATCTGTTTTTTCAGAAAATAGAATATAGAGAGAAGAGTATAGATTTGAAAAAATCTAAAATCTGGAATCTAAAATCTAAAATCTTATCTACAGATGGATTAAACAATATTTTTTAACAGGTATTAACCCGGAGGGAAAATTAAATTTCAACTTTTAAATTCCAGATTCCAACTCAAACCGATACCGGTTTCTTAATTTTTGGATTTTGGATTTTATTTTTTGGAATTTTTGAAGTTTCCCAAATTTCAATGAACGTTTAAAAAGAAAAAAGTAGTTTAAAACTACTTTTTCTTTTTGTGACGGTTAGCTCTCGCTCTTTTCTTTCTTTTGTGAGTAGCTACCTTATGTCTCTTTCTTTTTTTACCACTTGGCATATCG
>NZ_QETH01000003.1 GCF_003105115.1 Flavobacterium sp. HTF | reverse complement strand
GACCGGAAATGCACTGAACGTAGACGGCGGGGTAGCAATGGGCTTTTATAGATAAAAATTAGTTTTTTTAAGTTTGTTTAAGCAAAAGTGGTTTTTTGTAATATCTAACGTCCGATAACCCGGACGTTAGATTCTTTAAACAATACAAAATCGATTATAAAAAATAAAAGAAAAACAAGAGTTATTTTTCATACATTGAAAACTCTATTAAAATACCATAAAATATGTTAATCGGATCCAATAAAATAGAATCTCATAACGAAGAATTATTAAAAAAGCATACAAACAAACTGGCTTTTACAACAACTGAAATCAGTGATACAGAATCAATTATTCAAAAACTGATTGATTTTCAAATCGCAATTCCGTCATGGGCATTAGGTACCGGGGGAACAAGATTCGGACGTTTTGCAGGAGGTGGAGAACCCCGCTCTTTAGAAGAAAAAATAGAGGATGTAGGTTTACTTCATGCTTTAAATAATGCTTCGGGTGCTATTTCTTTGCATATTCCGTGGGATATTCCGACAGATCACAATGCGATAAAAGCTTTGGCTGCACAACATAATTTAAAGTTTGATGCCGTTAATTCCAATACTTTTCAGGATCAGGCAAATGCAGACCATTCTTATCGATATGGCTCATTACAAAACGTAAACAAAGCTGTTCGTAAGCAGGCAATTGCTCATAATATAGAAGTTATTCAGCAGGGAATTGCTTTAGGATCAGAATCTTTGACGATTTGGCTGGCCGATGGTTCTAATTTTCCCGGACAATTAAATTTCCGTAAAGCGTATCAAAATACATTAGAAAGTTTAGAAGAAATCTACGATGCATTGCCTTCTAACTGGAAATTGTTTTTAGAATATAAATGTGCCGAACCGAATTTTTATTCGACAACTGTTGCAGATTGGGGACAATCGTATTCATACGTGAAGAAATTAGGTGACAAAGCACAAACTTTGGTAGATTTGGGGCATCATTTGCCAAATGCCAATATTGAGCAAATCGTTTCTTTATTATTGATGGAAAACAAATTAGGCGGATTCCACTTTAATGATTCAAAATATGGAGATGATGATCTAACTGCCGGAGCATTAAAACCGTATCAGTTATTCTTGATTTTTAATGAATTAGTTGAAGGAATGGATGCAAGGGGAATGAACCACGCCAAAGATTTAGGCTGGATGATTGATGCTTCTCACAACATAAAAGATCCTTTAGAAGATTTATTGCAATCTGTTGAAGCGATTATGATTGCTTATGCTCAGGCACTTTCAGTAGACAGAAAAGCACTTGAGATTGCACAGGATGAAAATGATGTAGTAAAAGCACAGGAAATTTTGCAAAACGCTTTCCGTACAGACGTTCGTGCTTTGGTTGCTGAAGCCCGTTTACGTTCGGGAGCTGCATTAAATCCGGTAGAATTATACCGCAGTCTTACAGTCAGAAAAAATCTGATTGGAGAAAGAGGATTAAAAACGATGGCTACAGGCTTATAAAATTTCCAAAATGAATGTAGTTGCAATTTTTGATATTGGTAAAACAAACAAGAAGGTATTTTTATTCAATGAAAATTACAAAATTGTTTGGGAGAAATCAGTAAATCTTGATGAAACTGTTGATGAAGATGGTTTTCCTTGTGAAAATATCGAACTCCTCAAAAACTGGATACTCGATCGAATATCAGAAATAAAAAAATTATCAGACTATGTGCTGAAAGCAATTAATTTCAGCACATATGGTGCTAGTTTTGTGTATATAGATAAAAAGGGTGAAGTTCTGACACCACTTTATAATTATCTGAAAGAGTATCCGGAGGATTTAAAAAACCATTTTTATCAAAAATATAAAGGTAAAGAGGCATTTGCAGTCAAAACAGCTTCACCGGTTTTAGGAAGTTTAAATTCCGGAATGCAGATTTACAGGATTAAAGAAGAAAAACCGGAGCTTTTTGAAAAAATCCAATATTGCCTTCACCTTCCTCAGTATCTGAGTTATCTCTTAACCAATGAAACCTATTCTGATATTACGAGTATCGGATGCCATACCAATCTTTGGAATTTTAAAAAGATGAAGTATCATAAGTGGCTTCAGAAAGAAGAGATAAAAGACAAACTCCCACCATTGCATTATGGCAAAGATGTCATAAAAACAGAAGGTGATTTAGCTGTTGGAACAGGTTTGCACGACAGCTCGTCTGCGATTATTCCGTATACGATCAACTTTACAGAACCTTTTGTTTTATTATCCACAGGAACCTGGAGTATTTCGCTCAATCCGTTCAATAATAAAACATTAACCTTTGAAGAATTACAGCATGATTGTTTATGCTATATGCAATATACCGAGAAACCTGTAAAGGCAGCCCGTCTTTTTTCCGGCAATGAACATGAAATTCAGACCAAAAGATTAGCAGAACATTTTAATGTCCCTGTTGATGCTTATAAGGATGTTTATTTTGATAAAAAAATAGTCTCCAATTTAAGGGCACTTACTTTTTCTTTTATTTATCCTAAGAAATATGAATATGATATTCTTAAAGAATGTCCTTTTCAGAAAAGAGATCTTTCGACTTTTAAAAGTTACGAAATTGCGTATCATCAGTTAATGATGGACATCGTTGAACAACAGTTTTTTTCAACTAATTTAGTAATTCACAACAGTCCTGTAAAGAAAAT
The DNA here is from genome assembly GCF_003105115.1 of Flavobacterium sp. HTF. Taxonomy (GTDB): domain Bacteria; phylum Bacteroidota; class Bacteroidia; order Flavobacteriales; family Flavobacteriaceae; genus Flavobacterium. The sequence continues at coordinate 117,950 of NZ_QETH01000003.1, read as the reverse complement.
TTTTGTTGATGGAGGGTTCAGTAAAAATGCTGTTTTTATGAACCTGTTAGCCGAAGCTTTTCCGGATATAGAAGTGTATGCAGCATCGATGGCACAGGCGAGCGCATTGGGCGCAGCGTTGGCAATTCATGAAAACTGGAATCTAAAACCTATTCAGAACGATTTAATCGATTTGAAATTTTACAAACATTAATATGAAAGTCGGACTTTTTATACCGTGCTATGTCGATCAGTTTTATCCAAAAGTAGGAATTGCAACCTATGAACTTTTGCAGAAATTAGGTTGTGATGTCCATTTTCCTATGGGACAGACTTGTTGCGGACAGCCAATGGCAAATAGTGGTTATGCCCATTTAACAAAAGGCTGTGATGCCAATTTTATCAGTAATTTTTCGGGATTTGATTATATCGTTTGCCCTTCAGGAAGTTGTGTCCTGCATGTAAAAGATCATTTGCATGACGATAAATTACAGGATCTGGCTGACGAAATACGTAAAAAAGTTTTTGAACTAACGGAGTTTATTACCGACGTGTTGAAAATTGACCATATAGAAGGAAGTTTTCCGTACAGGGTCGGCATGCATCAAAGCTGCCACGGACAACGCGGATTAAAACTTTCGCAAATGACTGAACTCAATGCACCCGCTTTTTCTAAACCGGAACAATTGCTTCATAATATAAAAGGACTGGATTTGGTATCGCTTTCGCGAAAAGACGAATGCTGTGGTTTTGGAGGTACTTTTTGTGTTACTGAAGAAGCCGTTTCCGTAAAAATGGGACAAGACAGGATTAAAGATCACCAAAACCACAATGTAGATTATATAACAGGTGGTGATATGTCATGTTTAATGCATCTCGAGGGAATCCTGAAAAGGCAGAAAAGCAATATCAAAACGATTCATATAGCCGAAATATTAAATTCCTTCGAAAACTAAGGACTTTTCGACATTCATTTTAACTGATAAAAATGTCTTCAAAAAAAACAATAGAACACAGCGAAGCAGCAGCACGTTTTAACAAAGATACAGAACGTGTAAACTGGCATGACGAAACGCTTTGGTTTGTTCGTGCAAAACGTGATAAATCGGCTCACCAGATTCAGGACTGGGAATTGCTGCGAGAAACAGCTTCGCAAATCAAAAATAATGTACTCTCTAATATTCATGATTATTTAGTAGAATTTGAAGCCAATGCTCAAAAAAACGGAATAATTGTACATTGGGCGGCCGATGCAAAAGAACATAATGAAATAGTCCATTCTATTATGGCAAAACATGATGTGAAACAGATTGTGAAGTCAAAATCGATGCTGACAGAAGAATGTCATTTAAATGAATACTTAACTCAAAAAGGAATTGATGTAATTGATTCTGATCTCGGCGAACGAATTGTTCAGCTAAGAAAAGAACCACCTAGCCATATTGTTTTGCCTGCAATTCACCTTAAAAAAGAAGATGTTAGCGAAACTTTTCATGAGCATCTGGGAACAGAAAAAGGAAATAATGATCCTCAATATTTGACCGAAGCAGCACGTCTGCATTTAAGAGATACTTTTTTGACACGCAGGGCTGCTTTGACCGGAGTTAATTTTGCCATTGCAGAAACGGGAGAATTTGTGGTTTGTACCAACGAAGGAAATGCCGATATGGGTGCCCATCTGGCAGATGTACATATTGCGTGTATGGGTTTTGAAAAACTGATTCCGCAACGAAAGCATCTGGGCGTTTTTCTGCGACTATTGGCGAGAAGCGCAACAGGACAGCCGATCACTACTTTTTCGAGTCATTTTAAAAAACCAAGAGACGGAAAAGAAATACATATCGTAATTGTAGATAATGGCAGAAGTACACAATTAGGCAGGGAAGATTTCAGGAATTCGTTAAAATGTATCCGTTGCGGCGCATGCATGAATACCTGCCCGGTTTACAGACGAAGTGGCGGACATAGTTATCATAATGCCGTTGCCGGTCCGATTGGTTCTATTTTAGCGCCCAATTTGGACATGAGCAAAAATGCCGATTTGCCATTTGCGAGTACACTTTGTGGTTCCTGTACCAATGTTTGCCCGGTTAAAATTGATATTCACGATCAATTATACAAATGGCGTCAGGTTTTGGTAAAAGAAGGTCACACGCCAACAGTAAAAACAGTTGCAATGAAAACAATGGCAACAGTTTTGGCTAATCCGGCCATTTTTAACCTGGCAGGAAAATCAGGAAGGTTTGTAATGAAAAATGTTCCTTCCCTTGTGAACAACAAAATGAACAAATGGTACGACCAACGCGAAATGCCCGATGTTCCGCAGGAATCTTTCAGAGAATGGTATAAAAAGAATTCGAGAGAAGCTAAAGCGAAAAAAGATGAGCAGTAAAGAACAGATTTTACAAAAAATAAAACAAAACCAACCGGATTTTGTAACAGAACTGCCTGATTTAAATGTTTTGGGTTCAGATAGTTTTGATATTCTGCAAACGTATAAAACGATTTTAAAAGGTATTGGAGGAGATTTTGAGGAAGTTGCCAATTATGACGAAGTAACTGCGTTTATAAAAAACAATTATTTATTAAATAAACGTATTATTTCAACTATTCCGGAGCTTTCTGAAATAGCCGGTTTGAATTGGGAAAATGATGATCCGCATTCACTTGAAGATGTGGAATTGACAATCGTAAAAGCCCATTTTGGAGTTGCAGAAAACAGTGCACTTTGGGTTACAGATGATCTTTTAGGACAACGCGTAGCACCGTTTATTGCTCAATATCTGGCTATTGTTGTTCATAAAAAAGATATTGTAGCTACGATGCATCAGGCGTATGACAAAATTGGAAATCAGGAATATGGTTTCGGAACTTTTATTGCCGGCCCATCCAAAACGGCAGATATAGAACAATCTTTGGTTTTAGGAGCACATGGAGCGAGAGGTTTGATTGTTTTTTTAATGGACTAAATAAATAAACTTTTTATAAAGGAAAAGAGGACCTAACAGGCCTCTTTTTTTTTGTTATATAAATCCCAATTTTTAGGTATGCAGAAATTAAAAGTTTATTTTTATGTTTCTGGATAATAAAAAAATAAGGATGAAAAACGGAAAAGATCTTAAGGCAATTGCTTACGGAGAAGTACTGTGGGATGTTTTTGGTAAGGAAAAAAAAATTGGAGGTGCCCCTTTAAACGTGGCACTTCGTATGAAAAGCCTGGGCTGTGATGCAGGGATGATAAGCTGTGTGGGGAATGATGAAGATGGAAAAGCAATTATTAATGCCATTAAAAACATGGGTCTTGATACTTCTGCTATTACAATTTCGGAAGAATATAAAACGGGAGTAGTGCAGGTAACTTTAGACCAAAGCGGATTTGCAAGTTATGAAATACAATACCCGGCGGCATGGGACAAAATTATATTGAATGACCACGCAAAATCATTGATTAAAGAGGCTGATGTACTTATTTACGGAAGTTTGGTTTGCAGAGATAAGGTGTCGGGAGAAACGCTGGAAGAAGTACTAAAAACTACCATTTATAAGGTTTTTGATGTCAATCTGAGAAAACCTCATTATACTTATGAGCTTCTCGAAAAATTAATGAAATCGGCTGATTTTATAAAATTTAATGACGAAGAAATAGTAGAAATTGCTTCGGTTTTAAAATCACCTCACTCCGGTATTCAGGAAAATGTCGAATTTATTGCTTCAAAAACCCAAACAAATGCCATTTGCGTAACCAGAGGAAAAGACGGCGCTTTATTATACTGGAAAGGAAAATTATATGAAAATCACGGTTACCCTGTCAAAGTTGCGGATACAGTAGGGGCAGGAGATTCTTTTTTAGCAGCTTTGATCACTTCACTGCTTACAGGAAAAGAACCTCAGGAATCAATTGATTATGCTTGTGCGGTTGGCGCATTAGTAGCCGGATCGCCAGGAGCAAACCCGCAGATTTCTGATTCTGCGATTGCAGCTTTCATGAGTAAAAAACAGTTGTAATAGAAAAAAGAAAAAACCTTAAATTATCAGTATGACCTTTCAAAACTGAAATATTTATTCTTTGTGTTATCTTTCCCAAACCAAAGAAATTGCGTATTTTCATAAAATCGTTTTAAAACAATTTATATGAGCAAAAAACTACAGCAATTCTTCGTCAAATCGATTATCATTCTTTTACTTATTCATTTATCTTATTTTGTATATGGGTATTTTCAGTTTAAGGGCATTAAAAATATAAATATTTATACCGAGTTTTACCGATTCAAATTTTATGACGATGTTTCCATTTCTCATTTCTTTGTTAGTGGTATGTTTTTATTTCTTTTTCTGATTTTTTTACTTCGAAATCATTCCAAACAGGCGTATTCAGGATTCAATCTCTTTAAAGTTGGTGCTGTTATCTTATTAATTTCATTTTTGTCTTTCTCTTTTTTTATTAGTTACAGCTTCGGGTTAAATGCTAAACTTAGAAGCGAGCTGCCTGAAGCCGATTTTAATAAAGACAAGGTTTTGCTTAATGTCTTAAATCCTTTCCTGTATAATTATACCTCTTACAGTTCACAGAAATTATTTAATCCTGAAAACATTTTATATCCGGAACCATATCCTGTTGTCAGAGAAACAGATTCTCTTAATTACGACATACACGGAGAGAAATTTTCGATACAGGAGGATCATTATTACAGTATTGATACTATAAAAATCTTGACATCTTATTTTGAGAAACTAAAATCAAAAGGAGAAGAATTTTACGATATTTTGCCATTTGACAAAGAGGAATTACTTAAAAGAATCATTTCTAAAAAAACAATAAAAGACAGTACAGAAATCATATACAAAGGGAGGGAAGCAGATCCGTACCATGATGCTGATATTTGTATTTTTCTTCAGAATAAAAACTTATTTGTGCCTGTAAATGATGTTCCTGTTGATCAACAGAGATTCGAATATGCTGTAAAAAGGCATCAGCTGCTTTATAAATACAAGCAGGATTCATTGCTTTATTCGTTTCAGAAACTCGATACTTTATTAAAAAAATATAATATCGAAACCCAGATTAAACCAAAAGAATTAACCCAGGATGCTTTTTATTTCAGGGAACATAATGATGAAATCTTAAACAGAATAAGAAATACTTTTGACAGGAAAGCATTGACAGAAAAGGTAAAAACACTGGATAATCTGTTTTACAAACCTAATTATCTGCATCCGTCGATTATTGAAATTTATTTTGCAGTAATCTTTATAGTCTGGCTAATCTTATTTCTATTGTATATTTTATGGAATTACAAGAATAAAAATAAGCTTCAGAAAATATAAGACTTTATTTTCTAATCATATACGGCACAGTGGTTTACTGCGCCGTTTTGTTTTTTATAAAGAAATGTATTCCTTTGCAAAGAATACTAACTGGTATCTTTTTATGAAAAAATCACTTTCTACACGACTTTCAATCCTTCAGAAATCATTTGAATTAATCTATACACATGGCTATAAGGCAACAAGTATTGACACTATAATTGCTACAACAAATGTGACAAAAGGTGCCTTTTTCTATCATTTTAAAAATAAGGAAGAAATGGGACTTGCCGTGATTAACGAAATTATGTATCCTCTAATGCATGACGATTTTGTAAAACCTTTATTGGCTTCTAAAGATCCTGTAAATGACATTTATAAAATGATGCATTATTTATTGTTAGAAAATGAATTTCTTCTTAAAAAATACGGCTGCCCTGCCGGAAACCTTACTCAGGAAATGTCGCCTGTAAATCTGCATTTTAGTGAAGCACTTTCTAAACTTACGGCAGAACTAAAAGACGCTATGCAGACTTCACTAAAAAATGGCAAACAGTCAGGAGTTATAAAACCTGAAATAAACGAAGAGCAAGTGGCCCTTTTTGTGTTATCGGGCTATTGGGGAATACGGAATTTTGGTAAACTTTCTGAAAATAATGATTTCTATGTTGTTTATTTACAAGAGCTTAATTTGTATTTGAATAATCTTAAGAAAAACTAATTTAAAAACATACTACTTAGTATGTTTTATTTATATTTGCATTATTATTTCTAAAACAAATAACAATGTATTCAACACTACTATTTTTGCATTCTATCGTAAGATGGCTTGTCCTTCTGAGTTTATTCTATTCCCTTGTAAGAGCTTATAAAGGCCATTTCAGAAAACTTCCTTTTTCCAAAACAGATAATTCTGTTCGTCACTGGACAGCCACAATTGCCCACATTCAGCTGATGGTCGGAATTGTGCTGTATTCTCAAAGTCCCATAATTAAATATTTCTGGAATAATTTCGCGCAGGCATCAAAAGATATAAACACACTTTTCTTTGGGCTGATTCATTTTGTTTTAATGCTTATTGCCATTATTGTGATTACAATTGGTTCGGCTGCTGCCAAACGAAAAACGGTTGATGAAGATAAGTTCAAAACCATGCTTATCTGGTTTTCTATTGCTTTACTAATTATTTTTATTGCCATTCCGTGGCCATTTTCACCTCTTGCTAACAGACCTTATTTTAGATAATTATGATACATTTTTTTCAAACAAACATCGGACGATTAAGAATTCTTGGACTTCTGGAAGGTATTTCACTATTGATTTTGATTTTTATAGCAGTTCCGCTAAAATATATTTTTGACAATCCATCAGGAACCAAGATACTCGGTCCTGTTCACGGCGCACTGTTTTTGCTTTTTATATTCAATGCTTTGAGTGTAGGAGTAGAGCAAAACTGGAAATTTAAAACCACCACATGGAAAGTTCTTTTAGCTTGTATTATCCCGTTTGGAACTTTTTACATCGATCATAAAATTTTGAGTAAAATAAAAACTGAGAACACCTAACCGGATTTAATAAACTTATTAATTTGTAAAGTCATGATTGAGATTTTCAAAACCAATGTTAATTCAAAAAGACAATCCGACAGGATTTTAAAAATACTTAAAAAGATATTCCCTAATGCTTCTTTTATTTTTGATCTCGAAGACTGTGATAAGATCCTGCGTGCTGATGATGTAGAAATTATGCAGATTGTAACAATCCAAAACGAAATTATGAATTTGGGTTTTGCGTGTGAAATTTTAGAAGAATAATAATAAATTGCCAAAAGTTTAAAGCGGCTGATTCTGTTACGGAATCAGCCGCTTTTTTGTATGTTAAGTTTTTCTTTAAACTGTCTTTAATTATGATTATATCTGTTTTTTTGATTAGCTTTCGCCTCTCAATATCCATAAAAAATGATTTTTTGCCATGAAAAAGATATATAAGGAAAATCGCTATATCGGTATTAAAAGAATAAGTAAAAATTGATGTTTTGGATTTAATTACAACTCGTAGTTATATTCTATAAGATGCTTTGTAAGAAAAAAAACAGGATTATGCGTAATATTGCGAATACAAAGTTTTGGTCAAAACCAACGTAATTGGATGCCTTTTGTAAGAATGTTAACCGTTTTGATTTCACACTTTGTCAAACGCCCCCGGATAAACACTCAATTATATAACTACTAAATTATTATGTTCTTTACTATTACTCATGATCAGGTGCAGTTTCACTATGGATCAAAACGCTGGCAATACAGTTTTAATGAAATTGTCGAGCTGGGATTACTCAAAAAGAAGAAGTCTTATCTTATTGAAAATGGTTTATTTATAACCATTACTGCCATTGCTTATTATTGTATGGTTTTCTCCGATGTAATGGAATTGTATTATATCGTCCCCACTTTGTTATGTTATACCTTTATTATCATCTACAGATTTCACGGAAATATCGATTCTGAATATTATGTGATCGTAAAAGATGTCTACCAAAATGAAATACGGATCAAAATTAAAACCCTTGACCGGCCTGCCATAGGCAAACAAATTGACCGGTATCTGGACTTAGAATTTGACCGGAATTTACAACTACAAAACTCTAATACTTAAAAATAGCCATGTTATCAAACGAAATTTTTGGTTACGACGTAGCTTTTATTGTCGTTGCTATAGTATACGGTTTTATTATTACCACAAAAAAAAAATAAAAAAATACCACTTCACCAAACCCCTACTACAAGTGGTATCATAATCATGTATTAAAGGTACAGTGCAGTAAGCAAATTCAGCGAACTGTTTTAGCTGTACAATACTCCCCAAATCAAGCTTATGCCCACTTCAATAAAAAACAAAATTAAAAGCATTAGAGAGTTAAAAAATTATACTCAGGAATATATGGCAGATCAACTAGGAGTAACCCAGGCGGGTTATAGTAAAATTGAAAAAGGAAAAACGGTTCTTTCGTTTGTAAAATTAGTTGAAATTGCCCGCATTTTAGAAGTCAGCGTAGAAGACATTCTTAGTTTTGACAGTCAGCGATATTTTAATAGTTTTAATAAAGTAAAAGGAAATAATAACGGCAGTATAATGATTAATTCAGACAACAGTGCCGCTTTAAAGGAACTTTATGAGGATAAAATTATGCTCCTTGAAAAACTATTAAACAAAACAGAAGAAGAACTAAACAGGTATAAAAAGAAATTTGGTCCGATTTGAAAGCAAAAAAACGAGGTTTACAGCCTCGTTTTTTAGTTTCATTTATTTTATAAATTATGCTGTCTGATCGTCAATTGTAGCGTCAGGAGCATTTGTTTTTACTGATTCAATACCATTGTCCCTTCCGGCTGCGCTTTCGTACATCTCGCTTGAGCCAATAATCTGACCGTTGCCTGCTTTTAGGTTAAAATGATATTTTCCGTTTTTTGATTCCTTTTTTTCATATCTGCTGTCATCCTGTGAATTGGTTTTTACAGATTCAATACCGTTGTTACAGGCAGATTTTGAAGAATAACCTTCGCTGCTTAAGATGGTCTGACCATTTCCGGCTTTTAAATTGAATTGAAATTCACCATTAGTTCTTTGATTAATTACAAATTTTCCCATATAATTTTGGTTTAAGGTTGCTGTTTAGTTCGCAGAAATAAAAATACAAAACTTAGTCATACAATTTATATTCCGGTCAAAATAAAACAGCTGCATCATAAAAACATAATATAGTATTGGCATTAAGTTTGATTTGTTCTACAATGGTCAGAATACTATTTACTGTTTGAATTTGATAATAGTATAATTTAATAAAATAAGAATATTCTTTATATTTGTTTAAAAAAAGATGTTATGAAAAAAATACTTTTACTGTTAGTTATGGTACATTTATTATCCTGCAATTCTGCAAAAAATGATAATGAATTACTCTCTCCGTTAAGAAGTACTGAGTCTGACATTCTGGAAGATAGTAACAGTTTGCATCAGGTTTCTGTATTTGAAGGCACATTGCCCTGTGCAGATTGTTCAGGAATTAAAACTACACTGAAAATACATCAGGGAGATGGTACAATGGAAAGCCATATTTTTGAATTGGTCAGTATCTATAAAGGGAAAGGGCCTAAAGCGAAAGTGGTTGAAAAAGGAACTTATAATCTCGAAAGAGGTTTAGAGGATGATCCCGACGGAACCATTTATATTTTGAATTGGAATAAACCGGAAACAGAGCAAATCTATTACGGTTACTACAGCACAAATCCCGATAAAATTTATTTGCTGAATAATAAAAGGCAAATTATTAAATCACAATTGAATTATTCTTTAGTGCTCAGGAAATAGAATTTGAGTAAAAAATCGTTTATTTTTGTTAGAGTACATAATTACAATGAAGGAAATAAACGAAATTCTACAAGCTTATTCAGAAGCAAAAACAGAAGGAAAGAAAACAGCTTTGGCAACTGTTGTTAAAGTGGAAGGATCTTCTTATCGCCAGCCCGGTGCCAGGATGCTTGTTACAGAAGATGGTATGCTGACGGGTGCAATCAGCGGAGGCTGCCTTGAAGGTGATGCACTGAAGAAAGCACTTCTTTCTATAAATCAGAAGCAAAATAAACTTATAACCTACAATACCAGCAACGAAGATGATTCTGAGATTGGACTGCAATTAGGCTGTAATGGAATTGTACATATACTGTTTGAATACATCAATGATGATGAACCAAATAATCCGATTTGTCTTTTAAAAGAATTAAAGACAGAACGTAAAGAAGCAGTTGTTACAACCGTTTTTTCCTTAAAAAAAATGGCACCACAAATTGGGACTATTTTATTTTACCGGGAAAACGCTGAACCTCTGTACAGTAATCCTCTTGCATTGGAAATTTTAAATGAAGTAGAAAAAACGCTGCATAATACCGCTACAATTATAACAAAACTAAAAGACGATTCTGAGAACGAGGTACTTATGGAATATATAAGTCCGCCTGTTTTGCTTGTAATTGTTGGAGCAGGAAATGATGTCCAGCCACTTGCAAAAATGGCATCCATTCTGGGCTGGGAAATTATCGTTGCAGAAGGGCGTGCCACTCATGCTACAAAAAAACGTTTTCCGGAAGCCAAAGAAATACTGGTTGTAAATCCGGAACAATTAGCAGAAAAAATCGCTATCGATTCGCAAACCTATTTTACGCTAATGACGCATAATTACAAATATGATTTAGAGGTATTAAAACAACTTTTGCAACGAAACTGTAATTACATCGGAATATTGGGACCAAAAACCAAATTAAACAGAATGCTGGACGAACTTAGCCATGAAGGTGTTATTCCGAATGGAGAACAGCTAAAAAGTATTCATGGTCCGGTTGGACTTGATATCGGTTCAGAAACATCGGAGGAAATCGCATTAGCAATTGTTGCCGAAATTAAAGCTGTAATGAGTGCAGCAAATGGAAATTCCTTAAAATACAAAAAAGAAAAAATACATACTTTAAGTACTGAAAGATGAGTGAATTGACAGCAATAATTATTTTAGCGGCCGGGAATTCTTCCAGATTAGGAGAACCCAAACAATTATTGCGTTATAAAAACAAAACTCTTTTAGAAAATACAATTGCAGCAGCTTCTGCTGTGCCAAATTCAATTATCATTGTTGTAACGGGAGCGAACCACGAATTAATTCAGAAAGAACTTTATACCGAATCAGTAATTATTTGTTATAATCCGGATTGGGAAAATGGAATGTCAACTTCGATTAATGCAGGTCTCAAAAAACTTTTGACTTTGCATCCGGATATACAAAAATGTATTTTTACAGTTTGCGATCAGCCTTATCTTTCAGGTGCTGTATTTGAAGATTTACTAAAAGAATATTTTAAAACCAAAAAAGGAATAATTGCTTCATCGTATTCACAAACACTGGGTACGCCGGTATTATTTGATAAAAAATATTTTGATGGATTATTTGAGTTAAAAGGACAGGAGGGAGCTAAAAAAATAATAACTCAATTTGCAGAAGATACTACTTCAGTTTTATTTGACAACGGAGCTATAGACATTGATACAGTCGAAGATTACAATAATCTGATTAATTAAAATCGTAATTCATTTATAAGTGTAGTTACTCTTAAAATTGTATCTTCAATTTCTTCAAAAGTGGTAAATCTTCCTAAACTGAACCGAACAGAACTCAATGCATTTTCATTTGATAACCCTAAAGCTTTTAGAACATGTGAAGGTTCGGTAGTTACAGATGAACAGGCAGAACCGTCAGAAACAGAAATATTCTGTAAAGCGATAATTAATCTTTGGGCATTTACTCCGGGAAAACAAATATTCGAAGTATTGTAAATTCTTTTTTGAGAATTCCCATTTACAAATGACCCTTCTATTTTCAATAAGTTTTCCTCAAGATGATTTCGTAATCTCTTAATTCTTTCCTCGTCGGTTTTCATCTCTATAAGGGCGATTTCGCATGCTTTTCCAAAACCAATAATTCCGGGAACATTCAAAGTTCCGCTGCGTAATTTTCGTTGCTGTCCGCCACCGTGTATTTGCGGAGTCAGTTTTATTTTTGCTTTTGATGAAATATACAAGGCGCCAATACCTTTAGGTCCATAAAATTTATGTGCCGAAAAAGCCAGCAAATCAATATTTAAATCTTTTACATCTACAGGGATTTTCCCCGCTGCCTGAGTAGCATCACACATAAAAAGAACATTTTTTGAATGTGCGATATTGCCGATTTCTTTACAATCCTGAATTACTCCCGTTTCATTATTGACCATCATCACAATGACCATAAGGGTTTCATCCGTGATTGTTTTATTTAATAAATCCAGATTTAATAATCCCTCTGAATTTACAGGAAGATACGAAACTTCAAAGCCAATGCTCTCCATATACAAACACGTATCCAAAACAGCTTTATGTTCTGTAGCAACAGTAACAATATGTTTGCGGTTCTGACTGGCATGTCCTTTGATTGCCAGGTTTATAGATTCGCTTGCTCCGGAAGTAAAGATAATTTCTTTTTCTTCTGCACCAATTAAACCGGCTGTATGCCATGCTGCAAGTTCCACCGCTTCATTTACAGAAAGTCCCGCGAGATGTGCACTATTGGCATTGGCATAATAATCAGTAAAATAAGGCAGCATTGCATTTATTACACGCTCATCAGGACGGGTAGTAGCGTTATTATCAAGATAAATTATTTTTTGATCAGGCATCTTTTAAGCTTAATATGTAAAAATACAATTTTAAAAAATGACAATAACTATAGCAATATCAAAAATGATAAATCAAAAAAGGATAATCAGTTTTAATAAATTTTGCATTGACACCTGAAATTGAAGCCCTTATTTAAATTGATTCTGTGTAAGTTTTGTAACAATTTGTCGTATAGTATTGTTAAATTTGTTAGGATTACCATTGACAATATTGATAATTCCTAAAAACTGTATTCATGGCTTCTAAAAAAAACAATACAAACGAAGTTGACAATCAGTCAAATACGTCGCGACGAGACTTTATAAAAAAGTCAGGATTGCTTACCGCTCTAGCATTGTCTCCGCCTTCCCTTGTGATGGCTTCTGAAAATAAATGGGATGAAAAAATAGCAGAATATCTGGAAACAGTTCCGCTTGCCATAGAAGTTAACGGCAAAAAACACAATCTGAATGTAGAGCCAAGAACAACACTTTTAGACTTATTAAGAGAGCAGTTACAATTAACAGGAACCAAAAAAGGATGTGATCACGGTCAGTGCGGAGCATGTACGGTTCATGTAAACGGCACCCGGATATTGTCTTGCTTATCACTTGCTTCCATGCAGCAAAATGCCCAGGTGACTACAATCGAAGGGCTTTCAAAAGGAAAAAAACTTCACCCTATGCAGGAAGCTTTCATCAAAAATGATGGTTTTCAGTGCGGATATTGTACGCCGGGACAAATCATGTCCGGAATAGCCTGCATCAAAGAAGGTCACGCCAACAGCAGAGAAGAAATCAGCGAATACATGAGCGGAAATATCTGCAGATGTGGAGCTTATCATAATATAGTAGATGCCATTACAGAAGTTAAGAAAGGAGGGATACTGTCATGAAAAATTTTCAAATAATAAAAGCATTATCATCAGGTTCAGCCGTTTCGAGTATTGCTAAAGAAAGTTCAGCGATGTTTATAGCGGGAGGTACAAACCTTGTCGATTTAATGAAAAAAGGAGTAACTGAACCCGACAAACTTATCGATATCAACGGACTGGACTTAAAGAAAATAGAATTTCTAAGCGGAAAAGTTTCTATTGGGGCATTGGCAAAAAACAGTCAGGTTGCAGAAGATAAATCAATTAAAGAGAATTATCCTTTACTGGCTTTGGCATTAGCTGCCGGGGCATCACAACAAATCAGGCATATGGCTACCGTTGGTGGAAATATGCTACAGCGAACCCGTTGTTCTTATTTTTACAACACCGATATGCCCTGTAACAAAAGAAAACCTAAAAGCGGTTGCGGTGCAATTGGAGGAGCAAACAGAATGCATGCTATTTTTGGAGCTTCAGACAGTTGTATTGCGGTTCATCCCAGCGATATGTGCATAGCACTTGCAGCACTTGATGCGAAAGTATTGGTTGAGGGGCCAAAAGGGAAAAGAGAAATAAAATTTGCTGATTTTCATCGACTTCCCGGAAATACACCAGAAAAAGACAACAATTTAGACAACAAAGAAATTATAACTTCTGTCGAAATTCCGGATAATAACTTCAAAAAATACGTTCATTATTTAAAAGTACGCGACCGCAGCAGTTATGCATTTGCCTTAATATCTGTAGCCGTTGGTCTTGATATAAAAAATAATGTTATAAATGACGCAAGATTAGCCATGGGTGGCGTAGCCCACAAACCATGGAGGCTTACAGAAACAGAAGAATACCTTAAAGGCAAAACAGTTTCTGCAGAAACTTTCAGACATGCAGCAGATTTAGCCATGAAAGGAGCAAAAAGTTATGGTGAAAATGATTTTAAACTAACATTAGGGCCAAACGCAATTACCGAAGCACTTACTATAGCAGCCTCTAAATAATTTGAATTATGAGTAAAACAAGTAACATAAACAGAGTAGATGGATTTGCAAAAGTAACCGGAACTGCAACATATTCTGCAGAATATAAAACTCCAGGTGTTGTGTATGCGTGTCTGGTAGGAAGTACGATTGCCAAAGGAAGAATTAAAAGCATCGATACCAAGAAAGCAGAATGGGCTCCGGGAGTTCTAAGCGTAATTACACACTTAAATGTAGATAAACCGGCTGGCTATAAAGAAGCCAAAAATCCGCATAATTTTGGACAGCCGCTGCAGATTTTTAAAGACGATACAATACTTTATTATGATCAGCCTATTGCGCTTGTAATTGCAGATACGTTTGAGCGTATGCAATATGCAGCAAGTTTAATAAAGGCAGATTACATCAAAGAAGAACATATAACAGATCTTAATAAAGCAAAAGACAAAGAAAGAAAAGTCGAAACCGGTAAAGGTGATGATTATAACAGAGGTACTGAGGACGGGTATAAAAATGCAGCAGTAGTTTTAGAAGAAGAATATACCATTCCGACAGAAGTTCATAATCCGATGGAACTCGCTAATATCATTGCTAAATGGGATGGAGATAAACCGACGCTTTACACCAAAAGTCAGGGTGTGGAAGGAACAAGAAAAAGTGTTGGAATTGTATTTGGAATCCCGCCAACGGATGTTTCTGTAAATTCAGAATATCTTGGAGGCGCTTTTGGTATGGGATTGCATACCTGGCCGTATGAAATTGCAGCGCTTATTGGAGCAAAAAAACTCGGAAAACCTGTAAAACTAGTGCTGCATCGTGAGCAAATGTTTACCAACGTAGGACATCGCCCTTTTACCATTCAGAAGATTGGGATGGGAGCTACAAAAGATGGAAAAATGCTGGGATTAACGCATGAAGCCGTAGCGCAGACTTCTTCGTATGAAGATTTTATGGAAGGCACAGTTAACATGTCGCGTTTCCTATACAATTGCGAAAATGTGACTACCCGATATCGTATTGTTCCCGTTGATACCTGTACACCTATCTGGATGCGCGGACCAGGAGAAGCTACAGGTTCTTTTGCACTAGAAAGTGCAATGGATGAATTGGCCTATAAATTAAATATGGATCCGATTGAGTTTCGAAAACTAAATCACGCCGATAAAGATCTGGAACAAAACAAGCCCTGGAGTAGTAAATTCCTTGTCGATTGTTATGAAGCCGGAATGGAAAAAATCGGCTGGAAAAACCGTAAAAATACACCGGGAAGCGTCCGTGAAGGCGAATGGCTTGTGGGTTACGGAATGGGAACCGGAACTTTCGGATCGTATAGAAACACAACTTCAGTAAAAGCAAAATTTTTAGCTGACGGAAATTTGGTTCTTCAGTGCAGTGTCAACGATATGGGACCGGGAACGGCTACTATGATGACCGCAATTGGAGCTGAAATTACTGGTTTGCCTGTAGAAAATGTAGTAATTGAAATGGGTAAAAGCGGACTCCCAAAAGGACCAACCCAAGGCGGATCGGCAACGACTTCATCAGTAGGTTCTGCTGTTCATGATGCCTGTAACTTATTGGTAAGTAAAGCACTTGGACTTGCGGCTGAAAATCCTGCATTTAAAAATACAACAGCTGATGATCTTGCCTTAGCAAATGGTTTTGTAACTTCTAAAAAAGACAGTTCCAAAACAATTTCTGTAGTTTCATTGCTTGGAGCTAATAAATTAGAAGAATTAACAGCAGAAAAAGAATCAAAGGGAAGCGAGGAAGCAAAGAAATACTCTATCTATTCCTATTCAGTACATTTTGTAAAAGTATTGGTAAACCCAAATATTGGAAAAATCAGACTTGCCCATGTGGTTTCATGCGCTGATATCGGAACAGTAATCAGCCAAAAAACTTCTGCCGGACAAATGTACGGAGGAGCGGTTGGCGGAATCGGAATGGGATTGATGGAAGCGCTGGAAATCGATCATCGGTTTGGACGTCCGATCAATAATAATTTTGCCGATTATCATGTTCCTGTAAATGCCGATATTGAAAAGCAGGAAGTATTTTTTGTAAATAAAAAAGATCCAATCAGTAATCCTATGGGAACTAAAGGGCTTGGTGAAACAGCTTTGGTAGGTATGGCACCGGCAATTGCCAATGCAGTTTTTAATGCAACAGGAAAACGTGTAAGAGATTTGCCGATTACATTGGATAAAATTATAGAAATTCCGAAAGTTTAAAGTTTTAATTCTATCAATATAAAAAACGTCTGATATTTATCAGGCGTTTTTTTTGACTTGTAATATTAAAATTGAAAGAAAAATAGTATATTTATTTTTTATTTTTGAAAGAATAATTCTATTTTTTATTTGAAAAATCATGAGCGGAAAATATGCAGTAGTTCAGGGCGCAACGTTAAAATGCAAGTTTAGTGAAACGCCACAAACCGATACCTTAAAAGTAAAATCGCAAAGTAAACATTTTGCCAATGATAAGGATGTAGAAAAAAAACTGATTGCAACTACGAAGGAACTAGGACAGACTTTAGAAAAAACACCTTTGGCAATTGTAAATTACAGCCCACAGGAAGCAGTTATAAATCTTGTCAGGCTATAATCAATCAATGGAGTTGCTTTTATGAAAAAATAACCCTGAGCAATCAGGGCAAAATATTAGTAGAAGACAGTAAGGGAACCTGTCCCATTAGTGGGGCAGACTGCATTTCAGTCGTTAAGCATGGACAAGAGGCAGAGCCAAGCAAGCAGAATGTGAAAAATGCAAAGGAACTTTTGAGTAACCAGATCAATCCATTGGTTGATATAGTTGAATTGAAAAAAAGTTTAGAGGAAGAAGACTCAATTTGTGAATAAAACAGAACATTATGTCAGATTTTAAAATAATTGGAAATGCTAATCCAGTCGTAGGAATTGTAGAACATTATACGGTAAACAATTTGTTTCCGAAAATTTCTGCAGACCAAAATTTCAGCATTGCCGGGAATGCTCCTGTTGTGCATCAAATTAAATGGGAGGTTTATGTGTTGGAGCTTGGCAAATGGCGCAAAACAAAAGAAAATGATAAAACGGGAAATCTGGTAACCTATAAATTTCGTCATGGAAGCTTAACAAGAGCCGGTATTCGAATTGTAGCAATAAAAGGAGATGAAACAGCCCGGCTTGATATAAAACCGCTTCCGGGCCAGCCAAAAATTGATGATGTAAGATTACTTGATAAAAGCGGAAAAAAAATAGAAGGACGCTTATCTTATGGACAAACGGTTAAAGCCCGGGTGCATTGCCTGCATATGGAGAAAAGAAGAGTGTTTGTTACGCTTTGGGAAGATGATGTAAAAGGAGCAGGTCATGATAAGGCCAATGAGACAAACTTTATCGAAACAAAATCCGGAATTGTCAGGGATGGAATTGCGGATATTGATTTTCTTTTAAAACCAAGCTTTGCAAAAATTGCAACAAAAAACGGCCAGGAAAACGACAAGGTTCACGAATATTATGTAACAGCTCAGTTAGATCAGGAAAAAATACCAAGCAATAATGTAAACGTCGATGCTTCTGAAGCACCAACTGCCCCATTCAAAGGTAAAACAACTCCGCAACAACCTGTTAAAAACAAACCTGCAGCGCAAAAACCTAATGTTCCAACTGCACCCAAAGCAGTAAAGGGAAAAATTAATTCTGTACATATTACAGATACAGCAGGCCACCAGATAAAAGGCGTGTTTAAAGAAAAACAGATCAGGGTTTTAATAAATTCGACAGGATTAGCAGGGAAAGAAGTCTGCCTTAAATTGTATGAAGAAGATGTGGTTAGCAATGACCTTTTGTTTACTCAAAACTTCAAGATAAAATCAGACCTTCATACCTTACCAGTATCATTAGATACAATACCCAGAAGCCTGGGCGGAAACAATTGGGCAGAAGGAGATGAGCAGGAACTTTTTGCTGAAATCGAAGTTTTGCAGACACATGATTTTATAAAAAGTGCAGTAGTTGATGTTGATGCTACGGTTTTTAAGCAGGATCCTGTAGAGGTTACTAATAAAGTTTTGAAGGTTGGTATATCTAAAGTTGAAAAAAAGGAAAAAGAAGGATTGTGTCCAAATTGCTGTAAGCCAGTAGTTCCTGCTGAGTTGAATCAGATATTTCCAAATGCAAGTCCAGCGAAATTAGCTATAGTAGCTGAAACTTATACGAAATATATGAAAGATTTAGGAATGGATACATGCTGGAATAAAGCTCATTTGTTTGCGCAAGCAAGAGTTGAATCAGGTTTAAGTCTAAGTTTGAAAGAAGGTGAAAATTTTAATTATTATTATGAAAGTTTGTCAATTTTCAAAGCATTTCAAACAAAAGACGGTAAAGAAAAGGCAAAATTATGGGGAAGATCATCTATCAAGCCAAAAAAACCAGGAGTTTCTTTAGAAAATCAACAGAAAATAGCAAATTGGGCTTATTCCCCTCCTGCTGCAAAAGCTACAGAATTAGGTAATACAGCTAAAAGTGATGGTTGGAAATATAGAGGAAGAGGATTAATTCAAGTCACTGGGAAAGCATTTTATAAATACTGCAACTTATTTACAAAAAAAGATGCTATTGATGTTGTAGAAAACCCTGATTTAATAGGAGAAAAAATTGAATTATCGGTTTTAAGTTCAATGATATTTTTTAAATGGAAGAATATTAATAATATAGCTAATAAAACTCAAGATGTAGTCAATAAGATTTGTCCTAAAGTGGGTAATGATGCGCCAGTAAAAGACGAAAAAGGTAATTCTTCTTCTAATCATAGAGAGAAACAAAGAGCTTTTAATGATGTAACATCAAAAACTTTTAAAATTGATAATTGCAAATGGGGAGAAAAGGTTGAAACTCCTAAAACAAAAGGTAAATTTTCTACTTATGATGAGGAATATACAGCAGATTCAAAAACAGCTTATATTAATGTCATAGTTCCTAAAGACAGAACTACGGAAGGATTATTTGTTTTTTTTGATGATTCTGAAATTATATTGAAAGGGTATGCATTAGCAATGGGTACTGTCAATAATAACTTTTTTGAGCGTAATGGAAAAGGTAGTACTCCAACAGGACTCTGGTCTTCTTATTATTCTAGAACACATATTGGTGAAGCCAGTTATGGCAATCATGGCTTAATTCATATAAACGGAATGACTGGAGATGCTAAAAAAGCAACTGCTCCAGGAAAAAGAGACGGTATAGCTATTCATTCTGGTCATACCACTAAACTTGGAATAAATGATAATGGTCCTTTAATGGTTACTTACGGATGTATTAGAATATATAATACGGATATGAAGAATCTGGTAGAACATTATAATGCACTTAAACTTAAAGGAAAAATAATCAACGTATATGTTGAAGAGGTAGATTCAATGAGTGATGTATATAAAAAATACAATTTAGTTGCCGACCCAAAGGATAAAAAAAGAAATTACAGTAAAAATGCAAAACAATAAAGCAATGAAAAAAGCAATGATTTTATTTATGCTAACAACTTTAGTAGTTAGTTGTAACTCACAAACAAAAGAAAAAAAAATGGAAATTAAAGGTTCAATAAAGAAGAATGAAGATAAATTGTATATAGAATATTTACCATTAATGGAAAAATTATTAAGAACTAATGGCTATAAATTTTTAGAACATCAGGATTTCAAAAATAAAATTAACGAATACTTTGGTGTAGATATATATGAAGCAAAATTTAACGATGTGTTTCTGGAGAGAGGACTTGGATTTACTGCAATGGGTAATGAGGGATTTATTGATACTTATCAAGTGGATCGAGGAATTATTAATGGAGCAGGCGACGCTTTTGCAGAAATATTAAAAGAAGATATGAATAATAACTATAACGTTGATTTTGTAAATTATAATAAGATATTGTTCAATGACGAATTAATGGCAATATCGAAAATAAGTAAAGATGCTGGTAAAACAGAAGATATTGTAGTGTACTTAAATTATGAAAAAAATAATTTTCTCTACAGCTCATTTATTAAGAACTTAAAGAAAATAGATGAGTATAATGATGATTTTAAATGGCACCTATTATGGTATAATAACAGAAGTAAATCAGAAATAATCAGAAAAAAAATGATTTCGGATATTACAACTAAAAATCCTGAATTTATTTTTGATCTAGCTTATTTTTTGCATAGTAATGCGACAAAAGTTAAAGAAAAAGTTGAATCAAAATTATTAGAACAAACTTTGGCTTATTTAATTGAAGTTGAATTGAAAAATTATGAAGATAAAGATTTAAGTGACAATAAGGGATATAGTTTATTAAATAATTTTTATGTTCAAAATCCTGACCTATTAAATAAATTTAAAGCCAATGGTTATTATAACTACTCTTTAGTTAATAATTACACTCAAACATATTTATCAATGTCAGATGAAGAATCTTTATTTTTTGGAAAAATAATAGACAAAGATGGCTTTACTAATCTTAGAAAAGACAAAACTACATCATCAGAAATTTTACAAAAAATAATTACAGGTTCGCAAGTTGAAGTTTTAGACAATTCGGGAGATTGGTGGTTAGTGCAAACGAAGGAAGGTAAAAAAGGATATGTATATAAAACAAAAATAAAGGTGGATTAATTTAAATAAACATAAAAAATTCCCTTTAAGATTTTATTTCTTAAAGGGAATTTTATATAAAAAGAGATTATTTCACGTCGTTATATTAAAAACGTATTAAAGTTTACTTTTTATTAAACGCAGGCAGAATATATTTCTGAATAATCTGATCACTAGGAGATTGTGAATTATAATTCCCTCCGGTAATAATGGTGACCATATTTTGTTCTTCCCAAATATAAATTTTCTGGCCCCCGTTTCCTTGTGCAGCTTTTCCGTTAAAACGTGTGCCATTTACATCCAGATATTTAAGCCACCACAAATAGCCATAATTCACGCCCTGAACAACGGTTTGTTTTGTGAGGGATTCTTTAACCCAATCTTTAGAAATCACCTGTTTTCCGTTCCATGCACCCTGATTCAGATAAAGTAAACCCAGTTTTCCCATATCTCTCGGACTTAAATAAAGCTGACAGAAAGTTTCGGCACTGGAAACATCGGGTTTAAAATTCCAAACGAAATTTTTAATTCCGATATCTTTAAAAAGAGTTTGTTTTGCAAATTCAGGTAAAGGCATTTTCGTTGTTTTCTCAATAATGCGACCCAATATTATCGGGTTTCCCGAACAATACATTCCTTTTCCTCCAGGAACATCAATCATTGGTAAATCAAGCGTATATTGTATCCAGTCAGGAGAACTATTCATTGTTGTTTCGTTTCCTTCTGATTTTGGATTGCTCACATCACAATCAAGGCCACTTTGATTGGTTAGAAGATTTTTGATAGAAATCACCCTTTTATCTTCGTTAAGGTTTTTAAAGGTGTATTCGGGAAAATAAGACAGGACAGTTTCATCTTTACTTTTAATAAAACCTTTATCTATGGCAATTCCCGTCAGGGCCGAAACAAAACTTTTTGTTGCCGATCGCAATTCGTGAAGTTTGGTTTTGTTGTATTCATAAAAATATTCTTCAAATACCAATTTGCCGTCTTTTATAATCAAAACACTATGAACGTTAGGAAGTGTACCGTCTACAATCTTTGACATCATTTCATTCAGTAATGTTTTATCTAGGCCCGATTTATCAAGGTTTGCTGTGATTATCCCATCAAGTTCTTGTTTTGGCTGTACATACACATATTTGAAATCCTTTGGAGCATTCAATCTTGGATACCACATTTCTTTAGGAAAAACTACTTTTTTATTAATCAGATTATAAGTGTTTCCCTCAGTAGAGTAACCGCTAACAATATTGGCTTTTCTATTAAAAGTAACTTGTTCACCAGACATATTTTCAAAAATGTCCTTATCTATTGTTTTTAATTTGTATTTGCTTTCATTTATAATAGCATAGAGTGTCGTATCTTTTGGAGAAGCAGCTATTTTGAGAGTAGTTTTATTTACAGATTCATAAATACCTTCGTATTCTTTTAATTGTTCATAAGTCGCCTTAAATTGTTGCGAATAACTGGTATAAATGGTCAATAGAAATAAAAGCAGTATAGGGTTTCTTTTCATCTTTTGGCTTTAAAAGGTTGTTGGTTAGTTAATTGATGAAAGTTATAAAAAAAAGAGACACTTAATTAAAAAATTTAGTGTCTCTTTTCAGATGTATTTTTTTAGAAAACTTATTTGATCGTAATAGGCAATTCAACTGTTGTTTTATCCCATCCGATAACTAAATTGGCTACATTACCCTGAGTAGTAAATGCAATAGATAAAGCTTCAATAACTTCAGAAACTGATTTTACAGGAACTGAAACTCTTACAACATCTTTACTTTCGTCATAAGCGTAACCACCCCATAAATCCAATTCTTTATTGATGATGATTGTCCATTTGTCTTTTTCAGGAATAGCAAATAAACTGTAATATCCTGCCGGAACATTTTTACCACCGATAGTTACTGGTTTGTAGAATTTGATTTCTGTATTTTCGTTAGCACCTACTCTCCAGATTTCGCCAAACTTCACAACATCCCCAAAAATAGTTCTTCCTTTTGCAGAAGGTCTTGCGTAAATAACTTTGACAACCGGATTAGGATTATCTGTTTTTTTGAATTTAACGGCTTTGTTTGGGAAATAAGAAATATCAACCGGACTAGCATCAAGCGGAGCAAATTTTACTACATCTTGTGCCTGAACTGTAAAAGCAGCAAACAATGTAACTGCCAGTAAATAAATTTTTTTCATAGGATTACAATTTTTAGAATGATTACAAAGTAAATTAATAATGAAGAAAAATCATATAATTACAGTTTGTTTTTTGTTAATGAATTGCTAATGAAGAAAAATTTTTTTATTGTTCTTTTTTCTTCTTTGCATACCAGTCGTGCATGATATAAAAAGCTTTCTTTTTCTGACCGTCATTTGAAATCAGACCTTTTCTGTTGTATTCATCCTGAATGCCCGGAAGCAGTCTTCTTGGTGATCTGAAATCTACCAGAATCCACGGACTTAAACCACTTAAATGCGGAATTTTTTCAATCATTTTCAGGTTCTGAATGTAGAGATATTCCTGATATTCTTCTGTCCAGCGTTCGTTTTTTTCTCCATGTAATCCGGCTTTGGCATCGCCTCCAAATTCAGATACAATTACAGGTTTGTTGTATTTGGTTTTCCATAAAATTTTCTCTGCGTCTTCCAGATTACCACCGTACCAGCCTAAATACTGGTTGAAGGCAATAATATCCAGAAATTCACCAATAGCATCATTTATGGTTCCAAAGCCGTCTGCACCACTTTGCGTTAATAAGGCAGCACTGATTAATCTGGTATTATCCAATGATTTTGTATGGCTTCCCAGATTTTTTATGAATTCATTTCTGGCATCAGAAATTGGAGTTTCATTGGCCATTGACCAAATAATAATACACGCTCTGTTTTTATCTCTTGTTATTGCCGATGTTAGTTGATTTTCAGCGTTTTGATACGTCTCTTTTCTGGTAAACTCAACAGTCCAGTAAACCGGAATTTCTTCCCAAACCATTAAACCCAGTTTATCGGCCATTCGGATGATGTTTTCGTTATGAGGATAATGTGCCAGACGTACATAATTGCAGCCCAGTTCCTGCGCCCAGTTTAATAAACGCAGAGCATCTTCTTCAGAGTTTGCACGGCCGCCTTTTGCATTTTCTTCATGGATTGAAATTCCACGCAAAAAGATTTGTTTTCCGTTTAATAAAATTTTGTCACCCTGCGTTTCAATAGTTCTGAAACCAATATTGTCTTTTAATTTTTGTCCATTAAAATCTACTGTTACCTCATATAATTTAGGATTTTCAGGAGACCAGTATGAAACGTTTTTCACCGGAATTTCAAATTTCAAAATTCCGTCAGCACCTACTTTTCCTTTGTAATTAATCTTTAATTCGGGAATAGTAACAGAAGCCTGATTTTGAGTTGGGTTTAAATTATTGATTTTAATAAAACCTGAAATTTTGTTTTTATCATTTTTGTTTAACTGAATAGTGTAGTCTTCTATAAAAGATTCTGATTCTTCTATCAAAGTAACATCACGGGTGATTCCGCCGTAATTCCACCAATCGGTATTAAGTGTCGGGACATCTTCCTTATGGCGGGTATTATCTACTTTTATAACCAGATAATTATCTTTTGGTTTTACGATTGAAGTTACTTCATAATTAAATGGTGTAAAACCTCCTTCGTGTGTTCCCAGTTTTTTTCCGTTTAAATACACATCGGCTTTGTAGTTAATGGCTCCGATATATTCAAAAAGTCGTTTTTTTTCTTTTAAATCATAATCAAAAGATTTTTTTAACCAGACTGTTCCTTCATAATATTTAAGTTCCGGAACCTGGGAAGTCCAATCGCCGGGAATGTTTATTTTTGGAGATTTATCAAAATCATATTCAACCAGTTCCTGTTTGTTTACAGCATGATAATTATTAAAATAAGCCGCATTACTTGGTTTTTTCTGCTGATCATAAACATCATGGTGAAAGCTGTAATATCCCGTTTCATAAGGATCTACGATATAATTCCAAACGCCGTTTAATGAAGTGGTGTTTCGGTTTGGGACATTCGAGATTAGACCTTGCGATTGTCCAATTGCAAAAGCTGTCAGGAATAATGTGATTAATAGTTTTTTCATTTTTTATTTTGTTTTTTATTTGGTGTGTTTTTTATCACTAAAGCGGTAAGGCACAAAGTTTTTTCTCATTTTTGTCATTCTGACGAAGGAAGAATCTTCACGAGTAACTCCGCAAGCTAAATCGCCAATTTTTGTAGAGCTACTTACGAAGATTCTTCCTTCGTCAGAATGACAAACAAACTTTTAAAACTTTGCTCCTTAGCGCCTTTATGGCAAAAAAAGCTTTTTTATTGAACAGGAATCTTCAAATATTCTCCTTTAAAATTCTGGTTCAGAACCGTCATTTCAATCGGGATATTCAATCCATCGGGAATAACTTCAATAGCAGCTTTTCCGTTTGCCATTTTAATAGATTCACTTCCCGTAGGAGTTCCCTGGTTTTTTAAGGTTTTCCCACCTTTAAGACATTGGAAATATACGCTTTCTTCATAATCTAAACAACGTAAATTGTTATTATCTACCGCAATAGCCGTCACAAGATAGTTTCCGTTTTTTAGTTTTTCTGAAGATAATTGCAGCGATACAGCCGATTCATTTTTGTTAAAACGATAATTTACTTTTAGCGTATCTGATACTGTTTTACCTTCTTTATTTTTTCCAATCGCAACTAAAACATTTTCTCCCTTTTTGAAATTAATATCCCACGTCAGGCCACAAGCAGGATAACTGGCAATATTTCTTTGTTTTTCACCAAGATTTTTTCCGTCGTGATATAAGGTTACTTTTTCGCAATTGCTAAAAACATTAATTGTTCTTGGTGTGTTTTCAGGTCCCTGACGCTCTGTCCAGGTATGGGATTCGATATAGGCGAATGGTTCGTCGCCCCAGTAACTTTTAAAGACATAATAGGCATCTTTCGGAATCCCGTTTCTGTCCACCAATCCTTTTTGGTTCATGTAGGGAATATCATCTTCGGGACGTAACGGCGTTGCAAAATCCTTGAATGCCCACTGAATATTACCCACAAACGTTGGATCATTCTCGGATATATGCAAGTGCCAGTCGAATAAGTCGACGATATAATTTTCGCTCCAATCCCCAATTTGTGCCACATTAGCCACTTTGGTCTGCACAATTGCTTCTTCCCAGCCTTCGGCCTTTATAATGCCTTCACCGGTTATCGGATTTTCGCTGTGGCGTCCGACATGACTGTCTCCGCCATATTCTGCATGAATAAAATGGTTGTATTCTTTTTTGTAAACGTCTATCGCTTTTTGATAACTCTTATAACTTCCTGAATACCACCCAGACCAGATAGAAGGGGAGAAGACATCAACAATATGCGAGCCTTCATAGTATTTTCTGATAGCTGTTTTTCTGTTTGGATCTAATTTATGCGCAATATCATTTATTTCGGTTAAGAAAGCATTTGTTTTTTCTGTATTATCCCCGTCGGGAAAATCCGGAAGCCAGTTCATTTCATTTCCTAAAGACCAGATAATAATACTTGGATGGTTATAATTTTGACTGATGATTTCTGCCAGCATATTTTTGGTATTCGTTTTCCAGAGCTCATCACCAATTCCGCCACGACACCAAGGCAATTCGTCCCAAACCAAAAGACCAAGTTCATCGCAGGCTTTGTAAATTTCAGGATCTTGCGGATAATGTGCGAGACGAACAAAATTAGCCCCCATTTTTTTTATCGATTCCATATCGGCACGATGTTGTGCATTGCTCATGGCAGCGCCAACTCCGGCTTGTTCTTCGTGTCGGTGTGTACCACGAATCAGAAGTCTTTTTCCGTTAAGGTAAAATGGGCCATGATCTTTAAACTCAAACCATCTGAAACCCACTTTCTCATTAACACTGTCTTTAACCTGATTTTTTTCGGATAAAACAGCAGTTACCGTATATAAATTAGGTTTTTGCGTATCCCATAATTCAGGATTTTTGATGTTTTCAAAAGTTATAGTAGATTTTTTATCCGTAACCGGAACTGTTTTACTCGCGACCTTTTTCCCTTTCGGATTTTTCAAAACTACCGTTAATGAAAGTTCTTTGGCATTATCAGGATTGATAGTGGATGCAATAACGTTTAAGGAAGATTTTTTAGCCGATACTTCGGGAGTTGAAATTTTCAGGTTATCAATGTTGGTTTTGTATTTGGATAAAAACCAGACATCACGTGTAATTCCTCCATAAATAAAAAAGTCACTTTTTTGGGACGGGATAATTTCGATATCATAACTATTATCAACGCGAACAAAAATCTCATTGTTTCCGGCTTTGATATATTGGGTAACGTCAATTGTGAATCCGATATAACCGCCGATATGTCCACCGGCCTCTGTTCCGTTTACATATACTCTGGTGGTTACATTAGATCCTTCAAAATATAAAAAATAGCGTTGGTCCTTATCAATTTGACGAACGTTTAATTTTTTCTGATACCAGCTAGCATCACGTCTGTAGCCCGGATTTAAGTCTGTGGCATCTTCGCTGTTCCAGCTGTGAGGTAAATTTATTCCGGTCCAGTTGACTGCTTTTTGAGCATCATTTAGGTTTGGAGTGTTGTTTTCTAAATAAAGCCAATTATCATTAATATTCATTTTTGTCCGCATTATAGTTTTTGTCTGGGCAAAAACGCTGCCCAGACAAAACTGAAAAACAAAAACTAACGCAAAAAAAGACTTATAGTGGTAAGGTTGTTTTCTCATATGTTATAAGTCTTTTTTTCTTAATAATGCTTCCAGAAAATAATAATCGGCATAGACTATAGGTTCATCGATTTCATCATGTTTTGGCCAGTTGCCGGTACTGTGATCGAGAATAAAAGGTGCATTGATTTCTTTGTTTAAAATGTATTTTTCCGAATGTAAAGTCCTGATTATTTTATCCGCGAAAGCGAGATAACGTTCATTTTTGGTATAACCATAAAGTTCATATAAAGCAGACGCCATTATAGTTGCGGCAGAAACATCGCGTGCTGAATCTGGAATTGCCGGATCTTTAAAATCCCAATACGGAATCCCGTCTTCGGGCAGGTTTTTATTTGTCATAAAAAAGGCTGCAGTGGCTTCTGCCTGATCGATATAGGCTTTGTCTTTAGTATATCGGTACGACATAGTAAATCCGTAAACTGCCCAGGCCTGACCGCGTGCCCACACAGAATCATCATTATACCCTTGCAAAGTTGTTTTTTTTCTGACAGCACCCGTAGCCGGATTATAATCAATAACGTGATAACAACTGTTGTCTTTTCTAAACTGATTTTTTAGCGTGGTATTGGCATGCTGTACAGCAATATCATGGTATTTTTTGTTGCCTGATAATTTGGATGCTTCAAAAAGTAATTCCAGATTCATCATATTATCAATGATAACCGGATAATCCCAGATTTCTTTATTGAAATCCCAGGAACGGATTGCACCCACTTTTTCGTCAAAACGCGTGCATAAAGTTTCGGCTCCCTTGATGATTGTTTGCTCGTAATCGCTGTTTTTTTCGACTTTCAGGCCTTCGCCAAAAGCGCAGAAAACTTTAAAACCAACATCGTGCGAACCTCTGTTTACACTTTCTTTTTTACTAAAAGGAGTCCACTTTTCGGCCTGTTTTTTATAATCTGAATTTCCTGTTAATCGGTACAATTGCCATAAGTTTCCGGCAAAAAAACCACTTGTCCAATCTCGCGAAGGTACTTTCTTTATGAGATTGGATTTTATGGTCATGCTGCGTGGCATTGACATAGAATCTACAGGATATTCCATCATCATTCTGTAACGGGTTTCAAGAAGATTATTGGAATCTGAAGCTGAATTGGTTTGAACATTATTTTTGGATTTGCACGCTGAAAACAGCAGTGCAAACCCAAGAATAAATAATATGTGATTAACTTTATTCATAAGTAAATTTAAGATATAAGGCTTTAATAACCGTGGTTATTAGGAGCCAGATTAGGATTTATTGCCAACTCAGTTCCCGGCAAAGGCCATAAATAATCTTTTGCAGGATCAAAATTAGCATGCGGTTCTAAACCGTTCGGACCAAATACTTCTGGACCATTCTGAAGCCTTTTGATGTCATACCATCTGATATATTCAAAAGCCAGTTCTAATCTTCTTTCGTCAATAACCATTTTCCTGAAATCAGCCTGAGATAAACCCGGAGTTACATTTGCAGGAAAAGAAACCTGCTTACCGGCTTTATTTCTGGCTCTTGCACGAACTCTGTTAACATAACCGTCAGCTTCTGTAGTTCCCGGAGTAATTTCATTTAAAGCTTCAGCAGCAGTCAATAATACCTCGGCGTAACGCATGGTGATGTAGTTGTGCTGAGAAGTTCTTCCGTTGGCACCTGCTTTTCCTGGAAAACGATAATATTTGGCAATATGGGGGCGAGGTGCTTTTTCGTTATCACTGGAAGGGTAAATTTGTAATGAACCCCCAGGTCCGGTTTTCTTTCTGATGATAGTATCAAAACTTACCGCTCTTCTGTAATCTCTCTGATCCCAGGTGTTGAAAACTTTCAGAGATGGCACAGCCACAGAAAACCCCTGACCGTAGCTGTAGCTATCGTCTTTTAAAGAACCGGTAAAAAATGCCGTATAATCCTGACCATAATTACCTGATGTCAGGTTGTTAAAATCAATTGTAAACAAAGGTTCTTTTAATGATGCCGCCTTTGTAGCATTGAACAAATCCTGAAAATCGGCATCTAATCCTAAACCAAACTTGGCTTCATTTGTAATTACAAATTTGGCTTCATCATATGCTTTTTGATAATTTTTAAGGGTTAAATATACAGAAGCCAGATATCCTGCTGCAGTAGCTTTACCCGGAACCGCTTTTACTTTTGGCTTGTCATCCAGCCATTGTTTTGCAAATTCTAAATCGGCAATAATTTTTGGATAAACATCAGCTTCTTTGGTTCTGCTTAAAGAGTTTACCTGAGAAACATCGTTTACAACAAAATCAATGTATGGAATGTCTCCAAAAAGGCGTACTAAATGGTAATAAGTAAAAGCTCTTGCAAAATAAGCCTGTGCCACAATCGCGTTTACTTTTGCAGGATCTCCGGGTGTTTTTTTAGCACCTTCAATAGCCTGATTTGCTGCTGTAATGATTACATACGACTGAGGCCAGAAGTTGGCCACAAGTGCATTGGTATCGTTCATATTCATGTCATTTACATCAATACGTGCTGCCTGAGTAGTTCTGTCGCCAATATCGGCCATGTCATCTCTAAGCATTAATGCAATTGTAAATTCTCTTCCCCAATAATTATTGTGAGCAATATTGGCAAAACTTCCGTTTACAGCTGCCTGCAAATCGTCTGTATTGTTGAAAAAGTTTTCTGGACGAATAATTCCTACCGGATGTTCTTCCAGATCAGAACAGCTAAAGAAAGCGAGTGTTCCGAAGAAAAGAAAAGCTATATATTTTTTCATATGTGGATAATATTTGTTTTTTAACGGAATATGGAATCGCCATTCTGAGTTGTGCTATTTGATTTTGAATCCTGGCGATTTCATAATATTTTTTATTAGACTAAAATTTTACATTAAATCCTGCTGTAAACGTTTTTACGTTTGGATAACCTCCGTAATCCAATCCTAAATTGGTATTACTTCTTGAATTGGTGTCATTTAAGTAATTGGTTTCAGGATCTGAACCCGGATAATCTGTAATCGTCCAAAGGTTTTGTGCACTGATGTAAAAACGAACTTTGCTTAATCCTATTTTCGAAACAATTTTTTCGCTTAAGCTATATCCTATAGAGATGTTTTTTAAACGGATGTAACTTGCATCGTAAACAAATCTTGATGTAATTCTTTTTGTTCTTGCAGCGTTGGCAGGAACATTTGTATCGGTATTGGTTGGAGTCCATGCATCCAGTACTTCAGTTGTAGCATTGTTGTTTCCTGATGCCAGTTCCATCAAAGTATAGTTCAAAATCTGATTACCCTGTGATCCCTGAAAGAAGATATTTAAATCCAGGTTTTTATAAGTGAAATCATTGTTCAAACCGAAGATGAAATCCGGATTTGGATTCCCGATAATCGTTTTGTCCTGTGAATCTAATTTTCCGTCACCGTTTACATCCCTGAATTTTTCGCCACCCGGAGCAGTTTCAAAGTTACCTGGTAAAACAGTTTCTCCCTGTTGGATTACACCGTCATAAACAAACCCAAAGAAAGATCCAACCGGCTGTCCGACTCTTAAAATCTGTGATTCTGTTGCCAGGAAGTGACCCGGAGCAGAGTTAATCAAAAGGTCTTTGTTATCAGCTAGTTTCAGTACTTTGTTTTTGTTTGAAGAAATATTAAAACTTGTTGACCACGTAAAATCTGCCCCAATAAAGTTTTTAGTATTAATTCCAAGTTCCCATCCTTTGTTTTCTAATTCACCCACGTTCTGAAGCTGTGAAGCAATTCCTGAAACTCCCGGAAGCGGTCTGTTGAATAATAAATCTTTGGTAATCGTTTTATAATAATCTGCTGTAAGGCTGATTCTGTTATCAAATAAACCTAAATCAATTCCGTAATCCTGTTGGTATGAAGTTTCCCATTTTAAGTTAGGATTGTCCAATGAAGTCAGCTGAACTGCATTTACAATTACGTCACCGCTCACATCATAAATTTCAGAGAATCTTGAAAGCGTAGAATAGGCACCGATAGACGGGTTACCAGTTGCTCCGTAACTTGCTCTTAATTTAAGGTTTGAAACTGTTTTGCTGTCTTTTAAGAAATTTTCTTTACTAACATTCCATCCAATAGCTCCGGATGGGAAAGTTCCGTATTTGTAGTTTTTACTAAAGCTTGAAGAACCATCTCGTCTGGCAGTAAACGTTAGTAAATATTTATCATCATAATCGAAATTCAACCTTCCGAAAGCAGAAATCAATTCTGTTTCTGATAAATTAGAATCCGGTTTTAAGAATACAGTTCCTGCCCCTAAATTGCGGTATGAGTTTGTATTCGTCAAAAATCCTCTTGAAGCGGCATACGAACTTTCGTTTTTATTCTTTTGGTATGAATAACCTCCCAATACGGTCAGAACTCCTTTTTCGATAATTTCACGTTTGAAAGTCAAATAATTCTCTGTCAGGAAAGAAGAAAATCTGGTGTTGTTTACAGAAGCTTCTCCCTTAATGTTTTTCCCTGCAATCAAAGTAGAAGGTGTAAATCTTCCGGTTTGTGAATTATTATCGGTTAAACCTAAAGTAGTTTTGAAATTCAGATCTTTTGTAATTTGATAAGAAGCAAAGAAATTATTTCTGTTTACAATAGAAACAGTTTCTAAAATATTCTCCATCGCAGTAGCGTACGGATTATCAATATCGTCTCCGATTGGCGCTGTAGAAGTATATGTGCCATCAGCATTATAAATTCCTTTATCCGGCATAAATCGGTATGCTGAAGCAATTACACCCGCAGCACCCGTACCGCCCGCACCAGTCTGGCTGATAATTCCTTCTTTGTTTTGTTTGCTTTGAAAAGTGTTTAAACCCACTTTAAACTTATCAGTAAGATCAGCTTCAAGATTGCTTACAATAGTGTATTTGTCAATTCCTGAATTGATTACAACCCCGTCCTGATTAAAATAAGTTCCGGAAACATAATATCTTACTTTATCAGAACCACCCGAGAAAGACAATTGTGTATTCGAAACCATTCCGTCACGATAGATAACATCCTGCCAGTCTGTGTTTTCGCCGGCTGCAGTGTGTGTGGTAAAACTTTTTCTGTACGCTACAAACTGATCTGCGTTTAATAAATGCAGTTTGTTGTTAACAGTTTGTATAGAAGTTGAGTTACTGATTTCGATTACCGGTTTTCCTGGTTTTCCTTTTTTGGTGGTTACCATAATAACCCCGTTGGAACCTCTGGATCCGTAGATTGCAGTTGCAGAAGCATCTTTCAGAACCTCTATAGACGCAATATCCTGAGGCGCCGGCATTGAAACACCTGCAAAACCATCTACCACAATAAGAGCATCTCCACTCGCATTGATAGACGTTCCTCCACGAACCCTGATTTTTACAGGAGCTCCCGGTTCACCACCATTGTTAGACTGTACAGCAACACCCGCGGCGCGCCCCTGTAAAGCCTGTTCTGCATTTAGCAAAGGATAAGCCGTAAGTTCTTTTGCCGTTACCGAAGAAACTGAACCTGTAATGTCGCTTTTTTTACGGGTACCGTAACCCACAACAATTACTTCTTCAAGATTTTTGGTATCTGGTTTTAAACTCACGTTTACCACAGTTTTGTTGCCCACCGGAATTTCAACTGTCTGATATCCTACAAAGTTGAAGACCAAAACAGCATTTTTTTCTGAAACGAAAACAGAATAATTTCCGTCCATATCTGTAGATCCTCCCACAGAAGATCCTTTGACATACACATTGGCACCAGGAAGTCCGAGTAAGTCTTCACTGGAAGTAACTTTTCCGGTGACTTTTTTCTCCTGTGCATTCATAACAATGTTTCCAAGTAATAAGACTACCAGAAAGCACCATTTAAGCGGCTTAATTTTTTGGTTTGTAAACATTCATTTTTGGTTTAAGGTTAATGTTAGATAAAATAAAAAAGCAATAAACTCATTCCTATTATTAACATCATGAATAGAATTTGTAGTAATATGAATTTTGTTTTTTTGAATTTCATATGACAAATGTATAAGCCGAAAACGATATAGAAATACAAAAAAGGGTATCTAAAAATACAGATACCCTTTTTTAAAGCCTTGAAAACACTGGATTTTTTAAAATACAGACATTGGTTTGGAAAATTTGTCAGCAAATTGTGACGGAGTTTCTCCATATCTTTTCTGGAAGCATTTGCTAAAGTATTTCGGATTGTTAAAACCGACTTTATAACTGACTTCAGAAACGTTTAATTTGTTTAATTCTAATAATTGGGCGGCACGTTTTAATCGTACTTCATGAATAAATTCATTTGGCGTAAAATTCGTCCATGCTTTTATTTTTAAAAATAACATCGTACGGCTTACTCCCAGTTCTGAGCAGAAAAACGGAATATCAAATTGCTCGTTCGAAATATTATCTTCCACAATTTTGAATGCCTTTTTTAATAATTCCTCGTCAAGCGAAGAAACCGTTATTTCAGAAGGCACAAAATGGTCTTCACTGGAAAATTTAGCTTTCAGCCTTTCTGTTGAATTCAGCAGGTTTTTTACTCGCAGTTTAAATTCGGTTAAATTAAAAGGTTTACTGATATAATCGTCAGCACCGCTTTCCAGTCCTTCAAATTTATACACCAAAGAAGATCTCGAAGTCAGCAATATTACCGGAATATGGCTGGTTTTCAGGTTTTCCTTTATTTTAGAACAAAGCTCTGTGCCCACCATTTCGGGCATAATAACATCGCTGATAATCAGATTCGGAGCATATTGAAGTGCTTTTTCCAAAGCAGTTTTTCCGTTGTCTGCTACAATAATATTATATTCTTTTTTAAGCAGGTTTTTCATAAAGTTTCGCAAGACCTTATGATCTTCAACAAGCAGAATAGTTTGTTTTTCTCCATTCACGATAAAATCGTCAATGTCTTCATGTTCCGTTATTTCAGCGGTTTCAAGCTGAGATGTATACTGTTCGATATCATCACTGATTTTAAAATCTTTAATGATTTCACTTTCCTGAAGATGTGCGCTGCCCAGCGGAAGTGTCACCGTAAAGATTACCCCTTCGGATGATTTTTTATTGACAACATCGATGTTTCCTTTATGAAGTTTTACAATGTTTTTTACAATTGACAAGCCAATTCCTGTTCCTTTATTATAGTTTTTCTGAACATTGTTGTGCATCGGAATTTCAAAAAACAAATCAAAAATTTTGTCAATATGCTGTTCTGCAATTCCAACGCCTGAATCTTCTACAGCGATAAATAAGCTGGCATCATCATGACTGATTTTGATATGTATGTTTCCGCCTTTTGGAGTGTACCGAAAAGCATTCGAAATCAAATTATAGAAAACGCGCTCCAGTTTGTAACGGTCAAAATAAACCAGGATTTCTTCTTCTGAAGATTCGAAAGTATAGTTATAACCACCGTCTTTGGCATATTCAATAAAAGAAAGAAAAATTTCACGGGCAAATTTCACAATATTTCCGTTGGCAGATTCCAGTGTGACCTGATGATTTTCGAGTTTCCTGAAATCCATCAGTCTGTTGATCAGGCTTAAAAGATGATTGGCACTTCCTTCTATTACCAGCAGCTTTTTGTACATTTCGTTGGTGCCGTTATAATCGGCCAATATTTGCTGTAACGGCCCGAGAATCAATGTCAGGGGCGTTCTGAACTCGTGTGAAATATTTGTAAAGAAATCCAGTTTTGCCCGGTTGTTTTCTTCGATGCGTTTGGTTTCGAGGTATTCCAGTTCTAATTTTTGTTTTAATCGGGCTTTCGATTTTATAATCCACATCAAACCATATAATGCCAGGCCGATTAGGATTCCGTACAATAAAAAAGCCCAGATGCTTCGCCACGGTGCGGGATTTACAGTGACCGTGAGTGTAGTAGGAGCACTGTTCCATACGCTGTCGTTATTGGCACCCTTTACTTCAAAAATATAAGTTCCGGGATTCTGGATGGCAAAAATTGCTTCGCTGTTTTTGGTTGTGGTCCAGTTATTTTCCAGACCAATCAGGCGGTAACTGTACTGGTTATTTTTGGACCGGATGTAATTCGGAATTGCAAAACTGATTGAGAAATTGGCTTTGTCATAATCCAGGGTGATGTTTTGGGTATAACCAATGCTTTTCTCTAAAATTTCGGCTGTATCATTTGGGTTAATTGTTTCATTTTTAATTTTCAGGTTGGTAATTAAAACCTGAGGCGCATAATTATTGATCGATATTTTTTTGGCATCAAAATAAGTGGCACCGGAAGGGCTTCCGAAATAAAATTTATCTGAATCCAGTTTTAATGAAGAATTATCGTTGAATTCGTTACTTGCCAAACCGTCTTTCTGATCGTACAGAACAACTGTTTTTTGAGTAGTACTATATTTTATAATTCCCTGATTACTGCTGATCCAAAGATTTTTGTCGTCATCTTCTAAAATCGAATGTATAGAAGTTATAACCGTATTGCCGATTCTTAAATTGATTTTATTGAATTTTTTCCCATCAAAATAATAAAGGCCTTTTGCTTTTGTCCCGACCCAGATTTTATTACCGCTATCCTCAAACAAAGTCAGAATATCATCTCCGGATAAAGAAGAACTGTCGTAAAAGTAATGCTGAATCGAATAATGGTTTGGTTTGGAATTATTCAGTGAAATACGATTAAGCCCGTTTTGACTGCCAACCCAAAGATTATTTTTTTTGTCAGCCAAAATAGTTCGTATTATATTATTGGTCAGGAAATAAGGTTTTGTGTTATCGTTTCCGATTATTTCAAAAGTTTTATTAATTGAATTGTAGCGGACCAGACCTTTACCAAAAGTTCCAATCCAGACAATTCCGTTTGGTGCTGTTTTAATCGAATAAACGCCGGTTTCTTTTAAAATTTCACTTAGTTCAGGAGAAATCCGGTTGTCTTCAATTCTTTTTGAAATCGTATTATAAGCCGAAATTCCTTTAGAGAAAGTTCCAATCCACAACACATTGTCCTCAGACAGACACATTGACTTGATGTCGTTTTTATTTGTTTGCCCGGTTTTGCTATTGATATAAGTCGTAGCAGAAGTAGTTGGATTATAAATGGTTATTCCGCCGCCTTCTGTACCAAAATAAATATTTTTGTTTTTGTCTGCAATGATCGAACTCACTACATCAAAACTCATCGGAATCTTTTTTGAATTCTGATTGTAATTCGAGAAATTGACATTAGAAACATCCCAGATATTGACACCTTTGTAATAACAGCCAATCCAGACAGAACCTTTTTTATCAACAAACACTGATTTTACCTTATCAATTCCGTTATTGTTATTGCTGTTATTGATTTTTTCGAGGCTTTTATTTTTGCCGTATATGTAAATTCCGTCGTAAGCACCAATCCATAAAGAACCTTCTTTGTCAAAAACCAAAGAACG
Source organism: Flavobacterium sp. HTF (assembly GCF_003105115.1). GTDB lineage: Bacteria > Bacteroidota > Bacteroidia > Flavobacteriales > Flavobacteriaceae > Flavobacterium. The sequence continues at coordinate 80,850 of NZ_QETH01000003.1, read as the reverse complement.
AATGTCCGGATTTATTTCTGCGTATTTGTCAGCTGGTAAAAAAGGGACAAACTTGTTTGTAGATCCGTCAAGTTTCAATAGTCCTTTGTTTTTTGTACCAATCCATAAATTTCCCTTCGAATCTTCTGCAATTGCCTGCACATTAAGGAGAACAGCAGGATTTAAAGGATAATTTCTGAAAGTCAGTTTGCCGTTTTTTCGGCTTACAAGTTTGCATAAACCTTTTGTGGTTCCAATCCAGATTTCTCCTTTTTTATTTTTTATAATGTTTAAAATATTATTGCTGGGTAAAGTAGAAATATCTGTATCGGAATGAAAAACAGAGGAAAAAAGATTTGTTTTTTTATTCAGGATACTCAGTCCTTTTGAAGTACCAAACCACAGTTCGTTACCAATTTCCTTTATGCACCAAACGGCGTTGCTGCTAATGGTATGATTCGTATTGTTATGCAAATATCTTTTGAATACATTAGAAACAGGATCATAACAATTAAGTCCATTGTACGTTCCGACCCATAATTTTCCCGAATTATCTTCTTCGATTGCCAGAATATCATTGTTGCTGATAGTCGTTTTGTCAAAGGCATCATTTCGGAAAATGGTAAATTTGCTTCCATCATATTTATTCAGACCGTCGCGGGTTCCAAACCACATCTGCCCAAATTTATCCTGATGTATGGCAATAACAGAACTCTGAGAAAGCCCGTCGGTGGTAGAGATATTTTTAAGGCGGTATTTATTCTGGGAAAATATATTTCCACTAATAAGGGTGAGGACTAGAAGAGCTATTATTCTTTTCATAGCATTTATTTTTTAGGTGCAAAGGCGCTAAGGCGCTAAGGTTTTTAAGTTAAGTATTCTTCTCGTTCTTATACATTTATCCTCATTTTTGTCGTCCTGACGAAGGAAGGATCTTCGTTAGTAACTCTACAATGATTGTCGATTAGATTGCGGAGCTACTCGCGAAGATCCTTCCTTCGTCAGGATGATAAACTAGACTTTAAAAACAAAGTTTAGTATAAAAAACTTTGCGACTCTGCGACTTTGCGAGATTATAACTTTACGCAAAAACTTACTTTAATCTTTTTTGCAGCTGATAATCATACAACGAAGGAACTTTCTCCATTGACTGATTCAGAAACTCGATATAAGGATCCGGTTCGTATTTTACTTCGAATTTAGCATTTCCGTTCACACCAATAATTCTGGCGAATGGGCCGTCTTTCATTCCGTAAAGCAATACAGGTTTTGTTATTTCTTCCGGATTTGAAACCTGAACATTCAGATTCCAAAAAGTACTGTATGGCCCGTGTGAAGGTTTCCAGTAATCAGCACCGCCGCCGCCAAATAAAGCATAACTGTTCTTTTGATCCGGACTAAAATGCACCGTAATATGATCAAACAAATTTTGATGATTAGCACCCGAATGCTGATCTAGAACAGGATCTGCAAAAACTTCACAATCCTTATATACATTTTTGGTCGCAAATGTATTGAAACTCAAGGGATGAACAGCTTTGTTGTAAACCTTTAGATTCTGAACCAAAACATTATGAACTCCGCCTAAAGTTACGGTATAATGCGCCATATGGTTTCCGTCGGTAACGATATCCTGAATAGTAACGTTGGCTATTTCTTCCGCCAGAATTCCGCTGTCAGCATTGGTTATGACGACATTTTTTACCCAGCTGTTAAAAACACGTGTCAGGAAAATACCATTATTTCCCGGTTCAACATGATGTGCCACTCTCGGAATGTCAGGAAATGTAAAACGAAGATTCTCAATTCCGACTTCGTTCAGATGTTTCCATTCTGCTAATTGTGCCTGATAAGCTGGTTTTATTGAAATAGTAAGCGGTGTTTTTAATGTTACTTTAGAACCTGAAATTTTAGTGATTTCTACCTGTTGTCTTACAATTGGTAATTTTGGAAATTGCCAGTGGTGAGATCCCGGTTTCACATTGGCGCCTTTGTACAAATCTTTGATGATTTCGCCATTTTCACCGTCTTTATTAAACAATTCCAACTCTACTACATCTCCCGCTTTCAGTCCGTTTACATCAGAAACCGTTATAGTGTGTTCGCCCATAGTTCCATGGCTGACTTTGGCTAAGACAGTTGGAGTCGGCTCGTATTTGTCCAGATAGGATTTGACCCGTTCATTCGGAATTTGTGTCCAGATAAAGCCTCCCGACCAGGCATATTGTGAAAAAGGCAAATCGATATTATTTTCCTTTTCTCTTTGTCTTTTATCAAAAGTGGTAAGATATTCTCTTAATTCTGCCAAAGCCTCAGGATCTTTGAGATACATCATTGGCCTGGGACAGTAAATTTCTGTTCCGTTTTCTCCTGAACCGGCACCGCGAAGCACAAAATTGCTTCTTTCGATATACAATATATCACTTAGGATAATCCTTCCGGCAGGTAATTGCAGGATAACATTTCCTTCTACGGAATTGGCTGCTTTTATCGCTTTTAAAAGTGCTTTAGAATCGTCTAAATCGTCATTTGCCTTTACGCCATAATCGGTTGCATTTACAATTTTACCCTGAAAATCAGGAAGTTTTTTTTCGCTAAAATGATATCCGGCATAGCTAAAATCAGGAAGGTAATTAGCTGATGATTTTTGTTGGTTCAGGATTTTTGGTAATTCCTGACTAATTGAAGGTAAAGGAATAAATAAAAAAAGAGTAAAAATACCGTAGATATTCCGGTATTTTCCGATGTGTTGGTTTTTGAAAGTCATGATAGTTAGTTGTTTGAAGCATTTTTTTTGTGATAAGTTGAGAGTGGTCAATTCTCAAACTAGTTTATTTTAATCTCGCAAAGTCGCAAAAGCGCAAAGTTTTTGCGTTCTCTGCGACTTTGCGGCTTTGCGAGATTTTTTTAACATTACTTATAAAATTTATAATGTTACATAGATCTTTTAATCCCCATTTCAAGTCCGCGTAATTCGGCTAAACCTCTTAATCGGCCAATTCCTGAATATCCCGGATTTGTTTTTTTCTTTAAATCATCCAGCATCTGATGCCCGTGGTCAGGACGCATTGGCAAATTACTGCCGTTTCTTTTTTCTACTTCTACAATCGCTTTTACGACTTCGTACATATCAACATCTCCTTCTAAGTGATTGGCTTCGTAGAAACTGCCTTCTTTATCGCGCTCCGTACTTCTTAAGTGAATAAAATTCATCTTATCACCATGACGTCTTACGATTCCCGGTAAATCATTATCAGCCCTCACACCATAAGAACCGGTACACATTGTAAATCCGTTTGATTTGGAATCAATCGCCCCCATAAGTTCAATCAAATCCTCTTCGGTACTTACGACTCTTGGTAATCCTAAAATCGGGTAGGGAGGATCGTCAGGATGTATGGCCATCAGAACGCCTGCTTTTTCTGCTACAGGAATAATTTCTCTTAAAAAGTAGAAAAGATTATCTTTTAATTTTTGTCTGTCAATATGGTTGTAACCGCTTAGCGTAATCAGAAAATCTTCGACAGTATAGGCTTCTTCTGCACCCGGAAGTCCGGCAAGAATGTTTTGCTGTAGTTTTACTTTATGATCATCAGACATTGCGTCAAAATGGTTTCTGGCTTTTTGAATTCGCTCCAAAGAATATTCTTTTTCTGCGCCCGGTCTTTTCAGAATAAACAATTCAAAAGCAGCAAAAGCATTGATGTCAAACCGCAAAGCCTTCGATCCGTCTGCCACTTCATATGATAAATCGGTTCTTGACCAGTCCAAAACCGGCATGAAATTATAGCAGATGCATTTTATGCCGCACAAAGCCAGATTTCTAATGCTTTCTTTATAGTTTTCAATGTATTGAAGATAATGCCCCGTTTGTTTTTTAATATCTTCGTGAACCGGAATACTTTCTACAACGGACCATATCAGGCCTGAAGCTCCGTTTTTAGGATCACCATCCTTATGTTCGATTTCAACTTTTCTTTTTATTATTTCATCAATTTCCCATACTTGTCCATTTGGAATATGGTGTAATGCAGTTACAATTCCGGTGGCGCCGGTTTGTAAAATATCTTGTAAAGAAACCGGGTCGTTTGGGCCGAACCATCTTAACGTTTGTTCCATTATATTATATTTGGGGGTTATTTTTAAATACTTGTGGCAGCAAATCCGCCGTCAACTTTCAGGATTGTTCCGGTTACGAATTTTGACATATCACTACATAAGAATAAAAGCGCTCCGTCAATATCTTCCGGTGTTCCGAATCTTCCCATTGGGGTATGCTCTATGATTTTTTCGCCTCTTGGTGTTAATTTTCCATCCGGTTCCAGTAATAAAGCACGGTTTTGTTCTCCGATAAAAAAGCCTGGAGAAATAGCATTTACACGAATTCCTTCACCATATTTTGAGGCCAGCTCAACAGACATCCATTGTGTGAAATTATCTATCGCTGCCTTTGAAGCGGAATAGCCTACGACTCTCGTTAACGGTCTTTGCGCTGACGCTGATGAAATATTAATAATAATGCCCTGTTTTTGTTTTGCAAAAAGTTCTGAAAAAACCTGCGAAGGAAGCATCGTTCCGATGATATTCAAATCGACAACCTTCTGTAAATCTTCTGTTTGTAAGTCATAAATCGCCTGATCAGGTCTGATTGTTGCGCCCGGCATATTTCCTCCGGCTGCGTTAATCAAAATATCCAGCCGGCCGTATTTTTCAACAATAAAATCTTTTGCCTTTTCTAATTCTTCTTTGTTTAATACATTGGCTTGTATCGCAAATGCCTGTCCTCCATTTTTTTGTATGGCTGCAACCGTATTATTTGCTTTTTCGATTGACTGGGAAACGATTCCGGTAATTACGCCCTGTTTGGCCAAAACGTTTGCAAAGTTGCTTCCCAATACTCCGGCACCACCTGTAATAAGGGCAATTTTTCCTTTAAGATTAAATATTGAATCCATTTTTATAATATGATTTTTATTTTTTTTACTTATTTCTTACGGTTTCAATTAAATCCAAAACCCGTAAAGTTTCTTTTTCTATGGTATCGTAAGCATCGTAATCCATTAGTTTTTTGCTGATGAGTTTGCTTCCCATTCCAACTGCCGAAACTCCTGCTGAATACCAGCTTTCAATACTTTGCAAAGTAGTATCTACACCACCGGTAGGCATAAAAATCAGGTTTGGAAAAATATCTTTTATACCGCTCAGGAAATCCGGGCCTAATATATTTCCCGGAAACAGCTTGATAAATTTAACTCCCGCATTTTCTGCTGTAATAATTTCGGTAGGCGTCATACATCCCGGAGCATACAAAACCTCTTTGCTTCGTAAGAAATCTGAAACTTCGGCAACAAAACCCGGGCTTATAAAAAAATCGGCGCCAATATTGTAAAATTCCTGTGCCTGTTCAATATTTTTGATGGTACCAATTCCCAAAAGCATTCCCGGCAATTCGGCATTTCGTACTTCAACCATTTTCCTGAAATTAGACAGGGCTTCAGGCCCACGGCTTGTATACTCAACCGCTTTGATTCCGGCTTTATACAACACTTTTAGTATTGCTATACTTTTCTCTTCACTGGCATTGAAATACAAAGGAAGAATTCCTTGTTTTACAATAACATCTATTGAATTCTGAATGGTACTCATAACTTATATTTTTACTTTAAAAACGACTTTTTTTAATAGACCATCTCCAATCATCGCAGCGTGTACATCATCGGGAAATAAGATTGCAAACTGGTTTTCCTGTAATTGAAAAAACATATCCGGTGCATCATGAAAGAAACGTACATCTCTCTCATCATTATAATCTCCGTTCGGACTTACGCATTTCTCTCTTGGTTTCCACGCAAAAGTTTCGGGCCCTTGTATCGAAATCTGAATGTCAATGTTTTTATCGTGGCATTCAAAACCTTTTATACTTTCTTCTCTGGTTGTTCCCTGGCCGGCAATCACAATTATTTTTAAACCTTCTGTGATTTCAAAAGCACCTTCTTCCAATTTTGAGATGTCATTTTGACTGACATAATCAAAAGCTTTTTTGAAATTAGGATGCAAAGCATAATATTTTGCGGCATTTTGTAATGAATCAATTATCATTTTACAGTGTGTTGATTATGTTGTGTTTAAGTGTTTTTATCTCCTCAAAACAGCTTTTGTGTTTTTTTTCGTGTACGCACACGGATTTTTACAAATGTATAGAAAAAGTTAACTAAAACAATTTATCTTTGACAAAAAAAATTAATTTTACACGTTTACGGAATCATTTTAACTTAAAGACAAAGTATATCATAACGATAAAAAAAATAGCAGAATTAGCCAATGTTTCACCTGGAACTGTTGACCGGATAATTCATAATCGGGGACAGGTTGCGCAGGAAAATGTAGATAAAGTAAATGCCATCATTGAAAAATACGGTTACAAACGAAATATTCTGGCAAGCAATCTGGCGCTAAACAAAAAGTTTCGTTTTGCTGTCTTTTTGCCTAAGTATGAAAATCTGGAATACTGGAAAAGCCAGATCACCGGAATTGAAAGAGCTGCTTTGGAGTTTGGAAAATTTGGAGTTGTACTGGATTATTTTTTCTACGATTTTAATACAACGTCTTTTAAAGAATCAGTCGAAAAAGTTTTGGATTATGAATGCGACGGTTTGCTATTTGCCCCAATATTTTATGAAGAATCGGTCCGGTTCTTAAATGAATATGAAAAAAAAAATATTCCGGTAGTGATGATAGACTCCAATATCAAAATCAGTCAGGAACATGCTTATGTTGGACAGGATGCTTTTCAGAGTGGTTATCTGGCCGGAAGGCTGATTAGTTTTGCGGTTAAAAATGAAAGACAGGTTTTGATTTTTAAAATAGCAAGGGAAATAGAAAGTACTTCTGTCTATCTGCAACGAATCGACGGATTTTATTCTTTTTTTAAAGATCACGATGAGCTGACCAACTTTAAGTTTTCTGAAGTAACCATAAAAGATTCGGGAATTGATCAGCTACATATGGATACGTTTTCGGGAATAAACAGCATTTTTGTTCCTAATTCCAGAGCCTATATCGTGGCGGGATTTTTAGAAAAAAACAATATAAAAGGCGTTAGAATTATTGGCTACGATTTGTTAAAAGAAAATATAGAATACCTCAATAAAGGAATCATCGATTTCTTAATCAACCAAAGACCCGAAGAGCAGGGGTATATGGGAATCAATTATTTATATAAAAAACTGGTGTTACAGGAAACGGTAGAAAGCACGCATTATATTCCTTTGGAAATTATTTTGAAGGAAAATTATTTTCCGGCAGGAAAATAAGTTATTGTAAGCAAAGAAGCATCTCACTAGAGATTTCGTAAAAATAATCTTCAATATTTACCATAGCCCAAGGTTTCAACCTTTGGTACATATGAAATTAACGATATATTGCCACAACGTCTTCCAAGGTTGAAACCTTGGGCTATGCTGAAATATGGCAAGGAAAGAAGTAATCTCACTAACAAAATACGAACTGTGAATATGAAAATATGTGATTCCTCAGAATTATTTCTTTACCTTAACAATCAACGGATTATTTATTTTTTGGGCAAAAGAACTTAAATAAACTTCCCATTCTTTTTGGGTTTGGAACGGACTTCCTTTTTTCCATCCAAAACCAACATAATAAATCGCTTTATTATGTTTTACTTTTAAATTTCCATAGAGGTTACTTAAATCTTTTTCATCCGTAACATGATTATCAAAACTAGTTAGAGTTCCTTTCGGGGCAACCAAACCGGTTCCGATTTCAGAATCATCAATAGGTTCCCAATGGCTTAACCAGCCTTCTTTAAGATTTGTTCCAATCGTCCCTTTTTTGTCATGAAGCGTTATTCCGGCTGCAATATTTTTAGTACCCGTAATTGCAATTTCAAAGCGCGAAAGGTAACTTCCGTAATCAAGACTGATGAGTTTAGATTCTGTAATTTTATTGCCTTTGGCATCCCAATCTGCATACGTCAGGATAAAACTTGTTCTGATAGGCCCTGTGGTAATGGTTTTCCAGCTGATAAAGTTTTTTGAAAAATAGTATTTTCCGTCAACGTTTACTGCAATTCCGCCAATTCCGCGGCTGTCACCTACGTGAAAATTATCCAGACCTTCGCCAGTATCCTTATGATACGTTCCGGTTCCGTTAGTGGCTTTTTCATACCATTTATTGATAATCGGATAATCAACTCTTTTGAGCCAGGCATCAATTCCGCTTGTCAGAGTTCCGCCCGGAATATTATCTTCTACCATTTTTTGGGCAACAGGACCGTAAGTCCTAAACGCTACCTTATTATTTTCCCAGGCATAATCGTCGGTGCGCTCCGGAACAAATCTGGAATAGCAATTTATATTTTTTGACTCCGATGAAGCATCAGAAGGAATAATTGAAAATTCTTTTTGAGAGGCTGCATTTATTTTGGGCTGAAATAATAAAACATCCATTACACCGTCCCCGTCATTATCAACAGCCTGGCTTTCTAAAACGAAACCCGAAGCCGTTTCCTTAACAGCATAATTTTCCAATTTTGCAGAAGAGGGCAAACCGAGTATTTTTTTAGTAAGTTCAATTGTTTCAAATTCCCGCTCTACAGAGAGTGAATTGGTAATGGTAACAATTTTGTTCTGAGAGTATATGGCAAAATTACCAGCCAGAATTACGGTTAATAAAAGATGTTTTTTCAAAATTCGGATGTTTTAATTTTCATTAATTATGCTTTGACTTCACATAAAAGTACAAATCAAAAGCTAATTAAGAGTACATAATAGGTGTAAATATGTACAACTTGTTAGTAGTGAAATTGTTATGATAAAATAAAACTTCTGTTCACTACCTGCAAGGTTTTCAAAACCTTGTAGGTATTTTATTTTAACTTCTTTTAAATCTATAAGTTTTTCAAAACCTTGCAGGATAAGAAATTTGAGCTAAACAGAATATTTTTCGTAATTTACATTCCCCGGGATTTAATTCTCATTTTATAAAAAAGTAAAAGAATAAGTATGAATACGAAATGTATTATTTTCGATTGTGACGGAGTTTTAGTAGATACAGAGAAAATTGGAAACGGCATATTGCTTGAAATGGCTGCTGAGCATGGTTTTGAAATGAATATAGAAGCTGCTTATCGCAATTTTAACGGCAGGAATTTAAAAGACTGTTTTAGACATATAGAAGAAACAATTGCCAAAAAACTTCCGGAGGATTTTGAAAATGAATATCGCAGCAGAAGTTTTGAAGCTTTTAAAACAAAAGTAACCCCAATTGAAGGCGTTTTTGAATTTATAGAAAAATTAGAAATCCCGTATTGTGTGGTTTCCAGCGGACCGGTTGATAAAATCCGTTTAAATCTTGAAGCGGTGGGTTTACTCGATAAATTTGAAGGCAGAATATTTAGCTCTTATGAAATTAACAGCTGGAAACCCGATCCGGAACTTTTTCTGCATGCCGCCAAAGAAATGGATTTTGAAGTAAAAGATTGTATTGTGGTAGAAGATAGCCGCGCCGGAGTAATGGCAGGAACAAAAGGAGGTTTTAAGGTGTATGGTTTTGCCAATGATTATAATGCTGAAGATTTAGAAAAAGAAGGAGCAATACTTTTTAATACTTATAAGGAGTTGAGTGGTTTGCTTTTTTAGAGTTTCAGGTTTTCAGGTTTCAGGTTTCAAGTTTCAGGTTTCAGGTTTCAGGTTTCAAGTTTCAGGTTTCAAGTTTCAGGTTTCAAGTTTCAGGTTTCAAGTTTCAGGTTTCAAGTTTCAGGTTCTAACGCATAACCTCTAACACTTAACCTTTTACCCTTTACAAAAATCTCATTGCAAAATATTTATTGTTTAATGTAATTTGTTGCATTAAAATAAATTTTTATATATTTGAAATAGGACATTCTTTTTTTTACTCGTGTATTAATGCTGAATTGTTAATGACACGTGACTAAAAAAGGTCTTTTACTTAAGAATAGCTTTTCCCAAAGAAGCATTTTTAAGATTGTGATTTTTAAAAATTCACGATGAAATAACCTACAGACCGAAATGACATGACGAAATATATAAGCAGACTTTTAGTTTTATCGATATTTTATTTGCCTCAACTTTTTAATGCTCAGATTAAAAAAATTGGAGTTCCTTTCATCACCAATTACAGCCCTAAAAATTACAAAGCTGCTTCAGAAAATTGGGATGTTCTGCAGGATTCAAAAGGCATGATGTTTTTTGCCAATCATTTCGGAATCATGCAGTTTGACGGCGTTCGATGGCATATCGTTACACAGCCCGATAACAAAAGCATGGTTCGTTCTCTCGCGATCGATAAAAAAGACAAAATGTATGTTGGCGCACAGGGTGATTTTGGTTATGTTGTGCAGTTGCCAAACGGGCAGTATAAATATACTTCTTTAGTCAAGTTACTTCCGGAATCTGCCAGGAATTTTGGAGATGTTTTCCATACTGTTATTCGGGGTGATGAGGTGATTTATCTCTCTTATGGCGGAATATTTATTTATAAAAATAACAAAATCAAGATAATACAATCTCACGGTAAATTTGATGATTTCTTTGAAGTTGCTGATGGTGTTTATGTTTGTGATAATGTTAAAGGTTTGCTGAAACTGAAAGGCAATGTTTTAGTTCCATTACCCAATAGCGAAGAATTTATTGGATTGAAAATCAGAAAAATTTTAGCAACCAAAAAAGGTCTGCTGTTACTTACTCAAAAAAACGGACTTTTCATTTATAAGGATAATCAGTTAAAACCATTGATTACCGAAGCCGATTATATACTGAAGCAAAATCAGATCTCAACAGGGATTTTACTTTCTGATGGCTATTTTGGAATTGGAACGCGTCAGAGCGGATTGGTAGTTCTGGATAGTGCCGGGAAACTAATTCAGCATATTGACAAACAAATGGGATTGCAAAACGACTATGTCACGAACCTGAAAACAGATAAAGAAGGCAATTTATGGGTAACCATGAAAGAAGGTATTTCGTTAATTCAGATTTCTTCGCCTTTGTCGAGAATTTTGGATACTTCAAATTCTGAAACCAAAATATACTGCAGTCAGATTTACCAGAACAAATTGTATATCGCAACCGATAATGGTTTATTCTGGATGGATTGGGAAGCGTATAAAAATGGAAAAAGAGAAAATGCACATTTCAAATATATCAACGGAATGTCTGAAAATGTCTGGAATATTGGTGTTTTTGGAAATTCGATTTTAGCTTTTGAAAAAAACGGAATTTTTGAAATAAATGGCACTTCGGCTAAATTAATTGCAAAAACTGATGGTGCCTGGCAAGGCGTTATTATTCCGAATCATCCCGATTTATTACTCGTTGGAGGTTATACAGGATTGTATTTACTAAAGAAAATCAATGGTTCGTGGGTTTATCAGAACAAAATAAAAGGCTTTGAGGAAAGCAGCAGAATTATTGTAACCAATAATGACGACATTTGGATTGCACACGGTTACAAAGGAATTTATAAAATAAAGTTCAACAAAACATTTGATGCCGTTTCTAATGTTCAGTTTTTCAATCAGAAAGATGGTTTTCCTTCCAGTTTGTTTTTAAATACTTTCAAAATAAACAATCAGATACTTTTTGGGACAACAAAAGGTGTTTATGAACAGGATAAAATTTCAAAGAAAATGGCTCCGAATGCTGTTTTCAAAAAAGCGCTCGGGATAAACAATCATATTCGTTTGCTGAAAGCTGATAATCAGAACAATATTTGGTATGTATCCGGAGAAAATACGGGTAAACTAAGCCGAAAAGGAAAAGGTTTTGATAAAGTAGAATTGCCTTTTAGAAAATTAATGTATTTATATGTTCCGGGTTTTGAAAACATTCAGACAACGGCTGACGGAGATGTGCTTTTTGGAACCCAAGACGGGTTAATTCATTACAACAGCACAAAAGGGAAAACGTATAACTCCAAATATAAAGCGGTTATTTCTGAGGTAAAATCAATCTTTCCAAAAGATAGTTTATTATTTTCCAGCAGATATGATGTACTGCCGTCAGATTCATCAGCAGAAAACCCTTGTCAGGTTTTGCCTTATTCGCACAATGCTTTGCATTTTTCATTTGCCTCATTATTTTATGATGAAGGGGATGCCACTAAATATGAATACTGGCTTGAAGGATTTGAACCAAAATGGTCAGATTTGAGCCTTCAGACGGAAAAAGAATACACCAACCTTCCTGAAAACGAATATATTTTTCACGTAAGGGCAAAAAACATTTACGATGTTGTAAGTGAAGAAGCCGTTTTTAAATTTGAGATTTTACCGCCCTGGTACAGAACAAGCTGGGCTTATATATTGTATTTTGTACTTTTTGGCATTTTGATTTATACCATTATCCGATATCAAAAAAATCTCGCTGAGCGCAAACGTGCACAGCTTATTATCAATCAGGAAAAGCAACTTTTATTTACACGTGCAGAATTTAATGAACAGAAATTGCTGCTGGAAAAAGAAAATCTAGAAGCAACGATTAATCTTAAAAATGCTAAAGTAGCTTCGAATACGGTCAATCTGATTCATTTAAATGAAATTCTGCTTTCTATAAAAGAATTAATTACTCAGATTAAAAAGGACAACGATTTGAGTCTGCTGACCAAAATAAACCGGATTATTGATCACGAACTGCAAGGTGATCAGCATTGGAATGAGTTTGAGGAAATTTTCAATCAGCTTCATGATAATTTCATGCAACGATTAAAAAACAGATTCCCGGAATTGACTCCGCGCGATATGCGTTTATGTGCGTATCTGCGAATGAATTTCAATACAAAAGAAATTGCCCCGCTTTTGGGAATTTCTGTAAGAGGCGTTGAAGATACCCGATACCGTATCCGAAAAAAACTGCAGCTGCCTTCTGATGCAAATATTACCGAATTCATCCTGAATTTCTAAGTTTATTATTAAGTATAATCTTAGGTGTATTTACGGGCTTTGACGCCTATTTACTACATTTTTTTTGCCTGTACCGTAGTCAAACCGTATCCCTAAATTGGCTTTTTGCGTAGTTTATTTCTTAATATTGTCCATTATTAGCAAAAAATAATAGTCTGATTTTTACAAATCAGCTGTTTTTTAACTAATAAGCTTTACTAACAAAAAACTAAAAAAATGAAACAAAAAGACTTTTTTTCCGGCCGACCACCGGAAGGCAATTATCGTTATTTGAAGAGGTGTATAATGCTTATCGTGATAGCACTTTCACCGATCTTAAAAATGCACTCGCAATGTAATACACTTGTTTGGGCAGACGAATTTAACGGTACTACAATTGATGCTTCAAAATGGCAAAGTATTTCCGGAAACGGTTGCCCTTCACTTTGCGGATTTGGAAATGCAGAAGCACAGCGTTACGATCCGAATCAGGCAACAATCGTCAAAGAAGGAACTAACAGTTACTTAAATATTGAGGCTAAATATCAGCCAAACGCACAATTCCCGGATCAGCCTTATAGCTCTGCAAAGTTAACTACGGACGGAAAATATTCTTTAAAGTATGGAAGAGTAGAAGCCCGAATGAAACTTTCTAACGGGCAGGGCGCCTGGCCGGCATTCTGGATGCTTCCGGCAAACGGTGTCGGAAACTGGCCTTACACAGGTGAGATCGACATCATGGAAGCCAAACACAGAAATCCTAAATATATAGACGGGACCATTCACTATGATGGCGGAGGTTACCACTATACAGGAAGAAGTTACACTTCACCAACAGATTTATCCACAGAATTTCACGTATATGCTGTAGAATGGGGACCAAACATCATTAAATGGTTCATTGACGGAAATTTATTTCATACCGCAACACCAAATACTACCGTAAATGGCGGATGGCCTTTTAACGATAATCAGTTTTACATCATTCTGAATCTGGCAGTAGGAAGCGCAGGAACACCATACACAAGTGTAAATGGCGCAGGGGTTGCTCCGGTTCCGGGTGACTTTCCGGCAAAACTGCAGGTCGATTATGTTCGTGTTTATGACGGAAGTTTTACACATGGCGTAACCGGAGATGCAAAAGTTTACAACAACGAAACAGGCAAAACCTATACATTAAATGCAATTGCAGGTGCAAGTTATAATTGGACAGTTCCGTCCGGAGCGACTATAACTTCGGGACAAGGGACTAATACTATTACAGTAAACTGGGGAAGTACAGGCGGAGATGTTTCTGCTGTGGCAACAGTTTCGGGTTGCACTACCACAACCTATAAACTGGCTGTAACAACAGAAGTTCCGCTCCCGGTTGAAAAAATCCATGACGATTTTCAAAGTAACAGAAATGTTTTGTATCCGTTAAAAACGGGAGTTTTAACAGAAGCTGTTGCCAATCCTTCAGCAACCGGAATCAACACTTCGGCATCGGTTGGAAAATATGTTCGTAATTCATCTGAATTATATGATGTACTGAACATTAAAAACGTAACCATTACCAACGCCAATGATTTTGTATACGGAAGAAAAAAACTTTCTTTTGATATTTATACTTCTGCTCCGGTGGGAACAAAAATATCAATGCAACTGGAGAATAGTTTAGTGACAACGGCTACCAATTATCCTTCAGGAAGGCATAGTGGTTTTAAAGCAGCTACAACCGTTCAGAACAAATGGGAAACAATAGAATTTGAGTTCGAAAAAATTATCGATCCAAATACAAGTGCTTTGTCTATCAATAATGTAGTGGTTCTTTTTGAATCAAATTCAAATTCGGGAGCTACGTATTATTTTGATAATTTACTGACCAAAGCCGCTCCTGAAAAACCAATTATTGCAACAGATGTACTGCAAAATTATGACGGAATCAATAAAATCATCAAAGGAACGACTACCGGAGTTTACTCTGTTGTAGCAAATCCGGGTTCTAATTCGGTTAACGCTTCCGCGAATGTGGCGAAGTACGTTAGAAATGTGACAGAACAATATGATGTATTATTCTTTAACACACAAAGCACGATTGAAGACGCCGGTTTATTGAAAAATCAAACCAATAAAATTATGATCGACGTTTATACTTCGGCACCGATTGGGACGGTGGTGAGTATGAATTTAGAAAATAGTGCGACTTCGCTTCCGGCTAATTTTCCAACAGGAAGAAATAGTAATTATGTAGCGATCACAACCAAGCAAAATCAATGGGAAACGCTGACTTTCTATTATAATTCAAGCCCGGATTTAGGAACTTCAAATCTGGCAATCAATCAAATGGTATTGTTATTTAATTCAGGATCTTATACAAGTGATACCTATTATTTTGACAACATCAGAATTGGAACTACCAAATTACCGGACACTTACACGCCTGGTGTAGTGTATGAAGATTATCAGACTATTCATAATATTACGTTTAGGGATGCTAACGGGACTTACACGGCAAATGCTGCAAACCCGAACGCAAGCGGAATCAATACTTCATCAAATGTTGGTAAATACGTTAGAAAATCAACAGAATTATATGATAATTTCTCTTTTAATTCGACGATAAACAATATTGGCGATTTCAAAAGCGGCACTAAAAAATTCGCAATGGATGTCTATACTTCTGCTCCGGTAGGATCTGTGATTTCATGGCAGGCAGAAAGCAGTGCTTCGATTCCGTCAAACTATCCTGCAGGAAGACATAGTATTTATCAGGCAGTAGTAAAACAAAGCAATGCATGGCATACGCTTGTGTTTACATACGCAAGCGCACCGGACGCCTCAACATTGGACAGCGAAGTAAATCGTTTTGTTTTCTTATTAGAACCGGGAACAAATTCCGGAAACACCTACTATTTTGATAATATCAGAAGTGTCAATTTAGTTTCTACAGAAAATCCGACAAATACTTTACCATCTCCGTGGGTAAGCACAGATTTAGGTGCTGTAACTCCGGTAGGAGAAGCCACTTATTCTGGAGGAACATTCACAGTAAAAGGATCAGGAACGGATATTTGGGAATCCAGTGATCAGTTTCAGTATGTTTATCAGCCAATAACGGGTGATGCTGAAATTATTGCAAAAGTAAATTCACTTACGAATACAAACACTTATGCAAAAGCAGGAGTAATGTTCCGTGAGACCCTTACACCAACTTCAAAACACGCAATGACTACTGTTACTGCTGCGGCAGGAGTAGAGTTTTTATCAAGAGATGCTGTTTCAGTACCAACAATCCAACAGGGAGCAACAGGAACTTCTCCGAAATGGCTTCGTACTGTAAGATCAGGAAATGTATTCACATCTTATACTTCAGATAACGGAACAACATGGACTCAGGTGGGTACGGCAAGAACAATTTCTATGGCCAATACTATTTATGTAGGGATGGCAGTAACATCTCATAATAACGGGACTTTGACAACAGGAGTTTTCAGTGATGTGCTTGTTCGAAATATTACAGCAAATCCGAATGTTAATCTGGCTTTATCAAAAACAGCCGCAGCTTCTACCGAAGAAAATCCAACACTTTCTGCTTCAAAAGCGACAGATGGTGACGGAACGGTAAGCAGATGGGCAAGTTCGTTCGCCAATGCAACCGAATGGATTTATGTGGATTTGGGAAGTAACTATAACCTGAACCGTGTGGTTTTGAAATGGGAAGCTGCTTTTGCAACACAATACAAAGTACAGCTTTCTACGGATAATGTTTTCACAGAAAACGAAACGATAAATACACAAACAGCCAGCGATGGAGGGACAGATGATTTAGCGGTTAGCGGATCAGGAAGATACCTGAGAATTTTATGTACGACAAAAGCACTGGCTCCGTACGGTTATTCATTATATGAAATCGAAGCTTACGGATCGGCATCATCAGCTAAAACAGCATTAGCAGCCAAAGAAGTAACTCAGGAGGAAGAATTGACGGATGTAACAATTTATCCAAATCCGACAACTGACTATATCCAGCTTTCAGTGTCAGGCGAACTGGCCAATAAAGAAGTAACGATTTATGATTTATCGGGTAATCCGGTATTGAAAAGTAAAATCAATACTTCGGCAAACGAAAGCATTCTGGATGTTAGCCGACTTCCAAAAGGAATCTATATTCTGAATTTTAAATCAGATACAAAGAACGTTAGCAAAAAGCTGATTAAGAAATAAGTATAAATCCGTTGGGTGTGATTGAAATTAAAAATAATACACCGGTTTTAATAGTCCGGAGATTAAATTTAAGGATAGCACCACATAATTACACCTGACGGATAATTAAAGGCATTTCATCAAAAAAATGATTTTTTTGGTTTGAAAATTAATTTGTAACCCCAAAAAACTTTAAATATGAAACAAATTAGACTTACACAAATTTCTTTTTTGACAACACTGTTACTGGTGTTTTCAAATCTGATTCATGGTCAGGGACCTGTTCCTTTTACCATCAGTAATAACTCCACATTTAATGACAGCGAGCTTTATGTCGCCATCGTTGGTATAGATTATACAACCGGAAACCACGTTTGGGTAAATGCCAAAACGAGCCAGATATTGCCAATGAGCGCCTCTTATAATACCGTTACGGGACCTACTTACGGAGGAAATACAGGACCTGGGCAAAATTCAAAATACGCTGCTTGTTTTACAAAGCTGAGTGAGATTCCGAACAAAACCTTTACACTGCCTTTAATCGCGGGCTGCAGAGTTTTTATTTCCAAAGGCTCACAATTGTATTTTTACTTTTTTGGTGCCAATGGAGCGCCTTCAGGATATGCATCGCCAAATCCGCAAAATTCTACAGATCCAAATCAGGGCATTTTGTATGAAATGATCGAATTGACCAATAATCAGTACGGTTTCTTTGGAAATCCAACAAGAGTGGATTCGTATAAATATCCAATGGGACTTGAATTATTTGGAGCAAACGGTTACCAAAAGAAAGTGGGAGATCTAAAAAAACATGCTGATATCGTTGCGGCTTTTAAAGCAAATGTTCCGGCAGAATTTCAAGGCTGCGTGAATGACGCAACGGGCGAAATTACAGCTCCGTCTAAAACACCGGCTTTCGCTGAAGGATCAGGACCATACGCAAACTACTTAAAATCGTACATAGATGCGATCTGGAATAAATACAAAAATGAAGATTTAATCTTTTATGCCGGAGATGCCGGAGTTTTTAAAGGAAGAGTTATTGGAGAACAATTGGAAATGGTTGGACAGTCAGGCGGTTTTACAGGCCGTACAGGACGCGTACAATACAGACCAAGCACACAGGAAGCACTGGAAGGAAAAGGTGTTCTGGACAGAAGATTAGTTGACGGAGATTTAGACCTTGTGATTCAGGCGCAATTAACGGCAGCCATCAACAGACATGTTGTGAATGTGACAACTCCAAATCCGGGTCAGCAAAACTGGTACGATGCATCAAAATATTATCAGGTAAACCCAACGAACCATTATTCTAAATTCTGGCATTTACCGGGAATCAATATTGATAATCTGGCATACGGATTTGCTTATGATGACGTTGCAGATCAGTCGCCATCACTTCATTCACCACAACCAACCAAAGTTATTGCTGCTTTTGGAGGATATGCAGGAACTGTTCCTTCAGTACCGGCGACTACAGATGTGATTACCGTTTATAAAGATTGTAACTACACAGGATTTTCAGGCGGATTAACAATCGGAGATTATAATTTAGCACGTTTAAATACACTTGGAGTACTGAATGATGATATTTCTTCACTTAAAGTTACACAAGGATTCCAGGCTATTTTATACCAGGATGATAATTTCACGGGAGCCTCAACTGTAATCAATTCTGATAATTCGTGTCTGAACACGACATGGAATGATAAAGTAACTTCAATCAGAATTATTGCAAATGGAACCACCACTTTAGGAAACCAGATTTTCTTTTTACAAAACAGAAACAGTAACCTTTATATGGATGTCTGGAACTCCAGCGTAAGCAATGGCGCAGGAATCAATCAGGGTGCTCTTAATTCAGGAAACAACCAGAAATTTACTTTTACACACTTAGGAGACGGATTGTATAAAATCATTGCCAACCATAGTGGCCAGTCTTTAGATGTAAATAATTTCAATAAGGCTAACGGTGCGCGTGTAGAACAATATCCGTACAATGCTACTACTAACCAGCAATTTGTTTTGGTTTCTACAGGCGATGGCTTTTATAAAATTGTTGCCCGTCACAGCGGAAGAATTGTAGAAGTGGCAGGAGCAAGTACAGCTTCTGGTGCTATTGTACAACAATGGGATAATAACAATCAGACTTGCGGACAATGGAAACTGGTTCCGGCAACAAGTTCTCAGACTTCAGTTTTAATTCAGGCAGAAGATTACACAGCCATGAGCGGAATTCAGGTTGAAGCGACTACAGATACCGGAGGAGGTTCAAATGTGGGGTATACAGAAACAGGTGACTGGATGGCGTATAACAGCATTAATTTCCCTACTACAGGCTCTTATTTAATAGAATACCGTGTAGCAAGTGCCGTTACGGGAGGTAAATTATCTTCTGACCTAAATGGAGGAACTATTCTTTTAGGAAATGTAGATGTACCAAATACCGGAGGATGGCAAAACTGGCAAACAGTTTCTCAAACGGTAAATGTAAATACAGGAACTTATAATTTCGGAATTTACATTCAGAATACCGGAATGAACATCAACTGGATTAAAATTACAAAAGTGGGTACGGCAAAAACAGCTTCGGTAAAAACTGTAGAAGAAGAACCAGCAGCGACTGAACTAAGCATTTATCCAAGTCCGGCAGAAAATACTCTTTTTGTGACTACTTCTGTAAGCGGAGAAAAAGTAAGCATTGTTGACCAGACAGGAACTGTTGTTTCTGAGCAGAAAATCAACAATAACAGTATCGATGTTTCACGTCTTAGAACGGGAATCTATTTTGTGGTTTTCGAAAAAGACGGTTCAAAAACAGTAAAACGTTTCATTAAAAAATAATTCAGAATAAATACGAGTCCTGAGCATTCAACTGAGTGTTCAGGGCTCTACTTCAAAACCAATAATTAACCCTACTATTAACTATTGAAAATTGAACATTATGAAAAACAATTACAAAAGAATGCCGCTAAAATGGATGATCATTTTAGTATTTGGAGTTTTCAACCTGTCTTTTGCACAGAAAAAAGTAATCGCTTACATCCCCAACTGGATCGATTTAAACTCTTTTTCCAGCAGTATCCAGTACAGTAAATTAACGCACATTAATATTGCGTTTGAGAATCCCGATGCAAATGGTTATCTGAGTTTTAATTCAGGAAGTAATACCATTATCAATGCAGCCCATGCCCAGAATGTAAAAGTGTTTGTTTCACTTGGAGGAGGTGCTATTTCAGAAGGAGGCGCCATTCGTGACAATTATTTTAACCTTATTACACCAGCCAACAGAACAGCTTTTGTTCAGAAAATCTATGATTATGTAGTGGCTCATAACTTTGACGGAGTAGATGTTGACTTAGAAGGTCCGGCAATCAATGGAGATTACGGAGGTTTCGTAATCGCTTTGGCCAATAAACTTCACGCTAACGGAAAATTGATTACAGCAGCGCTTTCAGAAGGATATGGTGGTGCCAATGTACCTTCATCTACTTTTGCGGCTTATGACTGGATCAATATCATGGCGTATGATGCAACAGGCCCTTGGGCTCCGGGAAATCCTGGACAACACTCTCCATACAGTATGGCTGTGAACCAGTTTAATTACTGGACAGGAAGAGGTTTACCGGCAAGTAAAGCTATTATTGGACTTCCGTTTTACGGATATGGTTTTGGAGCATCAGCTAATCAGGGAATTTCATTTGCCAATATCGTAGCCCAATACCCAGGTTCAGAAAATCAGGATCAGGTTGGAAATACTATTTATTATAACGGAATCCCAACCATTAAGGCAAAAACTACTTTTGCAATTCAAAATGCGGGCGGAGTTATGATCTGGGAATTATCTCAGGATGCAACAGGTTCAAAATCATTACTTACAGCTGTTGATCAGGTGGTTAAAGGAAGTAACCCTCCGGCAACAGGAACTTTGATTCAGGCAGAAAATTATTCTTCTATGAGTGGTGTTCAGACCGAAGGTACAACAGATACAGGCGGTGGATTAAATGTTGGATATTGTGATACAGGCGACTGGATGGCTTATTTTAATATTAATTTCCCAACATCAGGTTCTTATGTAATTGAATACAGAGTAGCAAGTGCTGTTACGGGAGGAAGATTATCATCTGACTTAACTGCTGGCACAATCCAGCTTGGTGCTATAAATGTACCCAATACAGGCGGATGGCAAAACTGGCAGACGATTACTCAAACCGTAAACGTAAATGCCGGAACGTATAACTTCGGAATATATGTTCAAAATACAGGTTTTAATTTAAACTGGTTCCGTATCACAAAATCGGGTTCAGCTCTGGCAGCAAAATCAGCTGTAGCTACTACAGATAAAATCGAAAGCCTGACCATCTATCCAAACCCTACAGAACAGACACTTTTCTTTTCTGCAGAAGTTTCGGGAGCAAATGTGAGCGTTATTGATTCTCAAAGCGGTGCAGCAGTTTCTCAACAAACAGCCAATAATAACAGTATTGATGTTGCGGGCTTAAAAAGCGGAATCTATTTGATTTTGGTAGAAAAAGACGGAATCAAAACAGTAAGACGTTTTGTTAAGAAATAAGCTAAGATGAAGAAATATCTAATAGTTTTAATTAATTCAAAACTGCTCTTATTGGCATTTATTCTCTTTGGCTTAAGCTGTCATGCACAGGTTATAATGTTTGATGATTTTAATTATTCAGGCAATAATGATCCACAATTGGCATCGTTTAACAAATGGCAGATTATTAATGGAGTGAGCGGGCCGCCGGAAGGAGCTACGTACAGCAGAAATAATGTAGCTTTTATTACAGACCCGGATAATTCAGCTAATAAGTTAATGACACTGAAAACAACCGTTAATGGTCAGTCAAAAGCGATAACACATGCCAGAATAGAAAGTTCTTATGAATATTTCGAAGGAACGTATGCGTCAAGAGTATATTTGTCAGATGAAGCTTTTATAAGTAAAGATGCCAATATACAGACCTTTTTTACCATTGTAAGTTCAAGTCTTGCGCAGGATGGTTCAAAATATAGTGAAATGGATATTATCGAATACATGGCTGCTGATAAATGGGGTGTTTCTCCGGATAACAGAGTTGGCTATACGACTTCCTATCACAAATATATTGCAAATCCATGGACGCCCTGGAAAACCTATTCCACCCAACAAAAATCATTAGCCGGGTGGCATACTTTTATTGCTACCTGTACAGATGGTGTGAATATCAGATATTATATGGATAACACCCTCATTGCAACTCATTCGGTTACCGATAATGAAACTCAGGCAGGTCTTTCGGTGTATCCCCGAAGCACTATGCAGGTGGCATTCGCAAACTGGATTTGGAATAATGTATTAGGTGCCGGTAATAACAATAGAGAGAATACTTTCATGACAGACTGGGTGTTGTATTATAAAAATACGGCATTAGATCTGACCCAGATTAATACTTTGGTTGCAAATTATAAAGCACAAGGTTTGAAAAGGAGAAATCTGGCAGGGCAAACATTTTATGATGCACCTCAAACCGGTGTTGCTACCGTTTATAAAGATTGCAATTATGGAGGAGCTGCTGTTAGTTTGCCGGCTGGTAACTATACTTTAGGTGATTTGCAGGCAAAAGGAATTTTAGATAATGATATTTCTTCGCTTAAAGTACAAAGTGGTTATGAAGTAGTGCTTTATGCAAATGATAATTTTTCCGGTTCTTCTGTAACTATTACTGCAGATGATACCTGCTTGGTAGACAACAGTTTTAATGACCTTGCTACTTCTTTAAGAGTCAGGGCGGTAACAAATTCTTCTTCAGTATTGATTGAAGCAGAGAGTTATGCCAACATGAGCGGAATTCAAACCGAAGCAACCACAGATACAGGTGGCGGATTAAATGTAGGTTATGCAGATACAGGTGACTGGATGTCTTATAACAATATTAATTTTCCAACATCTGGTTCTTATCTGATTGAGTACAGAGTCGCCAGTGGTGTTAACGGAGCAGTTATTTCTTCCGATTTAAGTGCAGGAACCATTCAGCTTGGTTCTGTAAACATACCGAATACCGGAGGATGGCAAAACTGGCAAACAGTATCACAAACCGTAAATGTCACTGCAGGAACTTATAATTTCGGAATCTATATTCAGAATACAGGTGTCAATCTAAACTGGTTTAAAATTACGAAATCGGCTTCAGCTTTGGGGGCAAAATCAGCTTCAACAGACAGAATTGAAAGTCTCACTATTTATCCAAACCCGACAGAACAGACACTTTTCTTTTCTGCAGAAGTTTCAGGAGCAAATGTGAGTATTATTGATTCTCAAAGCGGTGCAGCGGTTTCTCAGCAAACAGCCAATAACAACAGTATTGATGTTTCTGGCTTAAAAAGCGGAATCTATTTGATTTTGGTAGAAAAAGACGGAATCAAAACAGTAAGACGTTTTATTAAAAAATAAAATGAATTGAAATCCATATCTACAATATAAATCGAACCAAACGATCTTGATAAAAGTTCCGGAGGAACGATTTGTATTGTAGCAACGGATTTTAATCTGTTGAAAAATAAGAATAAAAAGTAACCCCAAACCTTACATAAATTATGAAAAACAATTACAGATTACGATTAAGTTTATTCGTGTTTTTTGCTTTCAGCAGTTTTGCGATTGCACAGACTTCTTTAGGTTCGAGTAAGACTTTTATGAACAGTTTAAAGAAAGAACTTTCCGTTTCTGCGACTTCAAAAAGTGCAGAAAAAACAGTTCTTCTTGAGGTTTCCAATTCCAAAAAATTCAATGGAAAAATTAATTTTAAAGAATCAAATGCTTCAAGTGAATTTTTAATCGGAGAAATTAAAAATATAGCAGAATCTTCTTTTTTCATCAAAGTAAAAGACAAATCGCTGGAAGGGCATATTCTTTTAAAGAAAACAAGAGAAGCCTACAAGTATTATTCGGATGCTTCAGGAAATGCTTTTGTAGAGAAAGTGGACATTAATACATTGGTTTGTATTGATTACAAAAACCTTCCTTCAAACACAACAAACAAAACGGCAGTTGTTGCAGCTCAAATTGCTCCGGCTTTATTGAACCTGCAAAGTTTACCGGGCGCAGCAGGTTGTGTTATGTTAGATTTTGACGGCTATAATATGCCGGCAGGAAATCTTTGGAATAACGGAAACGCAATCAATGCAGCAGCATCCGGAATGAGCGATGCAGCTGTACAACAACACTGGGAAGTAGTTTCTGAAGATTACAGGCCTTTTAATGTAAATATTACGACAAGCGAGGCTGTTTTTAATTCGTATCCAAGAAACAGAAGAATGCGTGTGGTGGTAACGCCAACCAATACTGCTGCCCCGGGCGCAGGAGGTGTTGCTTACATCGGTTCTTTCAACTGGGATAATGATGTTCCTTGCTGGGTATTTATTACTTCCGGAAAATCAGGCGGTGATGCTTCATCACACGAAATCGGACACACTTTTGACTTAGGTCATGACGGACGTACCAGTCCTGCAGAAGATTATTTTGTTGGTTTAGACGGAACTTCATGGGCGCCAATCATGGGTGCAGGATATTACAGACCTGTTGTACAATGGAGTAAAGGTGAATACAATAATGCCAACAACAAACAGGATGATGTGGCTATTATTGCCAGTACAAAATTTGGAGTAGGGTACCGTGGAGATGATTACGGAAATACTACCGGTTCTGCCGCTACTTTGGATTATAATGGAAGCGGAGCGATTAACCAGAAAAACGGAATCATTTCAAGCGAGGCTGATTATGACTTTTTTACATTTACAACCGGAGGCGGTAATGTTTCTATTAATGCCAACACCGTATCAAGAGACGGAAATCTGCATCTTTTGATAAGATTGTATAATTCGGCAGGCGCAGAAATGGGAACGTATTGGAATTCTGATCCGTTTGCTTTGAATGCTTCTATGAATGTAAACTTACCGGCTGGAAAATATTTTATAGGTGTTGACGGAAACGGGGCAGGAAATGCAGGTTCCGGAGGTTATTCGGCTTATGGTTCTATCGGAAGTTATTCCATTACAGGAACAATTCCGCCGGGAGGAAATATCAGTCCTTCAACAGACGTTATTACGGTTTATAAAGACTGTAATTATACCGGATTTTCAGGTGGTTTGACAATTGGAGATTATAATTTGGCAAGGCTGAATTCTTTAGGAGTTTTAAATGATGATATTTCTTCATTAAGAGTTACTCAGGGGTTTCAGGCGATTTTGTATCAGGATGATAACTTTGGAGGTACTTCAACTGTGATTAATTCTGATAATTCCTGTTTAAACACGACATGGAATGATAAAGTAAGCTCTATTCGTATTATTGCAAACGGAGTGACTACTTTAGGAAACCAGACTTTCTTTTTACAAAACAGAAACAGTGGTTTGAACATGGATGTTTGGAATGCCAGTTTGTCTAACGGAGCCAATATAGCACAGGGAACTGTCAATACGGGAAATAACCAGAAGTTTACTTTTACACATTTGGGAGACGGATTGTACAAAATTATTGCCAACCATAGCGGACAATCTCTGGATGTTAATAATTTCAATAAAGCAAATGGTGCCAATGTAGAGCAATATCCGTATAACGGAACTACAAACCAACAGTTTATTTTGGTATCGGCTGGCGATGGTTTTTATAAAATTGTGGCCCGTCACAGCGGAAGAATTGTTGAGGTAGCCGGAGCAAGCTTAGCCAATGGAGGCAATGTACAACAATGGGACGACAATGGTCAGACTTGCGGACAATGGAAACTAATTGCCACAACGACTTCACAAACATCAACTTTAATACAGGCTGAAGATTACTCAGCAATGAGTGGAATTCAGGTTGAAGCCACTACAGACACCGGAGGAGGTTCTAATGTGGGTTACACTGAAACCGGTGACTGGCTGGCGTATAATAATATCAATTTCCCAACGACGGGTTCTTATCTAATTGAGTATCGTGTTGCAAGCGAAGTAGCAGGAGGAAGGTTATCGTCTGACCTGAATGGTGGAACAATCATTTTAGGAAATGTTGATATACCTAATACAGGAGGCTGGCAAAACTGGCAGACTGTAACACAAACAGTAAGTGTAAATGCGGGCACATATAATTTTGGTATTTACATTCAGAATACCGGAATGAATATTAACTGGATCCGAATTACCAAAGTAGGTGCCGGAGCTCCTGCCACTACAGTTACTGAAGAAGAAACAGCTGCTGTTGCCTTAAACGTTTATCCAAACCCGACTTCAGACGTATTGTTTTTTACAACGGATGTAACGGGCGGAAATGTTAGCGTAATTGATTCTCAAACCGGAAGTTTGGTTGCTGCACAAAAAATAAATGACAATAGTCTAAATGTTTCGGCATTAAGACAGGGAATTTATTTTATTGTTTTTGATAAAGACGGAAAACGTACCGTTAAACGTTTTATCAAGAAATAGGTTTTTTTTGAATAGTAGAAAGGCTGCCGTAACTGGCAGCCTTTTTTGTTTTTACTAACTATTAATTACCCCCAATCTTGTCATTTCGACGGAGGAGAAATCTCCTTAATTAGCTCAATAAAGCAAACCCAATCTTGTCATTCTGAGGAACGAAGAATCTTCGTTGCTAAATGGACAAAGAATGTATTTAGATTAAGGAGTTGCTTGCGGAGATTTCTCCTCCGTCGAAATGACAACTATACGTTTAAAAGCTTTGTGAACTTTGCGTATAACTTTGCGTCTTTGCGGTAAAAAAGAAATAACCAGACAAAGAAAACCTAATCTTGTCATTCTGAGGAACGAAGAATCTTCGTTGCTAAATCGACAAAGAATGACTTTTGATTGCGATTGCGGAGCTACTTGTGAAGATTCTTCGTTCCTCAGAATGACAAGTTTGGGACTTAAATTGTGGAGTTGCTTACGAAGATTCTCTATCGTCGAAATGACAACTATACGTTTAAAAGCTTTGTGAACTTTGCGTATAACTTTGTGTCTTTGCGGTAAAAAAGAAATAATCAGACAAAGCAAACCCAATCTTGTCATTCTGAGGAACGAAGAATCTCCGTTCCTAAATCGACAAAGAATGACTTTTGATTGCGGAGCTGCTTGTGAAGATTCTTCGTTCCTCAGAATGACAAGTTTGAGGATTAAATTGCGGAGCTGCTTACGGAGATTTCTCTTTCGTCGAAATGACAACTATACGTTTAAAAGCTTTGCGAACTTTGCGTATAACTTTGCGTCCTTGCGGTAAAAAAGAAGTAACCAGACAAAGCAAACCCAATCTTGTCATTCTGAGGAAGAATCTTCGTCGTTAAATCGACAAAGAATGACTTTTGATTGCGGAGCTACTTGGAAGATTCTTAGTTCCTCAGAATGACAAGTTTGGGACTTAAATTGTGGACTTGCTTACGAAGATTCTCTATCGTCGAAATGACAACTATACGTTTAAAAGCTTTGTGAACTTTGCGTATAACTTTGCGCCTTTGCGGTAAAAATAAGTAACCAGACAAAGCAAACCCAATCTTGTCATTCTGAGGAACGAAGAATCTTCGTTGCTAAATCGACAAAGAATGACTTTTGATTGTGGAGTTACTTGTGAAGATCCTTCGTTCCTCAGAATGACAAAACTATAAGTTTAAAAACTCTGCAAATTTTTATTTCTAAAATTTCTATAACCAAAAGCAATCAAAAGTAAATTAAAAAATATTAAAGGCAAAAGTGTTTTAGAAAGATTCAATTCCGATGAATCCTCAAAAGTCTCTACTTTAAACTGATCCCATTTTTGCTGATTGACAGCCGCATTATCAAATATTTTTGGATAAAAATGTAAACGTAATTTTTCATGGAAATCTTTTGTTTCTTTTAAAAACGAAAGCTGGTTTCCTAAGTCGGATTTGACAATTTCATTCAGCTGAATCTGTGTATGCAGAGTCGGAATAAACAATGCGATAAACTGACTTACCTTATTTCGTTGTTCCAGTTTTGCCGCCAGTTCATTGGATTGTTTCGCCGAATCATCGTCGCCGGCCTGCTGCATCGCATAATACCAAAGCCAGCTAAATTCGCCTTCCGGCAAAGGATAGCTTTTAAACTGCGGATAATGAGCATAGAACTTATCCATCGTTATCTTTTTGTCCATATCCCATTTTTCGTGATAGGCATTTCTTTGCTTCAGTGTTAATTCCAAAGCTTCGGGAACCGGGTATTTATTGACAATATAAGTATTGATGGTTGCCGGTAAAATGATGATCAGAAACAACCAGACCGTCAATAAAATAACCGCATTGAAATTTGAATTCTTCTGCAGGGAAACGATAAAGAAACAAACTGCAAACCAAAAAAGAATATATAAAATTCCCAATCCGTAAAAGGCAAAAAAAGCTTTATCCAACGGAATATTCAAAAACAAAACGGCTATAAAAAGGATAACCGATAAAAGTCCGGTTAAACTTAAAATACGGATATAGAATAACTTGAGGATGTACAAAAAAGTATTGTCACTTTGCGTAGCCACAATTTTCCATGTTCCGCTTTCTTTTTCCTCCGAAATAATATTATAGGTAAAAGCAATAATTAAAAGCGGAAAAAGATACACCAGCACAAAACTGAAATCAATATTTCCCGACAAAAGATTATTCGGATTGTTCAGTTCCGCATCGTATTTCTGTGCTTCGAGTCCACGAATGTTTACACTCTGAATCGACGGATTTACATCACGCTGACCAATTGCCAGGCTGTTGATCGGGAAGGTTTTATTGACCAAAGAAAACTTTATGTAATAGAGCAGAAGCCCGATTTCATCTTTATGGAACGCTGCATTTCTTGCAATATGTTCCTTTTGGTAAACAGCGGCTTCAGTTATGTTCCGGCTTTGTTTTTCCTGAAACTGCTGACCTATTAACAGGCTTATAAAACCAATTAACAGCAGGAAAATCAAACCAATTTTGGTTCCTTTTGATCGTATGAAATTTTTAAATAATAATGCTAACATATTAAATGGCTTTAAGGTTTTTGGCTGCAATTCTGATTAAGGCAAACAGCAGGCTAATCCATAGGATAATGGAGATAATTGAAATGATTTCGCTTTTTAAAACATCCCAGATTCCTTTTGGTTCATAATGAAATTCGTCTACATCTGCCCAGTGTTCCTTGTCTATTGTGAGCGGTTTATCTGTCGCTCCGGGCTTTTTATTGCTGATGTATTTGATTTGCAAACCATTCATTTTCTGAGCCATATCATAACGATAATCTTCCGCTTGTTTCTGAAAATCGATATACGAATCATAATCGGTATTGGACAATCCCATCGAAAGATTTTTCATGGCGATATACGGATTTAAAAAAGATACGGCTTTTGAAAAACTGTTCTGTTCTTCATAAATCTTCAACAGCTCTTCCAAATGTTTTTTATAAATATTAGAGCTGATTTTTTCGCCTTCGGTCATGATAAAACCAGAATAATTAAAAGGAAGTTTCTGAACCGAATCAACTTTGTAAACCGTTAGTAACGAATCTTTAATTGCCTTATAATGCGGATCATTTGGATTATGGCTGTCGCCCTGTTTTAAAATATCTTTTTCAATATCGCTGTTGAACTGAATTTTAGAAGGAGCTTCATACAAATACGCCCCGATTGCCTGTGTCGTTCGTGGTAAAATGATGGTAAAAACCAACCAGATTCCGATTAAGGAAATCAGCGCTTTCTTGGAAGTTTTGGCTGACGCCGAAATCAAAACGGCAATGATGCAAAAGAATATCAAATAGATAAAATGAAATACAATAAACAACAACATCTTCAGCGTTTCATCAACTGAAATATTGAAGTTTTGCAATGCTAACCAAACCAAAACCAGAATAATAACGGTAGGGATAAAAAGCAGCATTATGACAGAAGCAATGCCCATAATTTTTCCGGTCAAAAGCTGTTTCCAGCTAATTCCCTGGCTCAAAAGCAATTTTAAAGTTCCGTTCTCACGTTCGTAAGCAATCGAATTAAACCCTAAGAAAAAGATTAACAGAGGAAGTAAAACCTGTAATACCATAGCAATACTGATTTCCCCAAAACGAAGCATACTGTTGGAAAAACCTGCTTCAGAAAAATTAGCGGTATTTTGTTTGTGGGCTTCAAGGAAAATAGCATTTCCAAAGAAAGGTTCCATTCCGAATTCAAAAACACTTAGCGATGTGCTTTTGCGAAAAGCAAAGTTTCCGTAATGCGCCATTCGGTGCGGGTTTTTATCCGGATTGTTCAGCCAGTCTTTTCGGGATTCGTGCTGGTATTTTTCGCTGGTTTCGTTTTGATTAGTATAATTTTCCCAACCCGAAAATGCAGCATAAAGCAATAAAATGCCAATGAATATTGTAATAATAAATACGGCCGGATTTTTAAAAACAGATTTTTTAAAATGTCTGGCTATAAGGAATTCTGTATGTAAAAATTTCATATAAATTAAAATTTATAAGTTATGG
Source organism: Flavobacterium sp. HTF (assembly GCF_003105115.1). Classification (GTDB taxonomy): domain Bacteria; phylum Bacteroidota; class Bacteroidia; order Flavobacteriales; family Flavobacteriaceae; genus Flavobacterium. The sequence goes on along the minus strand of NZ_QETH01000003.1, from coordinate 50,303 downwards.
TTAGCGTAAAATTTCTCGGTGCTCCCGGAAATAACCTCAAATAATTCTGAGCGCCCAGCCAATACGTTTTGTTTAATAAATTACCCCCATTCAAAGCAATTTGCATATTGCTGTTGTTTGGTTTGTAATAAACAGCGGCATCAAAAATGGTAAAATCAGGAAGTGTAAAATCTCTTGTAAACCACGGCACTTTACTGCTTTGGTATTGCATTCCCAATCCAATTCCAAGATCTTTGAGTGCAGAATCGGCTGCAAAGTTGTAGCGTGTCCACAGATTGGCGCTGTTTTTTGGCGTATTCTGTTTTCTTGCACCAATTAAAGAAGCATTCTGATCGTTGGTAATTTTGGCATCGATATAACTGTAAGAAGCATTGATTTGCCAGTCCGGAGTAATATAACCCGCCAGATCACATTCAAAACCACGACTGCGTTCTGCGCCTCTGGTTACCAATAAGTCAGGATTTTCGGGATCATTGGCATTCATCAGAATATTGCGCTGATTGATTTCGTAAACCGCCGCATTAAAACTCATCGAGTTGTCCAGAAAAGTAGCTTTAAGGCCAAATTCTTTCAAATTACTTTCAAGGGGATCAAACAAACTTCCGGCAGGCAAAGTTCCCGTCTGAGGCATTAAAGTCACTGTATTTGATTGTGGCTGATAACCTTCAAGATAAGTGGTATAAACATTTATGGCAGTATTTACTGCATAAGTCACACCGGCACGGGGCAGCAACGCTGATTTCTTAACGGTCAGTTCATTGTTGGTTTTATAATTGGTAATGTCTTCAAACCATTCGTTTCTTAATCCCAATAAAAAGGTAAATTTTTCCCACTGAATCTGATCCTGAATATAAATTGCATTTGTAGTCGTCAAAGCAGATGGCAATGCATTTCTCACATTCAGAACATAATCTTCCGGCGTTCTCATAGCATAAGACGGATTGTTCAGATCAAAGAAACTAACATTTGGTTTTGGTAAAACCACTCCGTCAACGGTTATCGTCTGGTAATTTTCGGCATTAGCCAAAACAAACGAATTCGCTACAGTTCCGTCTTTTAAGAGATACCCTCTCGCGGCATTTTGTCCTCCGCTTTTGTTTTTATTCCAACTGCTTAAATCGTATCCTGTCAGTAATTTATGATTGAGTTTACCCGTTTTGAAATCAAAATTGAAATAAGCGCTCAGATTATCAATATCCCAATATTGCTTACGCTGTACAAACTGCATCATCGCCAGGCTGGTTACCGACTGATTATTCATATCTACGGCAAAACCATTTGTCGTTCTGTGTTCCTGAAGGTCTTCTGTCCAGGTTTGTTTCATATAAGTCGCATTAAATCCAATTTTTGAATTGAATTTATGTGCAAAATTGGTCGTCAGGATCATTTCTTTTGATTTGAAATAATCTCCCGACGCACCCAGATTTAAACTAATCGGCGTCTGGTGTAAATTGGTGACTCCCGCGACCGCTCCAAAAATAGGCTGTCCACGATCCAGAACTCCCGTCATGTCGCTCAGGATTAATTCGGTATTGATCGCAGTTTTTTCATTCGGAATATAACTGAAGGAAGGAGAAATCAGAAAAGATTTATTTCCCACCAGGTCACGGAATGATTTTGCATCCTGATACGCTGCATTTATACGGTAAAGAAGTGTTTTAGATTCGTTTACCGGTCCCGTAAAGTCCAAAGCACCACGCAAAGTACTAAAACTCCCGACACTTAAACTTACTTCTTTCCGATCAACAGCTAAAGGTTTTTTGGTAACCAGATTGATACTTCCGCCCGGATCGACAGACGAAAAAGTAGCACTCGACGGGCCTTTGATAACTTCAACCCGTTCGATATTAGTGGTTAAAGGCTGAAGAAAATAGTACTGACGGGTTCGCATTCCGTTAATAATCTGACCCTCTTCATTCTGACTGATTCCACGAATGGTGTATTGGTTGTAATAACTGGCAGGAATAACCCCGCTGGACATTTTTACGGCATCGGCCAGATAAAATGCGCCTTTGTCGGCAATTAATTCTTTGGTTACTGTTGAAATAGATTGTGGAATATCTTTGTTCAATGAAGCTGTTTTTGTTGCGGCAAAAGAATAATCACTATTGTATTTCTTCGTAGAACGGCCGACAATTTCAACGGTTTGCAATTCATTCAGATTGGTTTCCATTTGTATCGTAAGAAACTCAGAACCCGCCTTAACTTGCTGTGTTTTATATCCCGTAAAACTTATTTCAAGCAATCCGTCGCCTTCAATGCTGAAATTTCCTTCGCGGTCGGTGGTTGTCACTTTACCAGAGCTGACTACTTTTACATTGGCTCCGGCAATAACTTCCTTCGTATTCTGATCTGTGATTTTCCCGTTTATGGTTTGAGATTGCACATAGTTTACGCTAATTATTAAAAAGAATAATGAAAATAAGTGTTTCATTTTTATGATGATGGAAATCATTATTTCCTTTATACAGTTTGTAAATACAGGTTTTCCAGTTCGTTTGCAGAGATTTTGTCGGCTTCGATAATCGTTACCAGGTTACCCTGTTTCATGATTCCGATATGAGTGGCAACTTCCCGTGCCCTGAAAATATCGTGCGTCGCCATCAAAATAGCTGTTCCGTCTGCCGATAATTCTTTCAGGATTTGAGAAAATTCGTTGGAAGCTTTCGGATCAAGACCACTTGTAGGCTCGTCTAATAATAAAACTTTGGCCTGTTTGGCAATTGCAATGGCAATTCCCACTTTTTGGCGCATTCCTTTTGAATAGCCCCCAAGATTCTGATCGTGTGCTGTAACCTGCAAACCTGCCTTGGTCAGGAAATAGGTTAATTCGCCGTCAGAATATTTAAAACCGGCCAGTGACGAAAAGAATTTCAGGTTTTCGATTCCGGTAAGGTTTGGATATAACATTACGGTTTCCGGAATATAAGCAACATGCTTTTTGGTTTCCTGCGCGTTTTCGGTAACCGAAATATCATTTATTTTTAAAGTTCCGCCACTAGGCTGAATAAAGCCTAAAAAAAGATTTATCGTTGTGGTTTTTCCTGCTCCGTTCTGGCCTAAAAGAGCAAAGATTTCCCCTTTTTTTATGGTAAGATTTAAGGCATTCAAAGCGATATGATCGCCATATTTTTTGGTCAGGTTTTCTGCTATAAGCATAAGTATATTGATTTGGATTTATTTGAATTTTAAGAAATTGCGATAGAAAATCTTTCCCGGAGCATAATGCAACGGGCTCTGATTTTTTATTTTAATGGAAAAGTGAGGATAGTCGTCTACTGTTTTTTTTCTGAAATAATTATTTCAGTTTCAATCAAGAAAAGTTTTTTTGTACCTTATTTTGAAATTAAAAAGGGTTCAGATAAACCAACAAAACAGGATTATCCCTTACCTGATTTAAAAAAGGTAAAGATCATTTAAGCTAAAAAAAATGTAGAAAACTATACTAAAACAGGAGGTGCACGAAGAGCAAAAAGGCTGCCTTTAAAAAAAGTGGAATCCGTTTTTGTATAAAAGAATACAAACGAAGTTTCAGTGCTTATTTCATGAAAAAATAAGGGCTTAAAATTAAGCGGTATAAACGTGCTGAATGCAAAATGACAAACGTGACAATTGTTTTCTGCATTGTGGCTGTGCGTAATCTGTTTTTGATTTGCATCATATTTATGATCGCAATGTTTCTCTGTTATCTGCTTATAAATATGGCCGTAAGAATCTACAGTCTGAAACAGCATGGCAAACAATACTGTAAAAGACATTAAAAGATTAATAAGTAGAATTCTTTTCTTCATTTCTGATTTTAAATCAGTTACATATTACAGGAGCACAATTTTTATCTGTAAAAACGCAACTTTGTTGCAAATATATAAATCTAAATGGCAAACTCTTTAGGTTTGATATTATTTTTTCGTGATTTATATTTTATGAATAAGCTATTTGATGAATACCAGTTCCAAAACATCCCATTTTCTTTTACTGTAAATTATTAAGACCTTTGCAGCATTACCAAAAGCACAAAATAAACTGCCATTGTGCAGAAATCCTAAAATGGCTACCTTAAGAGTATGAAAATAATAACTTTAAAAGAGGGGAATTATGTTGTAAATCCGGAAAAGGAATTTACAAGATTTGAAGAGACAACTACACTTCCCGGATTAAAAATGGCGATTCAGCCCTTTTTGATTATTACCCAAAACGATTATATTTTATTGGATTTAGGCTTAGGTTTTAATGAAGATGGAATTCCGTTAATTCATAAAATATTAGAAAGCAATGCTGTTCATCCTGAACAGATTACGAAAGTATTGGTTTCTCATTTGCATAAAGATCACATTGACGGTATCGGTTATTTTGATGGGCCTGATTTTATCGAAAACTTTCCAAATGCTGAGATTTATATACAGGAAAGGGAACTTGATTTTGCTTTGACACATGAGAAAAGTCCTTCATACAATTTAGCAGTTTTGAATCAGTTAAAACATCTTTCAAATATTGTATTTATGAATGACGATGAAGGACAAATTACAGACGAAATTTTTTATGAAGTTTCGGGTGGTCATACACCATACCATCAGATTTTCCGAATCAAAAATGCCGATGAAACAATATTCTATGGCGCAGACGATTTGCCACAAAGATCTTATCTAAAACTTCATGTAGCTTACAAAACAGATTTTAACGGAAAGAAAGCAATGGAATCCAGAAAGAAATGGGAAGTTATGGCGAAAGAAGAAAAATGGAAAATACTTTTATATCACGATATGAAATATCCGGTTTTAGAATTGTAAAACTTAAGTTTTATTGATACAAACGAGTTAAATGCATAACATTTGATTCGTTTTTTGTTTTAAAAATTTCGTTAAGATTCAATTGAGCAGGTTAGTTTAGTATTTTTATTTAGAATGATTAAAAATAATTTGGTTTAAAAGATATTTGAGTTTACTTTTGCCCTGAATTTAAATAACCATTCAAAAAATGAATACAGTAACCATTCAAAAATTTATCTTTAGCTTGTTGTTTCTGAGCTCATTGCAAATGCTGGGTCAGGATGCAGGTAAAATAGTTGGAAAAGTCACTTTAAGCGGAAATGTACCGGCAGATAATATTTCTGTAAGTCTTAAAGGAACAAAATATACGGCTGTTACTAATGAGAGCGGGCAGTATGAAATCAAGAATGTTAAACCGGCTTCTTATACAATACGAGTAAGAGCGGTAGGTGTAAAAGTAGTGGAAGAAACAATTGTTGTTGCTGCTAATCAGACAACCACAAAAAACTTTGCACTTTCTGAAAATCAGGAAGATCTTGATGAAGTTGTGATTACAAAAAACAAGTATAAGCAAGACAAGCCTTCTTTGTCTTTGCGTCTTCAGACTCCGGTATTGGAAATTCCGCAAAACATTCAGATTGTGAGTGGTCAGACTTTAAAAGATCAGCAAATCATCAGTATGAGTGACGGCGTAATCCGTAACGTGAGTGGTGCTGTACGTTTAGAGCACTGGGGAGACATGTACACTAACATTACTATGCGTGGATCTCAGATTCAGGCCTTTCGTAATGGTTTTAATGTAGTTACTTCTTTTTGGGGACCGCTTACAGAAGATATGAGTTTTGTTGACCATATTGAATTTGTAAAAGGTCCGGCAGGATTTATGCTTTCGAGCGGTGATCCAAGCGGACTTTATAATGTGGTTACGAAAAAGCCAACGGGAATTACAAAAGGCGAAGCTACAGTTATGGCAGGAAGCTATGATTTTTACAGAGCAAGTGTTGACCTTGATGGAAAGTTTGATAAAAAGGGGAAATTCTTATACCGTTTTAATGGTTCTTTTCAGAACAAAGGGTCACACAGACCGTTTGAGCACAATGACCGTTACGTAATTGCTCCGGTTCTTTCATATCAGATTGATGATAAAACAAAAGTAACTTTAGAATACAATTTGCAGCATGCTAATATGACTGAAGTGGGTTCTTTCTATATATTTGGCGCCGATGGCGGCGGGTACGCAACCATGCCAAGAAACTTTACAATGACTCAGCCTGGGATTCCGGATACAAAAATGAACGATCACAGTGGATATTTAACATTTGAACATAAGTTTGATGATAACTGGAAACTTACAGCCCAGACCGCTTATTTTAAATATTTACAGGAAGGATACAGTTCATGGCCATCAGCGGTTGGTCCGGGACCGATTTACAAAGATGAAAATAAAATTCCAAGTGAGATATTAGGTACACTTGCCCCAGGTCAGATTATTCGCAATGTTGGTATTTGGGATGCTGAAAGCGATATGTTTTTAGGGCAGATTTTCCTTAACGGAAAATTCAATACGAGTTCTGTATCCCATAAAGTATTGGGTGGTGTTGATTTAGGGAATAAAGAATATTATGCTGATTTTTACCAATCACATGACTTAGATACATACGACAATCCATTTGATGTTAATAATCCAAATTACGGAACTCCGTCAAACGGATTTCCAAGTTTTGACCGTGAGACACCTTTGAAACAAAGATCTTTTGGAGGTATGATTACCAAATATTCTGCAGGATATATTCAGGATGAATTAGGATTTCTTGAGAACAGACTGAGACTTACAGTTGCGGCCAGATATACCTGGATCAGCCAGAACAATTGGGGAGATATACAGGAAGACAGTCATATTACACCACGTGTAGGTCTTAGTTATTCTATCACGCCTAATACTTCGGTTTACGGATTATATGATCAGGCTTTTACGCCTCAGTCGGGTATTACTAAAAATGGAGATGAAGTAAAACCGCTAACAGGTAATAATATAGAATTTGGTATTAAGAGAGACTGGTTTGACGGATCGTGGAGTACGACACTTTCTGCTTACAGAATCATTAAGAATAATGAACTTACATCTGATCCTAGTAATGGGCCAAATGAAGTTTTTAAAGTGATTTTAGGAGAGAAAAGAGCACAAGGAGCTGAGTTTGATGTGAGAGGAAAAATACTTGACGGTCTTAACCTGATTGCAAATTATGCCTTTACAGAATCAATTGTTACCGATTCAAGAATAACTGGTATTCCAGATGGAAGCAGTCTATTTGGTTTTTCAAAACATACGGCAAATGCATGGCTAAATTATACCGTTTCATCTGGTAAACTAAAAGGTTTGGGGGCGTCTCTTGGAGGAACTTACCTTGTAGGCAGACAAACTGATTCATGGGCAGTAGGATTGCAAAAACTTCCGGATTATTTCAAACTTGACGGAGGCCTGTCGTATGAAACAGGAAAAATGAAATTCACAGCAAACGTTTTCAATATTCTGGATAAATACCTTTACAGTGGTTCTTATTATGCGTCATTAAACATTAATACGTACTACTGGCAGACAGAACAGCCAAGAAACTTTAGAGTGGGTGTTACTTACAAATTCTAAACAAAAATATTCTTTTATAAGCCAATTAATTAATTTTCATAAAAAAGGCATACGTTACGTATGCCTTTTTTTGTGCTTTAAATTTAAAAGTAAATTTTTAATTATTATTGTTTTATAATGGATATCGATTTACTGCTCAGGTTATTTTTAAGGAAATAAATCCCTGTTGCCTGATCAGAAATATTAATTACATTTCCGGAACCGTGTTTTATTTTTGTTCCAAGAGAAGAATAAATTGTCCATTCCAGCTCTTTTGATAAATTAAAAATACCTTTTGACGGATTTGGATAAACGGTAATCTTTTTTGATTCTTCATCCGGATTTTCTACACCAAGATTGCAATTATGAACCATATAGGTAATCTCTTTTTTATTGTTTCCTGCTGTATTGGTTACCGTTAAAGAAACTGTTTTGTCGCCTTCGGTACCGTAAATTACAGAATGAGGCCCAATTCCTGTTGTGGTAGCAGGTGTTGCGCCTTCGCCAAAACTCCAGTTATAAGTATCTACAGTTCCTACAGACACTGACGTAAAAGTTACAGCTGTATTCAAACAACCCATTTGTGTATTGACTTCAAAATCAGCAACCGGTGTTACGGCATTTCCTGATAATGTAAACTCAAGTTTATTGACATTAACATCTGCTTCCTCAAAAAATAAGGTAATAACATGAACCCCCTGAGTTAGAGGAATATTCGGAATGGTTAGAGTCTGCCAGTTCTGAAATCCGGTCGTGTTTGGAATATTGACAGAACCTGTCACATTTACATCATCTACTTCGAGATGAACAGTTTTGTTGTTATAAGGTGTTGAAATTCGGAGCTTAATATCATAATTTCCAGTCGAATTTACTTTTGCGGTATATTTCAGCCATTCGTTTTTGGCTACATACGAAATATTAAATCCGCCTTCATTACAGGCTTCAGTTCCTACGCCATCGCCAGGTCTGTAAGCGTTATCTCCGCCACCATTACTGTCAAAATAGGCACTTGGTCCAATATCATAATTTTCTGCTTCTATGATGCCCGGAATCTGGGCAATTATTCCCTCATAAGGGGCACTGGTAAGTGTCGTTTCAGTATAAAATGCCGTATAGGTAATTGTTCCGGTTGCAGGTGCCTGAAAAGTCTGGTTTACAGCGCCGCCCTGGCTCCAGTGATCAAAATCATATCGTTTGTTTCCAACATATTGAGGTGTTGGTGCATTTAGTGTCTGTAATTTAGCATTCGCTACCACTTTTTTGGTAGAAGGAGCTGTAACCGCTTTTTGGTTAAATTCTAAATTTAATAAAGCAGGAGAACTTGTAGCAGTAACATCAACCAGATTCGGATGAACGTCTACAAAAGCAGAAGCTGTCAATCCATCACTATCTGTAACTTTAACCGTAAATCTGTACCAGACATTTGGCGTTTTTTCTCCCTGGTTAGAAGCTACAAAAGTTCCTGAACTTACTCCCTGAGGGCTTGCCCCCGGATGAGAATGTCCTGCTCCGGGAACATCTTCATGAAATAAATCCATACTCCATGAGAAAGCGCTTGCAGGTAATGTTCCGTCTTCTGTATCTGTTGCAGTCGCAGAAAAATTAATGATATCATCTGCATTCCATTTTAATGTTGGGAGAGGAGAAACCAAAGTAACTGCCGGTGCATTGCTAAAAGGAGTTATCGTAAGAGTTGCCGGATTACTGGTCACATTTCCTGCCGTATTGGTCACTACAACTTTGTACGCTCCCGCATCTGCATTGGTAACATTTGGAATCGTATAACTTGCCGCTGTTGCTCCCGGAATATTTACATTATTAAATTGCCATTGGTAACTTAGTCCAACGCCGCTTGCCGTTACATTAAAAGTAACCGGATACGTTTCCATTATCGTTTGCGTTACCGGATGATTTACAATCGTCGGAGCTTCAGTTTCTATATAATTAAGTCTTACTAAAGAACCATTATTTTGGTAAGAACAATAATAAAGGTAGCCGTCATTTCCTAACATCATACCCAAAACATATTGTTGTGGAGCTGTATAAAATATATCAGAAACAGGATCTGCAACATTTGGATCAAAAGATCTTATTTCTGTTCTGACATAATCTTTAATAATAAATTTTCCTTCAAGATTTGGATAACGTGGTGTTGCCGGATTGTATAAAACACCATTTGTCAAAGCATTACCAATACTTCCGGTTGCATAGGTAAATATTGGATTTGTAAATAAGCCGGCATTTTTTTTCCCGTCGCCACCCTGAGGATGCCCCCAAGCGTAATTGCGTATTGTCGGATTGCTGATTTCATTAACTTCTTCCCATGAAGTACCAACATCCAGAACAAATAGTTTATTGGCTTTAGGATTGGCAACCAGTCTCCACGGATTTCTAAATCCATAAACCCAAATACTTTGTCTTTGCACAGATCCGCTTCCGTAATATGGATTTCCGGGAGCAGGCTGACCATCTTCGGTCAGACGCAAAATCTTTCCTTTATAAGTATCTAAATCCTGTGAATTCGTATTTTGCTGACTGTCTCCAACAGTTACATACAAAAATCCGTTAAAGAATTTTAAATCGCCTCCATTATGAAATCCACCGCCAATAGGCTCTAGAAGAAGAATTTCCTGTCTGCTTACGACCTGATTGGCATTGTCAATTTTGACCCTTTCTATTCGGTGCCTGATGACTGTTCCGTCATTTATACTGTAGAATACATAAATATATCCGTTTGTGGCAAAATCAGGATGTAGCGTAAGTCCGAGCAATCCTTGTTCGTTGTCGGTAACTGTTGTAACTGTAAAAACATTGGTTACGGTATTATTTTGGTACACTTTTACAATCCCGCCTCTCTCGGCAATAAATATTCTCCCGTCGGAGGATTGTTCCAAAGAAAGTCCCTCTTTAATAATCGCAGTAGGAGCAAGGTTTTCTGTGATGTACTGGCAATTGGCCTGCCATGAAATAAGTAAAAAGGAAACATAAAGAAATGTTGTCCTTAATGATGATAAAACCGATTTAAAACGTAATTTTTCTTTCATAACTATTTAGTAGGTTGTGATTTGGTATCTCAAATTTAACATATTTTTCCTTATTAAACCCTGCTAGTACATTAAGTTTTTATAATATAATATTGATATTCTATAATTGGCTTACTGGCTGATTTTTTAATTTTAAAATCAATTATTAATAATTAGGATGTAGCATGGAAGATTTTTTTAACGACGTTTACAAGCATTTAGAAGGATATTATTATAGTCTGGTTGATCTGACGCCCAAATTTATACTGGCTGTAGCCGTAATTCTGGTTTCCTGGTTTATCGCAACGAGAATCGGGATATTAGCCGATAAAAGACTAAAAGTCAGAATGCACGATCCTTTACTTGCCAGTTTTATCGCGCGATTGATTAAATCTGTTCTGATTATAATTGGAATGCTTGTAATGTTCCGAATTATCGGATTGAGCGGAGTGGCACAAAGTCTGCTGGCAGGTGCCGGAATCTCTGCTTTCATAGTAGGTTTTGCCCTGAAAGATATTGGAGAAAATTTCCTTGCCGGAATTCTTCTGGCTTTCAAAAGGCCTTTTTCTATTGGTGATATCATTGAAAGCAATGGCGTAAAAGGTGAGGTTCTCACATTAAACCTTCGTGATACTGAAATCAAAAGTGACAGTAAAATTATTTACATCCCAAATGCACTTTTGATAAAAAATACACTTATCAACTACAACAGCAGTGGTTTTCTGTTACAAACTTTTACGGTTGGTCTGGAATATGGCTCTGATTTTAACCACGCGATCGAACTGGTAAAACAAGTTCTGGTCAATAACGACGATGTACTGGATAAAGATCACAACGATTCTGCTTACATTGCGGATATTACCGGCGGAGTTGCCCAGCTCAACATTCGTTACTGGGTAATTACTACAGAAGCAAAATCAAATAATTCAGAAAATCGTTCAAAAATAATTACAGAAGTCCTGAGCACCTTAAAAGAAAACGGATTTGTTGTCAAATAACAACAAATCCATCCTCTCTGTATTTTTATTTATTCATGGCAATGTAATCTGAAGGTGACATCTCAAAATGTTTCAGAAAACTTCTTCCAAAACTGGTTTGTGACTTATAACCAACCATTTCGGCAATTTCATACATTTTGTAATTTTCATTTAAAAGCAGTTCTGCCGCTCTTTTTAAACGTACAATATTAATTAGTTCGTTCGGACTAAGATTCGAAATATCCTTGATTTTTCGGTATAAAGTAGAACGGCTCATATTCATGATTTCTGCCAGTGATTCTACGCTTAAATCCGAATCGGTTATGTTTTTCAGGATTTCTTCATCAAGTTTTTTCAGGAATTTTTCATCGGTTTTATTGTGCGCAATACTTTTGATATGCGAAAGTGGTGAACTCGCATAATATTTCATAATTTGCTTTCTGTTTTCGATAAGATTATTAGCCTGAACTTTTAAATAATCCATAGAAAAAGGTTTTGCTATATAGGCATCGGCACCAACTTCAAGTCCGTCAATTTGCGATTTCAGCGAATTTTTGGCAGTTAGTAAAATTACCGGAATATGACTGGTTTCTAAATTGGTCTTGATTTTTTTGCAAAGCGTAATTCCGTCCATAATCGGCATTTGTATATCGCTGATAACCAGTTGAACATTTTCGTTATGAATGATTTTAAGTGCATTTTCTCCATTGTCAGCTTTCAGGACGGTGTAAGCGGAACCCAATTCTGAAGTAATAAAGCTCAGAAGGTCTTCATTGTCCTCTACAACTAAAATCTGTGTTCTTTCGTCCCTTTTTTCAGTTTCTACTTTTTCTGTTTCCTTCTCATTTGTTTCTTTCTCAGAATCCGTATAAAACATAAACTCTTCTTCCTGGTGCAGAGGAACAGTCAGTTCAAAAACATTCAGTTTCTGGTCTGCAATCAGCTGAAGGCTTCCGTTATGTAATTGTGTCAGCGAATGCGCCAGCGAAAGCCCTATTCCCGTTCCTGAAGCAGCATCTGTATTGTCAACCCTGAAAAAGGGCTCAAAAATTTTATCCTTCAGTTGAAACGGAATCAGTTCACCGTCATTTTTAACCGTCAGGGTTAGTTTTTTTTCATCCCTGAAAAGCGTAATCGAAACCTTTTCTTTTGAATATTTTATCGCATTATTAATTAAATTACTCAGTATTTTCTTGAACGCTTCCTTATCCACAAAAGCAAAAATATCTTTTTCTCCGAGTTCCAGTTCGAACTCAATTTGCCTTTCCTCAATCAACTGACTGAATCTCAAATGTAAATTACGAACCATAGATGAAATATTCGCTTCCACGAAAGTGAGCTTCAAACCGCCAATTTCAGATTTCCTGAAATCCAGTAACTCATTCACTAATTTGAGTAATCGTGACGTGTTTTTCTTCATAATGGAAAGATTCTGCGGTACTTCTGCAGACTGATGTTCCATAATCAGCAATTTCTCCAGCGGACCTTTTATAAGTGTCAGCGGTGTCCTGATCTCATGTGCGACGTTGGTAAAAAAGTCAATTTTGGCCTGATAGATTTCTTTTTCTTTTTCATCGTTCAGGTGTTTTATTTTTCGGTTGTTTTTTATCTGGGTTAAGTTTTGAGAATAACGAATGATATAATAAAACCCGGCGCACATCAGTAAAAAATACAGGATGTAAGCATAAATACTAGCGTAAAACGGCGGTAATATTTTGATCTTAAGCTTAATTTCTTTGCTCCAGATTCCAAAACTATTTAATGATTTTACTTTAAAAACATAATCTCCGGGTGCCAGTTCGGTAAAAAACACTTTGTTGTTTCTTTCCAGATATACCCAGTCATTGTTTACATTTTCAAGCTGATACCAATATTCGGTAAGTTCCGGTGCGGTATAATTTAAAGAAGCAAATTCAAGATTAAAAGACGACTGATTATTATGAAGTTCGAGTTCGTCAATATGTGAAATAGATTGCTTTATAGGCGAATCATTTTCATTGGTATCAATATCCTTATTATTAATTTGAAGATTGGTAATAAAAATGGAAGGCGTGTACTTGTTTTTGGTAAAATTCTTCGGGTTGAAACTGATCATTCCGTTTAAATTTCCAAAATACATATCGCCGTTTGTATCCCTAAAAGCCGAACTGTAATTGAACTGATCGCTCAGTAAACCATTTGCCGTGGTATAAATTTTAATACTTTTATGATCGGGACCAAATTTCACCAGACCTTTAGAAGTCGTAAGCCATAAATTTTTAGATTCATCTTCTAAAATGGAATAAAAAACGTTACTCGGAAAACCATTTTTGGTATTGAACTTCTTAAAAGTCCTTGTTTTTTTATCAAACAGATTCAGGCCATTTTCGGTAGCAAACCATAAGTTTTTATGGCTGTCCTCAAAAATAGAATTGATAGAGTTATTACTGATGCCGTTTGGGTTTTTATAATCATAAATGAAAATTTCTTTTTTTCTGGTTTTAGTATTATAAAAAAACAAACCATCCCTGTAGCTTCCTGCCCAGTAATTACCGTCGCTGTCTTCTTTAAAATTAGTATAATGTGTTGTTTCCGGAAATATTTTCAGGATGTCAAAGTTATCATTCGATTCATTATAGGTGTAAATTCCCAATGTGGTAACCACAAAAAGCTGTTTCTTTTTATTCTCATGAAATGAAAATATGAAATTACTGTGCAGCCCGCTCGAAGGATCATTGGCACTGTAATGCCTTATTACAGCACCCGATTTTCTGTCGAGAATATCCAGGCCATGCTCAAAAGTTCCGACCCAGATTTTGTCTTTTCGGGGCAGCAAGGCATGAATGTTATAATAAGAAACCGAGCCACCATTTCCGTTTGGGGAATAGGAGGTGAATTTTTGTGTTTTTGGATTAAATCTGTTCAGACCCGCATCTTCGGTTCCAATCCATAAGTCGCCCGAATCATCTTTATGGATTTCGCGGACAGCGCTTCCGTTAATGGAATTCTGATTGTTTTGCGGAAAATATTTTTTAAACTGTGTATATTGTTTCTGATGGTAATTGACACCGCCAAAATAAGTTCCGATCCAGATTCCGTTTTCTTTATCAATAGTAATAGAATAGGCCGCATTGTCCGATATTGCATAAGGATCATTATAATTCTTGCGGATATTCAGATTTCTTTTTGTTTTAAGATTATAAACATATACGCCTGATTCGCTGGCAATCCAGAGCTCTTCGTTTCCTTTCTTTTTAAATTGTCGTACAAATACAGGATCTTTTCCGGTGAATTCTAAAGAAGAAGTTATTTTGGTTTTAATATTATACACCATAACACCATGATCCTGAGTTCCTATCAGAATAGTGTCTTTGTCCCAGGCATAAATAACCGTAATCCTGAAATTGGTTTTATTGGATGGCGGATTTAAGGTGATACTTTCAAACGAAAGATTTTCTTCGGAATAATGATATATTTTATTTAAAGAAGAAGCCCAGATTTCGCCTTTCTGATCCCTTGTGATTGAAGTTGTTATAAAATATTTACTTGGGTTAAATGTTTTGGTTTCCTTTTTTACCGGAGCATATTTATAAAGGATATTTCCCGAAATAAACCAGATATTCCCTTTTTTATCATGATTAATATCGTTGATCCTGTCATTGATCGCTTCATTAAAAATTGAAAAATGGTCTTCCTTTTTATCATATTGATACAAACCTTTATCTGTTCCCACCCAAATGGTACCATTATATTGATGCAAAGACTGAATATAGTTGCTGCCTAAACTGTTTATAGGATCGTTTTGACTTCTGTAAGTCTTAAAACGGTAGCCGTCAAACCTGTTCAGACCATCTTTTGTACCAAACCACATAAAACCGTCATCGTCCTGCATGGAAGTCAGGACAGTATTGTTGGACAGTCCTTCTTCAACCTGAAAATGTTTGAAATAATATTCCTGTGCGTGAATAAAATTTTTCGAAAAAATCAGAAAAAATAAAAAAAGAAAGAATTTACGCATTGTTATAAAAATTTAATGTAAAAAAGGGTTTCTTCAAATCGTCTCAATGTTATTCCAAATGTTGCAAAATGACATTAATAGTCATAATTTGATACAATTTGAATCATTTGATATAGATATTGACACAAATGAATCATTTTATTTTGAATTAAAATCATCTACTTTGGATAATCAAATAAATGATATTGATAATTTTTAAGTAAAAAAAATACACTATCAATAAAATTAAGTTTGAAAAAATATCTCATCAATAATTTACTAAACCAAATGAACAGATTATTATTAAAGAGCAATATAAATTATTTTGTTCGAATTCCGGACGATTAACAGAGTATTGTATTTGACCAACCAACTCAGAAAAAATGAAACTATCTAAAATGAAGAATCAATGAAAACAAAGTTCACTCAAATTTTAAAGCAGAGATATTACCTCTTGTTTTTCTTTAGTTTATTATTACAACAAACGTATGCACAACAGCAAATAACCATAACGGGAAAAGTTGCTTCTGTAACAGGAGAGCCAATTCCGTTTGCTAACGTTGTCATTAAAGGAACAAAAAACGGAGCGGTTACCGACTTCGACGGAAGATATAAAATTTCAGCTGCTTCCAATCAGACCCTGATATTTAGTTCACAGGGATACAAAACAATCGAAATCGCAATCAACAACCAGACAACAGTAGATGCTTCATTAGCAGAAGATGCAATGAAACTTGAAGAAATTGTAGTTGTAGGTTACGGTTCTCAACAGAAAAAGGATTTAACAGGAGCTATTTCGTTAGTAAAAGCCGAAGAAATCCAGAAACGTCAGGTAACGACAGTAGCAGACGGGTTACAAGGTCTTGTAACCGGAGTAAAAGTTCGTGGCGGCGGACGTCCGGGACAGGAAGCCAATATTGAAATCCGTGGTTTAAAGAATCTTCAGAGTGCAAATCCATTATATGTAATTGATGGAGTTGTTACAACAGCAAACAGAGATTTTAATCCAAATGATATCGAAAGCATTCAGGTTCTTAAAGATGCATCTGCAGCGGCAATTTATGGTTCAAGAGCTGCAAATGGTGTAATTATCATTACAACCAAAAAAGGTAAAAAAGGACCGCTTCAGGTAGAAGTTTCGGCAAAAACGAGTTTTACCACAATGCCAAGATATGATTTAATGGGAACTGAGGAGTTTGCCAAATTAAATAATCAGGCCTATGATAATGCCGGAATTCCAAGACAAAATTTAAATATGGCAGTAAATACAGACTGGCAAGATGTAGTTTTTAGAACCGGAATGATGCAGGATTATAATGCGAGTTTTTCCGGAGGAGGCGAAAACTCAACTTTCTTTATGTCTGGAAATTATTTTGGAAATGAAGGTACAGTTATAGGAACTGATTTTGACAGAATTTCATTCAGGGTAAACTCAAGCGGTTCAAAAGGAATTTTTAGTATTGGAGAAAATATAGCGATAAGCAACTCAAAAACAGATGAAATGTCTGGAGAGCCAATTATCGATGTTTACAGATTATTGCCTACCATTCCTGTTTATGATGAAACAAATCCGGGAGGATATGGTTATGGAAAATCGGGTGTTGCAAATACTTTTGGAACAAACCCATTGGCATTGGCTGATTTTTCTAACAGGACAAATGAAAATTTCAGATTAAGAGGAAATGTATGGTCAGAATTAAAATTCACACCTTGGTTGAAATACCGTTTCAATTTTGGATATGATACTAGTTTTGATACTTATAAATTCATGAGAAAGTTAGGAAACTGGACATTGAATCAGCCTTACGAACAATCTTTCATTAATCAGAATAAAGGAAGATCCGAAATGCTGCTTTATGAAAACACGCTTACTTTCAAAAAAGAATTCGGAAAACATAATGTGACTGCTTTAGTTGGACAAACATTTCAGAAAAACAATTACAACCAAATTAGCGGTACCAAAAGGAACCTTTTGATTAATCCAAATACAGGACAGTATTTTGATGTTCTGGACTTAGGAGATCAGGCAGAAGTTGGAGGTTTTAGAGAAACGGCCGCTTTGGCATCTTACTTAGGAAGGTTAGAGTACAACTACGATAATCGTTATTTATTTAATGCTGTTATCAGACGCGATGGTTCATCAAAATTCAGTGATGCAAACAAATGGGGTAACTTCCCATCGCTTTCGGGAGCATGGAGAATCAGTAATGAATCTTTCTTTAAATCAGAATTTGTAAAAGATTTAAAAGTAAGAGCAAGTTACGGTGAACTGGGAAGTGGAAATATCAATAACTACGAATATCAGGGTTTCATCAATACATTTGGAGCTATTGTTATGGGGCCTGGACAAGCATTATATCCTTCTGCCACTCAGGTAAGACTAGCTAATTCAGATTTGCGTTGGGAGAAATTAAAACAAACAAACTTAGGATTGGATCTTGCTGTACTCAACAATGATTTGCGTTTTACAGCTGATTATTTTGTTGCCCGCACAGAAGATGTATTGTTTGGTTTCCCAATTTTAATGACAACCGGAAGCGATGAAGGAAATCCAATTTCAAATGCTGCTACAGTTGAAAATAAAGGTTTCGAGTTAGAATTGGCTTACAGCAAAAAAATCAATGATTTTTCATTTAATGCTTCTGTTAACTTCACAAAAATCAGTAATAAATTAGTTGAGCTAGGAAACGGACAAAACGAAAGTTTTACAGGAAATACAGTTACACGTCAGGGAAATCCTGTGGGAATGTGGTATGTTTTACAGACAGATGGTTTGTTTCAGAGCGTAGATGAAGTTCAGAATTACAAAAACTCAGAAGGAAAAGTAATTATGCCTTATGCACAGCCGGGAGATATTCGTTTTAAAGATGTTAATGGCGACGGACAAATTACAAACGAAGACAAAGATATTGTTGGAAGCCCTTGGCCGGAATTCGAAATGGGATTCAATGCGGGAGCAGAATACAAAGGCTTTGATTTCTCTATGAACTGGATTGCTTCTCACGGTGCAACAGTTTACAACGGATTCAGAAGTGTAGTGGACCGTTTTGACGACGATAGTAACTACAGAACAGGAATTCGTCCTTGGACTCCTGAAAATCCGAATACTGATTTTCCAAGAATTGTAAAAGGAACAACTTTGAATTCAAGAGGAGACAGCGACAGATTTTTAGAAAATGGCGATTTTATCCGTTTGAAATACATAGGGTTTGGTTATAACCTTCCAAAAGGTATTTTAGAAAAATCAGGAATTACAAGAGCAAGATTAACTCTTTCTGCACAGAATGTAATTACGATTACAAAATATAAAGGTTTGGATCCTGAGTTTACTAATGCGAATATTTTTGAAAGAGGTGTTGATAATGGCTCTTTTCCAAACTTAAGGACATATTCATTTGGTGTTGAATTTAGCTTCTAATTTTAAAAAATCTTGCAATGAAAAAAATAATAGCATTAATAGTAGTTTTTACGGGTCTATTTTTCACAGCATCATGTGAAAATGATTTAGATCAGGATAATCCAAATAAACTGACCACAGAGCAGTATTGGAAGTCTGAAAATGATGCACACGCAGGAGTTAACTCCATTTATGCCATGTTTTATAAAGATGGATTATGGGCAAGGTGGATTTATTTCCGTCTCGATTTAACTTCAGATGAAGGTTACAGTAACAGCCCGTGGGTAGAATTGGCAGACTGGACAAGATTCAATTATATCAATTATAATTTCTGGGAAGGAAACGTAGTTACATGGAGAGATACATACAAAGCAATTTTCAGATGTAATCAGGTTATAGCTTACGTTCCTGAAATTCCTTTTCAAAATGAAGATGATAAGAAGAAAGTTATTGCACAGGCTAAATTTTTAAGAGCGTTACATTATTATTATGCAGCGATTCTTTGGGAAAATATTCCGGTTGTTTTAGCGCCTTCAAAACCAACTGATACTCCTGCTCAGCAAAACGTAACAGAAGTTTATGCACAAATCGAAAAAGACTTAAATGAGGCTTTTGCAGATTTACCGGCTTCATGGACAGGTGATAATTTAGGTAGACCTGATAAAGGTGCAGCAAAAGCATTTTTAGCAAAATTATACATGCAGCAACGCAAATGGACAGAAGCAAAAGGCGCTTTAGATTACCTTGTTACAGGTTCCGGAGCTAAATATAGTTTGACTGCAAATTACAGGGACAACTTTACTGATGCTAATGAAAACAACAGCGAATCAGTTTTTGAAATTCAGTTTGGAGATCAGAGAAAAGGAGATACAGGAGAAGGTCAAAGTGCTGCTGTTTCTAGTAACCGTGCTCAGTTTTTTGCGCCAAGAAGTATAGGATGGTCAGATGGACAAGCTCGTTACTGGTTAGTAGATGCTTTTAAACAAGAAAAAAATAAAGCAGGAAATGTTGACACAAGATTAAGATACACCTTGTTTTATCCTGGACTAGAAGCTGATTTTGGAGACAAAACATACGGGAAAAATTGGGAATGGAACAATGATGAAGCCTGGTTTAGAAAGGGAAGTCGTGATTATTACAGAAATAATGAAGATTACTACAGTCAGGTAAATTACAGATTGGTTCGTTATGCTGATATCTTATTGCGTTATGCAGAAGTTTTAAACGAATTAGGAAACACTGCAGATGCTTATCAATATGTTGATTTGGTAAGAGCGCGTGTAAATTTAAACACTCTTGCTGTGGCACATCCGGAAATTGGAAACGACCATGATAAATTCTTAGAGCGTTTAAAAATGGAAAGAGTTTTAGAATTAGCCGGAGAAAGTCTTCGATGGGAAGATTTAAAACGCTGGGGAGATTTAGATTCTCAGGCTTCTGTTGATAAAATTGCACTTCGTGATCCTGATTTTAAAAACTTTGTGGTGGGTAAAAATCATAGATTACCTATTCCGCAGTCGGAGGTAAAAAATAACCCATTCTTAGAACAACACCCAGAATATTAAATTAATTTTTTAAGGGAATCAGTTCCCCCAACCTGATTCCCTTAATCAAACAAAGAACCTACGTTCTAATTAAGAAAATTATAATGAGAAAAATAAAATTGTATCTGACACTTGTGTTAGCAGGCACCGTATTGCTTAGCTGTAACAACAAAAAAAGTAATTCTGAAGAAAATAAAAGCGAAACAGCCGTAATTGAAAAAAGAGAAATCTGGACCAAAGAACAGGCCAATAACTGGTACAAAGGACAACCCTGGTTAGTTGGAGCCAATTACTCTCCAAGTACAGCTATCAATCAGTTAGAAATGTGGCAGGCAGATACTTTTGATCCTAAAAGAATTGATCAGGAATTAGGCTGGGCAGAAGGAATAGGGATGAATGTAATGCGTGTTTACCTGCACGATTTATTGCACCAGCAAGATGCAGAAGGACTGTACAAGAGAATGGACACTTATTTAGGAATTGCCGATAAGCATCATATAAAAACATTATTTGTATTATTTGATTCCTGTTGGGACCCGTTTCCTGCATTAGGAAAACAACGTGCTCCAAAACCTCACACACACAATTCAGGTTGGGTACAAAGTCCGGGGCAGAAAGTATTGCAGGATTCTACACAATACCCTCGTTTGGAGAAATATGTAAAAGAAACCGTATCGAAATTCAAAGATGACAAACGTATCTTAGGTTGGGATGTATGGAACGAACCGGATAATATGACCGGACCATCTTACGAAAAAGTAGAAATTAAAAATAAAGTTGATCTGATTTTACCTCTTCTGACAGATGTTTTTGTATGGGCAAGAGAAAGCAATCCGTCACAGCCTGTAACTTCAGGAGTTTGGGTGGGAGACTGGAGCGACGAAGCCAAATTGCAGCCAATGCACAAATTACAGCTGGAACAATCTGATATCATTACTTTTCATAATTACAACACCCCTCAGGATTTCGAAAAAGTAATCAAACAATTACAGCGTTACGGAAAACCAATGATTTGCACAGAATACATGGCAAGACCAAACGGAAGCACTTTTGAAGGTTTCTTACCAGTAGCCAGAAAATACAATATTGGTATGATAAACTGGGGTTTTGTTGACGGAAAAACACAAACAAAATATGCCTGGGACAGCTGGACAAAAACATATAATGCTGAACCAAAATTGTGGTTTCACGAAGTACTTAAAAACGACGGAACACCATACATAAAAGCCGAAACGGATTTGATTAAAAAAATGACAACTGAGGCGAATAAAAAGAATTAGATAATTTTCTGAAATGCGTTAATTATCTAATTATCACATTTTCTCATTATCTAATTATCAAATTGACACATTATCAAATTGACACATTAAAAAAAGGCTTATGAAAACAATGAAGCAATTATTTTTTCTGCTGGTAATTCTGGTAGGGTTTTCTGCGAATGCACAACAGCCTGATCCTCCCGGACAGGTAAAGGGAAATGAAAAACCCAAAAACGAAGCTTATCTTTTTGCGCACATGACGCACAACGATTACGGCAGATTATACTACTCTGTAAGTCTGGATGGTTTGCATTGGGAAAACCTGAATAGCGGCAAAAGAGTTTTTGAAGAATATAAAGGACATCCCGATATCTGCAAAGGCCCTGATGGAAAATATTATATCGCAGGAAATACAGGAGATGATGCAAAAATCATTAATATCTGGGTTTCGGATGATTTAATTACATGGAAAAAACATTCAGATTACACGCCTGATTTAAAAAGTACACCGGATTATTCCAATGCTTTACAGCGAATCGGTGCTCCAAAACTGTATTATGATAATGATTCACAAAAGTTCATCATGACATGGCACACACCACATTTGGAAGGAACAAAAGAAGACGGGGAGCGCTATTGGGCAAGTCAGAGAACACTGTACGTCTTATCTAAAGATTTAAAAACTTTTGAAGGAACACCAAAACGTTTGTTCGACTGGGATATGGGAACCATAGATGTCTTTATCCGTAAAGTCGGCGATTCCTACTACGCTGTGATAAAAGACGAAACCTATCCAACCTTGTACTGGACAACCGGAAAAACCATCCGTATTGCCAAATCAAAATCTCTGTTAGGCCCTTATTCTTTGCCCCAACAATCCATTAGCCCGAATTTTAGGGAAGCTCCAATGCTGATTCCATCGCCGGATGACAAAATCTGGTATATGTATTACGAACAATATCCGGGAGTTTCCTACGGATTATCAATCGCCGATAACCTAAACGGGCCCTGGTTTCAGGCTTCAGGATATACTTTTTTCTCAGACTGGGACAAATACAGTTTTCCTGAAAAAGTACGCCACGGCTGTATGATTACAATTTCAAAAAATGAATATAATAGTCTTGTAAAGAAATTCGGGATTACGAAAAAGTTATAAGCTATGGGTTATGAGTGATGACGAGGCATTCAAAGTTTGTTTTTTGAGTTAATAAACAAATGGATTACTGTATCGGAAACAGTTAATCCTATTTAGCAAATAACTCATAACCCATAACTTATAACTGAAAAATTTGGTTAATTTAAGTTAGTTTGTGATTACCAGGTAATTGTAGTGGATTTGCCTGGTAATTTTTTAAAGTTGAAAATAACAATTGCCATTTTTTTGAATTAAAACGGCATAAAACGATATATGATGAATAAAAAAACGACAGTTCTTTTTGCGTTATTTCTTAGCTGTATTCTAAATGCACAGTGGAAACCACAGGGAGATAAAATCAAGACTAAATGGGCAGCTCAGGTAGATCCGAACAAAACATTACCAGAATATCCCCGTCCGATTATGGAGCGAAGCCAATGGAAAAACCTGAATGGATTATGGAATTATGCCATTCAGGAATTTGGAAAAACGGCACCTTCAAAGTATGACGGGCAAATCCTGGTTCCGTTTGCGGCCGAATCGAGTTTATCAGGCGTTATGAAGCAAGTAGGGGCGGAAAAAGAACTTTGGTACGAAACCAATTTTACTATCGATTCAAATTGGAACGGCCAGAATATTCTATTGCATTTTGGTGCCGTAGACTGGAAAACAGAAGTTTGGATCAATGATATTAAAGTAGGCTCACATACTGGCGGATACACGCCATTTTCGTTTGATATTACTCCTTTTATCAAAAATGGAAATACTCAGAAATTAGTTCTAAAAGTCTGGGATCCGTCTAACGATGGCACACAGCCAAGAGGAAAACAGGTTAAAAATCCGGAAGGAATCTGGTATACTCCCGTAACCGGAATCTGGCAAACGGTTTGGATTGAGCCTGTAAATGCCAAAAATATTACAACCTTAAAAACAACTCCAAACATTGACCAAAACAGTATCAGTATAAAAGCGGAAGTTGCCGGAGCAGAAACCGGAGATATTATCGAAATTTCTGTTTTGGACGGAGAAAAAGAAATCGCCAAAGAAAAAGCAGTTGTGGGAGAAAGTATAGACATTGTTTTGAACAACCCAAAATTATGGTCTCCTGAAAATCCTTTTTTATATCAGACAAAAATCAGTCTGATCAGCAAAGATAAAGTAGCAGACGAAGTGAAAAGTTATTTTGCAATGCGAAAAATTTCATCAAAAAGGGATGAAAACGGCATCGTAAGAATGCAGTTAAACAACAATGATTATTTTCAGTACGGCCCGCTGGATCAGGGTTGGTGGCCTGACGGATTGTATACCGCACCAACAGACGAAGCTTTGAAATATGATATCATTAAAACCAAAGAATTAGGCTTTAATATGATTCGTAAACACGTAAAAGTAGAGCCGGAACGCTGGTACACACATTGCGATCAGCTGGGAATTTTGGTTTGGCAGGATATGCCAAGCGGAGACGGACAGCCGATTTGGCAGGATAAAAAATATTTTGACGGAACAGAATTACAACGTTCTGCAAAATCAGAGGAAATCTACAGGAAAGAATGGAGAGAAATAATGGATCATTTATATTCCTATCCAAGTATTGTCGTTTGGGTTCCGTTTAACGAAGCCTGGGGACAGTTTAAAACTGTTGAAATTACCGAGTGGACTAAAAATCACGACCCTGGTCGTTTAACAAATTCTTCAAGTGGAGGAAATCATTTCCAAACCGGAGACATTTTAGATTTACACAAATATCCGGGGCCGGAATTGTATTTGTATGACGCCAGAAGAGTTACTGTTCTGGGTGAATATGGCGGAATTGGTTTACCTCTTGAAGGACATTTATGGAAAACAAATGACAACTGGGGGTATGTTAAATTCAAAAATGAAAGTGAAGTGACCAACGAGTATATAAAATATGCCCAAACTTTAAAAACCTTAGTAAAATCAGGATTTTCTGCAGCGGTTTACACACAAACAACAGACGTTGAAGGCGAAGTAAATGGTTTCATGACCTATGACAGAAAAGTGGATAAAATGGATTTCAAAAAAATAAATAAAATCAATAGAGAGGTTATTGATGTTTTAAATCATAAATAATAGATTTTTTAGCTGTATGAACATAGCCCAAAGTTTCAACTTTGGGTTTTATGCAGGTCAGAGACACATAGCCAAGCGACATAGCCCAAAGTTTCAGCTTTGGAATTTATGAAGATCAGAAAAAATACAGCTGCTTTTAACTCTAAACCCTGAACCCAAAGTTGAAACTTTGGGCTATGTTAAAAAGAATGGCAATTTATATAAAGCAGAACTTTGTTCTATGTGTCTAAAAACACACACCAATAACAAAAAATAAAATGAAAAAATACTTAATTCTCTTTCTTTTGATGATTGTTTCAGCTGCATATTCACAGCAGAAAACATTTTCAAACCCGATTTTACCTTCGGGAGCAGATCCCTATTCTACGTATTACAAAGGATATTATTACTATACCAATACACTTGGCAACAGACTCGTCTTATGGAAAACCAAAGATTTGTCTGACCTGAAAAATGCAGAAAGCAAATTGATTTGGGAAGCTCCAAAAGGAACAGACTATTCTGCCGGAATATGGGCACCGGAGTTTCATATCATTAAAGGAAAATGGTACTGTTATTTTGCAGCAGATAATGGTGATAACAAGAATCACAGAATGTATGTCCTTGAAAATAAATCCGGTGATCCGTTTAAAGGAAAATGGGATTTTAAAGGAAAAATCGCAGCCAAAACTGATAAATGGGCAATTGACGGAAATGTTTTTGAATATAAAAAACAGCTGTATATGATTTGGGCAGGCTGGGAAGGCGATATCAACGGACAACAGAATATTTATATTGCCAAAATGAAAAACCCGCTTGAAATTGAAGGTGACCGTGTTTTGATTTCGTCGCCAACTCATGCCTGGGAAACACACGGCGCGCTCCATGATGATGTAAACCCGGCTCAGGTAAATGTAAATGAAGGACCGCAGTTTTTATCAAACGGAGATAAAATATTCATCGTTTTTTCGGCAAGCGGATGCTGGACAGACTTTTACGCATTAGGTTTACTGACTTTTGATGGAGGAAATAATTTATTGGATCCTTCAGCCTGGAAAAAATCAGGAGAACCTATTTTTCAGCAAACAGCAAAAAATGGCGTTTATGCGCCGGGACACAATTCGTTTTTTAAATCTCCTGACGGAAAAGAAGACTGGATTTTATACCACGCCAATTCGAATCCCGGGGAAGGCTGCGGAAACAAAAGATCACCAAGAATGCAGAAAATCAACTGGGATGCAAACGGATTTCCGGTTTTGGGAGAACCTGTAAGCGAGCAGACTATACTTGCCATTCCGTCTAATAAAAAGTAAAACATCTTAAAAATATAAAAAATGAAAAACCTACAAATAGCCGGAGTCGTATTGCTGGCGCTTTTTCAGTTTAATTGTAAAGACACAAAAAAAGAAGATGCAGTTTCTAAAGAAACAGCACAGGAAATCGCAACAGATTCTGTAAAACCGGTTTTGGAAGCTAAAAACTTTGACACCATAATCGACGGTAAAAAAGTTAATCTGTACTGGATTGAAAACAAAGGGATAAAAGCCGCTTTTACCAATTACGGAGGACGACTAATCGGACTTTGGGTTGCTGATAAAAACGGAAAACAAACCGATGTTGTAGTCGGAATGAATTCTGCAAAAGGATTTAAAACTTCAACAGAACCTTATTTTGGTGCGACCATCGGACGAGTTGGAAACCGTATTGCAAAAGGAAAATTTACTTTGGAAGGAAAACAATATCAGGTTCCGTTAAATAATGGGAAAAATGCTTTGCATGGCGGTATAAAAGGTTTTCAGGATGTAGTTTGGGATGTGGCAAAAACAAACGAAAATACGTTGGTTTTCAGTTATGTTTCACCAGACGGAGAACAAGGTTTCCCCGGAAATCTGACTGTAAAAGTAACCTATACGCTTACGGAAGATCAATCCGTTAAAATGGAATATGAAGCAACGACTGATAAAACAACAGTAGTCAATTTAACCAATCATGCTTTTTTTAACCTGAACGGAGAAGGAAGCGGCAGTATTTTAAATCACGAATTACAGATTTATGCAAACGAATTTACTCCGGTTGATGAAGGATTAATTCCTTCAGGAGAATTAAAACCGGTAAAAAATACTGTTTTTGATTTTACTTCCAAACATACCATCGGAGAACGTATCGAAACAAAAGATGAGCAGTTGAAATTCGGAAAAGGATATGATCACAATTATGTCTTAAACGGAACTAAAAAGAACGGATTAAATCACGCTGCGACAATCTCCGGAGATAAGTCAGGTATCACTTTAGATATTTATACGCAAGAGCCTGGATTACAGTTTTACAGCGGTAATTTTATGCAAAGTAAAAATGTGTTCAAGTCAGGAGCCAAAGACGATTTCAGAACCGCTTTTGCCTTAGAAACGCAGCATTTTCCGGATGCTCCAAACCAGCCGAAATTTGCTACGATTGTTTTGAAACCGGGACAAAAATATAAGACAGTTTCTGTTTATCAGTTTTCTAATTAAGTAATTAATTTAACCGCAAAGAGCGCAAAGAATTACGCAAAGAATGCTAATTTTTTAAACGCCTGGTTTGTCATCCTGACGAAGGAAGGATCTTCGCAAGAAACTCCATAAAGTATATAACAATCTAGTGTGTGACCCTTCCTTCGTCAGGATGACAAGAATGAGCAGTAAAAAATATAAACCCAATAAAAATGAAAAAATTCCTATCCTTAATAACTTTACTCTGTGTCTTTACAGCCTGTTCGCAGGAAAAAAGCACAGACAAACCTCAGGAAAATAAATCGGAAAGTATTTTACTGGCCGATCCTACGATTTTTTATAACAAAGGAACATATTATTTATACGGAACTACAACAGGAAATATTCCAAACGGCGAAGGATTTCAGGTATATACTTCTTCTGATTTAAAAAAATGGAGCGGGCCTGCAGGTGCACAAAACGGACTGGCCTTAAAAAAAGGAGATGCTTTTGGCGATAAAGGTTTTTGGGCACCGCAGATTTTAGAATACAATAAGAAATTCTATATGATTTACACGGCAAATGAAAATATTGCAACTGCTGTGAGCGATAGTCCGCTTGGGCCTTTTAAAAATGAATCAAAAAAAGTAATTATAGAAACCGGAAATCAGATTGATCCTTTTATTTTTATTGATGAAGATGGAAAGAAATATTTGTATCACGTACGATTAACAAATGGAAACCGAATTTTTGTTGCCGAAATCAACGATGATCTTCAAAGTATAAAACCGGAAACACTGACCGAATGTATCTCAGGAACTTTACCCTGGGAAAATACCGAAAATACAAATTGGCCGGTCACAGAAGGTCCGACTGTTTTAAAACACAATGGCTTGTATTATCTGATATATTCTGCAAATGATTTCAGAAATCCGGATTATGCAGTAGGTTATGCAACCAGCAAAAGTCCGCTTGGTCCCTGGGAAAAATCTGCTGATGGTCCGATAATCAGTAGAAAAACAACAAACCAAAACGGAATTGGCCATGGTGATGTTTTTTGGGACAAAGACAATAAAATGCATTATGTTCTCCATACGCATTTTAACAATTCGGCAGTTTCTCCAAGAAAAGCCGGAATTATTGATATCAGTTTTGACGGAAATAAAATAAAAGCAGAAAGTAAAAGTTTTACTTTATTCCAGAAATAAACAGCTTTTATACTTAAAAAATGAGCGCATCAAATCAGTTTTGATGCGCTTTTTTTAGTGACCTATTTGGGGCAAAATATTGGGGAAATCACTTTTTTGTATAAAGAGAACCATTTTTGATAGTCTTCTTTTCTAATTTTCCTTCAGAGTATAATTGTTCTAAAATATCTTTAGCTTCAAAATAAGATTTGTCCAGAATAACCGCGTATTCTTTGGGAGTAAGTGTCGGATAAATTTCAAAAAGAGATAACGGATTTTCATTAACTGTTTTTTTCTTTTTGGCATCGGGATATAAGGCAAGTAAAGCATTTTCGTAAGAAGCGAAAGATTTAGAACCGTAAACCGTCAATTGGTTATTATTTCCGTCAGAGAAAAATAAAGTTGGAAAACCTCTTACGCCCAATGTTTTGGCATAATTTAAATCCTCCTGAAAAAGTTTTCGGGCATCGCCTTCAAAATCCTTTTTTAGTTTTTCAACATCCAGATTGGCAAGTTTGGCAGCTTCGGCTAAATTCTCCCATTTCGCAATATTCTTTTTGTCTAAATATAATTTTTCACGAAGGATCCTCATAAACACAACTGCTTTTTCTTTGCTTTGAATTTGTGCCGCCTTCACAGCAATACAGGACGGATAAGAGGAATCAAGAGGATCTTCAATCCATACATTTCCGTCAATAGGCATTTCATAGTGTAAACTGGCTTCATCCCAGTGATGCGCTACATCCGATGGTTTGCTGATGCCGCCGCTGTTATAGCTCCAGTCTGGCAATAAACCGCCCATTCGGTAATCAATATCAATATAAGCGCCGTATTCGAGTTTTAATTTTCGCAACTGAGGTTCAATTCCCCAGCAGGAAGAACATATCGGATCGGTGTAATAAATGATTTTTACAGGTTTATTTTCTGTTGGTATCACTGCGGTTTCATTTGACTTTTCGCCAGTTGGCATTTCGCAGGTTCCACTCACAGGATCACACAATAACGGATTGGTTTTATTTTTGCTCATCTTTAGATTATTTTGTGACAAACAGTTTGTACAACTGATCAGTATTAATAATAGCGATAGTGTTTTCATAAACTGTTTCTTTACCGGGCAAAGTTCGTTTGTATTTATTCACAAGTCAATTAGTCAAAAAAACATGACTACAAAAAATATTTCATGAAGTATTACATCATCGCTTTTTACTTACAGAATAAACGGAAAAGAATAGTTTGTACGCACATAAATTTATAGCCTGCCCGATATTGATTATATTTATACCATTAAAATCAGCCCTTATAGCCTGAAGAAAAGAACTTCCTTAAATGAAAAAAGCCAAAACATCTGAGAGCTCAGGTAATACTGAAAAAGATTTCCGCGAAAAGGAAAATACGATCTTATTGGATTTGGGAAAGGATATTACCAGGGTAAGAGAAAAAAAAGACTTAATTTTTCTTTTCTCCAAACGGTTAAAGAGTCTTTACTACTTTACCCACATCACCATTACGCTGATTGATCAGAAAGATAAAACTTATGCAGGTTTTTTATTAGATGCAAATGCAGATGCCATTTTAGAGAAAATAGCGTACTCCAAACTGCAAAAAGCCCATTTTACTTTAAACGAACCATTTATACAATCGGTTTTGGAATCAGAAGGCTGTATTTCTTTTTTGGTTGAAGAAGTTAAAGACCAGCCCAAAAGCCCTCATTTTTTAAATGTAAACTACGATGGTGGTGTGAGGGAAATCCTGATGAATACACTATGGAATGAAGACAAGCCGTTTGGTTTCATGCATATTTATTCGGATCGTACAGACAGCTTTACGCAGGAATTTCGGACGGTTGTAAACGGTATTGCACCCCAGCTTTCGATAGCGGTTTCCAATATTATTAAAAACGAGGAAATAGTAAAAAAAGAAGCGGAGAAGTCCTTTTTGCTTGATTTTAGTAATGATATTTCAGAAGTCAGAAACAAAGCCGATCTGGCTGTTGCAGTCAGCAAGGCATTAAAAGGAATAAATCCGCTCAGAGGTTATGTTATCCGTAAAATAAACATCGACGGAACAACGATGAGTTCGTACATACACGACACCACCGCTACGACTCCCGACGATCCAGTTTTGCACGAAGTTGCCCAGTTAAAATTCCCTTTAAATGACGGTTTACAAAACAGGGTTCTGGACAGTTATATTCCTTTACTCTTTAATGTAGATTTAGAAATAGAACGGGGGATAACCTCAAAATACCTGTTCTTCTGGAAGAAACTTGGTTTTAAAAGAATGGTCGGAATTGCCCTTCGCAATGGTGACGTTTCTTTAGGTATTTTATGGCTTGCTATTGAAGAAATAAACATTTCGTTATTGCAGGGAATTTGTTCTCAAATCTCAATTGCTTTGTCCAATATTATGGCAAACGAATTACTGTTAAGCAAAAACAACGAGCAATCTGTTTTACTGCAGTTTAGTAATGAAATAGCAGGTGTCAGAACCAAAGAAGATTTAGAAACAGCCATTATTAATGTACTGCGGGATCTTCTGGATACGAAACTGGCCATGCTGAATATTTTTGATGACGACGGGATTGGTTTAAGCTCCTATATGTTTGACAGGACTTTGTTTAAAACGGCTGAAATTGATTTTGATAAAATGGAAGCGGTTAAACTGGATATCTACGAACCTTATACCGCTCAGATCATAAAAAGCGAATCTGCAGTTGTTTTTAATGTAGAAGAAGAGCTAAAACTCACGAATTCAGGTTTTGCCCAGCTTTGGAAAAAAGTGGGTTTTGAGAATGCCTACGGCGCTTTATTAAAAGTAGGAAATACAAACATTGGCACCATGTGGCTGCTGGCAGATAAGTTAGACCCTTCGGTATTGAAAGGAATTTGTTCCCAGATATCGGTTGCCATTGCCAATAATCAGGCAAATGAAAAACTGCTGCTTTACAAACAGCAACTGGAACATGAAAATGTATACCTGAAAGAGCAGATAAAAAACATTTATAATTTTTCTGAGATTATAGGAAGCGGCGTGCAAATGCAGAAAGTCTACCATTTAATGTCACTGGTGGCCGACTCGAATTCGACTGTTTTGATTCTGGGAGAAACCGGAACAGGGAAAGAACTTATCGCGCGTGCCATTCATAACGCTTCCAACAGAAAAGACAAACTGATGATTAAAGTTAACTGTGCCGCTATGCCTGCGAGTCTTATTGAAAGTGAATTATTTGGCCACGAAAAAGGAGCTTTTACCGGAGCAACAGAAAGACGAATCGGAAAGTTTGAACTGGCCAATAACAGCACCTTGTTTCTGGATGAAATAGGAGAAATGCCGCTCGAAGCACAGGTTAAATTACTGCGTGTTATACAGGAGCGTGAACTGGAACGGGTGGGAGGAAAAGATACCATCAAAGTAGATGTGAGGATTATTGCTGCTACCAACCGGAATTTAGAAGATGAAGTCGAAGCGAACCGTTTTCGCTCGGATCTTTTTTACCGATTGAATGTTTTTCCTATTTTTCTGCCTTCACTGCGCGAAAGAATGGAAGATGTAGAAGCACTGGCCAATTTTTTTGTAACGAAATACAATAAAAACAACGGTAAAAATATAACCCGGATTGCTCCAAAAGCGATACAGCAATTACAAAGTTATTTGTGGCCGGGAAATGTAAGGGAGCTGGAGCATCTTATAGAAAGAAGCGTAATTATGGCAACGGACAATGTCCTGCGCGAAGTATATCTTCCTAAAAAAACAGACCGAAACGATGCCGAAGAAAATATCTTCAGCAAAACGCTTGAAGAAATGGAACGTACTTTTATTATCAGTGCGTTAAAAAGGTGCAACGGAAAAATATCAGGAGCCGGCGGTGCTGCCGAAGTTTTAAATATTCCGGGAAATACCCTTCATTCTAAAATTAAAAAGCTTCTGATAACGAAATCAGATTACTTTTAGTTACTAATTTAAATACTAAATGTTCCAATACCTTCAGAGTGTCGGACATTTTTATTTTCATTTTTATTGAATTTTAAATTTTTTTATAAATCTTTAAGTTTTTTCATGAAAACCGGAAACACTTCGTTCAGTTCATCAAAAAGAGGATTTTTGCGGTATTTTAATTTTATTTCACTAAATAATTTTAAACCTATTGCAAACTGAGTGGCTTCACCGGGATTATCAAATAGGTTTTTATCTTTTATTTTTTGGATGATTCCAAAGATTTCGTCGTGATTATCAAACTCAATTCCAAGTTCTCTTGCAGGCTGCGTTTCGCCGTTTGCATATTCCTTCAGACTAAGAGTAAGATAATATTTGTTTGATCTTTTTTCCATGGCAATTTATCTGTTTTACTTTAACCATTTGTCAACTATGGTTTTAAATGTTTCTTTATACTGTTCTCCAACCGTGATTTCAGTTTTTCCGATTATAATTGAATTTTTAGTGATCGCATTTATTTTGTCAAGCGAAACAATAAAAGAACGATGTACTCTCATAAATTTTGACGGCGGAAGTTTTTCTTCCAGTGCTTTCAGTGAAATCAGCGACAGCATTGATTTTTGAGAATCATCCAGATGTACTTTTACATAATCCTTTAAACTTTCGATGTATAAAATTTCTTTAAGCGAAATCCTGACCCATTGGTATTCTACTTTTAAAAAGATAAATTCATCATCTGCCGTAACCGCCTGGATATGATTTGAAGCTTCTTCAGTCAGTTGTAAGACCTTGTTTGCAGCACGCAAAAATTCTTCGTAACTAAAGGGTTTCAAAAGATAATCTACTGCATTTACCCTGTAACCTTCAATTGCATAATGATTATACGCCGTTGTGAAAATGATTTTCGGAATCGGTCCCGGCTGATCCTGTAAAAGTCTTGCCAGTTCCATTCCTGTCAGATTGGGCATGTTGATGTCCAGAAAAACAACATCAGGCTGCTTTTCGCGAATTAGACTCAGGGCTTCCACCGCATTATCGCAGCTGCAGCTCAATTGTAAAAAAGGAGTCTGTTCTATAAAAGTTTCGACCAGCTTTAACGCCAATGGTTCATCATCTACTGCTATGCATTTTAATACGGTCATTGTTCTAAAGTTATTTGCAGTTCCACTTCATATTTTCCTTCTTTGTTAACACCGCAAATCAGCGAATGTTTATGCGGATAAATAAGCTGTAGCCTGCGTTTTGTATTCGTTAAACCAATCCCGCCCGGTTCCGTATTCGATGTTTTTTCGAAAAAAGTATTGAGAACTTCGAATGTAAGACTGGTATCATTTTGTTTTAAGGCAATTATGATTTCGCTTTTTTCAGTGGCATTCACACCATGTTTAAAAGCATTTTCTACTAAAGGTAGTAATAACATCGGTACGATGGGATAATCGTGGAGTTTTTCGGGTATTTCCGTAATAATATTCAGTTTGCTGTTGGCACGAAGTTTCATTAAGGCGATGAAATCTTTTAGGAATTCAACTTCCTTCAGCAATGTAGTTCTTTCGCCTTCCGTACTGTAAAGTAAATAACGCATCATACGGCTTAAAGTATGCAGTGCATTTCTGGAATCTTCTATATTTGAATAGGTAAGCGAGTAAATACTATTTAAGGAATTAAAGAAAAAATGCGGGTTGATCTGTGCCTTCAGCATCGCAAGTTCCGCCATCGTTTTGTCCTGTTCCAGTTTTTGTTTGTGCTGTGCTGCTTTTTGCCAGTACTGCAGCATTGACCAGCTGGTGCTAATCCCTAAAACCAGCAGAGTAAGCATGAAAACATAATTATCAAAATAAGGGTTTCTGTATTTTTTGAAACCTAAAACGATGCTTATTTTAGTATGGAGGTCCGTCTGTGATGTAAAAAAATAGGCAATAAGCTGCATGGTAAATATGGTCAGGAAAGCCCAAACCAAAAACGGGGAAGTATTGTCTTTAATAATAGTTTTCGGGACAATAATTTTGGCATTAGAATAAAATAACATAATCAGCAAAACCAATACAATCATCTGCCAAAGCCAAAAGACTTGGGGAAGTACGACATTCCAGGTTAACGGGATGTAAAACAACATGATAAACCCCAGTAATAACCAGCCCAGGATATGCAGTCCGGCAAATAAATAAGGCCTGAAAAAATTTGGTGCCATTGTAATTTATGAATTTTAAAAGCAATATTACATTTTATTTGAATACTATTTTAAACCAATCGCCCAACACAGAACCACACTCTTTATAAACCATTTTAGAGCCGACGAGCTTAAAATTAAACAGCTGTTTAAATTTTTAGTAAAAACCGTCGGCTGTCAGCTAATCTCTATCGATTGTATATTGCTCTTCGTCTATTAGAAATTTTTCGTAACTTATATTTTATTTCTTTTGTTCTATATAATCGATAATTATACCTTTTTCACAATGAATAAGCAATCATTTTTAAGCATTCTCGCAGCATCAGTCATTATCGCATCATGTGGTAAAAAAGAGGATAAATCGGCTCAGGCCGGAGGCGCACCTCAAGTTAAAGAATATAAAACACTGGTCTTACAGTCTCAGTCTGCTACATTAAACACAGATTATCCGGCAAGCATACAAGGTCAGGAAAATATAGAAATCCGTCCAAGAGTTGAGGGTTATATCGAAAAAATATATGTAGATGAAGGTGCCGTTGTAAAAACCGGACAGCCTTTATTTAAAATCAATGCGCCGGAATACGAGCAGCAGGTACGTACGGCTAGTGCCAGTATAAAAAGCGCACAGGCATCGGTAAGTACGGCAAAACTGGCGGTTAATAAAGTAAAACCTCTTGTTGAGAAAGGAATTATAAGCAAATACGAATTAGAATCTGCGCAGTATAATTACGAATCGGCAATGGCAACACTGGCGCAGGCCAATGCTGCTTTGGTCAATGCAAAAGTAAATCTGGGTTATACAACGGTTACCAGTCCGGTAAACGGAGTTGTAGGTTCAATCCCGTTTCGTTTAGGAAGTTTGGTAGGATCTAATACTGCTGAACCGCTAACTACGGTTTCAAGTATTGGAAATGTGTATGCCTATTTTGCGATGAATGAAAAAGTACTTTTGAACTTCACCAAAACGGCTTCAGGATCATTAGCGCAAAAAATCAAACAATTACCGGCCGTTTCCTTATTACTTTCTGACGGATCTGAATATACAGAAAAAGGACGCATCGAAACCGTAAACGGACTGATTAATACCGAAACCGGTACTGTAAATATCAGAGCCCGTTTTCCAAATCCAAGAGGAATTATCAGAAGCGGAAGCAGCACAACAGTAAGAATTCCAAACGAAATCAAAGACGGGTTACTTATTCCGCAAAGTGCCACATTCGAACTTCAGGATAAAGTTTTTGCTGTTACAGTTGGAAAAGACGGTAAAACCAAAAACGTAAGCATCACCATCATGGAAAATACGCCAGGAAACTATTATGTGGTTACAAGCGGTTTAAATGCCGGTGACCAGATTGTTTTGGAAGGAGTAGCGACATTAAAAGATGGTTCTGAAATCAAAGTTAAGAATCAGAGTGCAGAAGCGGTATACGCAGAATTAAAATAAGAAAAAAAAATGTTTAAAATATTTATACAACGACCTGTACTTTCAACAGTAATATCTGTTATTATTGTGATCTTAGGAGTTTTAGGTTTGGTTGAGCTTCCTATTTCCCAATACCCCGATATCGCTCCGCCAACAGTAAACGTTTCAGCAAGTTACACAGGAGCCAATGCTGACGTAGTTTTAAAAAGTATCGTAATTCCGTTAGAAGAGCAAATCAATGGTGTAGAAAACATGACGTACATGACTTCTACGGCAACCAATGACGGAAACGCATCTATTAAAATTTTCTTTAAAGTAGGAACAAATCCTGACTTAGCAGCGGTAAACGTTCAGAACAGGGTTTCAAGAGCGACAAGTTTATTGCCGGTAGAGGTAACTCAGGCGGGTGTAACCGTAACCAAAAGCCAGAGTAGTAACTTGTTGATTTTCTCCTTATACAGTGATGACAAAACCTACGATCAGACTTTCCTTCAGAATTATGCCAAGATCAATCTTGTGCCGCAAATTCAGCGTGTAGTCGGAGTAGGAGACGTAACCGTTTTTGGTGCAAAAGATTACTCTATGAGAATCTGGCTAAAGCCGGATGTCATGCAACAATACAAACTGATTCCAAGTGATATTTCGGCTGCTCTGGCAGAACAAAATATAGAAGCTGCACCGGGTAAATTTGGTGAAAATGGAAATCAGGCTTTTCAATATGTAATTAAATACAAAGGACGTTTAACAAGCGACACAGAATTTGGTGATATCATCATAAAATCTGTCGGAAACGGACAAATGCTGCGACTAAAAGATGTCGCTAAAGTAGAGTTAGGATCATTAAGTTATTCGGCAACTATTAGAACAAATGGTGTTGAATCTGCGGCTATGGCGATCAGCCAGACTCCCGGATCAAACGCCCGAGATGTAATTATCAATTCTAAAAAACTGATTGAAGAAGCAGCAAAAAGTTTCCCGAAAGGAGTAAAATATACACTTTTGGTAGACGTTAACGAAAATCTGGATGCTTCTATCGAGAAAGTAATCCATACCCTGATTGAAGCTTTTATTTTGGTTTTTATCGTGGTATTTATTTTCCTTCAGGATTTCAGGTCTACATTAATTCCGGCCATTGCGGTTCCGGTTGCGATTGTAGGAACCTTTTTCTTCCTGAATTTATTCGGGTTTACAATCAACTTATTAACGCTTTTTGCAATGGTTCTGGCCATTGGTATTGTGGTCGATGATGCTATTGTCGTCGTCGAGGCCGTCCATGCCAAACTGGATCATGGGTACAAATCGGCTAAGAAAGCTACGATTGATGCCATGGATGAAATTTCAGGTGCGATTATTTCAATCACATTGGTAATGGCAGCCGTATTTATTCCGGTAACCTTTATTACAGGATCTACAGGGGTTTTCTACAAACAATTTGGTATTACATTAGCGGTAGCGATTATTCTTTCGGCAGTAAATGCATTGACTTTGAGTCCTGCTTTATGTGCTTTGTTATTAAAACCTCACGCAGACGATCATAAACACCAAAGTTACCTTCAGCGATTTTATACCGCGTTCAACGTAGCTTTTGATAATGTTACAGGCCGATACAAACGTTCGGTTCAGTTTCTTTCCGTAAAAAAATGGATTGTACTGGCGGCTATTCTTATTGCCAGCGCAGGGTTATTTTACATGATGAAAACTACACCGTCAGCTTTTGTTCCTGCGGAAGATCAGGGAACTGTTTTTGCCAACATCAGTTTGCCGCCTTCGGCTTCTATGGAACGTTCTGATAAAGTAGCCAAACAGGTCGACAGTATTGCCAATACTATTCCGGGAGTTAAAAATACGCTTCGTATTGTGGGGCAGAATTTTACCGCCGGAGCGGGTAGTGCCTACAGTATGGTTATCGTAAAACTGGAAACATGGGATAAACGTGAGTTGAGTGTAAATGATGTAATCGGACAGCTTTTTGCCAAAACAAGCGGTATTCGTGAAGCAAATATTTTCTTCATTTCGCCTCCAACCATTCAGGGATTTGGACAAAGTGGGGGATTTGAATTTCAGTTACAGGATAAAGGAGGTCACACCACAGCAGAATTTTTTAAAGTCAATACAGAATTTTTGGATCAGCTGGCTAAACGCCCTGAAATACAATACGCGACAACTCCTTTTAATCCGGGTTTCCCTCAATATATGATGGATGTTAATCTGGCAAAAGCCAAAGATGCAGGCGTTTCGATCAATTCAATTTTGTCTACCATGCAAGGGTATTATGGTGGATTGTACGCATCAAATTTCAATAAATTCGGAAAACAATATCGTGTCATGATTCAGGCAGCTCCTGAATTTCGTGCAAATCCGGAAGGACTAAATAAAATCTTTGTCAGAAACAGTTCAGGAACAATGGCTCCGATTACAGAGTTTGTAAAAATGACCAGAGTTTTTGGACCGGAATCTATTTCGAGATTTAACCTTTTCTCTTCTATTTCTATTACCGGAGCTCCAAATCCGGGTTATAGTTCGGGAGACGCCATTAAAGCCATTCAGGAAGTTGCCTCAGAACATCTTCCTGCTGGTTATGGATATGAATTCTCAGGATTAACGCGTGAGGAACTGGCTTCCGGAAGTGAAACTATTTTCATTTTCATATTATGTCTGGTGTTTGTTTACTTCCTGTTAAGTGCCCAGTACGAAAGTTATATATTACCATTTGCCGTATTATTCTCGATTCCGTTTGGACTGGCAGGAGCTTATCTGTTCTCGATTATATTCAAACTAAACAGTAATATTTACCTGCAGATTTCCTTAATCATGCTGATCGGATTGCTGGCGAAGAATGGTATTTTGATTGTGGAATTTGCCCTTGAAAGAAGGCGTAAAGGATTGCCAATCGTTCAGGCAGCAATTGAAGGAGCGGTAGCCCGTTTGCGACCAATTTTAATGACTTCTTTCGCTTTTATTTTAGGACTTGTTCCTTTGATGTTTGCTTCGGGAGCCGGTGCGGTTGGTAACAAGTCAATCGGTACTGGAGCTGTTGGAGGAATGTTGATCGGTACTATTTTGGGAGTATTTGTTATTCCGGTATTGTTTATCGTTTTCCAGACTTTACAGGAAAAAGTAAGTGGCCCAGCCAAAGAAGGTTATGATGAAGAAGATGAAGAAGAAACGCCACTATTAGAAGCTCATAAAGAGTAATAATTATAATTAAAAAAAGATGACTCACAGTTCAAATAAATATATCCTTTTGGTAATTGCCGCTGCACTTTTGAGTGCGTGTGCAGTTAAAAAATACGAACGCCCCGCAACGGTCTCGACAGATAAACTGTTTCGTGATGAAGTTTCGGCAGATTCTACGACTATAGCTGATATGCCGTGGCAGAGTGTTTTTAAAGATCCGAAACTTACTGCATTAATCCAGAAAGGACTTGACCAGAACCTGAACCTTAAAAATGCGATTCAAAATATCGTTCAGGCGCGTGCTACTTTGCGTCAAAGCAAACTAGCGTATTATCCAACCTTAAACCTGGATGCGAGCGTAACACGTACCAAACAATCAGAAGCCGGACTTAACTTTCCGGCCGGAATTAATATCAATACTTTAACGACAACTTACAAATTAGGTTTAAGTACGTCTTGGGAAGCGGATATCTGGGGAAAACTAAGCAGTTCCAAAAGATCTGCCTTTGCCTCTTATCTGGCAACAGATGCGGCAAAGCAAGCTGTTCAGACACAATTGATTTCGGATATTGCCAATAATTACTTTTTGTTGATGTCTTATGACAAACAATTAGAAATTACGCAGAAAACATTAGAAAGCCGTATCGAAAATGTTGAAATCATAAAAGCGTTAAAAGAAGGCGCAATCGTAACCGGAGCAGCGGTGGTACAAAGTGAGGCGAACCGTTATGCAGCAGAAGTTCTGATTCCGGATTTAAAGCAAAGGATCCGCGAAACCGAAAACACCCTGAACATTCTATTGGGGCAGGCGCCGGGACCAATTGACAGAGGACTTTTAGACGATCAGCCAATTCCTGAGAGTATTGCAATCGGTTTACCTTCCCAATTATTACATAACCGTCCTGATGTCCGTCAGGCGGAATTTAATTTCAGGGTTGCATTTGAAAGTACCAATCTGGCCCGTACCTATTTTTACCCGAGCCTGACGCTTACAGCCAGTGGCGGATTTTCGAACCTGGAATTAAAAGATTTTTTCGACCGTTCGATTTTTTATTCGATCATCGGAGGATTAACGCAGCCGCTTTTCAATCACGGACAGAATAAAGCAAGACTGACCACCGCACAATCACAACAATTACAGGCTTATAATAATTTTCAGCAAAGCCTTTTAGTGGCAGGACAGGAAGTTTCAAATTCTTTGTATGCGTATCAGATGGCTGTGGCAAAACAGGATTCGAGAGCAAAACAAATAGAATCTCTGGAGAAAGCTGTTGATTATACACAGCAATTGTTAGAATACAGTTCTGCAACCAATTATACCGATGTATTAACTTCTGAGCAAAATTTGTTGTCAGCACAATTGAGTGGTATTAATGATAATTTGCAAAAA
This sequence comes from Flavobacterium sp. HTF, assembly GCF_003105115.1. GTDB lineage: Bacteria > Bacteroidota > Bacteroidia > Flavobacteriales > Flavobacteriaceae > Flavobacterium. The sequence continues at coordinate 9,788 of NZ_QETH01000003.1, read as the reverse complement.
TTACAGGCTTTAGTTGATTTATACAGAGCTTTAGGAGGCGGCTGGAAATAAAGTAAAGAAAAGTTAGACCGGATAAAATCTACTTTTGGTCGATTAGTTTCGGGATTCTGTCTAAAGTATAGTTCAAATGCTTAATTTGGTATTAAATTCGATATATCCAAATCGTATTTAATACTTAACAACAAAAAAGATGAAAAAATTAGGACTGGCTTTAGTGCTTTTAATGGGGATGTTATCTCACGCACAAGTTTCAATAAACGTAAATATTGGTAGCCCTCCAAGCTGGGGTCCTCAAGGAAATGACGACAGCAGATATTATTACCTGCCGGATATTGACACCTATTACGATGTCAATCAGAGTCAGTTTATCTATGATAATAATGGCGCCTGGGTTCGTGTAAACAGATTACCGTCACGATACAGAAACTATGATCTTTACGACGGATACAAAGTAGTGATCAGGGATTATAAAGGAAACACACCGTATTCTTATCACAGCAGACACAGGGCTTCTTATCCAAAAGGATACAAAGGACAGCCACAAAAAAACAGAGGGAATAAACCGGAAAAAAAAGACAAACCGGGCAAGCACAAACCTCAAAAGAATGGTCCTAAAAAATCAAATGGACATTCAGATAAAGATGGTAATCATGGTCATGATAATCACCGTTAATTAATTTGGTTAAAAACGCCTCAAATTTTTGAGGCGTTTTTTTTATGCTATGATTTCTAAATTGAATTCTCAACCCATACTATCCATATTTTCGTTCCAGATCTCTTTTCCCAAAAAGCGGTTTCCAAAAACAGAAGTTCCAACCCGTACCATATTTGAACCTTCGGCAATTGCGAGTTCTAAATCCTGTGACATTCCCATAGAAAGTTTTAGATCGGTAATTCCGTCTATTCCTTCGGCATAAATCAAATCCCTTGTTTCTCTTAATAGACGAAGCGATGGCTGCATTTTTTCCTTATCAACATCCAGTAAACCAATTGTCATTAAACCTTTAATATTCAGGGTATCGTATTTTTTTATATTTTGAAAAAAAGACAATACTTCATCCGGTGGTAATCCAAATTGCTTTCTTCAAAGGAAGTATTCACCTGCACGAAAACATCCAGGTTCCTGCCTTCTTTTTGTAATTGTTTGTCCAGCTGTTGTGCAACTTCCAATCGGTCCAAAGATTGGATACAACTGACATATTTCAGGACATCTTTAATTTTATTGGTTTGTAAATGCCCAATAAAATGACGTTCGATATTTAAATCTTTCAACCCCGAATCTTTATCGCGGAGTTCCTGCATTTTATTTTCGCCCAATAAAGTTTCCCCGGCTTCAATTGCCATGCGGATTCTATCGGCCGGAACTGTTTTCGTAGCCAGTAATAATTGTACATCAGAAACATTTCTGCCCGAAAGGGCGCAGGCATTTTCGATACGCTGATGAACCTGTTTCAAATTAAAAATAATATCCTCTTTCATAAGAACAAAATTATGTGATATCTGGCATGTACGACTAATCCAGTTTTTGCTTTTTAAAAGGATCCAGTTTTAAATATAATCCCTGATAATCAAAGGTTTTTTAAAAAAGGACTGGACCAGTAAGTTATCAGAAAACCAAAAACTGGATTATATACAAAATGGATATCCAAAGTAAATTTGTCCTAACAAAAAGGAAGTTGTTTTTATCGAAAAACGAATCACTAAAGCCTTTTAACTTAAAAATTAAACTCATGAAAGTAGCAGTATGGGATACTTACGTAACCCGAAAAGACGGAAAAATTATGCATTTTGATATTTTGGTTGATGAAGATACCGATGATGCCAACAAGGTTTTTGAATTTGGGAGACAATACCTGAAATCAGTGGCTCAGGAAGGACAGCCGTTAACATCAAAAGAATGTAATTTTTGCCATATCGACAAAGCGCCTGAGGAAATTGAAAATCAGATCCGGGCAAATGGCTTTTCTATTATCGAAATGGAAAATTGTTATTAATTATTTTTTCAATATAAGACTGAAGGTTTGGGGGCTTTCAGTCTTAGCCATTACAACAGTTTTGAAAGTGCAACAATCCCTTCTTCCATTTGTTGTTCGGTAAGTGAGGCATAACCTAATCTGAAACCACAGACAGGACTGCCAAAACTAAACCTTTCCGGGCTCATAATTTTGATTCCTTTGCTAAGCAGTTTTTCAGAAATAGCGATTGGATCAGCATCTGAATTAGGGACAATCCAAAAAGCCAGTCCGCCTTCGGGTTTGCTGAAAGTAACTTTATCCTTCAGGTGAAGATTGCAGAGATTTTCAAAATAATCCCTTTTTGCTTTATAAATAAGACTGGTTTTCTTGAGATGCCGTTTTATTTTTCCATCATTAATAAGTTGCAAAACCGCTTCTTCCATTATATTATCTCCTTGTACATCAATTATTTTGCGGTGATTGCCCACTTTCAGGATATTTTCAGCAGAACTTACGAGATAACCAATGCGAAGGGCAGGTGCTACAATTTTACTCAAAGTGCCAATGTAGATAAAGTTCTGTGTATTTCCGTAACTCGAAATAGGCAAAACAGGACGCTGGCCAAAATGAAATTCATTATCATAATCGTCTTCAATTATCGTAAAATTGTATTGATTAGATAACTCAATCAGCCGTAAACGTTTCTTTAGGCTCAGCGTTACCGTAGTCGGAAACTGATGATGAGGCGTAACATAAATCGCTTTTATGGTATTGTATTTTTTTAAATAAGCTTCAACCTGATCAATATCGAGCCCGTCTGAATGAACACTGACGGGAAGAAGTTTTGCATTTGCATTTTCAAAAGCTTCCCAGGCAGGTTTGTAACCGGGATTTTCGATCATGATATAATCCTCTTTTGAAAGTAAACAATGTGCAGCAAGATACATCGCCATTTGGCTTCCGCGGGTTATGCAGATCTGGTCGGGAGTTATATTCATTCCTCTCTTAAAATTCAGCATTTGCACAATCGCTTTTCTGAATTCGATATCTCCCAGTTCATTGCTGTAGCCCATAATCTGCCAGCGTGATTTTCTGTTGAAGATTTCCCGGTATGCGCGCGCCAGATCATTGGCAGGAGCGAGGCGGCTGTCTGGAAGTCCGTCGTCAAAAACAAGATAAGGTTTTACTTCTGTTGTAATTTCAGGGGTTTTTTCTTCGTTCTTTTTGCTTTTAATAATTTCGGGCAAAATATCAGCGACAAACGTTCCTTTTCGGTCTATAGAAATCAGCCAGCCTTCTGCAATTAAAACATCCAGAGCCTCAATTACGGTATTTCGGTTTACATGCAACAAACCAGCCAGCTGTCGGCTTCCGGGCAATGCGTTTCCTTTGATTAGTTTCCCTGATTTTACGGCATTTATAATCGCATCGGCAATTTGCAGGTAAAGTGCCTTGCCTGATTTTTTGTCTAATTGAATTTCGAATTGCCAAGGTCGTAACATCTGGACTGTTTTAATATTGAAAAAGTAACATATACTGATAGTCCAAATTTACAATAAAATAGATACAACAGCTATTTTTATGTTTGAAGGATATTAGCATAAAATAGTATATTAGCACCTGTCAACCGACAATAAATACCAAACTTTAAACCTGCCAAAAACAAGCTGAAATGGAGAATATTACCGTAATTATTATGCTGCTGTTCGGGGTCGCTTTCCTCAGTATCCTAAGTAAAAAATATAATTTTCCCATTCCGATTGTACTCGTACTTTGCGGGGTGGTCATCAGTATAGTTCCGGGACTTCCTGTAATAGCACTAAATCCTGAGGTAGTTTTTATTATCTTTTTGCCACCGCTTTTGTATCATGCAGCCTGGTACACCAGTTGGGCCGATTTTAAACAAACCGTTCGTCCGATCACGCTTGCGGCTGTTGGTCTGGTACTTTTTACAACAGTGGCCGTTGCCATTGCAGCCCACATGCTGATTGATGATATTTCCTGGCCGTTAGCATTTTTGCTGGGTGCTATTGTGTCTCCTCCCGATGCCGTTTCGGCTACTTCTATTACAAAAGGTTTGGGACTGCATCCGAGGCTTATTGCTATTCTGGAAGGAGAAAGTCTGCTTAACGATGCCAGTGGTCTTGTAGCGTATAAATATGCGTTAACAGCCATTACGGCGGGTAATTTTGTACTCTGGCAGGCGGGACTAAACTTCTTTATCATGTCGACACTTGGCATTGCAATTGGTTTGGGAGTAGGATTTGTGATGAATTTTGTACACAAAAAATTTGTTTGTGATGAAGTAATCGAAGCCACGCTTACTTTGTTAACGCCTTTTGCCTCTTACCTGATTGCAGAGCATTACGAATGTTCGGGAGTTCTGGCCGTGGTAACAACCGGTTTATTTCTATCGGCAAGATCGGGAACGATTTTTACGCACGAAAGCCGTATGATGACCGGAACAATATGGAGCGTCCTTACCAATATATTAAACGGTTTAATCTTTATTTTGATCGGGCTTCAGCTTCGTCAGATTATGGAGGGAATTGGAGATTATTCGGGAATGTCCTTGTTTATCTGGGGTGCCACTGTGAGTATTGTGGTTATTGTGGTGCGTTTTTTATGGGTTATTCCGGCGACACTGGTTCCAAGATTTTTGAGTAAAAAGATTCGCCAGAAAGAAGAATTTGATTACCGCAATATGATTGTTTTCGGATGGTCCGGAATGCGTGGTGTGGTGTCTATGGCGGCGGCTCTGGCTTTGCCTTTAACTATTAATAATGATACGGAAGCTTTTCCGTTACGTAACCTGATTATCTATCTCGTTTTTTGTGTCATCCTTTCGACTTTGGTGATTCAGGGATTGACCCTTCCTTGGGTAATTCGCAGATTAAAACTGCAGCCTTATTCTATTCTGGCAGAGGAATATAATATCCGAAATGTAATTGTTTCTGAAACTATTGCGCATATCGAAGATAATTTTTCTTTATTGAATGACGATCTTCTTCATAATATAAAAAGTAAATACGAAGTCAAATTCAACCGTTTGCAGAAAACCGAATTACCGGCCAATTTTTTCGGAAAAGGGAATATGCTCGGAGGTGAAATTTTCAATGATTTTACCAAACTACAAATCGACTTATTGAATGTAGAACGCTCCAAACTGGAATTGATGCACAAAAAGGGTTCTGTAAACGAAGAAATCTTCCGAAAAATAGAGAAAGAACTCGATCTTGAAGAAAGCCGTCTGTGGATGGAGATTTATGAGAACTAACAATAAAACAAAACCTCTGATTTACTGAATCAGAGGTTTTACTTTTGTTCCTATAAGTTCTATGGCGTTCATCAACTGACTGTGCGTAAGTCCTGCATTATCCATTTGGAAAGTAAATCTTGAAACTCCGCCCAGGGCATCGCTGTGACGTAAAATTTTCTCTGCCACCTGTTCCGGATTTCCAAGAACCAAAACGCCTTTTTCATCTATCAGATAATCAAATTTATCTTTTGTTACCGGTGGCCAGCCACGTTCCAGACCTAATTTGGTCCAAAGTTCGGCATAACCCGGATAGTACTCGGCAACGGCACTTTCGTTGGTTGCAGATACATAACCCGGCGAATGTAAACCGACTTTCAGTTCTTCCGGTTTAAAACCGTTTGCCTGTCCGGCCTCTCTGTATAAATCTATCAAAGGACGAAAACGGTGTGTTTGTCCGCCAATCACGGCCACCATTAAGGGTAAACCCAAGGTTCCGGCTCTCACAAAAGATTCCGGGCTTCCGCCAACGCCAAGCCATACGGGTAATTTTTCCTGTGAAGCTCTCGGGTAAACCGGAAGGTTATTCAAAGGAGCACGGAATTTTCCCGACCAGGTTACAAATTCGTTATCGCGAACCTGTAATAAAAGTTCCAGTTTTTCCTTAAAAAGTTTGTCGTAATCGTTCAGGTCAAATCCAAAAAGGGGGTAAGCCTCAATCGAAGATCCGCGGCCTACTACAATTTCTGCCCTTCCTTTTGAAATCAAATCCAAAGTGGCAAAACTCTGATAGACACGCACAGGATCTGCGGCGCTTAACACACTTACGGCGCTCGTAAGCCTGATTTTATTGGTACGCGCTGCGGCTGCACTCAGGATTACTGCTGTAGCCGAATCTAAAAATTCTTTTTTGTGGTGTTCGCCAATTCCAAAAACATCGAGTCCGACCTGATCGGCAAACTCAATTCTCTGAAGCAGTTGCTCCATGGCCTCTACGCTGCTAAGCGTGTTGTTATCGCCGTACATTGCCGACGCAAAACTGTCTATTCCTATTTCGATCATATCGTAAAGATACTAAATTTAGGTATTTTGACGGTTAGGAAAATGCTATGAAAAGCGTAATTTTTGAAGACCAATTATGCCTTTTCCTTCTGTTTTTTGATGTGTTCCCGATGTGATTTTCCCCAATTGATCATTTCACTTATAATAGGTCCGAAAGAACGGCAATAATCGGTTGACTCATAAATAATAACGATTTCCGCATCACGGTCTTCGGTTCTTTTTACGAGATTATTCATTTCCATATCTTTTAATTCCTTCGAAAGCATACGTGAAGTAATCCCCGGAATACTCTGCTGAATTTCCTTAAACCGATGGTTACCATTACAAATCGAATTGATAATAGGCAGTTTCCATTTTCCGCCTAAAACATAGATTGTATCTTGTAAGGCCTGGACTTCTTCTTTTTGGTTTCTTTGCATTGGAATGAAATTTTGTAATTAAGTCGAAATTTATTGTTGTGACTTAATTGCAAAAGTATTTAAAAGTAATTTAATGCGAACAAATGTAAAGTAATAGATTAAATGTTTTTTGAAAACATGAATTTCAGGATTTTTATTGATTTTTAGCCATTTGTTCAAACAAATCAAGTTTTTTCATTTGTAATGTCATATGATGTTTAACAATTCTGTCATAATCATTTTCACTTTCTGAAGACTTACTGACCAAAATTAGTATTTCAATGCCAAAAAGTAATATAAACCATATTGACCATATTGTTAATGCAACGCCAGATTTACTAATTAAACTAAACATTACCTCAAGCTCATCTAAAAATCCAACTTTGCTTGAAATATCTTTTTCTAATTGAGGTCGAATATTTAGCAATGCTGATTCTTTTTTAGATTTTTGGATATTTAAATCATTAATTGATTGCTGTAATGGAGCAATCATGGAAATTTTCGGATTTGGAACATTCGAACTATTAATAACTTTAACCGGTACTGATTTTTCATTTATTATATTGTTTCCAGTTGGATCGGTCGTAACAATTTTTTCAGTTTTAATAGTTGAAAATGTAGAGTATATTTTTGATGTTGGATTTTTTGCTATTTCATTTATGTACTTTTGTCTTTCATCTTCTTTTTTAACAATAGCATCTTGCAAATCTTGAATTTGGGTTCTAAGTTCTTTAGTTTTAGAATCAAGAGCTTTATTAACACGTGCTTCGATAAATGTAATTTTTTCAAGCTCGATATCTTGTTGAAAAATAATTTGATCGATAATAACAGATCCTATTAATGCCATTGCTATTGCAATAATTGCCCTAGTGCCATAAAGAAATTTATTAGGATTGACTGTTAGTATAATCTGTCTTTCAATTTGGATAATTATGATTATGAAAATTATTGCACCCACGATTGATTCAATTATTCCACCCGTTAGATATCTATTGGTAAAAGAAAAACCAATAAAAGCCCACAATAAACATATTATTACTAATGCTGATGAATATCTTTTGACAGCTTTTACCGAAATTTCACTGCAATTTTTTACTATTGAGTAGTTATATCCTGTGAGAAAACAACCAACTCTTATCCATGGATTTTTCATAATTAAAAGTTCTTTTTCATTATTGAATGATGAGAAATAGCAGCTAATCCATTATTGAATCCTCTTTTATAGCTTAAAATAATTCCATAACCGATGCCTTTATTTTCTTTTGCTTCGTTTTCAATTGTCAGTATTTGGTTTATGTGTTCTTCTGCTGTATCTTTTTTTACAGTTAGTTCTTCAACTGTATCAACCATTCCGCTTCGGCTTCTGGTTTCAATATGAAAGTTTATTTCGCGGATAAAGTCTTCGTAAAAGGTCTTAATTTTTCGAATTGTTCTTTCTAAATCATTTTTTAATGCCTCAACATTCTGTTGTAAATGTATATTGTCTGGATTTATTAAAGCATCATCATATCCCTTTCCTTCATAATTTTTTTCGATAAAAGCAAATAAAACGGATATTCCATTTTCAGATTGTGATACTGGTCGTTCGATTTGAGTTACATCGGTTGTCGATTTTTCTTTTTCAAGAAAAATATTTTCTGGAATGTCAACAGGAGGAATTGCAAAATTATCTTGCCTGTTATCTACTCGATTACCGTTTGAATTTTGTTTTCCATTAAAAAAATTAAATAGCCCCATATATTAAAAAATTAAATGTTTATTGTTGGTACTTTATATTTTGAATGACCGCGGCGATGACATACTTCGCAAAGCGTTATTAATAAGTAATCTTCATAATCCCAAGGTAACTTAAATTTATTTTCACGAACTATAAAGTGATATTGACGATGATGAATTTGAAGATTTTCAGTAGAGGAGCAAATTATGCATTTTCCATCTCGTGTTAGAATCTGGTTTCTTTTGGTTTTCCATTCAACAGTAAACAATAAGGCACCATAGCTTCCATGCGCAGGTATTTCTTTTGTAACAGGTTTTAACGTATCTAAATTAATGCTTTTATCTACTTGCTTGTATCTTCGATACGTGTTACTACTTTTCATATTATTAAAACGATAACGACCATCTGTAGGATCAAACATAATTTTGGTATTTAATTAGTGATTGAGAAATAACTTTAATATAAACTTTCTACTTGGCAAAGATTAGTCTTTGAAAATCAACTACTTTACGGAAATCCATAATCCAATAAAAAATATTCTCAACAAGTGTAAACGATTTACAAAAACAACACAACACGTATTTATACGGTTTTTGCACAGCAGAATTGTAAAACAAAACCCTCAATCTTCTTCCAAAGATTGAGGGTTTTAGTTTTTCAAAATAAGTTAGAAACCTACTTTACATCCAGATAAGGATCTAAAATTTCGGCTAATTCATTGAGCCAGTAAAAACTGTCACCCAATTGAGTTGTTTCAGCTTGAAGGATTTCATTTTTAGTCATAACTCCCAAAGCAATTGTGAAATTTATTTGCCTTAACGCTTTAGCCATATATTCGGCGTCAATTCTGTCGTTAAAAAAGGTTACTAACCTTGTTTCAACTTCTTTTGAAAGGGTGTTTGTAATCATAACTCTGTAATTTAGGAAAATATAAACCCGTGAAGCTACAGGTGTCCTACACTTACAGAAGTGTTACGGTTGTTTCCAATACCGCCACCATACCACACGGGAAAAAGTTTTTTAGATGTCATAATTTCTGTAATTTAGGAAGTACAAATATATTAAATAAACAATTATTTTAATCTTTTATAAAGTAATATTTTATTTACAAAATAAAAACATAGCCTTAAAGTATATGAAAAAGTAGAAATAAGCTTTTGAATAAATACTTTTCAGTATATAACAAATATAAACCCTCGATTTTATTTTAAAATCGAGGGTTTATATTTGTTATCTCTCTGCAAGCTGAGAGTCTCGCTCGTGCAACTCCTCAGTATATATTTAGCCTTTATCTTATTTAATTTAAAAGCTTTGAGTTCACGAGCGAGACGCTCGCGCCAGCTGGGGGTTCCGCCTTGGTTTATCAGCAAGGGCTTTTTATTTTCAGTTCTTTCTTTTAT
>NZ_QETH01000002.1 GCF_003105115.1 Flavobacterium sp. HTF | reverse complement strand
GAATATCACTTTTTCATTAAGAAAGATATTGCCTCTAAAGCGTTCATCAGGACTAGTTTCCCAATCAAGTTCTAGAATTTGCGGCAAGGCGCGATTATCGTAACTTATAACTGGCAATAAAGGCATAAAAATTATATCTTTTTCACCATTATAATTGGTAAAACAATATCTAAATAATCTTAAATTAGAGTTTTCATTCTCCATTTTTACCCTAAAGGTGTAGCGTTTGCGGTACATATCCCATTTGGCAGATGAAGCATCGGGCAAAAAATCCCTTTCTCTTACTTCCTTTCTGTTCATTGACCAGCTTTTAAAAAGTTTTTGTTCCAGTTCCTTATCATTATCAATTACCTGAGCCTGATATCGTCCCAGTTCAATTCTAAATACTCCATATTGTTTCCAAACGACTACCATTCCTTGGGGAGCAAACCCAAATATTAAACCCGAAAATTTTTCATAAGTATAATCATTATAACGATATATCATATCCATAGCTTTTTTCATCTCTTCTACAGGAAAATCAACTTTTAGATGATAAAACTTATCTTCGTAACCTGCATAGTAAATAACATCTGCCCCAATAGGCGTTCCGTGTTGGGATGTCCAAGCCGATGGTGTGTATCCCCATTCTCCGGATGAACCGCCAAAAGGCAGACTGGCCGGATTTCCTTCGAGGGTAAGGATGTCTCCTTGTACAAATTCAACACAGTAAATATTTTCATTCTCTTTATATTGTTGTGATGGCTGGCAGGTATAACTCTCCCATTCGTGTTTTTTCATTTGACAACTTGCGTTTAATGTGATGATTAATAAGAGCAAAAAATTGTTTACTTTATCCATTGTGTATTTCTCTTTTACGTTTTTCAACAGGCAAAACTTCATCAAATCTGGGACCTAGTCCAAACTGATCTGCCTTTACTGACCAATGCAAGTATTTATTACGCAGTTTTTTTAAATCGTCATCATTGATATAATCCTGATAATTTATTTGTTTAGATTCTTTTATGTATTGCGTCGCAGGCTTGTTTTGTTGTATTGCCTCATTTCGATGTGTCATAACCGCTTGGCTGTAGTTTGTCAATTGTTCAAATACATTGGCAATGAAGGGATCTGAAATATTGGTTTTTTTCTTCTCTTTTGCTTCATCATAAACAACTTCAAATTGTTTTGAAACCATAATCATTTTATTCAGTGCAATTTTATCATACGTATTTTCCAAAATTCGGGTTCCTACCAAAAATGCAATTCTATCATCTTCATTATATTCCAAAATCAATTCATCATTTTTGTACCACCCTTCGTTTACTAATAATTCCTTGAAAGCATCTGCCTTTTTAGTATTGGGTATAAAATTAAAATGCTTATCGCGTGTGCCAAAAAAATAGTTTTCCTTAAATACAACTGATCGTTCTTTCTCGCCTTGTAGATAGGAACCTCCAATATCTGAATGAACTCCAGGCAATGTTAATTCTAAACCTTTTAAACCTGCACTTTGTATATTGGTTAAATCGAAATTTTCCCGGTATTCATCAGCCGATGATAACTGAAAGACCATTTTTGCTTTTTTTACGGCGTCCAGGCCTAAATCTTTTACATCATTATTATGACTAAATCCATGAGATGATACAGTATCATACAATCCCACAAAATTGAAATAAACATCTTTTATCTCAAAGACACCATTATTAACAAGACATCTGCCAAAATAACCTAGTTTAACATCAAAACTTTCCGGATAAGGAGGTTTGGTCTTGTCTTCATTTTTTGGATATCTCATAGGCATCATATCGCCTGGGAGAATAAAATATCCTTCTTTATTTACTTTTACCGTATAAGAAATATTTGTAATATCTAAAAAGTGCCTTGCAGTTGCCGCGCCACGGCTAAAACCATATACATTGATAGTTAATAAATCTACTGGTTTTCCATCGGCGGCATATTTTATTTCCAAAGAGCCTTTTTCACATGCCACTTTCACCTTATCTTTAATACCAGTATTCCAAAAGCCGGCACTTTGTGCAATACCCATCGGCAATGCATCATCAGTATCCAAATCGGTAGTACCAACTCCTTCAATATAAACTTTTAGTGGTTTAGGTTTGTTAACAAGCTTTTTAATCGAAATAGCATCGTAAGCTCTTGCTATATTTGTATAATCATTTTCATAACTATCATTCTTTTTGTTCGATTTTTCCTGATAGGCAAAAGTATTTTTTTCTCTTGCCTCTGTATTATTTCTGTTGTTCGCTGTACCGTCAAAGAAAAGATTCAATGTTAATTCAAGACGGTTATTTATCGAATCTTCAGAGTGCGAAGGTTCATAATCGTGATGTATAATACCATTTTCTTCTCCATACCAATTATTTTGTGTGGTAGCAGCAAGATGAACATCTCCATTTGTAGCATGGATGTCTATATTTCCTGTGGCGGCCTTTGTAAGTGTTCCGCCAATTATTCTTGTAATGCTCATAATTTAGTAATTTCTGGAATTTTCACCACTATGACTGTTTATATCTTTAGACGCTTTTAAGTTTATACTTTTCTCTGTACTATTTAAAAGCACTTCCTGAGCCATTTCTTTTATTTCTTTTGTCTCAGTTTCTTTATTTCCTTTTATCCATTCAAACATATTACTGGTGACAGTAAGCAAAAAATTGATACCTATGGTAAGATATTTAGATCCTGTAATCGCTTCAGTATAATCTCCACCAATAGCATTAGATTTATTGAGACCAACATTTGTATTCATATTTTGACCGGCATTTATATGTATATTTTCACCAGCATTTAATGTAAAATTTTTAGGCGCATCTAAAGTTGTATTTCCATCTCCATCCATGAAATATTTGTTACCACTTGGATCTTCAATTAAAAGACTTCCTTCTGCATCATTCATAATGATTTTTATCCCAGAACGTGTATGAATGGCTTTAATGTCATTTTTTGGAGTATAATAACCTGACATTTCCTTCCCATTATAATGTGCTCCCATCACATAAGGATTCTGGGCATTTCCGCCTTCAAAGCCTACTAATACTTCTTCGCCAGTTTCAGGAATAAAATAAAAACCTTTTCCTGCTCCGCCGTGGGGCTGGATCATTCTCATCCATTGGCTTGATCTGCTTCCTGCTGCCCAAAAGAATTCAACCCTTACACGACCCAAACCTTCAGGATCGTTGTTGTCTTTTATTTTTGCAGGCTGTGTTTCTGCTTTTGCAAAAACATAGACATTGGTGTAATGCGGTGCTGCAACATCAGCAGGGATAGCTTTAAATTCGCAGGAATAATTGCCGTGTACCTGTGAGTGATGAATGACTTCTATGCACAAAAGATGATGTTCTACGGCTTGGTTGACAATTGTAAATGTCTGTCCTATTCCTAAAGGGAAATAGGATATTCCACTGTAATAAACACTGTTGGCATCCCTTCCTGCAGTATGCAGTTCTACCATTTCTTCTATTTCTTGTTTGTTCTGTGCATTGTTGGTATAGGCTCCCAAGCTCAATTCAGGCTGGGTAACGGTTCCTTGATTATACCCCACATTAGATGCAAAACTATCTTTACTGCCGGCAGAAGTTCGTTCTGATGCATTTCGAATGTTTTCTGTACTATTATAATCGTAACCTCCTAACGAAATTTTGTGTGCATCCATATTAACCTCAATCTTAAAACTATGCAGCGATGCTCCGTTGATAAGTTTTATTTTTGATGCTTTTGTCTGTCCGAACTGCATGCGCATTCCATCAAAATAAAACCATTGTCCGTATCGAGAAGCCAGTCTTTTTAGAAAATTAAAATTAGATTCATTATACTGAGCCATATAGTAGAATTCTTTCATGTACGTCGACCTGATAGCTTCTCTTTGATAAAACTCCGTCGGTCCTTCGGACAGAATATCCAAAACAATATCATCCATGCCTCTTTCCAGATAGGTTCTGGATTTAGGTCTGTCGTCTAAAACAATGCTGTGACTTATCCCGCTTACTTGTAGATTAACAGCACTCCCATTTAAATCGAGCGAAGTTAATTTGGTTATGATTCCCTTACTCATAAGCTTGATTCCTGTTAAGCTTTTAAAGGTGAAAATAACTTCACTTCCATTATAACTTCTTATAGCTTTGCCTTGATCTTCAGGTTTTATAACGGCTTTGCCTGTGTATTGCCAGACAAATGAAAAATGATGATGATCTGCCATCTTTTGCGATAGCTTTAAATCATAATAAATAATGTTTTGAGTAAAACCTCCAATCGTAATATGTACCTGATCTGAAAAATGCGCCATAATTTTAACCTCTATTTTAGTTAGTTTATAAAGTTTAGTTTAAAAATATGGTCGGAAGGTTTTTTAGATAGCCTCCAAACGGTATTTTAATATTAGAATAAGTTTGTTTGTGGAATAAATATTGAGAAAGCAATAGGCAAACGAGCCATACAAAAAAACAACTGTCTTTAAGTGATATAATTTTTATCTTTGTATTCTAATAAATTATATAATTAAAAAAGTAAGTTTTTTCTCTCTTTTTAAAATAAAAACATATCTTTGTAATGTCAAAATACTTTACAAGGAGAAATCCGAAACTTAGTTAATAAGTTAACATAAACGAGCCCTCATTCACGTTGCTGGAGCTAGTGATAGCCCTAATTCCACTCCTTGTAGTGTTTTGACACAACCGAAGATGAGGGCTTCGTGCGTTTAAATATTTTCGAAAATGTCAAAAGAAAATCAAAAACCAACACACCGTGATGTAGTGCCATCCGTAATTAATTTCCTTTCAGACGAATTGTTTGAGGGAGATTACAAAGAACAGCCAATGTATTTGCAGGAAGTCTTCGAGCTTTTAATGCATACCGAATTTGGCGACGATATCCATTTAAGGCAAAAAATGCTGAGCTGTTTAAGAACCAGTCGAAATCTCCTAGAGACTTTAGCTCCTTTTACAGAAAAGCAAATTCAGAAAGCTTGTCTCAATAGTAAATCCTATCAATAAAAAACAACTTTGCAAATACCAATTTGCAGTTTTTAAATTAAAAAATCGCCCTTTTATAGGGCGATTTCATTTATAAATAGACAAGTAAATCTCTAAGAAACTATCATCTTCACTCCCAAAATATGCTTACAGATTCCTCTCTTGCCCTGATAAGCCGTAAACCAGTCGCAGGTGCATCTTTGCGAAGTGTTGTCAATAATAACCTTGTGCAAAACGCCTGAACCTTTTACTTTAGCTTCTATATAATTGGCTCTTCGTTCTACAATTTCGATGTCTTCGTTGTCGATTAGTTTCTTGGCATTTTTCAGCCTCGGATTCAGAGATAAAATACGTTCTGTTTTAAAAGGAAGCCTGCGGTAGAAATGTGCTTTTTCGGCTAAATCATAACCCAGCAATCCCATTGATGATAAATTGGAAGTCAGGTTGTCCATGGTTCCAAAATCAATATCATTTTCTATAGAAAGCATCGTTGGGTCAAACATTTCATTTGATTTCAGTAAACTGTTTAATCCGTAAACCCATTCTATTGGCAGGTTTTCGGTCATGGTTTCCAGTACATTTCCTTCACCAGAAAACCCACGGTAAGAATCGGGAGAAAAAGCCATTAACAATTGCATTTTTCCAAACTCGGCCACAACGGCGCAGGTTTGTTTGTCTGACGATTCATAAATAAAAATTTTATCAACAATGGACAAAATGCCTTCTAATAATCGTAATCGCTGTACGCCGCCAATTCTCACGCTGTCGGCCGTTGCCAAAGTCGAAAACATAAATTTTCCGGCTCTTTTGGTTATAAAAAAATCACCTTTTACATTTCCTTTTGGCAGACTCTGAAACAATTGAATGGTTTGGATTTTGTTTACTTCAAACTTTAAATCCATATCGGCCAGATAAAGCTGAACGCTCGTTAAACCTTTTATCCAGCGCATCGGCAGGGTTACTTTTTTCTCGGTAACTTTTGCTTTGCTGGTAATCACCTGAACATCCTGCTGACCAACGGCAAGCGTTACTTTTTCGTTTTTCTGAATGGCGTTTAAGGCATTCAGCATTGGGTCGTTAAAATCGACATTGGTCGTTCCGTTGGCAATAAATTCGCCGTCTATGGCTTCGGGTTTCATGTCCAGTCGTACATAAACGCCATTGCAGGACGAAAATCCTTCAAAACGCAGTCTTTCAGATCCTGCCGAAACGATAGGATCACGCAAACTTGGCGGAACAGGCCCAAAACTCGAACGAACCACTTTGGCAATCGTGCTCCAGCATTTTGCCGTAACATAAGGATCGGTCAAACTTCCCCAGAAAAAACACGGAATATTGTTGACTTCTTCAATTTCGGTTTGGTGTGCCAGAACAAGATTGTTGATTCCTTTGGTTTTGCTATAGGTCGAAATCCCTTTATAATTATATTCTAAATCTGTCATTTTCGTTATTTTAAAATTTGCTTAATCAATGATTTAAGCGCGGTATTATCTTTCCATTGTTCAAAGAAAACAATTGCTTTTTCCGAAGGTTTCTGGTTGGTTTTCGTCAAAACATCAACATAGTTTTCTACTATTTTTTTGAAACTCGTTGGCAGTTTTTCTTTTAAAACCAGATTTTCAAAAAAGGAATTAAACAATTGAAACAACGCACTGTTGTGCAAAGGCGAGATATCTTTCAGCGTTGCTAACGCATCAGAAAAACGTAAAAATACGCCATATTTTTCAGAAGCCAGAAGTGCTGCTTTTTGAGCAAAAATTTCGATATCAATAGCTTGTCTTTCAATTAAATGAATCAAAACCTCCGAAGCGAGTAATCGTAAATCTTTTTTTTCCAGAAAAAAACAGGCAGCAAACAAAAGCTGTGTAATTTCTGAAAATCTGAATTCCGGTCTGTGTATTACATCCAGAAAACCTTTTAATTCCGGTTTTGAGCCATCGGCAGTTGCACAATTCTGCAATAAGGTTAACGCTAAAGCATCTGCATTTTGAGGCATTATGCTGTGCCAATAATAGGTATTTCCGGTATAACTCATCAAATAATCCCAGCTGTTGCCGCGATTGTAAATATCCTGGCTGTACAACAAATAATTTGGAATTTTGTTATAGTAAGGCAGGTCAAATTTTAATTCGTACCAGTATGGTGTCCGCTCTTTTTCTTTGGTTTGATAATTTGTCCACTCGCTCCATTTTTCTTTAAATTTTATTTCAGGAACAAATGGCGAAACCACAAACGGAATTTCTTTTAAATACGTGTTTTCAAATTCAGGAAAAGTATCGTTTGGATAAAAAGTTCTGGCTGCAACCGCCCACAAAGATAAATTGCCGGTTTCTTTGGTCGTTTTGCCCATCGTTGCCAGAAGTTTGGAAAACAAAGAAGTCGAATCTAAATTCAGTTTTTCATCAACACCCAGACAGAACGACAAAAGTTGTTTTATTTCGCCTTCAACCTGATTTAATAACGGAATGGCTTCTGCGGTATTTTCTCTCGGCATACGCGCCATGGCAATAGCCAAATCGACATAATCAATTTCTTCTTTGGCTTTTTGATATTCGATAACCCTTTCCAGCAAAACCTTTGGCGCAACCCAATACGGTTTATGGCTCGGGAAAGAAAGCAGGGGCAAAGTCGAATTGGATTCGATTTTTTGCTGTACTTTTTCTAATAATGATTTGATTAAAGTAAGTGTATTTACTTTTGAATAATGTTTATAGGTACTGTCGAATTTGCCATTTATATTTGGAATTTTCTGCTGTAAAAAAGACTTCATATAATTTTTATGAACGGCTTCAAAATAATGTTTTTGAAGTTGTTTTTCATAAGGCTGTAATTGTGCCGTATAATCTGCCGGAAATAAATCCCGCTGCTGAATGTAAACATTCATCAGAATTTCGGTATCCAGGATTTCGTCAGAACCAATAAAATTTCCAACCTGAAACAGAATATCATTCCAGTCCTTTGGCAGCTGTACTTCTTCTATAAGCAATAATTCCTTTTTAGGCTCAAAATAATATTCTTCCAAAGCCGAATCGTCAATAGTAAGCGCTTCCTGATCTAAAAAGGATGTCAGGCCGGATTTGATATTTCCCTGCATTAAAGTGACATAAGAACTTAGTTTTTCTTTTAGCGCTTTGTCTTTTTGCGATCCAATTTTTAAAATAACTTTTGAAGCACGTTCCTGCAAAGCCAAATCAGAAATCACATATACATCGGCAATAATCGGAGCAATGGTATTGTTTAATTTTGGGTTTGCTTTAGCCAGTTTTTCCAGAATTGGCAGCACACTTTTTATCGCGGCTTTACAGTCGTTTCGCATCATAAGCGGTTCCAGCCATTCGAGAAACGATTTGGTTTTGAATTTCGGATGCTCATAGATTTTTTTCACAAGTTCTACACCAAAGCTGGTAATAGGAGGATAGGCATTGTGAAAAAAGCTGAATATATTTTCCTGATAAATAATAAGTTCGTCCGGAGTAACATTAAACTCGTCTAATCTTTTTCTGAAAAAAGATTTCAGGTTATTGTTCCATTCTTTGGTCTGAATCTGAATCGCATTTTCGACAAAGAAAGCACGATCCATTTTTTTATCTTCTAATAATGATTTGTAAATCACGCTCCAGGTCTGGAATTCGTCATATTTTTGATTGTCATTATCACGAAAGAAGTTAGTATGAAGGATCGTTTCGTAATTAAACAATTCCGGAATATCTCTCTGATAACTTATTTTATCATTCAAGATGGTATCGATAAAAGCTCTGGTTTTCATTTTAGCGCGCCATTCATTGGTTGCCGCTAAACTCAAAGCATATAATTCGGGATTGAATTGCAGTAAATTATGTTCTTCCAGATTGCGCAGGATATGATAATTAAAATTTACCCAGTCTTGTCTTTTTACTTTGTCCAGAAGAAAAGTTTCGAGCCAGTTTGGTTTTGCCCAAAGGAGAGTATCTAATACGTGCGGTTTGTCGTCTAATTCATTTAGTAAATGCAAGGCTTCATCCCACGAATTAATATCGGTTTTGTCAAACAAGGCGATTGCGCTTAGTGTAATGATTTCACCCTGAGTGCGGTCACCACGTGTTCCCCAGCCATAATCGTTTTTGCCTTTTTTTACATAACCGGGATCTTTTGTCAGATCAGTATATGTCATCCAGTAACGCTTACATTTTTTGATGTGTTTTTTTAAGGCTTCAATATTGCCTTTTGCTTTTTCTTTCAGCAGAGGTAATAATAAATTAATATTTTTGGATTTTATAATAGCGTCGTATTCTTCTAAAACTTCATCAGAACTTTTGCTTTTTGCTGATTTTGGTTGAGCAGCAATATCCACTTCTCCGGTTTCAGAATATCCTTTTTTTATTTTTTCGGCAACTATCTTTTCAGCCATTTTCAGGCATTCCTCATTTGAAGCAAAATTTTTTGTCTGAGTTGTTCCGGAAGTTCCGTTTTTTCCGTAAGTCACTGTATAATCAGATCCGGTAACTTTGATTTCCCAGAATTTATCGGAGTTTCCATCAATATATTTAAGGCTTTTTTTCATTATATAGCTATAGAAAGGTTTATAGGGTTGTATTGATATTCTCTCAAAAATAGAAATATTTACCTACTTTATTTGTTTTTTCCTAAAAGTTTTAAATTAAAAAAAAGCTCTCTTTTTGAATAAATAAAAAACACTGCAATAAAAAAGGCTGTCTCACAGAGGCAGCCTTTTTCTTTTTTTGGTTATTATATTTTGATTAATTATTGTTCCCGTAGATTTTTGCGTAAAGATCTTTGTAGATTTCCTTAATGATTTTACGTTTTAGTTTTAGCGTAGGAGTAAGCTGTCCGCCGTCGATAGACCAGACATCCGGAGTAAGCTCAAAACGCTTGATTTGTTCCCAGTGTCCGAACTTTTTGTTGATTTCTTCAATTTCAGTATCTATACGTTTGATAACGTCAGGATTAGAAGCGATTTCGGCTGTCGAATTCCCTAAAGTGATTTTGTGGATTTTCGCCCATTCTTTTACGAATTCAAAGTTTGGCTGAATAAAAGCCGCCGGCATTTTTTCGCCTTCACCAATCACCATGATCTGCTCGATAAAACGAGATTGTTTCATGGCATTTTCAATCAATTGCGGTGCGATATATTTTCCTCCCGAAGTTTTGAACATTTCTTTCTTACGATCCGTAATTTTTAAGAAACCTTCTTTGTCAATTTCTCCGATATCTCCTGTGTGGAAATAACCGTCTATAATTGCTTCGGCTGTTTTTTCCGGATCTTTGTAATAACCCAACATTACATTTGGTCCTTTTAACAGAATTTCTCCGTCTTCGGCAATTTTAACTTCAAGATTGCGAATTGGTTTTCCAACAGTTCCAATTTTAAAACCTTTGTTTCTTTGGTCGTTTACTGCAATTACAGGAGAAGTTTCAGATAACCCGTAACCTTCCATAACCGGAATTTCGGCCGCAGCAAAAACTCTCGTTAAACGTGGCTGTAAAGCAGCACTTCCTGAAACCATTAAATCAAGGTTTCCGCCCAAACCTTCTTTCCATTTACTGAAAATTAGTTTTCTGGCAATTTTTAACTGGAATTCATACCAGAATCCGTTAGCTCCGTAAGGTTCGTATTTTAAACCTAAATCGATAGCCCAGAAAAATAGTTTTTTCTTGATTCCGGTAAGTTCACCGCCTTTAGCATAAATTTTATCGTAAACCTTCTCTAAAAGCCTTGGTACAGCCGTAATAACTGTAGGTTTAACTTCTTTAAGGTTATCACTGATTTTATCGATAGATTCTCCAAAATAGACAGAAACGCCATAATATTGGTAGATGTACAAAATCATTCTTTCAAAAATATGACAGATAGGCAAGAAGCTCAGGGCTGTGCTTTTTCCCGGATCAAAGGGAATTCTTGGCGCACTGTCCAGAACATTCGAAACAATATTTTTGTGCGAAAGCATAACTCCTTTTGGTCTTCCTGTAGTTCCTGAAGTATAAATAATGGTAGCCAGATCGTCTTCGTGAATGCTGTCTTTTCTGGCTTCCACTTCAGACTGATTGCTTTCATCTGCACCCAGAGTCAGTAATTCCGACCAGTGTTTGCATCCTGCAATTTCATCAAAAGAAAATACTTCTTTTAAGGTTGGTACATTTGCTTTGATGGCGTTTACTTTGTTAAGTACTTCCGTATCGGATACAAAACAGTAAATACTGCCGCTATGGTTTAGGATATATTCGTAATCTTCTTCGGCAATTGTTGGATAGATCGGAACGTTTTGTGCGCCCGTCTGCAAAATACCAATGTCCATGATATTCCACTCTGTGCGGTTATTAGAAGTGATTAAAGCAATTTTATCATCTTTCTGAACGCCCATGCGTAATAATGCTCTCGAAACAGCATTTGCTTTAGCAATATATTCCTGGCTAGATGTTTTTTCCCAAGCCCCGTTTTTTTTAGTTGCCAAAGCAACCGGAAGGTTATAAGATTCTTGTTGATAATAAGGAAAATCAAAAAGGCGTGTGATTGAAACCATGTTTAATATATTGAATTTTATTGCAAATTAAATAAAAATTAGGTACGATTTCTAGTTTTATAGAATTTTATGGGAAAAATTATAACTACTGTCAAAATTCTACGAAAACGTTTTCTTTTTTGTAGTAAAATTTCAAAAAACCAAGAAATTTATAAATTATCTACCCGTCAATATACTATTGTACATTATAATCTTCGTACGATTTTACCCTTTCTCCCATCAGGAACATTTTTTTCTTGGCAAAATGGATAGAAAGCTGTGTGTAATTCCATTCGTCGCTGTCGGTTGTTCTGTACCAAAAAGTGTAAGAGGCACTGTTGAAACCTTCTTTGAAAATAGCAACTCCTTCTTCACTGCATTCAACACCCCAATTCATTTTTCTCTTGCTTAAATCTTCGTCCTGGATAACTCCTGTTCCGTCCGGGTTTAAAACGGTGCTTGGCTCTTTTTTCCCGATAGGAAGGAAGGTGCCCTGTATCGGATACGGAATGGTAGTGGTGATATAACGCTCACGTCCTTTAAAAATGATTTTATCTATTTTGATATCCTCAGGAGCTAATGCGTTTGATTGTGACTGTGATGTTGTAGCAATAAAAAATAGTGCAAAAAGGAGAAATGCTTTTAAGGTTTTCATTCTTGTAGGATTTAGCGTTTTTGGGTTATAAAAAGTTCTGTGGCACAAACTTTAAAGCGAATATAGTTTAAAAATTAATAAAAAAAAGAATCCGGATTATAAGAATGGATTTTTTTTTAAATATTTTGAAATCAGTCAGAAATTAGGCTCTAAAAATAATTTTTTGATGTTTTTTTTTGATGTTTTATGCCACGAATTGCACAAATTTCCACTAATTTAATTCATGATAATTCGTGTAATTTGTGGCATAAAAAAAACGCCCGATAAATTCGGGCGTCTTTAGTAAAAATATATTTCTTAGTTTTTCTCAATCCATTTTCTGGCATTGACAAAAGCTTCGTGCCAAGGCGAAACCTCGTCATTTCTCTCTTTTGGATAATGCGCCCAGTTCCATTGGAAAGTCGAACGCTCAATGTGAGGCATCATTACCAAATGTCTTCCTGTTTTATCACACATCATTGCGGTGTTGTAGTCAGAACCGTTAGGGTTTGCAGGATAACCTTCATAAGCATATTTAGAAACAATGTTGTATTGGTCTTCTGAATAAGGCAATTTGAATTTTCCTTCTCCGTGAGAAACCCAAACTCCTAAAGTGCTTCCAGCCAAAGTCGATAACATTACAGAATTATTCTCCTGAACTTTTACAGAAGTAAAAATACTTTCGTGTTTGTTACTTTCGTTATGAAGCATTTTTCCGTGAACTTCATGTTCCGGATTAATCACTTCTAATTCCATAAACAACTGACATCCGTTACAGATTCCAACAGATAAAGTATCTTCTCTTTTGAAGAATTTATCCAAAGCTGTTTTTGCTTTTTCGTTGTACAAGAAAGCTCCGGCCCAACCTTTAGCAGAACCTAAAACATCTGAATTAGAGAATCCTCCAACTGCTCCGATGAACTGAATATCTTCAAGCGTTTCACGACCCGAAATTAAATCGGTCATGTGAACGTCTTTTACGTCAAATCCAGCTAAGTACATAGCATTTGCCATTTCACGCTCAGAATTACTTCCTTTTTCACGAATAATAGCTGCTTTTGGTCTTGGTTTAGAATTGTCGATTTCTGGTTTCTTTCCTGTAAAGTGTGCAGGGAAAGTATAATTTAAAACCTGATTTTTATAGTTTTCAAAACGTGCCTGAGCTCTTCCGTTTTTAGATTGTTTTTGATCTAATAAATAAGAAGTTTCAAACCAAACATCTCTATAAGTCGGAATGTCTAAAGTCCAAAGTCCAAGGTCTAAAACTGCAGTATTTTGAACTGTACCTAATTTGAAGAATTCAATATTGTTTGCTTTCAATTTAGCTTCAACAGCTGCATCTGATTTAGTCTGGAAAACAATTCCGATGTTTTCAGCGAAAAGGATTTTCAATAAGTCTTTTTCAGCAAATGCAGAGAAATCAATTTTTGCTCCTAAATTCACATCAGCAAAACACAATTCTAATAAAGTGGTGATTAAACCACCGCTTCCGATATCGTGACCCGCTAAAATCTGGTTTTCACCGATTAATTCCTGAATCGTGTTAAAAGCATTTTTGAAGAAAGAAGCATCTTTAATCGTAGAAGTTTCGTTTCCGATCGTGTTTCTGATTTGTGCAAAAGAGGAACCTCCAAGTTTGAAATCATCCTGAGACAAATTGATATAATAAATAGAATCTCCGTTTTTCTGTAAAACAGGCTCAACAACTTTTCTAATATCGGTACAGTTTCCTCCAGCCGAAATAATAACCGTTCCCGGCGCGATTACTTCGTCATTTGGATATTTTTGTTTCATCGAAAGTGAATCTTTTCCAGTTGGAATATTGATTCCCAATTCGATTGCAAATTCTGAACAGCCTTCAACAGCAGCGTACAAACGAGCATCTTCACCTTCGTTTTTACAAGCCCACATCCAGTTGGCAGATAATGAAATACCTTTTAAACCATCTTTAATTGGTGCCCAAACAATGTTTGATAACGATTCTGCAATTGCATTTCTAGATCCTGCAACCGGGTCAATTAAAGCAGCGATAGGAGCGTGCCCAATAGAAGTTGCAATTCCTTCTTTTCCTAAATAATCCAAAGCCATAACGCCGACGTTATTCAATGGCAATTGTAACGGACCTGCATTTTGCTGTTTTGCTACTTTTCCTCCAACACAACGGTCAACTTTGTTAGTCAACCAGTCTTTTGAAGCAACAGCTTCTAAACGTAAAACGTCTTTTAAATAACTTTCGAAATCTGCAGTGTTGTAAGCAACATCCGCATATTTTCTGTCGATAGTTTTATCTGTCATAACCGTTTTTGGAGAACTTCCGAAGAAATCTTCTAATGCATAATCCATCGGTTTTGAACCATTTGATTGTGACTGGAAAGTAAAACGGTGATCTCCCGTTACATCCCCAACCTGATACATTGGTGAACGCTCTCTGTCAGCAATTCTTTGCAACGTATCAATATCTTTTTGACCAATAACCAATCCCATTCTTTCCTGAGATTCGTTACCAATAATTTCTTTTGCAGAAAGAGTAGGGTCTCCAACTGGTAATTTATCTAAATCGATTAAACCTCCAGTTTCTTCCACCAATTCCGAAAGACAGTTTAAGTGTCCTCCGGCTCCGTGATCGTGAATAGAAACTATAGGGTTATTGTCGCTTTCTACCAAACCACGTATCGCGTTTGCTGCACGTTTTTGCATTTCAGGATTTGAACGCTGAATCGCATTTAATTCGATTCCTGAACCGAAAGCTCCAGTATCTGCAGAAGAAACCGCAGCACCACCCATTCCGATTCTATAATTTTCCCCTCCAAGAATTACGATTTTATCGCCTTCTTGTGGTTTGTGTTTTATGGCCTGATTTAATTTTCCGTAACCAATTCCGCCCGCCTGCATGATTACTTTGTCATAACCAATTTTACGGTCATTTTCTGAATGTTCGAAAGTCAAAACCGAACCTGTAATAAGTGGTTGACCGAATTTATTCCCAAAATCTGAAGCTCCGTTTGAAGCCTTGATCAAAATATCCATTGGCGTTTGGTACAGCCATTTTCTTTCTTCCATTGCATTTTCCCAAGTCCTGTCATCCTGAGCGGAGTCGAAGGACTTCAAACGAGAATAAGAAGTCATGTAAACTGCAGTTCCAGCTAATGGCAATGAACCTTGTCCACCCGCTAAACGGTCACGAATTTCTCCTCCAGAACCTGTTGCAGCTCCGTTGAAAGGCTCAACAGTTGTTGGAAAATTGTGTGTTTCTGCTTTTAAAGATAAAACCGAATCAAATTCTTTTATTTCGTAAAAATCAGGTTTGTCTGCCGATTTTGGTGCAAATTGCTGCACTTTTGGTCCTTTTACAAAAGCAACGTTGTCTTTGTAAGCAGATACAATATCGTTAGGATTTTCCTGAGATGTTTTTTTGATTAATTTAAAAAGAGAAGTTTCTTTTTCTTCACCGTCAATTACAAAAGTTCCGTTGAAGATTTTGTGACGACAGTGTTCTGAATTTGCCTGTGAGAAAGCAAAAATCTCAGAATCAGTTAATTTTCTTCCTAGTTTAGTGGCAAGATTATTTAAGTATTCTACTTCTTCTTCGCTTAAAGCTAAACCTTCCACTTTGTTATAAGTCGCAATATCATCAATTTCCAGAATCGGTTCCGGCTGAATGTTGATCGTGAAAATCTCCTGATCTAATTCGTTGAATTTTTGGAAAAGCATTGGGTCAAAATCATTGAAATCTTCCGTTGCAGGATGAAATTCTTCAATTCTGATAATGCCCGGAACACCCATGTTTTGGGTGATTTCTACAGCATTTGTACTCCAGGGTGTGATCATAGTGGCGCGTGGACCAACAAAAAAACCCGTCAGTGCGGATTTCTCGATCTTATTAGAGTCGGCAAAAAGCCAGTTTAATTTTGAAATGTCTTGAGCTGAAATTTCGTTTTGCGTTTGTACGGCAAAAACAGTTTTGCTTTGGTTTTCAAAGAAATGGATCATTTGTGTAGTTTGTTGTATTGAAGGTGCAAATTTAGTGTAAATAAATAGTAAGCGCAAATTTGAAAACCATCTCTTTTAAAAAAAATTAAAGCTGCCTTTTTCTTGCATTTTTTTACTAAAAAGACGCAGAATCAGGAGGTTTTTGGCTCTTTAAAATTTCGTAGGATTTATTTAAAAACGAATCCGTAATTTAATCTGCTATCTAGCCAAATCAGAGAGAAAAATTTAAACCTGAGAAAAAAGAAAATTAAATTTTAAACTTTGCATTTTAGCATTTTTGAGAAAACAAATCTGCAAAATTTGCGAAACATGCGAGGAAATAAAAAAAGCATTTTCCGGGAAAATTCCTCTATGAGTATAAAAAAAGCGGCAATTTTGCCGCTTTTTAATTTTTGAAAATCTAATTTTTAATTAATTATGATCTTTTTGAACGTTGTTTTTTCTCCTTTGGTAATTTTGATAATATAGATTCCTGACGACAGATTTTGTACAGAAACTTCAGCAGAAGTTGTATTTTGTTTTTCGAAAACTATTTGCCCTGAAAATGAAATAATTTCAACTGAATAGGGAAGATCTGAATTGTCAAATGCAATATTAAAGTTTCCATCAGAAGGGTTTGGATAAATTACGATTTCATCAGAAGCTGAAACTGTTTCTTCTTTGGCAGTTATGGCTGTTTTGCTTGCCAGATTGTTACACGTATCGGTTGTATACGAATCCCATTGCGAACTCAAGTTGAAAGTGGTACTTGGAGAAGTTACCGTCGATTTTCTTCTCAAAGTAACATCCACGGCAAAATTGGCAGTTCCGCCATTAAAAGTCCCGATGATGTCAATTAAAATGCCGTTTTTAAATAAACCGACAGCATCATTTCCGTTGAAAGTTAATTCAGTTGCCGTTGTCGAAATATTGGCTGAACTTGGAGAAAAACAGGTTGAAGAAATAGAACTGTTTACGATTACAAATTTGCTTCCGGTTGTTAATGTTCCCGTTAAAGCTAAGCCGGTGCTCCAGGATCCCGCACCGTTGGTTTGTTTTTTAATCGTATAAGCCGATAAACTCACAGAACTTCCGGTATTATTGGCAATTTCCAAAGCTTTATTATTTCCGGAGCCTTCGATATATTCAGAGAAAAGCAAATCGGTGGCAGTTCCTGTTCCGCTGCTGTTGGTGGTAACCGAAATGGTATTGCTTGACGCAGAAGTATTTCCCGCTGCATCTTTTGCTTTTACATAAACAGAATAATTTGTTGAAGCTGTTAAACCAGTAATTGTGACCGTAACTCCCGAAACAGTTGTTTTTAAAACACTGTTTGCATACACATCATAAGCTGTAACGCCAACATTATCTGTAGAAGCATTCCACGCAAGTGTAATAGAAGTCGAAGTTTTTGAGGTTGAAGCCAGACTGGTTGGAGCAGTTGGTGCCTGGGTATCTGTAGAAGAAGTTCCTCCCCAGATCTGATTTACATATTCCGGATGATCGATATATGGGTTTCTGTTGTTTTGACGAGCATAAATGGCATTATTTCGGGCAATTTCCCTGGCACTCACAGGATCTTGCGCATGCCAGGCTAAAAGTACATTTAAGAAAGCAGTTGTAAACACTTTATTGCCGGAACCATCAAACATGGCATATGAATATCCTGATACTGTATTTTCATATCTCGTTGCGAAATAGAAGTACATTCTGGCGATATCGCCTTTAAAAGCATTTACAGGTTCAAAAACGGTTCCTGAGTATCCTGAAACACTACTTGATCCCAATTTGCTTCCGTTTTGAGAAGTATATGTCGTTGAATTTACTGTGCCATGCGGATAGTTAGAGCGCATCCCGTTTACTTTTCCGTCGGTTGGTGTTATAAAATGGGCGTCGGCGACCATTGGCGACTGTTCATTAAAAACCGATTGCGGAATTATATGTTCTCTGTTATAACAATCACCTTCGGCAGAATAATTTCCGCATCGTTGTGTACTTCCTGTGCTGTAATTGTATGGATCCGTTCCTGAAGGGTTTTCAGAATACATATCCAAAACAGTTCCGTCGTTTTCGTAGAAATTATCAACGTCAGAAGTTTGATAGGTTGTGTATAAACCGGAATAGCCATTATCAGTATGGCCTTTAATAATATTGTATAATTGTGTTTTTAAAGTGTAACCTGTTCCCGTTGCGGTATTGTAATATCCAGATGGAATTTGAGAGAAACCAAAGGCAGTAAACATCAATAAGAGTAAAAAGTAGTTTTTTTTCATAGTAAGCAGCGTAAGATTTGGTGAGAAATACGATTTTAAAAATCTGATTTTTAGTAAGTTATTTTTGTATTGTAACAAATCTACTACTTTTATGAATGCATTGCGTTAAGGGATGTTTAATTTTAAGGTATATTTTCTTACGTGTTATTTTTATTGCTGCGAAGACACAAAGTTTTTGTAATCTCGCAAAGTCGCGAAGTCGCAAAGATTTTGTGTTTTGCTTTAAAATTAAACTTTGCGACTTCGCGACTTTGCGAGTAAAATTCATAAAGAACTTATTTTTTCTTAAATCACTTATATGGTGAATAAAGGTTTTTTTACAGTTTTACTTCGGGAAATCCTGGCTTTGATAAGCACCCAAATCCGGTGGGGAAGTTCTTGTAATTCCTAAAATATCTGTCGGAATTGCATAAGTCTGATTTCCTTTCGCGAAAGCGGCAGAAGTATTGTCAATATTGAATTTATTCTGAGAAGCATTCAAAAACTTCGGATTTTCATTTAGGATAATTTGGTTGTAGTGAACCGCATCATCTTTAAACTGGTAATCCGGATTAGAGCCTGAACTGCTGAATTTAAGCAAACAATTATTTAGCTGATATACAAATTGAGCATTGGTGCTTTTGTCTAAATTAAATTCATTTGTACCCGAGCCATAAATAATACAATTATTAAAAGTGGCCTGAGTCAGGTCTTTGGCTTCGGGAGTTGCACCTGCCAGTTTGTTGCTTATATGAACGGCAAAATGTTCGCTATTTGGCCAGTTGTTGTAAAAAGTAGAATGTGTAAAGCTGTAATCACCGCCATAAACACAGGATAAACCTGCTAAACCAGAATAATTAATGACAAGGTTTTCGCCATTGATTCGGGAGTTCTGAGCTAAAATTCCGTATTGGGAACAGTTGTAAATCTGTGTATTTTTGATCTGAACCGTTGTTGCAATCTGATTGTTAACAGATAATCCAATTGTTGCATTTTTTAAAGTCAGATGATTGATAGAGTGATTGGCACTTCCTTCCGATAAAATAATAGAATTCCACTGACCCGGAATATCGGAATATTGAGGCTCTAAACGATCGCCTTCAAAAATAACTTCGTTTTCTGATTTTTCGGTAGCAGAAACTTCTCCGTTAATTTGTAAAGAAGCGTTTTTATCTACAAAAAGTCCGGAATTAGCGTGAAAAAATACTCTCGATCCGGCTTCAAATGTTACTGTTTTGTTTTCCGGAACGCCTGCAAAGCCGTAAATAACATACGGTTTGTCATTTGTAAAAAGAAGCTCATTTCCGTTAACAGCATCATTTTCATCCAAATAAAAACCATCTGTCTCTTTGCCATCGATCTGAATTTTTTCTTTTGTACCGTCGGGATTTTGTTTTGGATATAAAAAAACGGCATCCTGAATTAAAGTTACCAGAGCCACCTTTTGAAGATTGGCACCGCTGTCAAATTCGATTTCATCGGTATATAAAAAATCGGCAGGATTGGCATCTGTAATATCGGCCGTAGTTTCTATAAAAATATACAAACTGTCTTTTGCCAAAAGCGTAACATTATTGAAGATTTTTCCGTTGTTTCCGCTCATTCCGTCAACCGTCATTCGGTATTTGGAACTTAATCCTTTTTTAAGCTGGATTACCGGAATCGAAATGTCTTCCTTGCTTTCATTATACACTTTAAGCTGATAGGTACTCGAGCCGATGTTTTTAAAAACGGTATCCAAATAAACGGTATCTCTTGAGAACTTTAAATTTCCGGAACTGGCAACTGTATCAAAATCAGTACGGCACGAACTGACAGCTAAAAGAATCCCAAAAATAAAGAGTGCAAAATAATGACGCATTTGAATTGTTTTCTGTAAAAATAGGAAAAAACTAATTTGTTTGTAAGATGATTTTTTAATTTTAAATCTATTTTCGATTTGTATCTCATCTTTTCTTTAATTTTACGACTTTAAAGTTTATCTTAATGAATTACACAAAAGAGCAAATTATAGCATACTGCAACGATTTTTCAAAAAATACCTTAATGGAAACCCTGAAAATCGAATATATAGACGCTGGCGAAGATTTTTTGGTTGCCAAAATGCCGGTAAATCCTTCTGTTCATCAGCCTATGGGTTTGTTACACGGAGGTGCTTCGGTAGCTCTGGCCGAAAGTGTGGGAAGCGCTGCTTCGCATTTTTTTATTGATCCGAAAGAGCAGGAAGTCCGCGGAATTGAAATCTCAGCCAATCACTTAAAAAGTATCCGTGAAGGTTTTGTCTTCGGAACCGCAAGAATCATTCATAAAGGAAGAAGTATTCACCTTTGGGAAATCAAAATTACTGATGAAGAAGAAAATTTGATTTCACTTTGCAAATTGACGAATATGGTCCTGGACAGAAAGAAAAGGGAATAAATTATGAATCCATTTTTCTTAAAAATTA
Organism: Flavobacterium sp. HTF; assembly: GCF_003105115.1. Lineage (GTDB taxonomy): Bacteria > Bacteroidota > Bacteroidia > Flavobacteriales > Flavobacteriaceae > Flavobacterium. Next base: position 132,667 of record NZ_QETH01000002.1, on the reverse strand, counting down.
AATCTCATAAAGAACAAAATCTGCCATTTGTACTTTATTCAAAACCCAATACTTCAAATTTTATTGGGATTTTACAGCAAAATAATACTTTATACCACGTATCGGATTACAGCGAAAAAGGATTTGTTTTTGCTTCTTTTGATGAAAAACAGCTGATTTTAATTCCTGAAAGTGAATCGGAAATCATAACGGCTGAAAAAGAAACAACATCATTTGCTCCGATTGAAATTGACGATCTTAATTTTGATGCTGAGGCGAAATTTCAATATGAATCTTTGGTTGCCAAAGGAATTCACGCAATTAAAAACGAAGAATTCAAAAAAGTTGTTTTATCAAGAAGTGAAGACGTGCAACTGGCTGAATTTGATTTTATAGAAACATTTCAGCATTTGGTACAACTGTATCCGGCTACTTTTTGTTATTGTTTTTTTCATCCGGAAATTGGACTCTGGATGGGAGCAACGCCAGAAAAATTATTAAAGGCAAACGGAAATGTTTTTGAAACCATGGCTTTGGCAGGAACGCAAAAAGATAATCCGGAAACTGAAATTGTCTGGCAGCAGAAAGAAAAAGATGAACAGCAATACGTAACCGATTTTATAGTAAAAAGACTTAGGGAATTTGCAGCTTCGGTTGTAGTTTCAGAACCTTACAGCCTTAGAGCCGGATCAATCTGGCATATTAAAACCGATATTTCGGGAGTTTTAAAGGATAATTCTACTTTGGAGGAAGTGATTGATACTTTGCATCCAACACCTGCGATATGTGGGCTTCCAAAAAAGAAATCGAAAGCCTTTATCTTAGAAAATGAAAATTACGACCGGACTTTTTATACTGGTTTTCTGGGAGAACTAAACAGCAGTTTTGCCGGAAACACAGCAAGTTCTGATTTATTCGTAAATTTACGAAGTATGCAAATACAGGAAAATAAAGCCATTTTATATATGGGATGCGGAATTACAAAAGAAAGCATTCCTGAAAAAGAATGGGAGGAAAGCGTCAACAAATCCATGACGATGAAAAGAGTTTTAAAAAAATAGTTTCAGGTTTCAAGTTTCACGTTCTGTATGCAACCTGAAACCTGAAACAAAACAAACAAAAAAACAAAATGAAATTAGACATATTAGCCTTTGGTGCTCATCCCGATGATGTAGAATTGGGTTGCGCCGGAACTATTTTGAAAGAAGTATCACTTGGTAAGAAAGTGGGTATTGTTGATTTAACACGCGGTGAACTCGGTACACGCGGTTCGGCTGAAATACGTGATCAGGAAGCTGCCGATGCGGCAAAAATATTAGGTGTTTTGGTTCGTGAGAATTTGAAGATGCGGGATGGTTTTTTTACCAATGATGAAAAACATCAGCTGGAAGTAATTAAAATGATCCGTAAATACAGACCTGAAATCGTATTGTGCAATGCAGTTGATGATCGTCACATAGATCACGGAAAAGGAAGTAAATTAGTATCTGATGCCTGCTTTTTGTCCGGACTAATGAAAATTGAAACTTCGATTGACGGAGTGAATCAGGAAGCGTGGAGACCCAAAGTAGTATATCATTATATTCAGTGGAAAAATCTTGAACCGGATTTTGTAGTGGACATTACGGGCTTTGAACAGAAAAAAATAGAAGCGGTCCTGGCTTATAAAACACAATTTTATGATCCGGATTCTAATGAGCCTGCAACGCCCATAACGAGTAAAAACTTCCTGGAAAGCCTAAATTACCGTGCCCAGGACCTAGGAAGGCTGGTTGGTAAAGATTTTGCTGAAGGTTTTACTGTAGAAAGATGTTTGGCAGTCAATAGCTTAGAAGATTTAGTGTAATTTTTTCATTTTTTTCTTTGTAGAAGTAAACCTTTGTTATATATTTGCACTCGCTAAGCAAAAATGGTGGTTGTAGCTCAGTTGGTTAGAGTAGCGGTTTGTGGTGCCGCGGGTCGCCGGTTCGAACCCGGTCAGCCACCCAGTTTCAAAGCCTTGAAGAAATTCAAGGCTTTTTTTGTGCGTTTAATTTTTTTAAACCATATAAGTGATATAAGTTTATTTTAGATCAAAGCTGAATATCGCTAAGGTTAAAAAGCGAAAGCTTAAATAAAAAAAACTAATATTCAAATATTGCCCGCGGTTTCAACCGCGGGGACGCTCGGGATGCTCACAGGAATAGCAGGAATATTTGCTGTGATATACTTTGCGTTCCAGCGGTTGAAACCGCTGGCTATGTTTTCTAATATGACCTCTAGATTTTTTATTAAAATACAGTCTAAGTGTAAAATGAACTTATATCACTTATATGGTTCAAAAAAACAAAAAAAGCACGACGATTAAGTCATGCTTTTTAGCGGTTATTATATTTGGTTTGTGTATTATCTTATTTCCTCAAAAGTAGTTCCCTGTTTAATATCTCCGGTGTTGAAACCTTTTTTAAACCAGTACATTCTCTGTTCTGATGTTCCGTGGGTAAAGGAATCCGGAACTATATGACCCTGCATTTTACTCTGAATAGCATCGTCTCCAACTGCATTGGCAGCGCTCAACGCTTCTTCGATATCACCAACATCTAAATTTTCTTTATTGTAATGTGTCCAGACTCCCGCATAAAAATCGGCCTGTAACTCTAATGCAACCGAAAGTTTATTCGCTTCAGCTTCACTTTTTCCTTCCTGTTCCTGACGCATTTTAGCAGACGTCCCCAATAAAGTCTGAATATGATGGCCAATTTCGTGTGCTATAACGTATGCAATCGCAAAGTCGCCGCCTTTGGCTCCAAACTTTGTTTTTAACTCTTCAAAGAAAGCCAGGTCCATATAAACTTTTCTGTCTCCCGGGCAATAAAACGGACCGGAAGCAGATGAAGCTCCACCGCAGGCTGTCTGAACAGAACCTCTGAAAAGCACCAATTTTGGTTTTTCATAAGTCATTCCGTTGTCAGCGAATATTTTGCTCCAGATATCTTCATTGTCAGCCAGAATCACCCTGACAAAATCTCCCATTTCTTTATCTTCCTTACTCAATGGTGCAGCAGCTTCAGTTTGCTGTTGTCCGCCCTGCATTTGCTCTAATACATTTCCTACTGTCTGGCCGGTTTCACCACCAAAAACGTTTAGCAACAAAATAATTATACCAATAACTCCGCCTCCCAGAGCTACTTTTCCGCCAGAAACACCTCTTCTGTCTTCAACATTATCACTTTGTCTTCTGCCTAGCCACTTCATATAGTATTGTATTAACGGTTATTATGATTTTAGTTGTACGAATTTATAGATTTTTTTGAAAATAAAGTAACTCAAACGAATTAACTTTTAGCTTATTTTACCCATTTCGATAAAGCCTCTTCTACAGTACCGCGAATAATGGGTTTTGAGATATAATCATTCATTCCGGCAGAAATACATTTGTTTCGTTCGTCTTTTTCGGCACCGGCCGTAACAGCGATAATGGGGATGCTCTTGCCAGTCAGTGTACTTCTGATTGCTCTTGTGGCTTCATAACCATTCATAATCGGCATTTGTATATCCATAAAAACCAAATCGGGATTAATAGTTTCTATTTGGTTTACAGCTTCATAACCGTTTTCGCATTCGTAAATAATGGTATTGATGTTCAGGTTTTTTAAGATTGTCTTTAACAAAAGCATATTTACTTTGTTGTCTTCAACAATTAAAACGCTTAATTTTTTCTGACTGGAATAATAGTCTAAATCGTATTCCTGATTTCTTGTTTTGGATATAATCTGATATTTTTCATTAATGCTTTTATGGCTGATATTTAAATTGATGTCAAAATAAAAAGTGCTGCCGTGATCTATTTTACTTTTAACCTGCAAACGGCTTTCCATTAAAGCCAGTAATTGGTTCGAAATAGTAAGCCCTAAACCTGTACCCCCAAATTTTCTGGTTGTCGAACTGTCTTCCTGAGAAAAAGCCTTAAAAATTTTCTTTTGATTTTGCTCCAAAATACCAATTCCGGTATCAATTACTGCAAAACGAATCAGATAATTTTCCTCTGATTTTTTCTCAAGTACCGAAACGTTTAATTTGATTGAACCTTCATTCGTAAACTTAATGGCATTTGATAAAAGGTTAATCAGGATTTGTTTTAAACGAACAATATCTGTCCAGATGTATTTTGGGACATTTGGGTCTACATTCAGTTCCAGTTGAAGGTTTTTTTGATTTGATTCGTAAACAATCAGGTCAAAAATCTGCCCCAGAATTTTCTGTATGTCATAGAGATCTATAAAAAGCTCTAATTTTCCGGCTTCAATTTTAGAGAAATCAAGAATGTCATTTATAATTTCTAACAGGGAATGGGCTGACTGATTGATCGTTGTCATGTATTTTTCCTGAATTTCTTCCAGATTGGTTTTCATCAGTAAATGAGTGAATCCGATAATACCGTTTAGCGGCGTACGAATTTCATGCGACATATTGGCCAGGAAATCAGATTTGGATTTGTTGGCCGCTTCTGCCAGTTCTTTGGCTTTTATGGCATCTTCGCTTTCTTTGATTTTTGCCTGATTGCGGTTTCGGTCCAAAGCCGAGGAAATATTGTTTGCAAGTGTCTGAAATATATAGATTTCGTCTTCTGTCCATTTTCTTTCTCTGGTACAGTCATCAAAACCTATAAACCCCGAAAAGTTATTATTGGCATATAAAGGCAAAATCAGAATTGACTTGATTTCGTTCATAACCAATAAGTTTTTGAAAAAGGTATCTTCAAGATCTTTGGTTAAGGTACTTAAAACCTTTTTGCTTTGCGAATGAAGGATTATTTCTTTTAAATTCTCTTCTGTAAACTGTTGTAATTTGGTGATTTGATGCATTACGCCATCTTTTGACCATTTGTGTTTCTGACTGATAGTCTGGGTCTCAAAATCTTTTTCATAATAAAAAATGTGATCTACATTTGAAGCTTCCCCTATAATTTCATAAGTTTCCTCAAACATTTCTTTGGTACTTTTGCTCATTAGAAACTTTTCTGTACAAAGCGCTAATGCCGAAAGTAATTCACTTTTTAGTTCCAGTTTCTTTTCAGCCCTAAGACGCATCTGAGATGAAATGGCAAGGGAAATAACATCAGATATGGTTTTGGCATAATTTATATCTTCGTTATCCCATTCCCTTTTATCATCTGTGCTTTCAAAACAGGCAACTCCTGCTAATTGTCCGTTTAAGAAAATAGGGACATCCAGCATTGATTTTATTTTGTTTTTGGTAAAATAAACCTCCTTGAATTCTGATGTTTCTAGTTTATTGAATACGTCCGGGGCGTTTATAATAGCCTTGTTTTTTAAGGTTTCAAAGTAAATCGGATACGATTCCTTATCCAGGATATTTTTATCATTCAGCGTCTGACTATCTCTGCTGAATATATTTTGGCAGGTAATAATATCATCAGAATATCTCCAGAAACTGACCCTGTTTGTTTTTGATACAGTTGCCGCTTCCTGAATAATATAATCTATAACGGTTTTAAAGTTATTGTAATTTCTAAAATCGGTTGTCGATAATTTTTTGGTTGAATTATTGTATGCTTCAATCTTTTCAAGACGTCGCTTTTTCTCGTTTTCGATGTTTTTTATTTCGGTAATATCTCTTGCAATTCCTGCAAAACCTATTGTTTGCCCCAAATCATTCTTGCGGATTATTACTTTCTGAGAAATCCATAATTCTTCTCCGTTTTTCTTTAAAACCGGAATCTCGATAGTAGGGTAATTGATTTCGTTTTGTTCTAAATTTTCATAAAAATCTACAGCACTTTTGATGTAATCGTCATGGATAAAATTAGAATAATGCTGCGTTAAGATTTCATTTTCAGAATAGCCCAGAATAGAAAATCCGAACTCATTTATAAAGGTAAAATAACCGTCAACATTCATTTCAAAAATAATATCGGTAGCGGTCTGGATCAGGTTTTTATATTGATCCTGCACAATTATCTGTTCGGTAACATCCTGTCCGATACTGATAATCAAATCGTCAGAGAATTTTTTGTCTTTCCACTGAATGTATTTGTATTCCCCGCTTTTACTTTTTAATTTCTGAATGTAGAGCTTGTCATCAATCTGTTTTTTGTCGTGGTTTTTTTTAACGAACCGTTTGTCTTCAGTAAGTTTCCAGAATTTCATTGCCATGACTTCTTCCGGCAAATAACCCAAAATGGAAGTGATTGTTTCGCTGCAGAATAATATTTCCCCTTTTTGATTGGTCGCTATGGTGAGTGAATTTCCTTTGTGAACAATTTCATTTGTAAACCTGAAACTATCATGACTATTTAATAAAACAGCGTATTTTACCTGATTCACAATAGAAATCAGGATAGAAAAATTGATTAATAAGATGGAGGTTTTTAGCGGAATTAAACGAAAAACAACCGTTACAGCCAAAAAGGTAAAAGTCAGCCCGACAAAAATCCAGTAAACTTTTATCGGTTTCAGAATATTATAAGAAAAGAAAAAGGAAATCAGAAATACTATAATCGGAACAACATCATTGTAAAGAAAAAGAATGTTACGGGCAATATAAGAAAAATAAAGAAAGAAGAAAGTGATAAATATAGTTTGAATCCTGTCTCTCAGAAATTTTATTTTATTGGTTAATACATAACCTAATAATACAGCAAATCCAAGGGAGATATTTATAACCAGTAAACTTTTGGGCCTGATTTTAAAGATTTCGTTGATGATTTCCATAAGGATCATCGCGATTCCAAAGAACAAAATATAAAGTTGATATTCTCTTCCGGCGGTTTCATCTTCTTTCTTTTTTTCGATGAAATAGCCAATTTTTGCCTTAATTCTAAAAAACTGATAAATCAGTAAACCAAGAAATCCAAATAGCGATAATCCTAAAATAATGAATTTAGGATTGTTATAAAAGATTATAATATCAGAGTTGAGTACGAACCAGTTTAACCCATTTGATTTCAGGGCATTTCCACAGGTGGAGATCCCTGAAATCAATGAATTAAAATAACTATAGTTTTGTACCATAGTATCTGGGGATGTTTGGTTAAGTAAATAGCTTGTGAATTTCTAAACAGAGTTGGTCAGGTTCTTCTATTGTCTAGAAATTTATAAATTACTCAAAATCCGACTGACCAATAGAGTCAATAGAATCTTCGTCTTTAATATTTAATATGGCACTGTAAATCGCATATTTTACGGAATAAGTTATCGGAATTGTAAACACAACTCCAATACAACATCCGATAAGCCCCACTGTAGAGGCCAGTCCTGCAACAATGAAAAGAAGTGCAATTACCAAAGGTTGTTTGGTTACTATAACAGCACTTGATTTTATAGCGTCAAAGGCATTTAAATCTCCAAAAATGATCAATGGTATTGTCAGTGAGGTGAAGAAAGTTATAATAATCGTTATAATAGCATCTACAACCTGAATTCCCAAATAATTAAAGCCTACAGATATGGCACCTCCGGTTAATGATATTAACAATGTTGAGATAAAAAGCGGAGAAAAATGACGAGAGTTATAATAGCTAAAAATCGTTGAAACATTAAATTCCAGGTCTTTATCAGCACAATCGGCCATTTTTAGGAAACCGGCTGTAAAAGGGCTCAAAAGCGCAGCTACAAACGAAATAACTAATGTGTAAATAATTAATACAGAACCGGCAGGCTGTTCGTTTTGCAGGTTTTTAAAGTATTCTTCGGTAAAGTGTTCAACTCCGTATAGTGCAACAAAAATTCCTCCACCAAGAAAAACAGCTATAATCGAGAATACCAATAATATTAATCCTGCATAAACTGCTATTTTTTTATAGTTTTCAAAAGCATGGTTAAAAACGTTTGAAAAATCTAAAGAATAGCCATTTTTCCTAATGTCTTCGATTTGGTCTAGTGTAGATTTCATTTTTTAAGTAAAGTTGTTTTTATAATCTTATTTTAAATATTATTCAGACGTAAATATAATATATTTAATCAATTCAGTATAAAAATCAACAAAACATTACGAAATTGTTTTTGAGGTGTTAGATCCAGTCTAACAGGCGTTTAATAGAAGCCAGTTTATCTTTGTAAGGCGCATAACGCATAGGAAGATCAAGCCAGTTGCCTTTTTTGACAACTCCTTTGTGATGAGAGAAAATATCAAAGCTCAACTGACCGTGATAAGCACCAATTCCGCTATGCCCGACACCGCCAAAAGGCAGTCTTTTATTAGAAAAATGGACAACGGTATCATTAACGCAGCCGCCTCCAAAAGAGTAAGTTGAAATTAATTTCTTTATAAAAGATTTATTTTCGCTAAAAATATAAAATGCAAGAGGTTTCTCATACCTGCTCACCACATTTTCTATGTCAGTTTCTGTCTCATAAGTCAGGATTGGTAAAATTGGCCCAAAGATTTCTTCTTTCATAACAGGACTGCTCAAATCCGGTTCTTCTATAAGCGTCGGAGCTATGTATAATTTATTCGCATCATTTTCTCCGCCAAAAATTACTCTTTCAGGATCAATCATGCCAACCAGTCGCAGCCAGTTTTTTGTATTTATAATCCGGGCAAAATCAGGGGATTTTTCCATTTTGTTCCCGTATGCTTTTGTGATTTCTTCCATCATAAAAGAGATGAAATTGATTTTCATGTTTTTCTGAATCAAAATATAATCGGGCGCAATACAGGTTTGGCCGGCATTAATGAATTTTCCCCAGACAATTCTTTTGGCAGCGAGTTTTAAATCGGCAGATTCATCAATAATACACGGGTTTTTTCCGCCAAGTTCAAGTGTAACAGGCGTCAGGTTTTCTGCAGCAGCTTTGGCCACAATTTTACCAACGGCAACACTTCCTGTAAAGAAAATATAGTCCCAGCGTTGTGACAAAAGTTGAGTTGAAACATCAAGCCCGCCTTCTACAACTTCGACATGGCTGATATGAAATGTTTTCTGAATGATTTTAGCAATAACAGCTGAGGTATGCGGAGTAAGTTCTGATGGTTTTAAAATCACCCTGTTTCCTGCAGCAACCGCAGAAATCAAAGGGCATAATGCGAGCTGAAAAGGGTAATTCCATGGTGAAATGACCAAAACATTTCCGTAAGGCTCTTTGTATATATAATCGGTAGAAGGAAAATTGAGAAGAGAAGGAAAAACACGTTTTGGCCGAGACCATTTTTTAATATTTTTTATGGTGTCTTTCAGTTCCGAAATAACATAATTTGTTTCTGTTAATACAGCTTCAAATTCAGGCTTTTTAAAATCATCGTATAAAGCTTTTACAATTAAATCTTCGCTTTTCTGAATGTTATACAATAACTTTTTAAGTGTTTCTCTTCTGTATCCGATGTCGTTTTTGTAGTCCATTTTATGATTAACTTGAATTTTTGCCTATGCAAGTTAATTTATAAAAATTAAAAAATTAAGAATTATATCATAAAATCAAAGTGCGTTCCAGATTGTTTCGTCCGGAGTAGGGGCGATGATAGTGATATTTTCTTTGGAAACCGGATGTACAAAAACTAATTTTCTGGCATGAAGATGAATTCCGCCGTCCGGATTACTTCGGTCAAAACCATATTTTAGATCGCCTTTTATTGGTGATCCAATAGCAGAAAGCTGCGCACGAATCTGATGATGGCGGCCGGTATGCAGGTTAATTTCCAGAGCCACATAATTCTGAAGTTCTTTAAAAACAGTATAATCCAGGCTGGCTACTTTACTATCCGGAACTTCTTTTAAATGTGCTTTTGAAGTATTGTTTTTTTCGTTTCTTTTTAAAAAATGAACCAGTTTTGCCGTTTTTTCAACAGGTTTATTTTTGACAACCGCCCAGTATGTTTTTTGTGTTTCGCGGTTGGAGAACATTTCATTCATTCTCGTTAATGCTTTGCTGGTTCTGGCAAAAACAACAATTCCGGTTGTAGGTCTGTCCAGACGATGAATCACACCAAGAAAAACATCTCCGGGTTTATTGTATTTCTCTTTAATGTATTCTTTTACGATATCAGACAAAGGTTTGTCTCCTGTTTTATCTCCCTGTACAATATCGCCTACACGTTTATTAATTACAATGATGTGATTGTCTTCATGCAGAATTTGGAGATTATTTTTGTTGGAGATTATTTTTGTTGCGGACATTTTAAAATTTAAATTATAGTTTTTAATTAAAAGATTTTGAGGTATAAATAATGAACCTCCCGCTAAAACAGGAGGTTTATTAAAAATACATCTTTGAACCTTTGAGCCTTTGTCACTTTGAACCTAAAAAAACCTCATTCCCGAAGCTTCGGGATAGCAACTCAGAACCTTAGTGCCTAAAAAAATTAATATTGTTCTTTTTCACTCGGAAAATCGCTTGACTTTACATCAGCAGCATATTGACCGATTGCTTTTGTCATTTCTTCGTATAGATTTAAATAACGACGTAAAAAACGAGGGCTGAATTCATTATTCATTCCCAGCATATCATGAATAACCAAAACCTGTCCGTCGACACCGCCGCCGGCTCCGATTCCGATTACAGGAATTGAAATGCTTTTCGCAACTTGTTCTGCTAAATGAGCAGGGATTTTTTCCAATACAACACCAAAACAGCCAATTTTTTCAAGCATTTTAGCATCTTCAATTAGTTTTTCTGCTTCTTGCTCTTCTTTGGCACGAACACTGTATGTTCCGAATTTATATATAGATTGTGGAGTTAAACCCAAATGTCCCATAACGGGAATACCTGCGTTTAATATTTTTTTGATAGATTCTTTAATTTCTTTTCCGCCTTCTAATTTTACGGCGTGTCCACCGCTTTCTTTCATGATTCTGATAGAAGAACGCAAAGCTTCCTTAGGATCTGACTGATAACTTCCGAAAGGCAAATCAACCACCACCAAAGCCCTTTCGACAGCACGAACTACAGATGAAGCATGGTAAATCATCTGGTCTAACGTAATAGGCAAAGTCGTTTCGTGACCAGCCATAACATTTGAAGCAGAATCACCCACCAAAATTACATCAACTCCTGCGGTATCCACAATTTTAGCCATAGTATAATCATAAGCGGTAAGCATGGAAATCTTTTCTCCATTGCTTTTCATTTCGATTAAAGACTTTGTTGTGATTCTTTTATAATCTTTTTTTGCTACTGACATTTTATTTTTTTTTGATATTGTAAAAGTATTGAATAAATATAGATTGGGAATCAGCAGTAAAAGAATATTTCCACAGAAAAGAGTTTTCCTTCTCTGAATTCTATTCTAAACTGACTGTCTTCCATTATCATAGAATAATTATGAGGAGATTTGATCGAAGCGTCAATATAAGTCCCGTATTTTTCAATGAAAGCTTTTTCAGACAGCAAATGGTCCAAAACAGCGTTCGGGCTTATGATGAATTTGTTGTTTTCGTTAATATAAACTTTTACGATTTCGGCCTGATTTTTATTTTCATCGACAGAAACTTCCAAATCAGGATAGTAGTAAAACAGATCACTTAAATAAATCCCGCATTCGTCACCAATACTGGCTTTTCTGGTTGGTTTACCAAACACTTTGACTAAGTCTGTCTGAGAAAAATATAATGATTTGGTTTTCGTCCCTTTTAAACTAAACTCGGCTTTTTTTACAAAAGCAACAATTTGTTCCGGTAGTTTATGTTTGGCTAAACCTTTGGCTATCGCAATATTCAGTTCAGTATCGGCAATTAATTTGGGGTCGTTTAATTGTTGAACAACTTCAGAATATCTCTGATAAGCAGGGGCAAATTTTGAATAATCGCTGTTCCATGCCAATTCTACAATCCGTTCGCTTATTGTTTTACGTTCGGTAATGGCATTGGGATCTAATTTGTCAAAATCTTTTAGCAAAGTGCCAAAATCGGGTCTTGGGCCAATAAATTTTCTCAAAGTATATTTGGCATATTCTTCGTCAAAATTTCCATTTATATTAACCCAGTCATCCTGATTTACAGGAATATAGTTTACAGCAACAGGATCTCCTGTAAATAAAACTTCCTTGATTTTGGAATTTTTATCGGGTAATGCCCTTGCTTTTAAACCGGCCACCAAAACAAAAAGATGATTTCCGCCGTAATATGCATCTCCGCCTTCCAGTATTGGATTTTGGGTGTCTTTTACTTTAACATCTTTAGCGTTTAATCTTGTCGCAATATATTTTTCCTGAACAAATCCTTCATTAAAATTATCAGACTTTACTTTGTACCAGCCATTTTTACTTTCTGATAATAATTTAACTTCTGCTCCATATTTAAAATAACCCAAAAAATCTGCTGATGAATTTGGTGATGTATAAAGTCTCGTATCTGAATTAAGAAAATAACGTTCTTGTGAATGAAGTAATACAGAACAGAAAAAAAGTAAAAAGTAAAGTTTTTTCATGAAGTAATTTTTGTTTTTTGCCACGAATTTCACGAATTTTCACGAATTGTTTTTTGTTCAATTATAACAATTAGTGAAATTCGTAGCGAAAAAAAGTCTAACAATCTGCCATGTTTACAGCGATTGCCAATCCGCCTTCTGAGGTTTCTTTGTATTTTGAATTCATGTCTTTTGCGGTTTGCCACATGGTATTAATTACTTTATCCAAAGGTACTTTTGCATTTTTAGAATCGGTTTCCAAAGCCAGTTCGGCAGCATTTATCGCTTTTATGGCTCCCATCGTATTTCTTTCAATACACGGAATCTGAACCAAACCGCCAATTGGGTCGCAGGTTAAACCTAAATGATGTTCCATGGCAATTTCGGCAGCCATTAAAACCTGGGCAGGACTTCCGCCCATTAATTCGCAGAGAGCCGCCGCCGCCATAGAAGACGAAACGCCGATTTCTGCCTGACAACCACCCATTGCGGCAGAAATTGTGGAGCCTTTTTTAAAGATACTTCCAATTTCTCCGGCCACCATCAGGAATTGTTTGATTTCTTTTTCTCCGGCGTTGTGGTTTTCAATTACCAGATAATACATTAAAACGGCAGGAATTACGCCGGCACTTCCGTTGGTTGGAGCTGTTACTACACGGCCAAGAGAAGCATTTACTTCATTCACGGCAAGTGCAAAACAACTTACCCATTTCAGGATCTGGCGAAATTTAACCTCTGTTTTTCTGATTTCTTCAAGCCAGGTTTGAGGAGAATCGTAATTTGATAAACCTATTAAGTTCTGGTGCATGTCAAAAGCTCTTCTGCGTACATGTAAACCGCCCGGAAGTATTCCTTCGGAATGACAGCCAATGAACATACATTCTAACATGGTATTCCAGATGCGCATCAGTTCTGAATGAATTTCAGCTTCTGGACGCATTGATTTTTCGTTTTCATAAACAATTTCAGAAATCATTTTATTTTCTGAAACCGTATAATTCAAAAGCTCTACTGCATTTTGTATAGGGAAAGGAAACGCACATTTGATTTCCTCTTTTATTTTGGCATTTGTACGTTCTTCTTTTACTACAAAACCACCTCCGATAGAATAAAAAGTGGATTCATATTCGGAATTATCAGCTTTAAAAGCGGTAAATTTTAATCCGTTGGCATGAAAGGGAAGAAAGTCTTTATTGAAAACAATGTCCTGAAGAAAATAAAACGGAATCGTAAGCTGGCTGCCCAGATTGATTTCATTTTTAGTTTCAATATCTTTGATGATTCCGGCAATATTGTCAACCGGAATATATTCAGGATCCTGTCCGCTTAAACCCAGCATCACGGCTAAGTCTGTTGCGTGGCCTTTGCCTGTCAGGGAAAGCGATCCGTATAAATCTACTTTTACCCTTATGACATGCTCTAAAATAGATTCATTTTTTAACTCCTCTAAAAAACGTTCAGCGGCACGCCACGGGCCAAGAGTGTGCGAACTTGAAGGCCCGACACCAATTTTAAGCATATCAAAAACAGAGATACATTCTTCCATTGTTCAATTTTTATAAAGACAAAGATAATTGAATAATGCAAAGAAGTTTTGTTTTCATTTGTTAATGTTGCGATTTTGTTAAAAAAGGTATTAAATTTTAATAATTTGGCAATGAAACAAATTTAAATGGTTAATATAGGCTTTTCGTAAAGAGTTCGTACTTTTTTTAGGTATTTTTGTAATGAAACAAAACACTAAAGAATATGATTTTTTTAAATTCCTTTAAAGAAATCAGTAAACTAAAACTTCTGCGATTTCATTTTAATTGATTAGCTCTTTTACGAAAATTAAAATACCACAAAGAAGATAAAATTACACTATGATAGAATTTTTCAAGCATTTATTACAAGAATTCGAATTGCCATTAAATAATCCGGTATTAATCTTTTCGCTTATACTTTTCATTATTTTATTGTCTCCTATTTTATTAAAGAAAATCAACATTCCGGGTATTATCGGATTAATAATTTCTGGAGTTATCATTGGGCCTCACGGTCTTAATATCCTGGCAAAAAACTCCGCCGTTGATTTATTTTCGACTATCGGACTTCTGTACATTATGTTTATTGCCGGTCTTGAATTGGATATGAATGAGTTTAAGGCCAACAGAAACAAAAGTTTGCTGTTCGGGTTCTTCACCTTTATACTTCCGCTTAGTATTGGTTTTCCGGTTTGTTTTTATCTGCTGAATTACGATTTTAATGCCAGTTTTCTAACGGCGAGTATGTTTGCAACGCACACTTTGGTCGCATATCCGATTGTGAGCAAATTAGGAATTGCCAAAAATCAGGCAGTTGCCATTACTGTTGGAGGAACAATTTTGACCGATACAGCCGTTTTGATCATTTTGGCCGTAATTATGGGAAGCAGTCAGGGAAACCTGAATCAGGCTTTCTGGATAAAACTGACCGTTTCACTGGCTATTTTTTCTGCTATTATGTTTTTGGTTATTCCGAGAATTGCAAAATGGTTTTTCAAGAAACTGGAAAGTGAAAAACATGCCCATTATATTTTTGTCCTTTCGGTCGTTTTCTTTGCAGCATTTTTAGCCGAAGTAGCAGGAGTAGAGCCCATTATTGGTGCTTTCGTTGCCGGTCTGGCATTAAATCCTTTAATTCCGCATTCTTCTGCATTAATGAACAGAATTGAGTTTATCGGGAACTCATTGTTTATTCCTTTCTTTCTGATTTCTGTCGGGATGCTGGTAGATGTTAGCGTAATTCTGAGTGGACCGACTGCCTTAATTGTTGCCGGAACGCTGAGTGTAGTAGCTATTTTTGGAAAATGGATTGCGGCGTTTTTTACCCAGATTGTTTTTAAATATACGAAAACCGAAAGACAGCTTATTTTTGGTCTGAGCAGTGCGCATGCGGCGGCAACCCTTGCTGTTATTTTAGTGGGATTTAAAGCTCAGATTTTAGATGAAAACATCTTAAACGGAACTATTATCCTTATTTTGATAACCTGTATCGTAGCTTCTTTTGCAACAGAAAAAGCGGCCAAGAAAATTGCCATCTGCGAGGAAGAAGTTTCTCATATAGACACAGGAAAAGACCAGATTTATGAAGAACATATTCTGATTCCGCTTGCAAAAACTTCTGCAGCAGCAAGCCTTCTGGATTTTGCTCTTTTGATAAAAGATAAAAAATCATCGAACCCGGTAACTTTATTAACGATTGTTCCGAATAATGACCAGGCCGAAAAGAATATTTTAAAATACCGAAAAGCGGTTGATAAATTTGTTATTCAGGGATCTGCCTCGGAAGTGAAAATAAATACCATTGCCAGAATTGACCATAATCCGGCAAGCGGAATTGCAAGAACTTCCAAAGAAATAATGTCGGATATTGTGATTGTAGGCTGGCCGAAAAAAACAGGATTTCTGGATAAGATTTTTGGTGAAAATGTAGATTCTATTATTAATAATGTCGATAAAAATTTATTCATCTGCCGTTTTCCGACTAATTTTATAGAAGAAAAAAGGCTGGTTTTTGTCTGTCCGCCATTTTCTGAAAGAGGAGTTGGTTTTCATCCTTTATTGCAGAAAATCTGTAGGTTGTCTCAGGAATTAAGCATTCCGATTGTTATTTATGCCGATTACAAAACGCATCAGACCATTCAGGGAATTGCGAATAACCTGAGATTAAATGCAAAATTAGGATTTAAAAGCGTCATAGAATGGGATAATTTTGAGTCAATTGCAGATGAAATAAAACCAACCGATTTAATTGTTTTCAATTTATCGAGAAAAGGTTCAGTTTCTTACCAGTCTATTTTTGAAAAATTGCCGCAGAAATTCGAAAAATCTTTCAGCGATAATAATATTATTCTGGTTTATCCGCAGGAAGACCGAAAAGAAAGCGCAATGGATGCCTACGAAGATTTTACCGCAACGCCTTTAACCAAAAGTCTGGAAGCTATTGAACAGATTGGCAGGGGCCTGGGAAGTATTTTGAAGAAAAGTTAGTATAAATAAAAGAACTGTATCTAAACTCATGAATCGAAAAACCGGTATAATTTTATTACTCTTTATAACTTTCATTACCACAGCGCAAAATAAAATGAAAAAAGCTGAAGAACTTATAAACAAAACAGATCCTGCCTGGACGCTTGTACAAGACTGGATAAAGTCGGCTAAAAATAAAGTAGAAATTTTACCGGCAGATCCGTTAAGTGCAAAAGAATCATTGTACAAAACACAGGTTACAACAAGTTCACCAATGGGAGCGATCGTTTTTATGACAGGCGGACTTTTGATAGATGATGGATGGATCCGAATTTTAGGTTCCGGAAATGCAAAATTTAACCGTTCGCTTCCGGACTGGAATAAGGGAAAATCATTTAAAGAATTTGGCGAAACACCTTCATTTTTGATAATTGCTGATGATGCAATTGGGGGATTTTATATTTTGAATGGTGGTGGATTAGGGAAAGATTTAGGTAAAATTTATTATTTCGCACCGGACAGTTTAGAATACGAGCCTCTGGATATTACTTATTCGGAGTTTCTGCAATTTTGTTTCTATAATGATCTGGATAAATTTTATGAAGGAAACAGATGGAATGAATGGAGACAGGAAGTTTCAAAGATAAAAGGGGATGAAGTTTTTAATTTTTACCCGTTTCTCTGGACAGCGGAAGGAAATGATATCAATAAAAATTCAAGAAAAATAATCCCGGTTGATGAACAATATGCTTTGAATCTGGATTTGCGAAAGCAGCTTGGGTTTGATAATTAAGGTTTTTGAAAATAATTTTTAATTAATTTGAAATGCAGCACAAAATCAAATCAATACGACCTTTTATAGGTGCAAAAGATTTTGAATTATCGAGAAGTTTTTACCGTGATTTAGGATTTGAAGAAATAGTTTTAGCACCCAATTTTTCTGTTTTTAAAACCAGTGAAACGGCATTCTATCTTCAGGACTATTATGCAAAAGAGTGGATAGAAAACACGATGATTTTTTTAGAAGTTGACGATGTGGATCGTTATTATGCAGAACTTTTAGCTTTGAAACTTCCCGAAAAATATTCAGAATCAAAATTAATCCCTATTCAAAATTTAGACTGGGGAAGAGAATGTTTTTTACACGATCCGTCGGGTGTTTTATGGCATTTCGGAGAATTCAAAAAATAAGTTTCAATTATCTCAAACCAAATTCCCCCAGGATTTTGGTATTGCTTTTTCGCTGATACCAGTCATTATAAACGAGTTCCATTTTTTTTACAACCAATTCGCCAAAATCATAATCGCGGAATTTTTCTGTAATCTGCATCAGCTTTTCAGGATTCTCTGGTTTTTCCTGAAAACGCATTACAGTCGAGTGTGCAGCAGAAATGGTGTATCGGCTGTCTATACTTTGTTGTAATGCTGAGTTTTTAAAATTCTCACGCAGCTTATTTCTAAAATCATTGAGAGTTTCATCCGTTGGAAATCCCTGAATCATAATCGCAGACGGAGAAGCGGTAACGCCTCTAAACTGGATTCGGATGCTGTCGATATCAACCATACTTTTGCAGATTGTTTCGATATAGTCATTTGGTGAAATCTGATCCAGACTAAACTCCTCCGAACAGGAAATGATGGACATAACGGTAATGTGAATATCAGAATCCGGATAATAATATTGTGTCGGGTCAGCCTCTTTTAATTCCTCCAAAAAAAGGGCAATATTTGCTTTTATTTCTTCGCTCGGACGAATAAGCAAGGTTATGCCGAACCTGGCATCAGATTCGTTTTTGATGTCAGAATCAATAGTATAATTTCCGGCTAAAATTGCACCGGAAGATTTTTTGTAAAGCTGATCGTAATGTTCGGTTAAGTTCATTGGGATTATTTCTTTTTTCCTTTTTCTAAATTTTCATTGACCCTGAATTTTACAATTTTGGTAATCAGTTCAAAAGGCATTGGTTCTTTTAAAGGAAATTGTACGGAACCTTTTCCTGATTTGTATTTTGAAAGTTCTGCTGCAAAAGCTTCATGTCCTGTTGGCAACGCATATAAACCAATATGGTTCTTAAAAGCCGCAAAATAAACCACAATTCCGTTTTGATCAAAAGCCGGCATCGAATAGCTGATTTTTTCTTTGGCATCCGGCGCCGCTTCCTGAATCGTCATTCTGACCTGTTCCAGAATTTCCTGAACATCATTTGGAAATGTGCCAATATATTCGTCGATATTTTCGGGTTTTCTGATATCCATGATTGTTGTGATTTTGTTTTTTTTGTTTCAGGTTTCAGGTTTCAGGTTTCAGGTTTTTGCTGATGAAACCTGAAACCTGAAACTTGAAACTTGAAACGTGAAACTTTCCCTTCTAAGCAATCCCTTTAGGAAAACGGTCCAAAACGAGATTAAGCTGGATATTATGTTCTAAATAAGCTTTTGCTCCGGCTAAAACCAATGTAAAACCTTCGGTGGAATTTCTTACCTGATCTATAATTTTATCGGTATCGCCTTTTAAACCGGAGTTGGTTATGCTCACAAAAGTTTCATTTTCGTTTAATGGTGTAAAAACCCATTCGACCAAAGTGATTTCATCGGAGTTTCCCCATTCAATAACAATCTTCTGATTTTCTTTGAGCACTTTTGTAGTGACCGTTAGCGAAAAGCCATACATTTCCCAAGTCCATTCAGTAGATTTGTCTTCTTCTAACTTTCCTGAACCTTTGGTAAACCAAAATTTACTGGTGATTTCCGGATCTGTAAAAGCCTGAAAAACTTTTGAAACAGGTTTTCTAATCAGCATTTCGGCTTTTGCGAATTTATTGTTTTCTATTTTCATCTTTTTTCGGGTTAGATGTTCAATAAAATGTGCAGATTTTAATTGTTCCGCCTCAAAATATTTAGAGCTGTAATTTACGAAAAAATGACTGAATAAAACTGAATAAAAAAAGAACTAAGTTTAAAATATACTATATCCAAACACCAGAGAAACAGACTGGTAATTAGATTCCCAATAGATATATGATCCCAGAATTTCTTTTGGTAAATTTATCCTTGCCTCGACGCTGTACTTTTTTTTATAATTATATCCCAGACCGAAAACACAACTATTTCGGGGTTTGATTTCTATTTCGTTATTTCCATACTTCTCTTCAAAAACACCTTTTGAATTTATGGCTTTTTCGAAAACATATTGAGCATTAATAAATAATTTTGAGTTAGTACTCAGGAACATATTGTGTCTGAATCCGATTGGAAATTCGATTGTATTATAATCGAATTCAACGCTTAATCCGTTCGCTCTTGTTTTTTCAGATTTATAAATCTGATAAGTTGGTTCTATAACTATGGCCCATTTGTTTTTATTGAACGGTAAAATAAATTCAGCTTCCAGACCTAACCTAAAACCTATCTGGTTATCAAATTTTGTATTATAGGAAGAGGCTACAGCATTTGTGATATTTAATTTATTACTTG
The DNA here is from genome assembly GCF_003105115.1 of Flavobacterium sp. HTF. Taxonomy (GTDB): domain Bacteria; phylum Bacteroidota; class Bacteroidia; order Flavobacteriales; family Flavobacteriaceae; genus Flavobacterium. The sequence goes on along the minus strand of NZ_QETH01000002.1, from coordinate 112,881 downwards.
TTATGCCGGGTCTTATTGCTAAATTAAATAAGTCTCTTTTTTGTTCTGTTTTGAAGCTGCTGGATTCTGAATTCTGGCTTGTGTTATAAATTTTGAAGATTTTAATAAGAGGATTTCTTTCGTATTTAAGTCTTGCCAGTTGATTATTTGTACTCTGGTCCCATTTCAAACCTCTTGCCAGCTGTTGTTTATAAAAATTGTTTTCAGCGATTTGTTGTTCCGAAATTTTATATGTTTTATAAATCAACTGATTCGTCTGTATTGTATCGGTTTTGAAAAAGAAAAAAGTTTCATTTTGTTTAGTATATTCAAATAATGTTGCTTTTCCTTCCAGTAAAACTTTCAGTAGAATAGTTTCTTTTTTAAATTCAGGATTTCTGTCATACCCTAAATCGTCAATTGTTTGCGTTGACTGATCTACATCTACAGTAAACTTTTCATATTTGGATTCGTTTTCAATTTCAAACATTTTGAATTGCTGCATTGAAACTGTAATGGGCTGATCTTGTTCATCCAGCTTGTATTGAATTTCAGACGGATTGTTTCTCCAGTCGAGATTTTTGATTAAGCAATTGATTTTCTTATCGTTGTTGTCGATAAAATACCCTTTTTCAAACTTAATTTGTGAATGTACTGTAAAACTTAAAAGAACGATTAAACAAGTAAATAATTTTTTGTGCATTTTTAGATTTATATAATTGGCTATAGAAAAATTTCAGCAAATATATATGGTTTCTATTGTTAAAAAACTTTTTTATTTAAAAGTTTTTTATTTGTTCAGAGTAGTTTAAACTTCCTTTTTATCAATCCATTTTCCAACTGTAGGAGCGACATAGTTTTTCATTTTATCCAATAAATCTTCAATATTATCACTTACCAAAAGCATTTCCTGATTTACACTTTTCAGAAAACCTTTTTCAACCATAGTCCGGGTTAATTCGATTAAGGAATCATAAAAGCCATTGGTATTTAAAACAGCAATTGGTTTTTTATGTAAACCCAATTGCGCCCAGGTAACCATTTCAAAAAGTTCTTCCAGCGTACCAAAACCACCCGGAAGCGCTATCACGCCATCGCATAAATCATTCATTTTGGTTTTTCTTTCATGCATGCTTTCTACCAGAATCAATTCGGTCAAACCCAAATGCGCGATTTCTTTAGAACGCAGAAAATCCGGCAAAACGCCAATTGCTTTGCCTCCTGCATCTAAAACGCCATCTGCCACAGCGCCCATCAAACCTACATTTGCGCCACCATATACCAATTCTATATTTTGCTTTGCCAATGCTTGTCCAAGCAATGTTGCCTGCTCTTTATAAATATCTTCGGTTCCAAAACTGGAACCACAAAAAACGGTTATTCTTTTCATTTTTATTTTTCTATTTCGTATACAAAATTATAACGGGAAGGCTCATTATAATAGGCCACTTCCTGTTCATCTATTTTCTTTGCTCCCAATTTCCCTATAGCTATCTGCGAACGGTAATTTTCTGCTCCAATGTGAAACCTGATTTTATCAACCGCTTTAAAAGAATAATCAAACATCATTTTCTTTACCTGCGGATTAAATCCGGTGCCCCAATATTTTCTTCCGTAAAAAGTATAGCCAATAAAAACACTTTTGTTTTCGGGCTCATAATCATAAAATCGTGTGCTTCCGGCAACTTCATTTGTTTTTTTATCAATGATCAGAAAAGCACCTTTACTTTCCATTGCACCTTCAAAAAAGTTTTTAAAAACCTCTCTTTCATAACGGTTTTTATTCGGATGCTGTTCCCAGATTAAAGGATCGGAAGCAACTTTATATAGGGTTTCAAAATCAGTTTCCTTTAGGGGAACTAACTTTACAGACTCATTTTCCAGTATTTCAGGCTGTAAATTTAAAATTGATGTACTCATTTTTTAGAATTTAAAATTAGATTTTTCTGATCTGAACACAGGAAACATTTTCCATTTTGATTTGTTTCCCTGTCTTTTTAAGTAATCCGGTTTTTGGATTTCGTTTAAAAACGACAATATTTCCCGTAGTGACATTTGTTGCGATTAAAAAATTCCCGCTTTCATCAATCGCAAAAATTCTTGGATGTTTTCCTAAAGTAGATTGATAACCAACGTTCGTTAAAAGGCCGTTTTCAGCAATCGAAAAGATAGCAATATTGTTTTCTTTTCCTCTGTTGGTAGCGTACAAAAACTTTCCGTCTGGCGAAATATGGATATCAGAACTTTCAAAACCTGCTGTTATCTTATCGGGATGCGTATTGATCCTCTGAATCTTTTCTAAAACTCCGTTGTTATACTGATAAGCACTTATCGATCCGGACATTTCTTCAATACAATAACTAAATTTTTGATTGGGATGAAAGGTAAAATGTCTCGGGCCGGCTTCCGGATCTGCTTTTGTAAAGGGAATTTTTGCTTCTGTCAAAGGCTGTTTTTGTGTTTCGTCAAATTGATAACAGCGTATTTTATCGGCTCCTAAATCGGGTAGGAATAGATAATCAAACTGAGGTGAAAATACAGCCGAATGAACATGTGAACGGGTCTGTCTTTCTTTGTGAACGCTTCCGTCCAGATATTGGAAATTCTGCGCAATCGAGTCAATTTTTCCGTTTTCCAAAAGCGGATGAACCGAAACACTTCCTTCTGTATAATTGGCGTTTATAAGCCACTTGCCATTTTTGTGGACAGAAACATAAACGGGATTTTCTCCGCCGCTTGATTGTTTGTTTATAAAAGTCAGGCTTTTTTGCTGCGGATTAAATTCAAAACTGCTAACGCTTCCTGCATTTGGTGTTTTGGTATCGGTACAGGCGTAAACATATTTTCCGTTTGGAGAAACGGTTAAGTAAGACGGATTAATAATATTTTGAATCCCGGTTACCTTATTCAATTTTCCATTTAAAGTATCCAACTGATAAATCTGAACAGATTCGGCTTTTACATCACGATTATATGATCCCAGAAAGACATAAGTATTCTGTGCACTTAAATGAATGCAAAACAGAAGAGTAAATAATAATATTGTTTGTTTCAAAGTTTTTCTTGTTTCAGGTTTCAGGTTTCAGGTTTCAAGTTTCAGGTTTCAGCAAATAAACTCTGAACCTTCACCTCTTTATATCTTGAATAAAATTTATTGCAATCTTTCCCACCATTTCTGGAATCTTTGATTTTCATTTTTCAGTTCGACCAATTCACCAATCATAGGTGTAATTAATGGAAAAGGGTTTGCTTCATTTTCATTCAGTTTTGTGATTCTTTTTAAAGGCTCGTCCCAGGCATGGTTCGCTAATGGGAATTTAGAAGAATGAACAGGGAATAATCTTTTGGTTTTTAAATCTTTAGCGGCCTGAATTACATCTTCCGGTAAATTGTGAATGTATTTCCATTTAATATCATATTGACCGTTATCGATTAGGGCAACGTCAAAAGGGCCGTATTTTGCACCAATTTCAGCAAAATGTGTATCATAACCGGTATCTCCGCCCAGGTACATTTTAAAATCACTGGTTTCTAAGATAAAAGAAAGCCAGAGCGTATTATTACGAACCAGGCCACGACCCGAAAAATGACGTGTTGGCGCTGTATAAAGCGTAATATTCTGATCCAGTTCTATTTTTTCATACCAGTCTTTCTCAATGATATTCTGAACCGGAAAACCCCAGGATTCAAAATGTGAACCAACACCAAGACCGCAGACAACTTGTTTTGTTTTGGGCTTTAATTTCAAAATGGTTTTATAATCCAAATGATCATAATGATCGTGTGTTATCAATAAGTAGTCAATTTCAGGAAAATCTTCAACGGTATAAACATCAGAACCTTTAAAAGATTTTGTCGTTCCTGCAATCGGAGAAGCGTTGCCGCTAAAAACCGGATCTACAAGGAAACGTTTTCCTTCAATCTGAAAATAATAAGAAGAATGTCCAAACCAGACCAAAATATCCTGATTTACATCCAGCTGTAGTAAATCTGTCTTAACAGAAGGAATTGTATTGAGGGGCACTCTGTGCGCTGTTTTTTTAAACAAAAATTCATATAAAACTCCCGGCATCGAGTATCCTTCGGTAAGTTGCGGTGTAAAATGAATGTTTTCAAATTTTCCGTTTTTGTAATGTGGTGATTTCTGAATTTGAGCTAGTCTTTCTCCGGCTGGTGCTTTGCCGAATCTCGGATCTTGCAGAAAAATATAAAGGGCTAAAATAATAAGTATTATAAAAGTTATAGTCATGATTTATTGGGGTGGATATAATTTGTTTAAATTTTTGATTGAAAGTGAAATCAGTTTCTTCAGGATTTCGGTATCAACATCAGTTAGTTTTTTGATATAAATACAGCCTTTAGAAGCTTTGTGTTTGCCTAATTTTGATAGTAATTCGTCTTTGTCTTCTGTTGTAGTATAGCAATAAAGGGAGATCGCGGCTTTTCTGGGCGAAAATGCGACAAGCGGCGCGTCTCCTTCGTGACCGCTGTCATATTTATAATGATAACTTCCGAAACCAATAATAGCCGGCCCCCACATTTTGGGTTCAAAACCAGATTGTTCCTGCATTATTTTTACCAGCTCAAACGAGTCGTTCCTTTTCGTTGTTTCTTCGACAGCATTAATAAAATCAGTAACACTGCTTTCGGTTTCTGTTGTTTTATTTTTAGCCATTGTTTCTTTATTTTTGAATTAGATCACTTTTCAAAAGAAGATTTTTGATTTTAATTCCCGTACTGTAAAACAATTCAGGATTTGCATTCATATTATTTTCCAGTACAATCAAACTCAAATCGCTTTCCGGAAAATACAAATTTAAAGAAGAAAATCCATCGCCCAGACCTGTGTGTCCAATATATTTTGGAGTTTCTTTATCTACAATTCTAAGTCCGTAACCGTAACCTGCTTTTTCCTTTCCGAAAACATTGTGCTGTGCCAGAATATTGTACTGAAGCATCAATTTATAGGTTTCTGGCTTTAAGATTTTTCCTTTATGTAGATTATTATTCCAGACGTTTAAATCATTTACGGTTGAAATAATTCCGCATGACGGTAATTTGTATGGGGATATTAAAGAGTTTTGTGCCTTTTCTAAAGTATTATTATCATTGATATAACCTGAAACCAAATCTCTGTTGTGGTCTTTTAAATAGCAAAAAGTAGATTTCATTTTAAGCTTTTTAAAAAGTGCAGCTGCCATTTCCGGATACGGTTTTTTAGAAACAGCTTCTATGATCTGGCCTAAGACGGGATAACCTTCATTGCCATATTTAAAATCACTTCCGGGTTTAAAAAGTAAAGGTTTTTCTAAATCAACAATTCCATGAGTGTGATTTAATAACTGATGAACCGTTATAGTATCTGTCCAGGTGTGTTTTAAATCGGGCAGGTATTTTTTTATTGGAGCCTGAAGATCAATTTTTCCTTGTTCTACTTGCTGTAAGATCAAAACGGCTGTGATTTGTCTGGTATTCGACATAATTTCAAATTCACTATCCATTTTTAAAGGCGTTTTTTTCTCATAATCAGCAAACCCCACAGCTTTACTGTATAATATCTTTCCTTTTTGGGAAATTACAATAGCACCATTAAATTTTGGAGAAGAAACGGCCAGTAAACTATCTGTCTGAGCAGAAAGAAGAGCTGTTTTTTGTGCAAACGAATTACAATTGGAGAATAAAAAAAGAACAGTTAATAAGGCAGAGAACCTGAAAATTGAATTCATTTATGAAATTTATATTTGTGATTTGATTTTTATTTAAAACATTCCATTCTCGTTGATCATTTTGGCCGGAACTGTTTGTCCTAAATCCCAAAGTTCAACTATTTTACTTTCTTCAAACCTGAAAATGTGAACCACTGCAACTCCCAAATCTGTTTTGTTTTGCTTGACATGCGAATGTATAGCCACAAAATCTTTGTCTCCGATTGCATGATGTATTTCAATAACCTTGTTGGGATTTAATCTGAACGCTTCTTCCATAGCAAGCATTAAAGTATTGGCATCTCCCTTAAAATAAACATTATGATGCTTAAAGTTACTGCCAACATAAAGACGGAATGCTTCGTGTGAATGGCCTTTGGCGGCAAGTTTTAAAAAGTCCTTTGCGATATATTTCCTTGTCATGATTTTAAAATTTTAAAAGCTAACTAAGGTAAGAAATTGTCGCTATCTTTTTTCGTAAAAAAATCCTAAAACGACTGAATTATAAATCTTCTGATTTTATCTGACTGATATCAATGCCCAGTTTTGTAAATTCTTTTTGTCCCAATTCTGTAATGTAAAAATGCTTATCTGTCGGAGTTTTTTTGGCAATCCATGCTTTATCTGCAAAATTTTCCAACAGGAGCTGACCCAGTTTTCCGCCAATATGTTCGTAGCATAATTTTGCCGGTTTTAATTTTGTTGATTTTGTGTTCATCCTGAAAAAAATAAAAAATTTATACTTTTTTACGAAATAGCTTCACTGCCAGATAACTCATTGGTATATAAGCTAACACAAGATCTGTAATAGTAAACCAAACAGGAGAGGGAAGAATAGTAACCATAATGATACCGGCCAATAAAAAGAATGCACCCACAACAAAAGCTAATTTGGTCTGGTTGCTAACTGCAATTTTTATGGCTGTTCCCGATCCGGCAAAAGTGCCTAGTGCATGTGCTAAAAAAGGAAAAATAAAATTCTTTGGTTCAAAAAAAGGCATAGCTGCCAGCAATCCTTCTCTTGTAGAAACGTCTGCGCCATTTGGAGCAGGAATTATGGAGCCGCTTATTAAAATAAGAATATTATTTACAACACCTCCAATAAAAAGGCCGGCAATAACGGCAAGGATATTTCTTAAAATGGGATTCATAATTTTTCGTTTTGTTGAAACGAATTTATGAAATTATTGCACATGAAAATACTTCTTTAATTAAAAGATTGCCTGAATTCTAAAGGCGAAATATTCGTTTTTGTTTTGAATAATTTACTAAAAGACTGATGATGCTCAAAACCGAGTTCAAAAGCAATTTCACTAATGGATAAGTTCGTTACGGAGAGTTTTTCTTTTGCTTTTTCAATTAGTTTATTGTGAATGTGCTGTTGCGTGCTTTGCCCTGTAAGTGATTTTAGCAAACCGCTTAAATAATTTGGGGAAAGGTTCAAAGTTTCGGCAATATATTGTACTGTCGGTAAGCCTTTTTTTGCTAAAGAATCACTGCTGAAATAGTCTTCCAGCAGTTTTTCCAGGCGTGATAAAATCTCGTGACTGCTGATTTTCCGGGTAATAAACTGTCGGTTGTAAAAACGTTCAGAATAGGTTAGGAGCAGTTCTATCTGGGCAATTATAACATCCTGACTGAATTTGTCAATATTAGACTGATATTCTTTCCGGATATTCTGAATGATATCGATAATCATTTTTTCTTCTTTGTCAGAAAGGTGTAAGGCTTCATAAACCGAATACCCAAAGTATTCATATTGTTTTATTTTCTGCGCAAGGGGAGTATTCCACAGAAAATCAGGGTGAATCAATAGCGACCAGCCTGAGTGCTGCAATTCGGCATTTCCTTCTATCGAAAAAACCTGACCGGGAGAAAGAAACAGTAAAACACCTTCTTTAAAATCATATTCCTGCTGACCGTACCGCATTATGGCATTTGCATTTCTCTTAAGTGCAATCGTATAAAAATCGAGAATGAGGCTTTGCGGCTCATTCTCGTTTAAATATTTGATATCTGCAAAATTATAAACGCTGACAAGCGGATGCTCCGGTTTGGGCAGATCGCGAAACTCGTGAAATTCACTGATACTTTTTATCCGGTGCGGTTGAGAATTTGCCATAGCACAAGGTACTTATTTCTGATTATAAATTAAGGCAAATTCTTTTGCATAATCTGCCATTTTTGTTTTTCCAAATTCAGCCGGTTTATTACGATTATAATCTTCGGCCAATAAACCGTTGTAAAGTCCGGCGTACATTTCGATTAGACCTGCTGCAATTTTTGGCTGCATTCCGGCATTTAATAATCCGTTTAAGGATTCTTCGTCAGAGGTTAAAATCCATTTTAAATCCGGTTTTCCGATTGCGTTTCCTAAAATTTGTGCTGTTTCATATCCTGTCAGTTCTTCACTTGTCACATAGCGAATTTTTCTTCCGTCAAGCGGAGCAGTGATTTCTTCGGCAATCGCAGACGCAATATCCAAAGGAGAAACCCACGGAATTGTTTTTTCAGCACCATAATTAACAGCTATAGCACCAATATTCTTAATCATCGGAATATAAGCCAAAACGTTATAAAAGAAAGAGGTCGGTCGCATAAAAGTAATTGATACATCTGTTAGTTTATTCAGTACGGCTTCGATTTCATTATAACGCTGAATAATACCTGAATTTTTTTCTAAATGTGCCCCAATGCTGCTTAAAAACACCACTTTTTTAACACCTGATTTTTTGATGGCTTCGGCATAACTGTTCCCGATGTTGCGGGTAAAAGCGTCTAAATCCATATTAGGGTCAAAATAATTCGCTCTTGGAATCATGCAGTACACAGCGTCTGAACCTTTAAAAGTATCGGTTAAAAACGTAATATCTTCTACAGAACCTATAGCTGCTTTTGCACCTAATTCTTCAATCTCTTTTTGATTTTCAGGATTACTCGAAATTATGGTAATCTCATGTCCTTTCTGCACTAACTCCTGAGCCAGTGGCTTGCTGATGTTCCCTAAAGAACCTGTAATTGTAATTTTCATATATCTATTTTTTGATGATACAAAGTTGTGCAACATCAATATAATAGTTGTAGCCAAATCTACTATTGTCTTAGTCTAAAGCGGGGATGAAGGTTTTTAGATTGTAGATTGTAGACTTTAGATTTTAGATTTTAGATTTTGCCAAACTGTGTCATTGCGAGAAACTAAGAAATCTCACTACCAGGATCCACAAAGTAATCGCAATCTTGTCATTCTGAGGAACGAAGCAATCTTACTAGCAGGATCCACAAAACAACCGCAATCTTGTCATTGCGAGGAACGAAGTAATCTCACTAGCAGGATCCACAAAGTAACCTCAATCTTGTCATTCTGAGGAACGAAGTAATCTCACTAGCAGGATCCACAAAGTAACCTCAATCTTGTCATTCTGAGGAACGAAGTAATCTCACTAGCAGGATCCACAAAGTAACCTCAATCTTGTCATTCTGAGGAACGAAGAATCTTCGTTGCAGGATCCACAAAGTAACCTCAATCTTGTCATTCTGAAGAACGAAGAATCTTCGTTGCAGGATCCACGAAGTAACCTCAATCTTGTCATTCTGAGGAACGAAGTAATCTCACTAGCAGGATCCACAAAGTAGCCTCAATCTTGTCATTCTGAGGAACGAAGAATCTTCGTAAGCAGCTACGCAATCTAAAATCATTTCTTTGTCGATCCTGTAACGAAGATTCTTCGTTCCTCAGAATGACAAAAAAAGAGAACTAAACAAAATAAGTCCAATCCTGTCATTAAGAGTAAATTTTATTCTTTCTCAATTACTCCCAATTATAAAACGATTATAGCAACAGCCCAGAATAAGTGATAAACTCTAATCTTATTTTTTTTCATTTTTAGTAACTCTGTTTAATTTTCTCCACCATATTTTCAATTTCCTTCATATGTTTTTCCATCACTTTTTCCAGTTCCAGGGTTCCGCCCAGAATAAGCATCTCTTTATTGTCGAAACGTTTGCCGAGTCTGTCATCGAGCATAATGTTTTGCATGCTTTGTGCAATTCCGATTTCTTCTAAAAATTCGTTTGGATGTCCTGCTGTACAGATTACGATTCCATTTGGTATGGTTTTCATTTTTTTATAGTTCTCGGTTTGTCCGTAAGCATATCCAACCGAATAAACCCTGTCAAACCAGCCTTTGAGTTTGGCCGGACAATCGCTCCACCAGACCGGATATAAAAAGATAATGCAGTCTGCGTTTTCAATTTTCTGGTGCTCTGCCAGAACATCTTCAGAAACAGGAAGTTCTCTTTTTATAAAACCTTCTCGTTCATATTCATTTTCAGACATATCACTTTCGAAATTCATTTCATACAAATCCGAAATTTCAAGGTTCCAGTTTTGTTTTAGAATTAAGGATTTCAATTGTTTTAAAACCTGAAAAGTATAGGATTTCTGACTTGGATGACTGTAAACTATTAGAATATTCATGGCAATTTTAATAGAAATGTTCCGGAAATTTTTTCTTTGTCTTACGAAAATAAGAAAAATCCCGGTACTAATTATTTTGCCTTATTGAAAGCTGATGTCAAATGGGTTACAAAAGCATTCGTGTATTCTCCGGTTTTGTCTAAATCCGGATCGAGAATCGTTATTTCAAGTCCGGCAAGTTTATTGCTTTTGAACAAGGCTAAAGTCAGTTCATTAAATTCATTGTAAGTTAAACCATCGGGAGTCCGGCTGTCAACGCAGGGCATTATTTCATCATTTAGAACATCAACATCGATATGAAGCCAGAAACCATCCAGATTTTTGTTTTCAATTTCAGAAAGAAACGATGCTGTACATTTTGAGATTCCTCTTTTTCTCAATTCATCAAGGCTGATATACGTTGCGTCTGAGTTGCGAATTTCATTTTCATATTCGTCATCGTACTCTCGGTTGCCCACGCACCAGAGGTTTTCTTCTTTGATGTAAGGAATCAAACCTAAAATATCGGTTAATTTTTTATGACCGTTTCCGGTTACAATTGAGGCTGCCATTCCGCCAACGCCGCCGGTTTCAGACAAGGAAATGTCCATAAAATCGGTATGTCCGTCAAGGTAAAATAATCCGTAATTTCCTTTTTGTTTTAAGGCAATTGCTGCTCCCAGAAGTATGCTGCAGTCTCCGCCAAGAATAAACGGAAATTGATTATTATCAAATGTTTTGCTAATTAACCCGGCCTGTTGAATTGAATATTCGATTAAGGAATCTGAATTAAGAATCTTTGTTTCAGCATCTCTTACATTAGAATAGTCCGGGGCATCAAGCCGCACAATATTCTCCGGATTGAGAATACTATGCAGGTTGTGTTTTTGCAAAAAATCCGGTAAATATTTTACTCCGGGTTCTTTTCCCGGTTGCGGTTCTTTTAAGCCCAGATTAGACGGAAATTCAATAATACAGACTTCCATATTAATTTTATTTTACACGAACATATTGTGACTGATAACAATCGTGGCATTCATCGTTTAAATATAAAACATTGTCTTTAATCTCAAAAGATTGCTTAGGAGCGTCGTTTTTGTAAACGATCATTTTTTTGTCATTGCCGTAAATTGAATTTCCGGTTTCTACAGAAAAGTCATTTTCAGAAATCAGTTTTCCGTTTTCAAATCTTTTAATCGTTGATTTGGAAATCTCAATTGTCATTGTTTTTTTCTCTGAGGCAGGCGTAAGGGTTGAACCTATAAAGCCGCCAGTCGAGCTGACCCAGTTCCATTTTCCGTTTAATGAATTTTCAGAAGAAGCAACAGTCTTTGTACTGCTGCAGGAAACCAAAACAAATAGTGTCAATATATAAGCAAAATTTTTCATGAAGTCGGACTGGATTATAAGTTCGTGTTCTTTTACAGATAACAACTGAAGTAAAAGGTTGCTTAAAATTAAGCATAATTCGTACTGTTTTTGAATAAAAATTTTACTATTTCAAAACTGGAATTTCTTTATAAAAAAACTTTCTTTCCTGTTTCTGCAGCTTTGTAAATGGCATTGATCACTTTAATGTCCTTTAATCCTTCTTCGCCGGTAATGTGATTGGGCAGTTTTTTATTTTCCAATAAGACTTTGCAAATTTCATCGAGTTGCGTTTTTTGCTGATTTATTACCGGAAATTTTAATTCCTTTTCAGATGTTTTACCTTCAAAAGGGCCATAACTTAAGGCCGGACTCAATTGAAAAAAACCTTCATCTGCAGTGGCATAAAATCGATCAATATAAAAACCGCAGGAAGTATTACAATTGGCGGTCGCTCCACCAGGAAATTCCATTTGCCATGATATACTTTCTTCTGTTTCCGAAAACCTGTTTTTATCATTTATATGCCCAAATTGGGCCGTAACTGCAATTGGTTCTTCTCCCAAAACATATCGGCTGGCCTGGATGCAATAAATCCCTAAATCCATTAAAGGACCACCGCCGGATAATTTTTTATTCAATCGCCATTCACTGCGATCATTTTTATCGACAATGGTTTTGGTATCCAGAGTGTCATATGTTTTATAACCAACTGAAGCTTCAATAAATCGTATTTGGCCGAAAACTTTTTGTTGTCCTAATCTTTTTAATTCCAGGTGATAAGGTTCGTAGTGTAAACGATATCCAACTGCCAGTTGTACATTATTGTCATTGCAGGCTTTTATCATTTCTTCGCAGTCTTTTACAGATACTGCCATTGGTTTTTCTGTGATAACATTTTTTCCCGCTTTTGCCGAACGAATGGTATATTCTTTATGCAAACCGTTTGGCATCACGATGTACACCAGATCAATATCGGAATTGTTTTTTATTTCGTCAAAATTCTCATAATTGTAGCTATTTTTTTCGGGGATATTATATTTGGCTTTCCATTTTTCTGCTTTTGAAGGAGTTCCGGTAACGATTCCGGCGAGATGGCAATATTCAGATACTTCAATCCCTTCGGCTAACATTGAGGCATAATTTCCCAAACCGCAGAGCGCGATGTTTATTTTTTTTCCGGTATAAAGCTTTTTAGAACTTTCCGGTGCTGTCAGAAAGGAGGGAAGTGTGGTTATAACAACAGATGCTCCTAATCCGACTCCGAATTTATTAACAAACGAACGTCTTGAAATTTTTTTCATGAATTGCTTTTTTTGTTAAACTAAATAGTTAGTAGCCAACTTCATAAAAAGTTACATACCTAAAAGCAAAGATTGTATTTTCGGAATAATTTTACATATTTATTTATCAGGAACGTATTCCAGAATGTCACCGGGCTGACAGTCCAATACTTTACAAATAGCTTCGAGTGTACTGAAACGAACTGCTTTTGCTTTTCCGGTTTTCAAAATTGACAGATTCGACAAAGTCAGATCCACTTTTTCTGAAAGTTCATTTAATGACATTTTTCTTTTGGCCATCATCACGTCCAAATTTACTATAATGGGCATATTGTATGTTTAAATGGTTAATTCGTTTTCTGACTGAATCTCAATTCCTCTCTTAAAAATCTGAGCGATTACTAACAATACGATCCCCATAAAAATCCAGACATCTGCACCGCCAATATGAAGGTTTTCTATATTTGGCATTTTTACATTTTGATTCACCAACCATTTATTAAAGCTCACAGTCCAGTAAGAAAATAAGCCAATACCAATAGCGAGATAAGAGAGATTAAATATAAAACGCCCCATTTCACTATTAAAGGGCTGTAATACGTTTAGTTTTTTATTGTAGAGGATTTTTACAATCTGATAGAACATTACAGCTTTTATTACTGCTATGATAGTAAGAAGAATCAGTTCCTGTACATAACGTCCGGCATCAAATTCATAAAGATGTAATAACTCTAAATATCCTGCATTCTGCGGATGTACTGTCAATGTAAAAATACCATTAGAGATATAAGATCCGGCTTCGATACACAAGCCTATGAAAATTATCCAGGAAAGGATATGCAATACCATAAGTATTTGCTTGGTGGTAATTTTGATTTCCATGATTGATAAGTTTAGATAATGAAATCAAAAATAATAAAAATTTATTGATAAACAATAAAAATAATTCTTTTATCAATAAAAAAATCGGCTAAGATTTATTCTTAGCCGATTTTACACAGAATGTTTTAATCAAATTAGAATTCTACATCATCAGCGATATTACCGCCTTGCTCGGCAGCAAATTTAGCAGCATATTCTTTTTGTTTTTCCTGCTGATAGTTTGAAAACTCTATAATTTCTTCTGAGTTCCAGTTTTGGTTTTGTTCGGTCATCCATTGCATCGCAACCGATTGAAAATCTGCCAGATTGATTCCGTAGTTTTCCAAAATCCATTGTGCGCCATCGATTCCGTATTCGTAAGCAGCCTGTCTTGCTCCGGCAAGTTCTTCATAGAAATAACGGTCAGTTTTGATTCTGTCAAGATTTGCCTGTCCTTCTGCTGATATTTCTGCTTTAAGGTTTTCTAATTGCGGAACGGTTACGTTCTCTGCATAATACTGACCAAATAAGGTTGTTACGGTAAAAGAAGTATCTTCTCCCATACGCTGAGGCCAGATTGTGTTTAATTCTTCCCAGATTACCGGTTCAAATCCCATTGCTTTACAAACCTCAAGATAATCAACTCCGGCACTTATTTTAAGGCATAATGCGGTGTAAGTTCTTAAATCTACTCCGTGAACCGGTTCTAAAAACGGATTGTTTTCATCTACTTTTACAAATCCGGAAGTTTGTATGCCGGTATATTTTAATGAATTAGCATGCTCAAATCGGATCATTTGGTCAGAATCGCAGTTATTCCATTCTTTATAAACGTCTCTTCTGTAGTTAAAATAGATGTTTTGAATGTCTTTTTCATCCAGGTTTTCACCATTGTCACTTTCGTCCTGAATCCATGCTTCGGCTCTTCTGGCTACTTCATTATCAAAATCTTCTACTTCATAATGAGTTCCGTGAAGTGTTTCAGGATCGTATTCTGCTTCCTGATATTCGTTTTCATAATCATCTTCGTAACTATCGTTTGATGTTTGTGGCTGCTCGTAATTTTGATTTTCCTGTTTATTGTCTCCTGTTAGAGATCCAAAAAGTTTTTTAAACATTTGTTGATTTTTAAGATTAATAAATTATAAACTGTGTAATTGATTCTGATACATTTTTTCGTTGTGTTCTTTTAAATCCGGTGTGATTTTGTTCCACTCGTCATACATTGCCCTCAGATAAATCTGTTTTAATTTTGGAGCATTTTTAATAGCAAACTGCCTTTGCTCTTCGAGTTCATCCATTTTTGCCTGAATTTCGCTCAGCACTTTTTTGTCAGATTCGCGAATTTTGCTCAGGCTTAGTTCATGACGCTGGTGGTACAGGTCTCTTTCTTTGTCGTTTTCGGTTTCAAATTCTTCATACAAATGTGCCGTTCTTTGTTCAGCAAGGCCCCGTGCAATATTTTGTAAATTTCGGCCCTGGGTACTTGGAGCAAAAGTATTTTGCGTCTGGCAATATGGACACGTAATATAAGTTTCGATTAAAAAGATCTTTTCTATTGTAATATTTCCACTGCATTGTGTACAGTTGAATTTGTCTTTAATAGTTTCAAATTCGTTTAGGATCTTTTCATATTCGATTTCAAGATCTCGTTCCTGCGTTTTTTCGATCTGCTTCCTCCAATAGTCATATTTATTTTCAAATTCATCATGATAGCGATCTCCGCAGGCACTTCTAAAATCCGATAGTAAACTGTGATGTTTGCTCAGGACAGAAACCTGAGAATCGTATCTGTAATAAACGTCATTGATTTTTTCTTCGTAAGTGTCCCTGGCTTTTTCCCTTATATTGTTCAATTGACCATTGACACCGGAATATACTTTATGAAAGGTTCTTTTATAAAAATCATCGTCGTCCTCTAAAAGCTGTTTTAACTCCGGAATTGCCGCCGTTGCCAATTCTTCCATTTTAGATTCCAGCTTTTCTAAGAAAGTAAACCATCTTTGCTGAGATTCCTGAAGCTCCGGGTACCATTCGGGAAAAGCTTCTTCTTTTTCATTTTTTTTGTTATTGAATAATCCGAACACGTTATATGATTTTTAAATTGAATTATCTTCTTTTTTAATATAAACTCCGTCTGTAAGTTTTACGTTTAGAAACTCATATCCACAGTAAGCGCAATGCGTTACACCATCTTGCTTGGCTCTTCCTGCGCCACAGCCGGGACAGTCCCTTACATTTATTTTGGCCTCGTTAATTTCTATGGCTCCGCCATAATTTTCCTGTTTTTTGGCGCTTTCTTTTAATTTATCCAGAAAAGAGCTGACTTTCTTATTTTCCATTTTACAACTGACTTAAAATTTCTGATTTCTTTGTTTTAAATTCATCTTCATCAATCAGTCCGGCATCAAAAAGGGATTTTAATTTTTGTAATTTTAGGGTAAGATCGTCTTTGACTTCTTCTTTTGCCTGAGTATTATTTTGTTGCATTTGGTTCATTATAATTCCCAGACCCAGAGCATTTTGGGTAGCATCATGTGCCGCAGTTCCTTTCTCTGAAATGGCATTTGCGGTATTAAATCTGGTAAACTTATCCATATCAGTAACCATATTCATACCGGTGATTTTGTCATAATGTGCCAAAACTTCTTCGGGAAGGGTAACGCTGGTAATGATAAACTGGGTCAGTTCAATTCCTAACTGCAGGAAATAAGGTTTTAATAAAGGCTCAATTTTTTTGCTTAACTCAGAAATACTTCCGGCCACTTCTGTTACAGGAATGTGTTCATTTGCAAGGATTTCTCCGAATTTCGGAGCAATAAAATCTCTTAGCTGTTGTTGTAATTCAAAAATGGTCAATTGCTGGTAGGTACCGGCATATTCTTTAAAAAAGGCTGCGGGATCTGTAATTCTGATATCAAAACTTCCGAAAGCACGAATTCTTATTTGTCCAAATTCCGGATCCTTCATTAATATCGGTGCCGGAGTTCCCCATTTGTTGTTAATAAACTGATGGGTATTAAAAAAATAAACATCAGCCTTAAACGGGCTTTCAAATCCATATTTCCAGCCTTTGAGACTACTTAGGATTGGAATATTTTGTGTTGATAATGTATGAAGCCCGGGTGCATAAATATCTGCAAGCTGTCCTTCATTCAAAAGCATTACATGCTGGCTTTCGCGGACTGTCAGTTTTGCACCGTTTTTTATTTCTTTGTCTTCATCAGCAAACTTCCACATCAGTAAATTTGGATCGGGAGTTACTGATTCTATTATTTCTATAAAAGGTAAGGTCATGGTTATGTATTTTTAGCTTTATGCAACAATTTGATTTTAATCGGTTATCCAATCAAAAATATAGCTTTTTTAGTATTAAATACAAGATTACGATAAATTTGATAATAAGAAAACATTAAATTTTTATTTTATCGGTTCCGGTTTTTATTTGGTAAAACAAAAAATAAATAATGGGTATAGGAAATAAAAAAACCGATTGTTATAGCCAACAAACGGTTTAGAATATCTACAAAAAGTATAGTAATAATTATTTGAGCCGGATTAAAATTCCTTTTCGTTTAACAAGATTTTTATAATCCCACTGAATGTCTTTTGCTTTTTCGAGCCATCTTTTTAAATCGTCTTTATTAATTTGCTCTGCGGCTGTATAATGCATTTCTGCAGCCTTAAATGATCCTTCGTTCAGAAGTTTTTCTTCGTCAAAAGACTGACCGCTCCAAAACAGTAATCGCACATCTTTTTTCAATTTGCTGTATCCAACAATCGGATTTCCGTCTAAAAACCAAACCGGGTGCGCATGCCAGATTTTACTTTCTGCTTCAGACAGGTTTTCATTTATAAAATTATAAAGCTGACTGCAGATTTCTTTATCTGTATCTGACTGCAAATTATTATAGGTTTCAATATCCTTGTTCATACTATTTTGAATTTAATTTGCTAAAGATAAGATAATTACAAATAGTTTTTATTTTCTGTTAAGGTCGGTAATCAGTAAAGGATTGTTTTCTTTTAATTTAGTTACAATTTCTTCAACCGATTTGCGGCCTTCTTTAATATCCTCAAATTCAGCAGAAGTTATTCCGACTATCTGTAGAAATGAAACTTCACCATGAGGCGTTTGTTTTTTTTCGATTTCAGGATCTGCTACCAAAACCAAAGCGGTAATTTCAGTTTCTGTATCCAGGCGGATTGGCCCGTTTGCGGGCATGTAATGAAATTCTTCAAACCAGTTTCCGCTGCTGAAAACATATTTGGCAATGTTTTGTAAAAGAGCAATTGCCCAAGCGGGATTTCCGTTATCTTCTTCAAAAGGTTTTAACCTGAAAGTAAGTTCAAATCCCCATTTGCTAAATTCTCCGTTTACTTTTTCTTCATCATAATACAATTCAGAAAAACCATAAGTTATAAAATGAAAATGTTCTTCCTGTTTTGTACTGTCATAAATGCTTACCCCGTCAAGCGGATGTTCTCCTCCGAGCATATAACTGATGGCTGGGGCAAAATGTTTGGGTTCCTGATCTGGATAAAGGCGTTCAAATTCGGTATCGATCGATAACCAGCCAACGGCATCATCTTCTGAAAATTGTTTTTTATATTCTTCTACTGTCATCTGTTTTTATTTATGGGTAAAACAAACTACAATATAGCGTTTTTTGGTTCAAAAAATAAATCTTGTATTTATGTAATTGTAAATTTTCAGGAAGTTTTGCAATTACAGTTAAGTGTCAACTGAAGTGTCGGGAATAGTATGTTTTTATTTTTGGCAAAAATTTAGAAACGCATGAAAAAATACAAAATTCTAATGGCAGCTTTTTTCCTGACATTTTTCCAGACAAATTCACAGAATGCTAAAATTACAGCAAATACAATAAATGATATGGAAGTTATAAAAACCCAAAGTCATATTGACAATTTAAATATTGCAATACATTATAAGCAAGCCATAAAAAAGTCTGCTGATTATCCTGTTCTTTTTCTTCATGGTTCTTCATTTCCGACGGCGCTTTCTTTTGGTTTTAAAATGGATAATTCATCCTGGATGTCAAACTTATCAGAAAATGGATTTGATGTTTTTTCATTGGATTTTTTAGGTTACGGAAATTCAGACCGATATCCGGAAATGGAAAATAATATTACAAACGGCAGACTAACGGGCAGGGCAGAAGAAGTGGTTTTGGATGTTGACAAAGCCGTAAATTTAATTATGGAAAAAACAGGCAAAAATAAAGTATATCTAATTGGTCATTCCTGGGGAGGAAGTGTGGCAGCCGCTTATGCTTCAAAATTTCCTGAGAAAATAAAAAAGCTGGTTTTGTTTGCCACAATAACCGTTAGAAATGAAAAATCAAAACGGGAAGAAATGGAAGGCTCTTTTGTGGAAATGACATCCGGACAGAGAATCGATGCCATGAAAATGCTTACTCCTGAAGGTAAATCATGCGAGTTAGAAAAAGAGATTTTTACAAATTGGGGTAAAATTTGGGAAGAGAGTGATCCGTTGTTTAAAAAAGAAAATGGAAATGTCCGTTTCCCTTACGGGCCAAATCAGGATGTTGAGGATTTATTGCACAACAAACCTTATTATAATCCCGAAAAGATAAAAACGCCAACATTGATAATAAGAGGCAGCCGGGATCAATATCCTAATGATACAGATGCCAAAACATTATTGAAATCACTAAAAAATGTAAAATCGAAAAAATATGTAATTCTTGATACGGGCACGCATGTTGCCCATTTAGAAACCAGCCGAAAACAATTGTATGAGGAAACGTTGTTTTTCCTGAGAAGTAAATAAATTAGTTTTTGCTTTCAGGATACGATTTCCATTTTGACAGGATTTCTGTAAAATCCTGTTGCATACTATCAAAATCATATTTAAATTTTTTCTTTTTTAGTTTGTCAATAACAGTATTTAGTGATTCTGAAATATGTTCGCTGATTTTTTCTTTTTGACTGATAAAATCCAGATCTGCCAATTCTTTTTCAAAATGAATAGTTATTTTAATTACTCCGGTATCCAATTTAAAAGGACCGTATTCATATCTGTTTCTTAAAAAATAGCCATTTGATTCAATTTCTTTTTTGGAATACATTTTAAGGAGTTCCGGATAAAAATCTTTTGATTTTAAGTTTTGTTTTTCGTCAGCAATAATGTAATTTGTTTTGCATCCAAAATCATCAAAACTATAAGAACAATTAAAAATCATGCGATTAACAATTGTCCCGTATTTTTCCGGTTTCATTTTTGTATCCAGCTCCGGCTGAAGTTCTTTTTCGATGCTTTCAATAACTGATTTTGAACTTTCGTAACAGTTGCTTATTGATCTTGTAATTAAGATTGGGTTTCGTGGTATCCAGTTTCTTTGGTTGTTTAAAGTCAAATCCTGTATGTCTTCTGTAACGGGATAATCATGAAGGATTGTGTTTTTGCTCGGAAATAACGGACTTTGATAGTAGGTTGTTCTTCCCGGTTCCATTGTATATCCGTTTTTTCTTTTTGACCATATGGCATCAACAAAAAAGGGTTTGCGAAACTTATTCACAAATAGAGTGGTTGGATTTCCGTTAAAAAAGATTCCTTTTACAGCCTGCAAAGGTTCATGTTCGCCCCATCCGATTATGGTTAGGCTTTCACAGATTTTTACTGCTTTATTCCATTCACTTACATTTTTATAATCTACATAAATTAAAAGATCAGAAAACAGTTTTTCCCTTAATGATTTCTGATCTTGTTTGCTGAGATATTCTTCCAGTTTATCTAAGGTTTCTATGTCGAATATTTGATTCATTATGTGATTTTTATAAGTACTATTTGCAGAGTAAATATAGTTGTTTACATTTTAAAATAAAAAATCCGGCTTGTTTTCACAAACCGGATTTAAAATAAAAATGGTAATAAATTATTTTTTAGGACCTTTTACATTTTTATCAGTATCCATCATTTCCATTAGTTTTAATCCTAAAAGTCCACTGATAGAACCATCAGAACCACCATTTCCGGTAATTAATACATCAGGAATTACTTTGATGTTTCCTTTACCGATTTCTTCGGTTACTTTGTATTTGGTGAAATTATCACCACCCATCGCAGTAACTTGTAATTGATAAGCCTCGGCAGTTGATTTACCAATTGCCATGATTTTTTCAGCTTCTGCCAAACCTGTTTTAGAGATTCTTTCGGCTTCGGCACTTGCAGTAAGTTTTGTAGCTTCTGCCTGCGCCCCCGCTCTTGCTTTTGTAGCTTCTGCTTCTGCATTTGCACGCATTTTTGTAGCTTCCGCTTCTGCATTTACGTTTAGTTTTAAACTGGTGGCATCACCTTCTGCTTTTTTAACGGTTGCATCTGCAGTACGTTGTGCGATTTCAACACTTTGTGAAGCGCGAACAATTTCTTTCTGCATATCGGCAATGGCGGTTTCTTTTTCCATTCCCTGACGCTGTTCCTGCGCCATTCTTTGGGTTTGATATGTTTTTTGCTCTTCTTCGGCCAGTTTTCGGTCTGTCAGAGTTTTCATTAATGAATCCGGCGGAACGATATCTCCAATCAGGGTATCTACAGCATTTACGTTATATTCATCCAAAACCAGTTTGATATGGTTTTTAGCTGATTCCTGACGCTCTTTTCTGGTTGATAAGAACGAAATTACATCGCTGTCCTGAGCTGAGTTTCTGAAATAGTTACCAATAGTTGGCTCCAGAACCTGAGAAACAAGATTGTTCATGCTTCCGAAACGCGCAATTACTTTTGGTGCTTCATTAGCAGGGACGTGAATAATTTGCGCAACATCCAGATTAAACGGGAAACCATCTTTAGAACGAACGGTAATTGTAGACAGATTTTTATCTAAATCGTGCGATTCGCTTCTGGCATTTGCCCAGTTCAGAACTAGGTTTGTTGTCGGAACGGCTTCCAGTTTGGTTGTATATTTGTTTAATGCATATTTTCCGGGACCGAAAGGTTCCATCCAAACACCGCGTTGTCCTTTTGAAACGATATTTCCGTGTTTAAATGTATCTCCGGTAACGTCTTGTCCGTCTTCACCAATATATGAAATGACAACACCCACGTAACCAATTGGCACATCTGTCATTGGATTTTGTTCAATAAGGATTCCCCATGTATTGATGTAATAAGAACCGGCAAGCATAACCTGAGGCTGAAGACCACGGTTTCCGCCTTTGTCCAGAAATTTATCAAAATCCTGAAAGTTATTATGTCCTTCAACAAATTTTCCGGCAATCTGACCCTGCGGAATTGGTTCACCATCAAGAGCGGTAACAATACCAATCATGTTTTCGTAAATCTTAATCTGGTCTGCAATTATAATTTCAAACAGGAAGGTATTTATACGATAGGAACCTGTTGTGATAAAGGCAGTCTGACGACCTTTCTGACCTCCATTGTTTAAGAAAGCGGTTGCGTCCTGAAAGTTGTCACTGTCAACTTTTCTCGCAAGGATTCGTCCGGTAGGAATTTCTTTTCCGTCTTTACTCAGGACTAGTCCGATTTTGCCTTCCGGAATAAGCGTAAAACTGGTCATGTCAACAGTATACTGCCAGATCCACATTCCCCAGTATAATCCCGGAGCAAGAGTTTGCGCCTGATAACCGGCTTCACCTTTTGTAGCGATAATTCTGCCATCCGGTAGTGATTTATCGGCACCAAACAAAACGAATTTTTTGGTCACAAGACCAATTTTGTCTTCGGGAACGATTACCATTCCGAAGAAAACACGAAGTACAAATTTGTAAAATAAGATGGAAAATACAATCAGTATGATCCACCAGTAAGAAGTAATTTCAGTCATAGGTTTTATAGTTTATACTACAAACGTAATAGAAATGTTTCGTGTTAAAATGAAATATTTAAAAAATTAACATTTGACTGATTTTGATTGAAAATGTTAAAAAATACCTCGATTTTAAATCGTTGGAATTGTCAGTTTGTGACACGATTTTTTGCTGTGTCAACTATGATTGGTATTTTGGGTTTTAACAATTTAAAAGGGCAATTGTTTAATTTTGGATGAGGCTGGGAGGGAATTGCCTGGTGTGAAATAAAAAAATCCGGCTTGTTTTCACAAATCGGATTTTGTCTTATTTCTATTCCAGTTTTTTTATGATCTGGGCTGTTCCTGTTTCCAGGCCTTTATAATAATCGCCTTTTTTTAATTCAGGAACGACAAAGGTGTTTACAATATTTTCTATTTCCTGATTGCTTAATTTATCACTTATTTTATTGTCTCCAAGAATTTGTATCTGCCTTAAATCTTTACTTATGACAAATAAAATGGAAGGCTCTATTTTTAAACCAATATTTAAATATCGGTGCAGGTCTTCAGAATAATTTGATAAATCCCTGTACGAAGGAGTAGAAGATATAGTTACGACAATAATTTTTTTTCCTGTTTTGGTTTCAAATGATTTTAAAGTTCCGTTTAAGGTTTTTACCTGATTTGGATTCAGGATTTTTTCAAAATCATTTACGTTGTCGTAAGAGTTGGCAAAGATGTTTTTTGCTTCGGTTTTGGTTTGGGCAAAAAAACTATTAGGCGCAAACAGGGCAATGGCAAAAATGAAAAATATTTTTTTCATAAGTAGATTTGGTTTTTGGGAGCTGCAAAATTAGCACTTTATTATTAGAAATCATGCTGTAATCTGATACCAAAAAGTTAATGTTTGCTTAGAGAATTTATTTAATAAAAAAAATCCGACTTGCTTTCACAAACCGGATTTTTAAGGTTGAATTTTATAAGAGCGGGAGTAAATGTTCCCATTTTAGCTGTTTTGCAAAATCTAAGGCTGTTTTTCCGTCAACGGTTTTGGCATTTATATCGGCACCCGATTCTATTAAAATTTGTACAGAGGTACTATTTCCTGCAATTGCTTCACGATGTAAAAAAGTATAGCCCGATTCATCTTTACTGTTAATTTCCCCGGGATTATTTTTTAAAAAGTCAATCAGGCTTTCTTTCATGTTTTTACTCATAGGATGCTCGATTAGGTTTTCGGGTTTTTCTTTTTGTTCAAAAGCCACCAGAATATCATTGTAATCACCAAAATCCATTCCCCATGCTTCATCGTGCGCTTCTCTTTCGTCTTCGCCCATTTCTGACCTCATAGCCTGTATTGTGAAACCTCCGTAGGTTTTTCCCTGGTTTGCAAATAACCAGTCGCTAATCTGACTGATGGGAATTTTGACTTCATCTCCGTTATTTACATCGGTTAATTGACCAGGATCATTTACTAAAGTGCCGTATATGTATTCGCCATCAAAGTGTATTTCGTTAATCCACATGTGTTCAACCACGGTTTCATCTTCTATTTCCTGAGTAAAAGCAAGTTTTACGCAGGCAACGTCAAGTGCCGGAATTATTCGACGGTATTCCCATGATAATTCTCTCCAAAAAAATTTAAAGGTTTCTTGTGCTTTTTGAAAAGCTTCTATCATCTTTGGATTTTCTCCATCAGCAAAGAATATTGGTGTTTGTTCCATTATTTTATTTAGTTTTTAATTTCTCCTGAAAAAAATAAAGCCAGCAACAGCAGTTCTATTTTTATATAAGATAGTTTGATAAAAAGATCATTGAAAAATAAAAATAAGTATTATTGAAGAATAACGAAACTTCTTTAAGTCAATTTTATATTAAATCAGGATGAATATAAATTTCTGGTTTTGTGATAGAAACAAAAAATCCGGTTCGTTATAAACAAACCGGATTTTTTTAATTGAAAATTATATATAACTGTAGACGCACAGCAGTGCGTCTCCTTTTATTTTATTTTTACAAGTGAATTACTTCGCCGTAAGCATCAGCAACAGCTTCCATAACAGCCTCGCTCATGGTTGGGTGAGGGTGTATAGATTTTAAGATTTCATGACCTGTAGTTTCAAGTTTACGTGCTACAACTGCTTCAGCAATCATATCGGTAACTCCTGCACCAATCATGTGGCATCCTAACCATTCTCCGTATTTAGCATCGAAGATTACTTTTACAAATCCGTCTGCATTTCCGGCAGCTTTTGCTTTTCCTGAAGCTGAGAATGGGAATTTACCGATTTTTAAATCGTAACCTTTTTCTCTTGCCTGTTTTTCTGTTAAACCAACAGAAGCAATTTCAGGAGTTGCGTAAGTACAACCAGGAACGTTTCCGTAATCGATTGGATCTACGTGTAAACCTTTAATTTTTTCAACACAGTTTATTCCTTCAGCAGAAGCTACGTGAGCTAAAGCTTGCCCCGGAGTAATGTCTCCAATTGCATAGTATCCCGGAATATTAGTTTGGTTATAAGCGTTTACCAGAATTTTATCACGGTCTACAGCAATACCTACTTCTTCTAATCCGATATTTTCGATGTTTGTTTTGATACCAACTGCAGAAAGTACAATGTCAGCTTCAAGGATTTCTTCTCCTTTAGCAGTTTTTACAGTTGCTTTTACTCCTGCTCCTGAAGTATCCAAAGATTCTACAGAAGAGCTGGTCATTACTTTGATACCTGCTTTTTTCAGAGATTTTTCAAATTGTTTTGAGATATCTTCGTCTTCTACCGGTACAACGTTTGGCATAAACTCTACAATAGTAACCTCAGTTCCCATTGAGTTGTAGAAATGTGCAAATTCAACACCAATTGCACCTGAACCTACAATAATCATAGATTTTGGTTGTGTTGGTAATGTCATTGCCTGACGGTAACCAATTACTTTTACACCATCCTGAGGTAAGTTTGGTAACTCACGTGAACGTGCTCCTGTAGCAATGATAATGTGATCTGCACTATATTCGGTAACTTTATTGTCTTTGTCTGTAACGTCAAGTTTTTTTCCTGGTTTAAGTTTTCCAAAACCTTCAATAACGTCAATTTTGTTTTTTTTCATAAGGAACTGAACACCTTTGCTCATTCCTTCTGCAACATTACGGCTGCGTTGTACAACTGCCGGGAAATCTTTATCAAATTCAGAAACTTTTAATCCGTAGTCAGAAGCGTGTTTCAAATAATCAAAAACCTGAGCTGATTTTAGTAATGCTTTTGTTGGGATACATCCCCAGTTTAAACATACACCCCCTAAGTTTTCTTTTTCAACAACAGCTACTTTAAAACCTAATTGTGAAGCTCTAATTGCTGTAACATATCCGCCAGGACCACTTCCTAAAACAATAACGTCGTATTTCATTTTTTTTGCTTTTAGTATTTACTACCGAAAATGAAGTTTATAAATCCGAAACTCATTTTCAATGGCATTGTTATTTGTGATTGCGAATTTAAGGATTTATTTTAATTCTTGGTTTGTTTTGTTTCAAGTTTCAGGTTTGAGGTTCCTAATTGTAAAAATTTTTGCCACGAATCACATAATTTGCCACAAATTAAAATTCGTGTAGATTCATGTAATTCGTGGCAAAATAATTTGAAACCGGAATAGAAGTTATACCTGAATATGTCCCCAGTTTTCTCCGCTGGCAATTCTTCTGATCTGCATTTCGCTTACGCCAAATTGTTTTGCAATCATTTTAAGACGGGTTTTTTGTTCTGGTCGTGAAAGGATTTTCTTAATCAGCATTACTTTTGTAGTGGTGAGTTTTCTTCCGTCGGCTTTTAGGTTGTGCTCTACGAGATTCTTTTTGGCCTGGATCACACGCGGGCTTTTGCGGCTATGTGCCATCATTTCGGCTTTTGTAGCCCATCTCAGATTATTGACATCATCATTACTTCTGTTGTAATCCAGATGAAGTACATAGGTCTGATCTTCTGACTTTTTTGGAATAAAATACTGGGCAACTAATTTGTATAAAAACAGATATTTATTGACAATTTTGTCATCTTTTTTTATTTTAAACCTGAAGGTTGGGTAACCATCGCTCAAACCTCCTTTTAAGAGGCGGCCATTTTCTATTTCGTCTGTAAAACTTACTAAACGGCCTTTGTTTGAAATGGCATATCTAAGCTGCAATGAAGCGTTTATTTCTAGTTCTTTAAATTCTTCGTTTGGATAAAATCTAATTTGTGGCATACTCTTTTACATTTGATTATATTCTCAAATATAAAAAATCAAAAATGGAGAAAAGCTATTTTACTGGTAATGAGGAGCAATTTTATGATTCCTATAACGCTAATTTAACTTTTTTAAGAACTTTTTTAGCATTTGGAATTTCAATTTTAGAAGATAAAACTGAAATTATTGAATTTATAAGACAATGTAAAAACAGAAAGCTTTTACTGATTGAGCCAGTTTTTAAAGTTATTTATTTCTTTTTTACTAATAATAATCGGATCTGTTTCTACAGCGGGAACTGTCAGTTTTAGCTCAATTTTTTGGGCTGAATGTTTGATGACTTCCTTTATGATATTCCGGCTGACAATATATTGTCTGTTTACCTTAAAGAATAGTATCGGATCCAGATTGTGAATGACGTCTGTAAGTGTATTATTATATAAGTAACTGTTTCCTGAATTTGCATAAATAAAAAGGTGCTTGCCGGAAGCTGCAAAATAGGTAATGTCGTTTTCGTTTATCGAAATAAGTTTGTAACCGTGATTAACCAAAAAGTGACGTTGTACTTTGCTGGCTTCAGGATTTTCCAGAGCAACAAGAGATTGTATTGTGGTGTCGCTGTTAAAATTATCTTTTATGTTTTTGAACTTTGTAAGCGCATCAAATAATTCTTGTTCTTCAAAAGGCTTGAGGAGATAATCTATTGTAAAGTGTTTGAAAACAGATATGGCATACGAATCATAAGCGGTGACAAAGATAACAGGGCAGGAGATAGTAGCCTTTTCAAAAATCTCAAGACTTTTTCCATCACCAAGGTGAATGTCCATAAAGGCCAGGTCAACAGCATTTTCTGTAAAGAAAATTACAGCTTCTTTAACCGATTTTAAAACTGTGATTTCAGAAACGGATATAATGCTTTGCTGCTCTAAAACAGATTTCAGATAATTTGAAGCAAGATATTCATCTTCAACAATGGCAATTTTCATTCTTTTTGGACGTAAAGTTACTAACACTTCTACAGGAAGAAGCAATTATTTAATTCTGCAAATATATTAGTTAAGCTTAATAATTACTTAAAGTAGAATTTTTTTTTATCCAAATTTCGATTATAAACAAAAAAGGGCCCAGTTTTTCAACTGAACCCTTTTTAAAAAAAACAATATAGGTATTATAGATTGGGATTGTTTAATCTCGCGTTTGCCGGGTAAATAATGGTATATCGCGGATCGTTTTGTATCAAAGTGTAAACATCACCGTCAAATGTGTGAACGA
Source organism: Flavobacterium sp. HTF (assembly GCF_003105115.1). GTDB lineage: Bacteria > Bacteroidota > Bacteroidia > Flavobacteriales > Flavobacteriaceae > Flavobacterium. The sequence goes on along the minus strand of NZ_QETH01000002.1, from coordinate 84,947 downwards.
TTTGTTTTTGAGAAGTTCTTCTCAAATCAAACCAACGCTGTCCTTCAACAGCAAACTCACGGTGTCTTTCTTCTAAAATGAAGTTTGTCAAATCTGCTGCATTCATTGCATTAACATCAATTTCAAGCTGAGTGTATCCTGCTGCAGTATATCTGTTTTTGATGAAATCTAAAATTGTTGTTTTAGCGTCAGCTGTATTGTTCAATTTTAATTGAGTTTCAGCTTTTGTTAAAAACAATTCAGAAGTTCTGAATGAACATTTTTGATCATCATTTCCTCCTTTTTGAATTCTGAAACGGCTTCCGCTTGCTGAAAAGTAAAGTGGGAAACGCAAATCAGTAGTTTTGCTGTAAGCAGCAATTAAATCAGGAGAAGCATATGAAGCTCCTTTAAGTCCATTAATATATCCGTCTTCAAGAGCTAAAATAGATTCTTTTGAATCGAATTTTGTAGCAAAAACAGAAGTTGCTTTTAAGTCAATAAGGTTGCTATTGATTGCTAAAGCTTTATTGGCAGCATCTAAAGATTTTTGCCATTGTTGCTGGTAAAGGTAAACACGGCTTTCTAAACTGTATAATGCAGCTTTAGAAAAACGGTAATTCATACCTTTAGTTTGAGAATCAACATTGATGTAGTTTTTAGCTTCGTTAGTATCAGAAATAATTTGATTGTAAATTACTTCAACACTTTGAGGAACAAAAACCTGCTCTAAATCAATCTCCAATGCCAATGGAACTCCTTTGTCTGTACCAGCGGTTGCAACATTGTAAGGTTTTCCAAAAAGGTTAATCAAATCAAGATAAGCCATTGCTCTCAAAGCATAAGCTTCACCAACTAATTGGTTTCTTTCCGGAGATTCTGCTAATTTTTTTGATGCTTCGTTAATGATAACGTTTGTATAAAAAATTACAGTGTATAAATCCTGATATTGAAAAGTAGCCGTAAAACTATCCGGATTAGTATCTTTCCAAATGTAAATGTCTCTGTAAAGGTTAATTTCGTCACTGAATTCATTCATTGTCAATTCGTCTGTACGAACAGCAGTCAATGATTTGTGTTCTGGGTAAGTAGCATATCCTTGTGTTAAAACTGCACGATATTGCTCTAATGTTTCCGGGATAACACGACCAACAGGTGTAATGTCCAGATAATCGTCACAGCTGCTTACTGCAATTGCTGCAACAAAAAGTAATATATATATTGAGAATTTTTTCATCTTTGATTTTATTAGAAAGTTACATTACATCCTAAAGTAAATGACTTAGGAACTGGTTGTGCATAAATGTTTCCGAAAGTTTCCGGGTCAAAGTAACCTTTGTAATCAGAACTAATTACGAATAAGTTTCTTGCCTCAACGTTAAATCTGATACTTGCAATATTGATCTGATCTGTAAACGCTTTTGGGAATGTATAACCTAAACGTACACTGCTTAATCTCATATAACTCATTTCACTAACCCATGTATCTAAATAATTCATAGTTGGAATTTGATTTCCTCCAGAATACCATAGGTATGCCATATATGAATCTCCTGTTCCAGAATCCTGACCGTTGATTCCAGGTAAGTTAGAAGATGTGTTTGTTGGTGACCAGGCATTTAAAATATCTCTGCTATAGTTTTGTCCTCTGTCAACCTGAGTTCCGTTATAAGGAGCATTTCTAACAACAGTTTGTTTGATGTTGAATGAAGCAGCGATTGCAAGGTCAAAATTACTTACTTTGAATGTATTTGTGATACCTCCGGTAAATTTAGGATCTCTGTCTCCTAAGTATGTAAATAAGTCTCTAAATTCAGCTGCAGTTAATTTTGACTGAGTCAGTAATCCAGGGAAGAAATCAGCATACGGATCGAATAAGCCAAAGAAAGTCTGAGTATTTACAGTTTCACCTTTTTTGTTTACAAATAATGGGTATCCATTTTCGTCAATTCCGTTTGTTTTAAATCCAAATACAGCATTTACTGCATAACCTTCCTGATTTGGTAAATAGCTGTTATCTCTAACTTGTAAACGGTCTATGTTACTTTTGTTATGAGAAAAGTTAATGCTAGTATTCCATTTAAAGTTTGGACGATCAATATTTTTTGTAGACAAAGTAATTTCGTATCCTTTGTTACTTACCTGCGCCCAGTTCATGTTTGTGAACTCAAAACCATTTTCTAAAGAAAGTGCTTTAGTACCAATTAAGTCAGTACTTTTTCTTCCGTAAAAATCAGTTATAATACTAATACGGTTGTTGAATAATCCGATATCAGCACCTAAGTTGATATTTGATGTTTTTTCCCAACGCAATTTATCATTTGGTGGACTTTCAACAACAATTGTTGGTTCTGTCTGCCCAGGCAGGATGATTGATGTACCGTTTTTACCTACTACAAAAGGAGAAGTGTTTTTGTCAATATTACCTTGTAAACCGTAAGAAGCACGAAGTCTTAAGTTAGATAATGTTAAGTTATCTTTTAAGAAATCTTCTTCAGAAACAGCCCATGAAGCAGATGTTGACCAAAGTGGTAAATATTTGTATTTAGGATCTACACCAAATAAATCTGAACCATCGTATCTAACACTTCCAAATACGCTATATTTTCTATTGTAAGTATATGAAGCAGTTGCAAAGAATGATGCAAAAGCGTTTTCATTTTTAGTTTTAATGTATGTTTTCCAATCTGATTCCTTAGCAAAACTAGTATTTGGGAAAACAATTTGCTCAGTAGTTAAATTATTCTCGTCAAAACCAAATCCTTTTGTTGAAACAAAAGTATTGTAGTTTTTTCTTAACTCATTACCAACCATTGCTTCAACTTCGTGTTTTTCTCCAAATGTTTTAGAGTAGTTCACCATTGTTTTCAGGTTGTACTGAAAAAAGTCTGTATTTGAATTTTGGATAACACCACCAACCGGAAGGAAATATTGCTGATTTCCACCACTAAAATAACTTGATTTTTCTCTAAGATTTCTAGTGTAATAGGTGTCTTTACCAGCGAATTTTTCACTAGATGCATTTTCTAATTGCAAACCTAACTGAGAAGTTACTTTTAAATCTTTAGTAACTTTGTATTCAGCATCTAATAAAGCTTTTACGGATCTTGTTTTTAATTCGTGAGAAGTATTTGCTCTTTCTTCTAAGAAATTAAAAGGTACTTTACGATCTGAATATCCTACAATATCCTGATCATATTTGTAACTTCCGTCTTCATTATATGGAGTCAAATATGGATTAACATTTCTTGAGTAATTTCCAGGATTTGTAAAAGCATATGAATCTGTTAAGTAAGAAGTAGTTTTGTTTTCTGCACCAAAAATACCAACACCAACTTTAAATTTATCTGTAATTTCATAGTTGTTTTTGAACGTTAAGTTGTAACGTTTGAAACCTGTTCCAACAGCTGTTCCTTTTTCATCATAGTACCCTAAAGAGAAATAGTAATCAGATTTTTCTCCACCACCAGATAAGCTTAAACCATGCTGCGTATTAATTGCAGTTTGGTATAATAAGTTACCCCAGTTTGTGTTGTTACCTCTCAAAGTATTAATTGATTGTTGCGTAGCAGGGCTCAAAGAAGAGAATCCACCGGCTCTGTATGCCGCTAATTCATTCGATCCGTTAAGGATACGGGCAATATCACCACCGGTGTCTCTGTATGTTAAATCTGCACGGCTTGCCATGTTAAGTTCTAAATCAACTTTTTCACTTGCGTTCATTAAGTTCAATTTATCAAAATCAGGCCTTTGTGTAATAAATGTATTTGTATTAAAACTTACTACCATTTTACCAGCTTTACCTTTTTTAGTTGTAATAACAATTACACCATTTGCAGCACGTGCACCATAAATTGCAGTTGCAGCGGCATCTTTTAAGATGGTAATATCTTTAATATCGTCAGGGTTTAAACCTGCAATAGAATAATTAGTAAGATTATCGATATTATCTTTATCGAAGTTTTTAGGAACATCATTGTTCTCTAATGGTAAACCATCAAGTACCCATAAAGGATCTTGTGTACCGTTAAGAGAAGCAGTACCCCTGATTCTGATTCTTGCAGGTGCTCCAGGTGCTCCAGATGGAGTACTTACAGCAACTCCGGCAATTTGCCCAACTAATAATTGGTCAATACTCGAAACCCCTGTTTGCTGGATAGCAGCCATATCAATTTTGGTAACGGCAGCAGTAAGTTTTCTTTTCTCAATTTTTTGGTAACCTGTTACAACAACCTCCTGAAGTTTTGCAGTTTCAGATTTTAAGTTAATTGTATAGTTTTTTTGAGCATCCAATTCAAGAGTATACGATTTGTATCCCATGAAAGTAATTCTTAAAGAAGTAATGTTCTTTGCTATTTTTAATGTAAATTTTCCATCAAAATCAGTCGTTGTTCCGATCCCTTCACTTTGGATAATTCCGGCATATGAAGTTTTATTCGAGATAGAATTGTTCTCAACGAAGATCGATGCACCAGGGATTGGTGACAAATCAGCTTCGTCCTGAATGATTCCCGTAATAGTGCGGGTTTCCTGCGAGTATCCTGCAATGGCCAGGAGGAGCAGTAAGGCATGTAAAATTTTTCTCATGTTTTGGGTTGTTGTTTATTAAAAGGTTGTGTTATTTAATGCTTTTTCGATTCGTTGAATTAAATCGTTATAATGATTTCGGGTCGATTGATCGCCGGTACTCTTTTTTATTTTTAATAACTGAAGCACTTTTGTAAGCTCTCCTTTTTTATCAGATGTTACTTCTGTAACTCTTTTTAAAAAGGACTGGTTAATTTTTCTTACCATTACCTCTTCATGTACATAATTGCATAAATGTGGCATGCTCAGTGTTTGTTGTATGTCAAGAGTTTTTTTAGGATCTGTTTTTTCAAATAATTTATTAGTAGAAACAATCAGGACATCTACATAATTCTTTTGTGTCATGCGCTCCAGAATCGATAATGATTTATTTAAAATCGTTGGAGCAAAAACCTGTTGATGTATTTTACCAAATAATTCATTTACGGTAAATACTTTCTCTTTGGTTTCATTTCGCTGATATAACTCATTTTCAGTCATTCTTAACAAACGATCATCGCTTAATAAATTATACAAAACATCGTATTGCATTTCTCTTGATAAAGTATAAGGTGTATACTCATATGGTCCAAGAGGAGTATCTTTAAGCGGATTCGTTTTATCCAAAATCGAATTAAAAAATAACCATTGCGGAATCGTAATAACATTTTTAATCAAATAATCCGTAGCTCTTTTTTGCATCAAAGCAGGAACCGGAATATAGCTTTGTTTGTTGTCACCGTGAACTGTTACATTCAGGTAAACTCCACCAATGTTATTCATTACGTGACGGTTGTATAATTGCCACTGGCCAATAGTCCCGATGTATAATTTTGCAGTTTCATAATAAGACTGATCTTTTTCGTATGTCCAGTCCAGAATATTACTTACTACACGTTTCAGATTTTTCAAACCATATTCACTTGCTTTTACGGCATCGTTTCCTAAATCTTCAGACTGAGAACGCGGATCAATTAAGTTACTTCCGTCCTGTTGCTCTCCATAAAAATAAATTGGATCATTTTGGTGAGAAGCAATCAGGGCATTCAGTTTTAATTTCTCGTTATCATTGTTACCGTACCATCTGTATCCCCATTCGATAGCATATTTATCATACTCACCAATTTTTGGAGTAATAGTAGTAACACTATCTTCTGGTTGTGCTACATAATTGTAACGGGCATAATCCATGATAGAAGGAGCAGTTCCGCCCATTTTTGCCGTAAATTCCTTAGAACGCAAAGACTCAACATCATAAGCAAAAGAAGAACCCATATTATGTTTTAGACCAAAAGTATGACCAACTTCGTGAGATGATACAAAACGAATTGCCTCACCCATATGTTCATCGCTAAAAGTATTTCCTCTTGCTTTTGGGTCAATAGCACCTGTCTGAATACGCATCCAGCTTTGCAGATACGTCATTACATTATGCCACCAGATAATATCGGCTTCAATAATTTCACCACTTCTTGGGTCAACAACCGAAGGGCCCATCGCATTTGCTTTTTGCGAAGCAGCATAAGTAATAACTGAATAACGTACATCGTCAATATCAAAATCCAAATCAGCTTCTGTTGGCTCTTTGGCAATAATTGCATTTTTAAAACCGGCTTTCTCAAAAGCAACCTGCCAGTCGTGAACACCATCGATAATATATTTTCTCCATTGTTTTGGAGTCGAAGGATCGATATAATATACAATTGGTTTTTTTGGTTCAACCAATTCTCCTTTTAAATATCGTTCTTCATCTTCTTTTTTAGGCTCAAGTTTCCAACGGGTAATCAGTTCTTTTTCAAGTAATGCCTGTTGCGCATCGGCAAAATACCAGTGTTGTTCTGTAAAATAACCAATGCGGTTATCAGAAAAACGAGGTTTCATAGGAACTTTATCCAACAAAACAATATTACTTGTTACCCCAAGGGTTACAGGTATTGGAATCCCGTTTTCGAGAACAGAAGTCGTTAACTGCGATTTTACCACAATATTTTTAGGAAATGCTTTTGAACTTTCTATATAAGACAAGTCCGATTTTATAGAACTTCCTAAGCCAATGTTGCTCAAAACATCATTAAAACTCTTTTGTTTTCCGTCAAAAATCTTATTTGCCTTAATAACTATCGAAGTCGAATCGTTATTTTTAGTTTCAATATCAAAAACTTCAATAATAGATTCAGAAAAATTATCTTTTACAGAAGCCGTTATAGCGTCATCTTTAGGAGAAGAAACTTTTGGTAAATAAGATTTTACCCAAACTTTCTTTGCAAGTGTATCTTTATAAAAGCTGATTACTTTATTTTCATAATTCATTCCTTTATTAAGTCCGTACTCATTTGCCTCAAAAGGAACCTGTGATATTTTGTTTACGACTAAAAACTCTCTGCCGAATAAACTGTCCTGAATTTCAAAATAAACATCAGTTTTAACCTGAATAATGTTGAACAACCCTTTTTTTAATGTTCCTTTTTTTACAAGGTCATTATATTTTTTTCCTTTTTTAGCAGAAGTAGTGTCTTTTGCTGTTTCAGTAGTATTTTCTTTTTTCTTATTCTTTTTTTGAGAATAACCAGAAATCGGGCCTAATAAAAATAAAACTAATACTAATGTAGCTATTACTTTTACGTTATACAGGATTGCCTTTTCCTTCATTTTTCTGTTAATTTTAGGTTAATTTTTGTTCGAAAATATATGGTTTTCGGTCAAAAAAAAAAACAAAAGGAGTGAATGGCTTTTTTTTAGGAGTGAATGACAATTAAAGGCAAAATACATACGAATTTATCCTCTTTTTCTGTAGCCGTAAAATCGCTTTTAGAATAGTATTTATAAATGCTGTTAAGATAATTTAATCCAAACTTAGTGCTTGGTTCGCTAACCGTCTTTTTTTGCAGATTGTTGGTGATAACAACATGATCGTTTTTAATGATTATGCTGGTAGTCAGTGGTTTTTCACCTGTTGCCTTATTGTGTTTAATGGCATTTTCGACCACAATCTGAAAAGCCAGATACGGCAGGAATTTTTCCAAGGCGCTTTCATCTTCAATTTTAATAGAAAAGAAAAGTTCTTCCTTAAAACGGGTTTGCTGCAAAAAGATATATTTTTCTATAAATAATAATTCGTCCTTAAGAGGTACAATGTTTTTTTCAGGCGGATCGATTAAGTAACGATAAATACGGGACAAATTTAAAGTAAACTTCTGCGCCGTTTTTACATCACTGCCCACCAACATATAAAGTGAATTAAGCGAATTAAATAAGAAATGCGGATTGATCTGCTCCTTTAATTGCTGCAGCTGAATCAATGCTTTTTCTTTTATGATTTTTTCGTTCTCTACCAGTAATTTGTTTTTTTCCTTAATTACAATTCCCTTCTCTCTGTAAGCACGTCGGTTGGCATACGAGAACAAATAGAAAATCAATAATAACATTACAGTCGTAATCGAATAAATCCAGGTCGAATATTTTCGGATTAAATCGACATTTTCATCCACAAATATTTTAGGAAAACTGACACACACAAACCAATGAGTACCTTTTACATCCATCTTTTTTGTAAAACGGATTACATCCAGTTTCAAAAACTCAGACATGGTTACTCTTTTTACATAATCGGTGTTATTGCTAAAAATAGTATCTGAGGTCTGTATTGAGGAAATTTTATAAATGTCCTGACCAATAAAATCCGATTCCGGATGATAAACGCATCTTCCTTCTCTATCGAAAATAAAAGCATAATTAGAAGGAGACTTGTCACTTGTCGAAAAATAATCATGAAGTTTTTTTAAATTCACATCATAACCATAACGAACAACTGTATTTTTTGAAGTTAGTGTAAAATAAATTCGCCATACCCATTCTTTTCCCTGTGGAATGATAACGTTTGTATGACTGATTTTTTTGTTTTTAAGAATAAAATCTTCAACGTCTTTTTTTACTTCTGTAGAAATTGAATCTGTTCCAAATTGAATTTGATCGTTATTAACCTGAAACCAGTTATCTACAATTAATACATTAGTCGTCTGTACCGAAGATAAAACTTTCAGGTTAGAAGATAAATTACCGGCATTGCTAATCTTTAAAAGATGCTTGATTCTGTTTTCCTGTTCTAAGAGTTTCGAAAATTCCTGAGAAAGAAATTCCTGTTTTTTGATAAAATTACGCTGCGCCATATCCTCATTCGCCTTTTCGGTAAGATCCGTAATTAGGTTACTAAGTACAAATACAGAAGAAACGGTGATTAATATAGAGACGATCAAATAAATGACAAAGGCTCGTCTGGACGTGATTTTTTTTAATTTAAATTTCAAAGAGAATATATTTTAATTGGCAACCGAAAATTGCGAATCGTACAAGTTTTTATAATAACCATTGGTTTTGTTCAGCAATTCCTGATGTGTTCCCTGCTCAACAATCAAACCTTTATCCATAACCACAATTTTATCTGCGTTTACAATGGTTGCCAGTCGGTGCGCAATAATAATCGAAGTTCTTCCTTTGGTAATAGTTTCGGTAGCACGCTGAATCAGTTCTTCAGAATAAGTGTCAATAGAAGAAGTCGCTTCGTCCAAAATCAGAATACTTGGATTACTCACATAAGAACGCAAAAAAGCAATCAGTTGGCGCTGACCCGATGAAAGCATCACGCCCCGTTCTTTTACATCAAAATCATAATTGTCCGGCAAACTCATAATAAAGTCATGTACACCGATTTTTTTGGCAGCTTCCAAAACCTGCTCACGTTTAATTTCCGGATTGTGCAAAGTAATATTATTGTATATCGTATCGGCAAATAAAAACACATCCTGCAAAACCACTGCAATTTGTTTTCTAAGCGAAGCCAGCGTATAATTTTCAATATTATGACCGTCTATATAAATTGTCCCGCTGTTAATTTCATAAAAACGGTTCAGTAAATTAATAATCGTAGATTTTCCTGCACCCGTAGAACCAACAATTGCTATAGTCTGTCCGGAAGCCACAGACAAATCAATTCCCTTTATAACTTCTTCTTCGGGAATATAACTAAAACGGACTTCCTTAAATTCTATACTTCCGTCAAAAACAGGAGCCTCAAGAGTTCCGGTATCCTGAATATGATCCTGCGTATCAATAATATCAAAAACACGATTGGCCGCAATCATTCCTAATTGCATCTCGTTAAACTTATCCGCAATCTGACGCAGCGGGTTAAACAGCATTCCGATAAACATTGTGTAAGAGAACAAATCCCCAAAAGTTGTAAAATGATCACAGTTCAAAATTCTAAATCCGCCATAGACCACAACCAATCCTAAAGAAATAGACGAAATAATATCGGCAATTGGGAAAAATATCGAGTTGTATAAAATCGTTTTTATCCAGGCAACTTTGTGTTTATTATTGATCTCCTTAAAGTTTTCGGCTTCAATTACCTCACGGTTAAAAAGCTGAACAATCTTCATTCCCGTCACGCGTTCCTGCACAAAAGAATTCATATTGGCAATCTGCGTACGCACCTCCTCAAAGGCAACCTGCATTTTGCGCTGGAAAATTCTCGTGATGTACACCAGAATTGGCATAGCAACGATTACAATCCATGTCAGTTTCCAGTTCATGTAAAACATAAAAACCAGCACCACCAGCATTTTCATCAGATCACTAATAATCATAAATAGCCCCTGGCTAAAAATACGGGCAATCGATTCAATATCAGAAACAGCTCTCGTGACGAGTTGTCCAACCGGAACCAGATCAAAATACTTCATTCTGAAACTCAGGATATGCTTAAAAAGTTTCGTACGGATATCTTTTACAATGTCCTGACCAAGCCAGTTCGCCCAGTACACAAAGTAAAACTGGGAAAAAACCTCCATCAGAAGAACGATGCCCATCAATATAATGTACATCAGTAAACCCTGCTTATCATGTGTCTTGATATAACCATCAACTGTTTGTTTTAATAAATAGGGGCGAAGTGCCGCAAAAACAGAAAGTGAAATGGCGAAGATAATAACGCCGTAATAGCGCCATTTGTAAGGTTTTGTATATTTTAAAATTCGTTTGAATAAACGTGTGTCAAATGCTTTTGCTTTCATTTATTTTTAGGAGCTATTCCCGCTTTTCGTTTCAGGTTTTTCTCAAAAATATGTTTTTGTATTGTTTTTATAAGAGCTTCCGCTGGTCGCTTTATAAAAACACAAAAACTATATTTTTTTCAAAAAAGCCTTTCACTGCAATCGGGGCTATTTCGTGATATAATCATAAGATATACCGGTTAAATATAATCCGTGTGCCGGAACCGAAAATCCGGCTTTTTCTCTGCTTTTACTGGCAATAATATTTTCAAAATCGATAAGCGAAATTTTATGCAGGCCAATATTGATCAAAGTGCCTACAATCGCACGGACCATGTTTCTCAAAAAACGATTCGCCGAAATCGTAAAAACAAGTTTGTTGCCTTCCTTCTTCCAATACGCCTCAAAAACCGTGCAGTCAAAAGTATTTACATCTGTATTTACTTTAGAAAAACACTGGAAATCGGTATGATTCAGTAAGATTTTTGCGGCTTCATTCATCAAAGCTACGTCTAATTTTTGATTAAAATACCAGCTCAACTCCTGCAAAAACGGATTTTTAACAGTATTGATATGGTATTCGTAAGTTCGTTTCGTGGCATCAAACCGACAATGCGCATCGTCATGAACTAAAATCAAATCAAAAATGGCAATATCTTTTGGTAAGTAAGAATTCAGTTTATGAACCAGAACCGGAACATCAATCGGAGTTTCAAAATCAAAATGAGCATACATTTCCTGCGCATGCACACCCGTATCCGTTCGTCCCGCACCCATTATATTGATCGGTGAATTCAATAATACCGAAAGCGCTTTGTTTAATGTTTCCTGAACAGAAGAGGCATTCGGCTGAATCTGCCAGCCATGATAATGTGTTCCGTTATATGCAAATTGAATAAAATATCTCAAGGTAAAGGAGCAAAGGTTTTTAGGAGCAAAGGTACAAAGGTTTTTTTGAAGATGCTATCCCGAAATTTTGGGATTTAGTTGCTAGATTCTATCCCGAAGTCGGGACTGAGTTTTTTTTTCAATATTTTTCCGTTGAGACGCACTGCAGTGCGTCTAAGCTCAATTGGAAAGTTTTTAAAAAAGCTACTAAGGTTCTAAGATGCTAAGGTCCTAAGTTTTTTTAATCTTTATTCTGTGAGAATATAGACTACTCGTTATATGCAGAAAAACCTCAGTCCCGACTTCGGGATAGAAACTTAGCATCTAAGAACCTTAGAACCTTAGCACCTTTAAAAAAAAACCTTTGTACCTTTGCATCTAAGAACCTTTGCCCTTTAAAAAAGAATGACCAAAATTCTCCTTCTTTCAGATACTCACAGTCATATCGATGATACCATTTTAAAATATGTCAATCAGGCCGATGAAGTCTGGCATGCCGGTGACATAGGTGACCTTCATGTCACAGATACCATAAAAAAGCTAAAACCACTTCGATGCGTTTATGGAAATATTGATGATGCAAAAGCACGATTAGAATTTCCGTTGCACAATCGTTTTCTATGCGAAAATGTTTCGGTTTGGATTACGCATATTGGTGGCTATCCCGGAAAATATAATCCGGCTATCAGGGAAGAAATGGCATTAAATCCGCCAAAATTATTCATCTGTGGGCATTCTCACATTCTGAAGGTAATGTTTGATAAAAAAAACAACCTGTTGCACATGAATCCCGGAGCAGCTGGAAAAAGCGGATTTCACCAAATGCGAACCATGTTACGGTTTGTGATTGACGATGATAAAATAAAAGATTTAGAAATTATAGAAATCGGGAAAAAGTAAAACTTAAGAAATAGGCACTTTTATCCGTACCGAACAGCCTGTATTCTCATTTGCTCTGGAAATAATCTTAAAATTTCCTTTAAGTTTTTTGATACGCGCCCTTATCCTGTTTAAACCAAAACCTTCAGTTTCCTTTAGTGTATCAGCATCAAACCCTATTCCGTTATCATGTATGATAATTATTAGCTGATTTTTATTTTCGTTTAAGGAAATCCTGGCTTTTGTAGCTTTGCTGTGTTTTATAATGTTGCTAAAAAGTTCAGATGTAATGAAATAAATTTTCATTTCGAATCTCTCATTATATCTTTTATCTGTTGGTACTGAGCTGGAAAATTGAAAATCAATATTTGAATTTGAATTTTTTTCACATAAATCCTCCAATGCATAAATTAACCCAAAACGAACTAAAAGAGTAGGGATCAGTTCATGCGACATATCCCGTAAACGATCGTGCGCTTCCTCTAAAATGATTTTTGCTTTATTGATTTCATCAGACTCAATATTGTTTAAAGCCGAAAATGTATTCAAATGTAATCCGACAGAAGAAAGCAGTGAGTTAATATTATCATGTAAAAACAATGCTATTTTTTTTCGTTCATTTTCCTGTCCGTCAATGCTCGAATTAATGATGTTAAACTGAATTTTCTGCTGAATTGTTTTTTGTTTATTCTTTCTCTTTAATTTATTATTCTGATAATAAAAATAGAACAAAACCATCAGCATAATTACAAGGATAATAAGCAGGCTTACTATTTTTTTATCTGCTATTTCATCTTTTTTTGACTCTATCTCGGTGGTTTCCTGTTTTGTTTCTGTTTGCGAAGCTTGTGACTGACTAAAAATGACATTGCAGTTCAGTGTCAGTAAGAAAATAAAAACAGTTATGATTCTAGGGATAAGCATCTGAAGTTATGGTTTTATTAAATTATTTTTCAAAGCATATTTTACAAGACCAATTACATTTTTTGTTTTTAATTTTTTCATGATATTTTTCCGGTGCGTTTCAACAGTGTTAAGGCTTATAAAAAGCTGCTCACTAATCTCTTTTCCACTGTATTCAAGAGATATTAAGGTAATGATTTCAAGTTCTCTCGCACTTAATATCTGATTTTCAGAAAAGGAACTCTTGTTTAATTTTGGATTATTGTGGGTGAAGCTTGAAAAGATTTTTTCGCGTACATAATCATCAAAATATTCTTCACCAAGATTGACGGTTTTGATTGCTTCAATGATGTTTTCTCCGGCGCTTTTTTTTGTGAGATAGCCTCTTGCGCCCAATTTCATTACTTCTTTTATGATTTTCAGATCGTCATAACTCGAAAGGATAATCACTTTGCAGGGAAAGCTTTTTTGATGAAATTCTTTTAATACACTTATTCCATCCTTATTGGGCATGCTAATATCCAGTAATAAAATATCGGCCTTATTGTTTATGACATCATTATAAATAGTTGTCCCGTCTAAGGAGTTTCCAACTACTTCAAAATCAGAAACAGTACGCAATAAATTAGTAAGGCCGTCAATTAATACCTGATGGTCGTCGGCAAGATGTATCTTTATTTTTTGTGTCATTTTCATCGTCAAATCGGTATTCAAATTTATGTAAAATATCTTACAAATAAAGACTTTGGACGCTATTTTTGAGTGATGATTACATTTGATACTAATTTTTAAACACAAAAAAACCCGGATTAAATTCCGGGTTTCTTCACACAAATAAATTAAGTTTATAGGTTTATCTCAAACGATCCACAGATTTTACGAGATCTTCATCCTTTTTGATGGCCTTATTAGCTAAAACTAATAACACGATAGCAACAATTGGTAGAAACATCCCAATACCTTTCTCTGAAACAGCGTTAACTGTTTCTCCAGATAGATTTAGTGATCGATATACAAACAATCCTAATAAAATTAAGTTTAATATTATATTCAGTCTGCCCATTACAAACTGGTTTTGTCTTTTCTTATATGAAATAATGCTGATAATGCTAAGCATTGTACTTAACCCCAATAAAACAGTGTAAACCTGGTCCTGCATAAAATAGAATGCTTTCCCTGTGTTTAATGTCCAAAGCGGAACAAAAAACATCAAAACCCCGGTTATGATAAAGGTAAGAATTAAATATATGGTCTGAATTCGTTGTATCATTGTCTAAAATTGTTTTACAAAAATATATTTTCTTTTTTATAAATACTATTGTATGATAAAATTTTATTCGTATTATTGCATCATAATACCGTAAGCACTTCATACTGCGGTCAATTGAAAATATATATCTACCTATTCTTTTTACAGTATTTCCTTTAAAATAATTAAATTCATAGAACATTCATGTTTGATATTTCTGCATTAAAAGAAATGAAGCTTGCTGAGCTTCAAGAAATAGCTAAGTTAGCTAAAACAATAAAGATTACTGGTGTTAAAAAAGAGGCTTTGATTAGTCAGATTTTAGCACATCAGGCTGCCAGCTCAACGGCTGAGGAGCCAAAAACTGCTGTGGTGTCAGAAGCTAAAGATGATAAGGCAAAGAGAACGAGAATTGCTCCTGTGAAAAAAGCGGCAAATGCAAAAAATGCTCCGGTTTTAGAATTTGATAGGGTAGAGGAAATTCCACAAAACAATGAAGCTGCTCCGGTTAATGCCGAAACTCCTGAAGTTCAGACGAAAGAAGTTACAGAAGATACCGCAACAAACAAGAAAGAGCCTAAAATTGTAAAATTTAGTAAGTCGGCTTACGAAAAGAAAGTGGCCTTAAAAAAGGAAAAAGAAGAAGTAAAAGATACTATTGTCGAGGAAAGTGCAGAACCGGTTATTTCGGAGCAAAATAAAGACAAACCGGTAATTACGACTGCTGCAAAAAAGATTAATCCTAATCAAAATAAAAACCAGAACCCAAATCAAAACCCGAATCAGAATCAAAATCAGAGTCAAAACGGGAACGGGAATGGAAACACAAATAACAACAACCAGAATCCAAACCATAAAAACAAAAAAAGCAATAATTTCAGGGATTCAGACTTTGAGTTTGACGGAATTATAGAAAGTGAAGGTGTCCTTGAAATGATGCCGGACGGATACGGATTCTTACGTTCATCAGATTATAATTATTTAGCCTCACCGGATGATATTTATTTATCCACTTCACAAATCAGATTGTTTGGTTTAAAAACAGGAGATACCGTAAAAGGTGTGGTTCGTCCTCCAAAAGAAGGCGAGAAATTTTTTCCTCTGGTTCGTGTATTAAAAATTAACGGACATGACCCTCAGGTAGTTCGAGACAGAGTTTCTTTCGAACATCTTACCCCGGTTTTTCCTTCAGAAAAATTCAAATTAGCCGAAAAAGGCAGTTCTATATCAACCCGTATTATTGATTTATTTTCTCCAATCGGAAAAGGTCAGCGTGGTATGATAGTCGCACAACCGAAAACCGGTAAAACAATGTTGCTAAAAGACATTGCCAATGCAATCGCAGCCAATCATCCTGAAGTTTATCTAATTGTACTTTTGATCGACGAACGTCCTGAGGAGGTTACAGATATGCAGCGTAGTGTTCGTGGAGAAGTTATCGCTTCTACTTTTGACAGAGAACCACAAGAACACGTAAAAATTGCCAATATCGTTCTTGAAAAAGCAAAACGTTTAGTAGAATGCGGACATGATGTTGTAATTTTATTAGATTCGATTACACGTTTGGCAAGAGCTTATAATACCGTACAGCCGGCATCCGGAAAAGTTTTAAGTGGAGGTGTTGATGCCAATGCGCTTCAAAAACCAAAACGTTTCTTTGGAGCTGCAAGAAATGTTGAAAACGGTGGTTCGTTAAGTATCATCGCAACGGCATTGACTGAAACAGGTTCTAAAATGGATGAGGTTATCTTTGAGGAATTTAAAGGTACAGGTAACATGGAACTTCAATTAGACCGTAAAATCGCAAATAAACGTATTTTCCCTGCAATTGATCTTACTTCATCAAGTACACGTCGTGATGACTTGTTATTAGACGAAAAAACGCTTCAGAGAATGTGGATCATGCGTAAATATCTTTCAGATATGAACCCGGTAGAATCAATGGATTTCGTAAACGACCGTTTCAAGAAAACCAAAAACAACGAAGAGTTTTTGATTTCTATGAATGACTAATTAAAGGTTCTAAGGGGCTGAGGTACTAAGGTACTAAGGTTTGCTTCTGAAAATCTACAATATAAAAAAGGGATGAGTTTTAAACTCATCCCTTTTTTGTTTTTATCTAACAGGCTAAAAACCTTAGAACCTCAGCACCTTAGAACCTCAGGAACTTACTTCTTATCAACTACCGGTCTCTCAGGTCTGTTTGCCAAATCCCAGGCCACGACAAAAGCTAACTGTGTTCTTTTTGTTAAAGCGTCGTATTCAATTTTTTGAGGTTCGTCGCCTTTACCGTGGTAATCTTCATGAACTCCGTTGAAGAAGAAGACAGCAGGAATACCATGTTTTGCAAAGTTGTAGTGATCAGAACGCTCATAAAAATGATTTGGATCTTTTGGATCATTAAATTTAAAGTCTAAATCTACTTTAGTATATTTTTCGTTTTGGGAAACAACCGCATTATGCAGGTCTGATGATAATCTGTCTGCACCAATTACATATACATAATTATTTGTTTTTGCGTGCTCTACATCACGACGGCCAATCATATCAATATTGATATCAGCAATTGTATTTGCAATTGGAAATAACGGATTTTCAGAGTAATAGCGAGAACCGTGCAAACCGTGTTCTTCACCCGTAACATGCAGGAACAAAATAGAACGTTTTGGTCCGTGGCCGTCCTTTTTCGCTTTAGCGAATGCTTTAGCCATTTCGATAACCGCTACAGTACCTGAACCATCATCATCGGCACCATTGTAAATATCTCCGTTTTTGATTCCAACGTGATCATAATGAGCAGAAATTACCAGTATTTCATTCGGTTTTTCAGAACCTTCAATATACGCCCAGATATTTTCAGAATCAGGAAGGTTTTCGTTACGTTTTGCATTTAAAAACGCTGCCGGAACCGGCTGATAATAATCTTTTGCTCCTTTAGGAAACGAAACACCATTTTTTTTGTATTGCTCAATCATGTAAAGACCCGCTTTTTTCTGTCCTTTCGAACCGGTTTCGCGACCTTCCATTTCATCGGAAGCTACAATATATAACATTGTTTTCAGGTCTTTTTCAGTAATAACTTTTATGTATTTTGTTGGATCTGAGTTATCTCCAGATACAACAGAGTGTGTACTTTCACATGAAAATGCGGAAGCAATTAATAATAAGATTAAAAATTTTCTCATTTTGAGTTTAGTGTAAATTGATAAATATGTAGAAAACATAAAAAGTTAGTAAAAATAAAATAAAAAACGAGTTTATAATGAATAATGTTACACTTTTAACAAATGAGACAATTCTTGGTTCGCCATAAAAACGGTGATGGGCAGGATAAAAATAATAACACATCCAGAGCGTTCCGACAAAGGTAATAATATCTGCCAGGTATGTTAATGGATTATCTGATCCAAATAGACCGGCTATTTTGTTTACAATAAACAAGATTAGGAAAATTAGCAGCAGAAATGAAAAATAATGCAGCGTAAAAATTCCGTGATCAAAATAATACCACTTCTTTTTACTATGAAAAATCCATAAAAAGAACGCGAAAAAAGGCATAATTATAAAGAGGATTTTTGGAATGTTATGAAAAAAAGATTCAATAAACTTTTCAATAATTTCTCTTTGTGTATTGTGTTCCGTAACGTGTACCACCTTTTCATAAGCCCAATACTGAAAATCAGAAAGTTTGTCATTTTCCTTTCCGTATTTCTGAATGGAGTCTATTTCCTTCATTGTCTTTAATTTAAAATACTTTCTTTCAGACTCCACATGCGCTTCTTTTTTTGTCTTTGCGATTTCTTTTGCAAGTGCTTTTTCGCTTTTGTCAATGCCTTCTCCGACTTTGCTTGGAAATATGGCAATCAGGAAAAAAGTGATAAAACTGATGAAGATATATAAACGAACAGGTGCTAAATAAGACAGCCTCTTTCCGGAGAGATATTCTTTGGTTAAAGTGGAAGGCTTAAAAAGTAAATTCTTTATGGTTTTCCAGAAAGCATTTTCATAGTGCGTTAAATCTTCAAAAAAATGAATAAATAAATGATGGAATGTTTTTCTGGAATCACTGTTTTCCTGACCGCAATTTGGACAGAATTTTTGTTCGACAACATGCCTGCAGTTCAGACAGGTTTTATCTTCTCTAATTTTGTTATGTGACATTGGTAATTAACTGATTTGGTTTTGGGTAGTTTAATATTGGGTTTTATTTCTTTAAAACTTCATTCAGGAAAAGCTGTAAATGTTCAAATGATCTTTTTGCTGCAACAGGATTGTAAGCTGCCCCTTTAGAATTATCGCTTCCTGATTCCGGATTGGTAAAGGAATGTACAGCATTAGCATAATAAATCATTTGCCAGTCTGCTTTGGAATCGCGCATTTCCTGTTGAAAAGCGGTTATTTCTTCTTTTGATACAAACGGATCGTCGGCTCCATGACATACCAAAACTTTCGTGGTAATAGGCTCAACTGTTCTTGCAGCATCTCTGCCCAAACCTCCGTGAAAAGAAGCAACGCCTTTTAGGTTTAAGTGCCCGCGTGCAGCTTCAAGAACTCCGGTTCCTCCAAAGCAATATCCGATGGCTACGATGTTATCTGCATTTGCACCCGATTTGATTAATTCCTGCAAAGCAGCATTGATTCTCTTCTGATATTCTGCATAATTCGTTTTATAATATCCGGCTTGTTTTCCGGCTTCAGCAGGATTTTTTGGATAGTTGCCTTCGCCATAGATATCAGCAATAAAAACGTGATAGCCTAATTTTGATAATTCTTCGGCAATTCCTTTTGAGGCATTGTCGATTCCGAGCCAGGCCGGTAAAAGTAAAATACCGGGATTATTGCTGCTTTTTTTGGCAGATTTTATAAACAAACCGTTTAATGCCTGATTTCCATCAGCATATTTTACAGTTTTTAATTGTGCATTTATAGCGTTAGAAAACAGTATAGTAGCAAAGATAAGGAGGGCTGAATTTTTCATGATTTTACAATTTTAAAACAAATATCAGAAATATATTGTTACAAAAAAACCTCGAAAGCTATTTCTTCCGAGGTTTGTGAATATGATAATTTTATTTGTCAATTATTTAGAAATAAGAGGATTATAAGCTGACATTGCGTTTAAAAGCACATCCGAGCTCTACCATTGAATCAGTTTTGGCGATACCCGGAATATTATCTATTTTTTCATATAATATTTTACGCATATGTTCGTGATTTTTTGCCGTAATCTTTAGATACAAGGTAAAAGAACCGGTTACAAAATAGCATTCCGTAATTTCAGGAATCTCTTTTAAGGCCTCTATAATCCTGTCTGAATCAGAATCTTTATTTAATGTAATTCCGGTAAAGGAAGCCCAGTCGTAGCCGATTTGTTTTTCGTTTAATATGGGTTTAATTCCGGTAATAATCCCCTGTTCAAATAAACGGCTGATACGCTGATGCACCATTGTATTTGAAATTTTTAAATTAGTTGCGATTGTCGAATAGGCAATTCTTCCGTCTTTTTCTAACTCTTTTATGATTTTTATATCAAATTCATCTAAAATATCCATGCAACTTTTTTTGGTGTGATTTTGTAAAGATAGAAATAACTCTAATGTAGCCCTGATTATTGCTTAAATTTAAAATGACTTATTTTTACTTGTATAAAAGTGATTTTAATTTTTTAGTTTCTATTTGAAGTTAAAAATAATTATTTTTTAATGATAAATAAATAAATTTTATATTTTTGTTTCAATAAAAAACAAATAGCATGGGACATAAGCAGGAAATTCTTTCATCAAAATCAGAAGTTTTGATTGAAAAAGAAAATAAATACGGAGCTCATAATTATCATCCGCTTCCGGTAGTTTTAGAAAAAGGAGAAGGTGTGTACGTTTGGGACGTAGATGGTAAAAAATATTATGACTTTTTATCTGCTTATTCTGCGGTAAACCAGGGGCATTGCCATCCTAAAATTGTTGGAGCCATGATCAGTCAGGCACAAACACTTAGTTTGACATCACGCGCTTTTTACAATGATAAATTGGGTAATTACGAAGAATACATTACCAATTATTTTGGTTTTGATAAAGTATTGCCAATGAATACCGGTGCAGAAGCGGTTGAGACTGCTCTTAAACTATGTAGAAAATGGGCTTATGAAGTAAAAGGAATTCATGAAGACATGGCACAGATTATTGTTTGTGAAAATAATTTTCATGGAAGAACAACAACCATTATTTCTTTCTCGAATGATGAAAGTGCCCGTAAAAACTTTGGACCTTTTACAGACGGATTTATAAAAATTGAGTATGATAATCTCGAAGCACTTGAAAAAGCTTTAGAATCATCTAAAAATATTGCAGGTTTTCTTGTAGAACCAATTCAGGGTGAAGCAGGGGTTTATGTGCCTTCTGAAGGATATTTGGCTAAAGCAAAAGCACTTTGTGAAAAACACAATGTTTTGTTTATTGCTGACGAAGTGCAAACCGGAATTGCCCGTACCGGGAAATTACTGGCTGTGCATCACGAAAATGTACAACCGGATATTTTAATTCTTGGTAAAGCTGTTTCTGGTGGAGTTTACCCGGTTTCTGCAGTTTTAGCCAATAATGAAATTATGAATGTAATCAGACCTGGACAACACGGATCTACTTTTGGTGGAAATCCTGTTGCAGCAGCTGTTGCAATTGCCGCTCTTGAAGTGGTGAAAGACGAAAAATTAGCCGAAAATGCGGAACGTCTTGGAATAATTTTAAGAAAAGGGTTAAACGAAATCGCTGAACGCAACAACCTGATTACGCTGGTTCGCGGAAAAGGTTTATTGAATGCCATTGTAATAAACAGTGATGAAGATTCTGATCTGGCCTGGGAAATCTGTTTAAAATTCAGGGATAACGGATTATTGGCAAAACCAACACACGGAAATAAAATCAGACTGGCACCGCCTTTGGTAATCACTGAAGAACAAATTCAGGAATGTCTTGAAATTATCGAGAAATCTTTGAACGAATTCAGAAATTAATTATTTCTGCGTAACTTTAATCAAATAAAAAAGGCGTTCGCCGCGGCGAACACCTTCTGGTTATAATTACTTAAAATATCAAAAAAAGTAACTATTTCTTTGAGTCAGTGTTTTTTAAGCACTGACTCATTTTTATTTTATAACCTGACTTTTTTCAGTTCCCACAATGTTTTGATGAAGGTATCAACGTCTTGTGTAGTGTTGTAAAATGCCAGTGAAGGGCGAACAGTGGTTTCAACTCCCATTCGACGTAAAATTGGCTGCGCACAATGATGCCCGGTTCTAACCGCAACACCTTCTCTGTTCAAAGCCTGACCCACCTGATCGTTGGTGTAACCCTGCAAAGTAAAAGATAAAACGCTCGCCTTGTCTTTGGCAGTTCCGATTAAACGTACGCCCGGAATTTCTTTTAGCAAATTCGTAGCATAGTCCAACAAATAGTGTTCGTATTGTCCAATCGCTTCAATTCCTAGTTTTGTTACATAGTCGATCGCAGCTCCGAGTCCAATTGCATCAGCAATGTTTCCGGTTCCGGCTTCAAAACGATTTGGTGCTTTGTGGTATTTGATTTCCTCAAAAGTCACATCCTGAATCATATTTCCCCCAGATTGATAAGGCTCCATTTCATTTAATAAATCTTCCTTGCCATATAAAGCCCCGATTCCCGTTGGGCCAAACAATTTATGTCCCGAAAAAACAAGCCAGTCCGGGTTTAAATGCTGGACATCTACTTTCATGTGCGAGACAGATTGTGCTCCGTCAATAAGAACTTTTGCTCCGGCTGCATGTGCCAGTTCTACTATTTTTTTAGCAGGAGTAACTGTTCCAAGAGCATTTGAAACTTGTGTAAAAGCAACCAAACGTGTCTTGGAATTTAGCAGTTTTACATATTCGTCTAAAAGGATTTGCCCATCATCATCAACCGGAATTACACGAAGTTTTAAGCCTTTTCTATCCGCTAGTCTTTTCCACGGAACAATGTTCGCATGGTGCTCGAGATTACTGACAATGATTTCATCACCAGCAACTAAATTGTTCTCTCCCCAGCTTTGTGCCACGAGATTGATTCCTTCTGTAGCACCGCGGACAAAAACAATTTCGTTTACCGATTTGGCATTCAGAAATGTTTTTACTTTTTCACGGGCCGCTTCGTAAGCATCAGATGCCCTTGCGGCCAGTTCATGTGCGGCGCGGTGAATGTTAGAATTCTCATGCTCATAGAAATACGCAATTCTGTCAATAACCGATTGTGGTTTTTGTGTCGTTGCCGCATTATCAAACCAGACTAAAGGTTTTCCGTTTACGGTTTCCCTTAAAATCGGAAAATCTTTTTTGACTAATTCCGGATTAAAAGGAACCCCTGTACCGCCAAAAATTTCTTTAGAACCAAACGAATTCCCTACGATGGCATTCGTGTTTTTCTGATCAAAAGCAAATGGATTTTGTTCTAAAAAATAATACGAATTTTGAAGATCACTTCCGCCTGACGGGAAATCAGTACGTTTCTTAAAAAAAGTATCAACAGTTTCCAAAGCCAGTTTTAGCTCAGTTTCAAAAGAAGAATTTTCGGTTTGAAAAGGCAGATACTGATTATTCAAAAGCAACGATGAAAACAAGGATTCTTCGTTAAGCTGTGGTGAACCGCTGTTTTTTAAATTCACATCATAAAAACCCGAATGAGGATTATTGATATTGAAAGTATCGTCTTTAGGAACCCCAAATGAAGATTTTTCATTTTGTGGATCAAACCCTGCACCGGCATTTGGATATAAAGCCGATGATGCTCCGGTATTTCCGTAATTAGTGATAGTCGGAGAAACTCCAAAACCACTAAATGAAGATTGTGGAACGGACAATACCTGTACCGGATTTTGATCGGAAAATGAAGTCACGGAATCTAAATTTCCGGCACTCAAAAGCGTTTCTGCAATTTTGGTCGCACGAGGATGTTCGTTTTTGTCCGGACTCAGTGAAATTTCCTTTGGAAACTCATTAGGTAAGGCACTAAACAACTCGTTCGCTAAATTTTGCAAATCGTCTATGTTTGGTAAACCGTTTGTGTTAGTATTTATACTCATGATACTTTCCTATTTCTACATCTTCTAAAACCGCTATAGCATCATCTACTAAAATAGCTAAAGAACAGTAAAGTGAAACCAGATAAGAGGCAATTGCTTTTTCGTTAATTCCCATAAAACGAACTGATAATCCGGGAGACTGTTCGCCTTGTAATCCTGGCTGAATTAATCCGATTACGCCCTGACGGCTTTCGCCTGTACGCAACAAAATGATTTTAGATTTTCCGTTTTTGATTGGCAATTTATCTGATGGAATAAGCGGAATTCCTCTCCAGGTCAAAAACTGTGATCCGAATAGTGAAATTGTTGGAGGCGGAACACCACGACGTGTGCATTCGCGGCCAAAAGCTGCAATTGCTAAAGGATGCAGCAAAAAGAAACCCGGTTCTTTCCAGACTTTGGTAAGCAATTCATCCAAATCATCAGGAGTTGGTGCTCCGGTGCGTGTTTTAATGATTTGTGAAGGCGCAACATTGCTTAACAAACCGTAATCTTTATTGTTGATTAATTCGCTTTCCTGACGCTCTTTTATGGTTTCTATAGCCAGACGCAGCTGTTCAGAAATTTGGTTGTACGGTTTGCTGTATAAGTCAGAAACACGGGTGTGAACATCTACAATAGTCTGAACAGCAGCAAGATTGTATTCTCTCGGATTTTCGATATAATCAACAAAAGTATTTGGTAAAACCCTTTCATCACGAGCAGAACAATCTACTTCGATGTGATTGGCGTTTTTTACTTTGTTTAAACGAAAGACACCCGATTCTACCGGTGTCCAGTGTAATAAATGTGTTAGCCATCTTGGAGTAACAGTTCCGATTTGGGGAACAGTACGGGTTGCAATTGCGAGTTGTCTTGCTGCAACATCGCCTAATGCGGTCTGTTGTGGTTTTGATTCTGCCATTTTTTTTTAGGTTTTTTAGTTGGTTTATAATTTATTTTTGATTCATTAAAGTTATTTATAAATATTATTCAAATAACTCATCTACAGATAAATATCGTTCACCTGTGTCATAGTTAAAAGTTAGGATAACGGCATTTTCGGGTATGTCTTTTGCCCTTTTGGCAATAGCTGCCAGTGCTGCCCCTGTTGAAATACCTGAAAATATTCCTTCTTCCTTAGTTATCCTTTTTGCGTAATTATAAGATTCATTTTTTTCAACAGTTATAATGTCGTCTATGTATTCACGATTAAAAACTTCGGGAATAAAACCTGCTCCAATTCCCTGAAAAGGATGGGGTGAAGGCAAACCGCCGCTTAAAACCGGTGACAGGGCAGGCTCAACGGCAAAAGTCTTAAGGTTTGGAAAATGCTGTTTCAAAATCTTAGAAACACCGGTGATATGCCCTCCGGTTCCAACTCCTGAAATCAAATAATCGATTCCGTCCGGAAAATCGGCCAGAATTTCCAGAGCCGTTGTTTTTTCATGAATGGCAACATTGGCTTTATTGGTAAATTGCGACGGAATAAAAGAATTTTTGGTAATGGAAGCCAATTCCTGTGCTTTTTCAACCGCACCCGAAGTTCCTTTTTCCCTGGGTGTCAAAACGAATTCGGCTCCGTAGGCGTTCAGGATCTTTCTGCGTTCAATACTCATCGATTCGGGGATTACCACAATTACTTTGTACCCTTTTACGGCAGCAACTAAGGCAAGTCCGATTCCGGTATTTCCCGAAGTGGGTTCTATGATAATCGTTTCTTTATTAATCAGGCCTTTTTCCTCGGCATCTTCAATCATGGCCAGGGCAATCCGGTCTTTGATGCTCGAACCCGGATTTGTTTTTTCTAATTTAATCCAAACCTCATGTGACTTAAAAAGCTTATTTAATCTGACGTGAGGCGTGTTTCCAATCGTTTCTAAAATGTTTTGGTATTTCATGATTTGGATATTTAAATAGAATAAAAAATTGGTTCCGGAAAAGGATTATTGTCCTTAATCTTCATTTCGTTTTTATGATAAACAACCGAATTGGAAGGCACCGAATAAGTAAGCCAGACATTTCCGCCAATAATAGAATCCCTGCCTACAGTAGTTTGTCCGCCAAGAATAGTGCTGTTGGCATAAATAATTACGTTGTCTTCAATAGTAGGATGTCTTTTTATAAAAGCTTCTTCTTTTTTGACACTCAAAGCCCCAAGCGTCACGCCCTGATAAATCTGTACATTATTACCAATTATTGTCGTTTCACCAATTACAATTCCGGTTCCGTGGTCTATGGCAAAGTCATTTCCGATTTGCGCCCCCGGGTGAATTTCTATGCTGGTTTTGATGTGTGCATATTCTGAAAAAGTCCTTGCCAGAAGCTTCAGTTCCTGTTGCCACAACTGATTCGAAAAACGATAAATAGCAATTGCAAAAAATCCGGGGTAGGCGTATAGTACTTCTTCTATCGATTTGGCAGCCGGATCTTTTGCAAAAATCGTTTCCGCATCATTTAATATTTTTTTGTACAAAACGGGCAGCGATTCAAAGAATGTTTTCGACTGCTCAGTACTGTTGTTCTTATCTGACGTATAATTCCTTACAATTTCATTAAACTCCTTTTCTAATACTTCAAACTTGTGTTCGATAATAGGTAAGTGTCCAAAAGATTTTGAGGTATTCGAGAATAATACAGAGAACAAATCCTCAATAAACTGATGGATATCTTTTTTTTGCGGGAGTATTAATAAGCTCTGATGCTTTTTGGCTATTTCCTGGTAAAATGAATTCATAACAGATGGTTTTTTGGTTTGTAACTAACAGCTTTATTACGGCTCACTTACTGGCTCCATAATTTTTTTGGATGCCATAAATCCTTTTGATACACGAATGCAACAAAGCAATTTTGTGAGGAACAAAAAGCGGAAAAGTGTTTTGGTTTTAAAAAGATTCGTTTTTTTAAATTTCGATTGTATAAAATGAATAATCGATGAAACGAAGTTTGCGGAATATTAACAACAGATGCACATATAACAAAAGGTGTTATAGGTGTATTTTTTTGAAAGAATGTAAGGCGATATTTTTTCTGTTGTTTTCAAAATGTAGTTCTTTAATTATTTAAACTCTACTAATTCTATAGACAAAGTTATATTTATTATGATAAAAACCAAGAAAAAAATTATTTTTATTTAAAAGTTATAATAAAATATTTTGTAATTATTTGATATTTAAGTTTTTGCGTTTTTATTTTTAAACTAAAAAAGACAGAAAAAATAAGCAGAACCTGTTTTTGGAACTTATTTTTCTGTCTTTTATGTATTGTGAAAATTCAAATCGAATGAATTTCAGCACTTTTAATTATTTCTTTAATGCGGCACCGCCAGGCATGGTTTCAGGTTTCAATTTGAATTTACTGTATTCGACAACACCTGTTTTTTCCGCCCAGTCAAAATACTTTGCAGAAAGATCATTTACAATTCCTGGATTTTGAGCAGCTACATTTGCAGTTTCTCCACGGTCGGTTTCAAGATTGTACAATTCCCATTCGTAAGAAGGATAAATAGAAACCAATTTCCATTTTCCGTCGCGAACAGCCCTGTTTCCGGCTCTTTCCCAAAATAACGGTGCGCCGCGGTTTACTTCAGAAACATTGTCGAATAAAACAGGTAATAAACTTTTTCCCGGAAGCGGATTAGATTTTACCCCGTTTAAGTTTTCAGGATATTCGATTCCCGCCAATTCATAGAAAGTAGGAGCAAGGTCAATAATATGCCCGGTTCCTTTATCAATTCTTCCGGCCTTAATTTTCGATGGAAACCAAGCGATAAACGGCGAACTGAAACCGCCTTCGTGCATATTGTTTTTATATTGCTGTAAAGGAGTATTTGATAAATAAGCCCAGTTTTGTTCCTGATAATCAAATGATCCCGAAGTTCCTACAGGTCCTTCATTACGGACTAAACCTCTTCCTAACGGGTTATAGGTATTAAATCCGCCCTGGGCACCATTATCTGAAATGAAAATAATCAGCGTGTTTTTATCTTTTTTCAAAGCTTTCAGTTTATCTAAAACTTTCCCGACATTCTGATCCATGTTATCTACCATTGCGGCGTACACTTCCATTTTGGCTTTCCAGAATTGTTTTTCGTCATAGGTTAATTTATTCCATTCCGGAACTTCCGGGTCTCTTGGAGAAATAGTCTGGTTTTCCGTAAGGATCCCGTTTTCCTTTAATTTTTTGATTCTTTTGTCTCTCAACACATCCCAGCCTTCATCAAATTTTCCTCTGTATTTGGCAATATCAACGGGTTTTGCCTGCAATGGCCAGTGTGGCGCAGTAAATGCCAGATATAGAAAGAAAGGCTTGTTTTCTTTGTTTTGTTCGTCTAAGAAAGTCACCGCATTATTCACGATTTCATCTGTAAAATAATACGAATCGTCTTTTGGATGCAGTTCTTCGTTATTGCGGATTAATTTGACCGGATAAGGCGTTTTGCCGAAAGGCAAAGGTTTGGTGTCAAAATAATTCGATGCGCCTTTTAAAATGCCGTAAAACTTGTCAAAACCTCTCTGGTTTGGCCATTGTGCTTTGTCTTCTGAGCCAACATGCCATTTTCCGGAAATTAAAGTGCTGTAACCACCTGATCGGAAAACTTCTCCCAAAGTCAGCGATTCTTTATTTAAATAACCCTGGTAAGCGGGTAGTCCTAAATTTACGTCAAAAAAACCAACACCGGCCTTATGCTGATATTGTCCGGTCAGGAGGGAAGCCCTTGTGGGTGCGCAAATCGAATTATTGTAAAATTCGCGTAAGCGCAAGCCTTCATTGGCCAGTTTATCCAGATTTGGAGTTTTAATCTCAGAACCGTAATTTCCTAAATCAGAATACCCCATATCATCCACCAAAATCAGAATGACATTTGGTTTTGAGTTTTCGGCAGTTTTGTTTTGTGCCTGAAGTGCAAATATTGGGAGTAAAAAAAGAGATAGCGTAATAAGTGTTTTTTTCATTGTATTTGAATTTGATACCCTTTATTTGCCGAAAAGCAAAAAGGCAATTAAAAGGGTAATGATGATATTGAAAAACTGAGCCGTTAAAAAAGCATACAAAGGCTTTCTGCTGGTATTAAGAAATAAATCTTTAAAATTGGTTTCCAGGCCAATACTGGTAAAAGCCAGGGCAAACCAAATTCCCTGCAGGTTCTTTAAACTGTCTTTTACTTCCTCTCTGGTTTCGGGTGCAATCAGAAATGAAAAAATCAGGGAAGCAGCAATAAATCCGATTACAAATTTAGGAAAACGTTCCCAAATGACTTTCAGCGTTGGTTTAGAGGCTACAACTTCCGAAGATTTATTATGGGTGTAAGTCCAGTAAACCGAAATTGCAAAAGCCGCCAGTCCCAACAAAACATTCTGTGAAAACTTTACAATGGTACTGATTTTCAAAGCTGTTTCGCCGACCAAAGTTCCGGAAGCCACAACCGCGCCCGAGGTATCGATACTGCCTCCGAGCCAGGCACCGGTTACTTCTTCGGGAAAATTGAAATATTTGGCAATTATCGGCATGAAGATCATCATTGGAATTGCAGTCACCAAAACCATCGAAATGACATACGACAGTTTTTTGGAATCTCCTTTTATGGCGCCCGAAGTTGCAATTGCGGCAGAAACCCCGCAGATTGATACGGCACTCGAAATCATCATGGTTAATTCGTCATCAACCTTTAATTTTCGGCAGAGCCAAAAAGCAAAATACCAAACAGACAAAACCACAATCAAAGCCTGAATTAATCCTAAAGATCCCGCTTTTAAAATATCCGAAAAGATAACACTGGTTCCTAAAAGCACTAATCCGATTTTTACAAAAACTTCTGTAGAAAGTGCAGAACGAAACCACTCCGGAAGTTTGAAGAAGTTTCCGATCACTAAACCAATAATAAGACTAAAAATGACTGCTTCAAGATTGATCGATTTTATTGCTGAATTTCCGGCCAGAATAAGTGCAATCAGGGTTAAAAGATAGACAATCGGAAAAGTAACGAGAAAGTATTTAACTGATTTTCCAATTAAAAAAGCACCAAGTGTTCCGACAGCAATCAGATATAAAAATTGAATTAAAAGGATTTTAAGGTTTGCAAAAGCGAATACTTTCGTAAATAAGTCCGGGCTGTCTGACCAGGCAAAAACAGGAACTTGTGGAAGAAAAATAAATAACGAAATTCCGATAATGATGAATCCCAGAATGACGACGGTCCAGTCTTCGTGAATATTAAATTGTTTGGGTTGAGTTGACATATTTTTGATTATTCTAAGAATTATTCCATTGGCTCCAGCTTTAGCCGGAGGTAACCAATTTGCGAATAGAAAAGACTTTAGCCGAATAAAAAGTTTGGCTAAAGCCTTTTGCCTTCAAATTTTAAACCTCCAGCTAAAGCTGGAGGCAATTTATTATTGATGTCCTGCAAGGTTTCTAAAACCTTGTAGGTATTAATTATTGATATTGTATAAAAAAGTAAACTTACAAGGTTTTCAAAACCTTGCAGGAATGTTTGTTTAATTATAAATCGACAAAGTATTTTTGTTTTCCAAAATCGAATTCATAATACGTCAGATTAGGCCAAAGAGGTTTAATTAATCCTTTTTCCCAATTTTGTAAAGCAGTCTGAAGTTCTTTTACTTTTTCAGGATTTTTAGCAGCCAGATCTGTCGTTTCAGATTTGTCTTTTGATAAATCATAAAGCCATTTTTCATGCGTTATTCCGCTGATGATTAGTTTCCAGTCACCGCTTCTGATCGCTTTTGCATCACCCGAACGCCAGTACAAATCTTTATGTGCTACTTTGTTATTATTGACCACATCAACTAAATTAACCCCGTCATAAATCCTGTCTTTCGGTAAACCGGAATGGGTTACGGCTGCAATGGTGCTAAAAATATCCAGAGTACTTACGGGAGTTTTATAAATGGTATGCGGCTTGATTTTTCCTTTCCACGAAAGTGCAAACGGAACATTTACACCGCCTTCAAAATGAGAAAATTTACCTCCTTTAAGCGGTGCGTTTGTTGTAGCAAAAGTATAATCGGCGCCACCGTTGTCACTGGCAAAAAAGATAAGCGTATTCTCTTCTAAACCTTCTTTTTTTACTTTTTCACGTATTCTTCCAATCGCATCGTCCAAAGCGCTGATCATGGCAAAATACACTCTTTTGTTTTCGTCTTTTACATTCGGGAAACGATCGTAATATTTTTTACGAACCTGAAATGGCGTATGTGGAGCATTAAACGGAACATACAATAAAAACGGTTTGGTTTTATTTTTATCGATAAACGCTTCCGCTTCTTCGGCAAACTTTTCGGTTAAATATGCTTTTTCATCAATAATGGTAGAATCTCTGCGGATTTGCCCGATTCCGACACGCCCTTTGCCCCAGATTGTTTTATCGGTAAAATCTTTGTGATGGTGATTGATAATATCCGGATTATCGTCTTCGGGAGCAAAAAGCGAAAATGCCTGATAAAACCCGTAATGATAATCGAAACCGCGGTCTAAAGGGAAAAATCCTTTGTTGTGGCCCAAATGCCATTTTCCGATAATTCCGGTACTGTAACCCTGCTTTTTGGCTAAATCGGCAAAAGTAATTTCAGATTTCGGAAGTCCCTGAGTAGCAATCGAAGCATCATTGGGATATTCGATTTTTGAGTTAAGTTTCCAGTTATCTGTTTTGATTAAATATTTAAAGGCATAATATTCCAGGTTGTTTTTCGGATAACGGTCTCCCGGCTGATATTCATGTCCAAAACGTTCCTGATAACGGCCTGTGATTAATCCCGCACGGGAAGGCGAACAAATAGAAGACGAAACATATCCGTCTGTAAAAGTCACCCCGGATGCCGCCAAAGAATCTATTTGCGGTGTCGGAGTCAATTTTCCTCCGTATAATGAAATATCATATTTACCCAAATCATCGGCAAGGAGAATGATAATATTGGGCTTTTTTGAAGTACCAGACGTGTCTTTTTGTGCCAGAAAAGCTGCTTTTCCTTCTGCTAATTTTTTATCAGTTTCGACTAATTTCCCATCGGTATTAATCGGCCAGAAAAGAAATGCTGCGATAATAAGTAGCACTGTTAAAACGTATACTACAATTTTGGTTATTTTTTTATAGGTTGCCATTATGGGTTAGTTTTTTTGGAATTAAGCTATTATTTCGAAGCCAAAGCAGTATCAACATCGTTTTTTAAATCGCCCAAACCGTCTTTTTTGAAAACAATTTTACCATTCTGATATAAGATCAGGGTTGGAAAACCTTTGATGGTTTTTAAGTCAGCAATGACCTGCGGGCTGGTTTCTAATTCAATTTCTACTATTTTTAGATTTTCGCCATATTGATTTCTGATCGTTTCTAAAACCGGTTTTACTTTGGTACAGGCTCCGCAATATTTCGATCCGATATCAACCAGAACGGTTTTGTTATCTGCAATGATTTTGTTGTATTCAGTCTGGGTTAGCTTACTTTTAGAATTGGCATAAAAAGGCTTTCCGTTGCCGATCCAGTTGGCAATACCACCTTCAAGACTATAAGCTTCTTTAAAGCCATTTTTCAATAAAGCATCGGCCAGCCAAACGCTTCTTCCGGCCCCAATCGAGTAGGTGAAAACAGGTTTGGATTTGTCTAATTTTGCCACTTGTTCAGCATAATCTTTTGACTCTAAATTGAAGTTTACCGCACCGTTAATATGATTCAGGGCAAATTCTTCCGCGCCTCGTGCATCGATAATCTGCGGTTTTTTTTCAGCCTGAATTTTGCTGTAAAAAACATCTAATGAAACGGTATTGGAACTTTTATTTTGCGAAAATCCTACGATTGTAAAGAGCAAAACTAACGTTGCTATGCTGTATTTAATGCTGTTATTTTTCATAATGGAAAGGGTTTGATAAAAACGGGCAGCGTATTCATGTTTAATTTGAATACACTGCCGCACTTTATATTTTTATTTACATTTTAGATTAAGCCTGCTCTAAAACCGGAGTTTGTTCTGGAGTTTCTATTACATTTTCTACCGGTTTGGCTTTTAATGGAAATGACAATACACCATCGGCAAGAGAACTTCCTTCTTTTTTAGATTTGAATATCGGCCATAAAAATTGTGCGTACCATTCTTCCTGTTTGTATGATTTGGTTCCGTAAGATTCCGGGAATTTACGAGTGATTAATCCCGTTCCGAAAATCATATCCCAAATAAAAAACATGTTTCCGAAGTTTCCTTTAAAGTGTCCAACACCGTCGCCGCTGGTATCTGCGTGGTGTGCGTGGTGTGTTGCCGGAGTAGAAATCAGTCTTTCTAAAACCCATGCAAATGGATGTAAAACTTTGTATTTGTAAAATGGCTTATCCCATGCAATGCTTGAATGCGCGCCCAAAGTGATGATACTTTTAATTACCAAAACAAATAAAGCCGGTAATCCTAAACCTAAATAGGTTAAAGTGGCAGTCAGATAAATTTGAGAAAAGAAAACCGTATATATAAAGTTTTGTCTTGACGCCATTGCCATTCCCATGTATGGAGCAGAATGGTGTGTTCTGTGAAAACGCCATAAAAATGGTACCTGATGATGTAATCTGTGGTACCAGTATTGTGTTAAATCATCGGCAATTGCGATTAGGAAAAATCCTCCCCAAAACGGAACCCATGACAATGCATTAGCAGCATTTGGTAATAAATACGGTAAAGCTGTTAAGCTGAAAAATGCAATTACCGGAGGTAAAAGTAATTTTGGCGCTAAGAAAGAAACAATATCTATTTTGCGTTCTTCACCTGTCCATTCGTCATCATAAAGACCTGCGGCAAATTCGACAATTCCTAAAACTATCATAAATACAATTAATCCCCAGGTTCTAATGTTTTGAAACACTGGTTGTGCAAATTCTAAAAATGGGGGTAAAGTAAGATGTGATTCGGTCACAACGTTATTGGTAAGTTTAAAATACAGGAAAATTGCCACTACCGGCAGACTGTATATAAATAGACTAATGATCAAGTCTCTTGTTAGTTTTTCTTTTTGAACTATTGCCATGATTTCTTATTTTAAAAATTGATTAATTAATACCAATCCTCCGGCTAAAATTACCAGCGGAACTAAAAATACAATTGCGCCAACGACAATCTTTTTTCCTATGATTTCATAATCTACTCGTTTCATATCGCTCTGTGTTTTAATACTTAATGTAAAACTAAATAATTAACTGCTAATTCTATGGATGTAGTAGAGTTTTATTTATTCGTTTTTCATTTATTTTGTTATAAAATGCTTTTTATTTTACTTTTTGAATAATCGGAAGTGTCTCAACTGTTAGATTTTCTCTCAGTTTTTCTGAAGGCAAATACAAACGAATGATTAAAGTCGTTTTTTCGACATTGTTTATGGGCAGCCAGTTTTCTTTTTTCTCTGAACCCGAAAGGTTGATTTTATAAGTAGTACTGTCCGATTCATATTTTACATCTTCCAGATTGTAGCTGTATTTATTGATTGGATTTTTGATTAAAAACCCGTTTTGGTCATACGCAGTAATGCTCCAGTATTTTGCATCGAGTTTTTTTCCGTTAATCACATAGTCCGATTTTGGGTCTAAAGGATTTCCGTCACTATCTGTACTGGTACTTAGATAAATAACCTCTTTTTTGGTTAAGGCATAAGGACCAAAAACAGCTACCTGCGCAATAGTCAGTAAATCGACAGTACTTAGGTCTTTGTCTTTATCAACAGTCTGCCAGTTGCCAATGGTGCGTTGGGAATCACTTTTTCCGGAAGTAATGTTGTAAACACCAATTCCGCTTCCTAAAACAACAGCCAAAAGAACTAATCCAAGTCCGATTGCTATTTTCTTTATTTTTTGATTTAAAGCCATTTTGATTTGATTTTAAAGTTGAAAATTAATTAGTCAGTTTTTCTACTGTTACACCATGCTGCAATTCTGCCAGCGTTTTTACCGGATACGCTTTTGAAACTAAATAACGAAACAGGATCAGGCCTTTTGTAGTCGGGCTGTAAATGATCTTTTCTTTCGGAATATTTTTTAAAGCTTCTGATGTGCTTCCTTCAGGAGCTAAATAATATTCAAATTTTGCTTTCACTTTTTCTTCGTTTTCAACAAAATAATTGGTTGTATTTTCCTGATAAGCCGAAATGGACCAATAGGTTGAATCAGGAACGATACCGGAAATTTTCAAAACATTTTCTTTTAAATCGTAACTGATTGTAGAATACAGGAAATCAGGATTTGGTAAAGGAACAACGCGGCTGTTTTCAGCATTTGGCTGCTCACCAAATCGTGGCGTATTGACATAACCTTCGCTCTTTGAAGCGAATTTATGCTGAACATAATACGGAGTTACCCATATAGTTAAGTAGTAAAAACTTACTGCAATTACTACAAGGATCAAAGCAAAAATGCCTTTCCTGATAAGTGGTTTTGTTGCTGCCATAATTTACTTTTTTTAATATCAGAGCTATTACAGACGTAACAGCTCTGACGGGGTTTTTATTTACTTTTTCTTGTGAATGCGCTGTCTTAACACGTCCTGCCAGTCAATCAAAGGATAGAGATTGTTTTTCTTTGCCTGATTATCAAATTCAGCCTGAAGTTCTTTTAATTTCTCCGGATTCTTTTTGGCTAAATCGACTCTTTCGTTGAAATCGACGTTGAGGTTATAAAGTTCCCAGACATCATTATCAAAATTGCTTGGTTCATCTTTTTGAGATAAAGCATCATTTTGTGTAATATCAATGTAATCAGGATGATGAGGTGCCGAAGCTTTCCATCCGTCCTTATAAAGTGATCTTGATCCAAAAATGTAATAATGCTGTATTTTGTGTCTCGAAGGCGCTTTTGCGTCCGCATAAGAATAGGCCAGGGAAGTCCCTTGTATAGAATCCTGAGCAATTCCTCTGATGGTTTCCGGAGCTTTAATTCCGACAGTTTCTAACGTTGTCGGTAGAATATCAATTACATGCCCGTATTGCGTACGAATTCCGGGAGTTTTGATTCCTTTCGGATAATATACAATTAACGGATTTCTTGTTCCACCTTCAGAATGTGCATCTTGTTTTAAATTTCTAAACGGAGTATTGGCTGCCAAAGCCCATCCGTGAGGATAATTTTCTTTGGTGGCTGCAGGCGTTCCCAATAAGGCTGTTTTAGATAAATTGGCTTTCAAAGATTCTTCTTTTGTTTTAGGATCAGAAAGTTTTCGGAATGATTCGTCTACCAGTCCAATTGAAGTTCCTTCTTTACTCGCTCCGTTATCTCCCAAAATAATATAGAAAATAGTATTGTCCAGCTGGTTAATTGATTTTAGGTGATCTACAATTCTGCTCACTTCAAAATCGGTATATTCTAAATACCCTGCGTATATTTCCATAAACTGAGCGTATAGTTTTTTCTCATCTACAGATAACGTATTCCACGCCGGAACATAAGAATCACGAACCGGAAGTTTTGCATCAGATGGAATCAGTCCTAATTTTTTCTGATTGGCAATGACTTTATCACGGTAGGCATCCCAGCCTTCGTCAAATTTACCTTTGTATTTATCACTCCATTGTTTTTCTACCTGATGCGGAGAATGTGTTGCTCCCGGTGCATAGTACAAAAAGAAAGGTTTGTTTGGTGCCGCATGTTTTTGGCGATTAATGTATGTAATTGCTTTATCAGTAATTAATTCGCTTAAATGCTTTCCTTTTAAATCCGTTACAAATTCATTTTTAGATTTGTCTTTTTCGGCACCGTTTAGTTTTGTATTTCCGTTTAACCAGGTCTGATCTTCCACCAAATCAGGATTGTACTGATCGGTTTGAGAACCAAGAAATCCGTAAAAATGCTCAAAACCTTTTCCGGTTGGCCATCTGTCAAAAGGCCCTGCATCTGTTGCATCTTCATCCGGAGTGACACCATATTTTCCAACAGCAAAAGTATTGTAGCCATTATCACGTAAAATCTCTGCAATAGTTCCTGCCGAAGAAGGAAGTCTTCCGTCCCAACCCGGAAATCCTGCCGACATAGATGTATGTGAAAATCCTCCAACATGAACGGCGTGCGAATTACGTCCGGTTAATAATGCCGAACGGGTAGGGGCACAAATGGCAGTGGTGTGAAAGTTGGTATAACGCAAACCGTTATTAGCCAGTTTTTCAAAAGTAGGAGTATTAACCAAACCTCCAAAAGCACTTGTAGCTCCAAATCCAACATCATCCAGTAAAATCCAGACCACATTTGGCGCACCTTCGGGAGCTTTTACGGGATCGATCCAATACTCTTTGGAGTCAGCAAGAGTTTTTCCTACTACGCCTTTATAATTTGGATCCGGTTTGGTTTGCCCAATTCCAAATTGAGTGACAAGTAAAGCCGTAATCAAAAGTCCTTTTTGTAGGCTTTTAATGTTTGCTGTATTGTATTTATTTTTTTTCATTGTTTACGAGTTGATTTCCTGCAAGGTTTTCAAAACCTTGTAGAATTTGATGATTTTTGCCGGAATAGATTTAAACCTGCAAGGTTTTAAACCTTGCAGGTTTTGGTAATCATTATTTAGTTTCTGTATCAGCTGGTTTAGTTACTTGTTTCACTAAATCCTGCAAAGTTTTTCCTTTGTCAGCTCCGGTATTATGAATTCTTCTGTTGTAAACATCCTGCCAGTCAATCAACGGGTAAACATTGTTTTCTTTTGCCTGCTCATCAAATAATTTCTGAAGTTCAGCCAGTTTTTCAGGATACTTTTTAGCCAGATTGTTACGTTCGTTAAAATCTTCGTTTAAGTTGTATAATTCCCAAACATCAGTGTCAAAATTGCTTGCAACCGGTTTTTCGTTTTTACCTAATGATTGTTTTACAGCAAATGAATCCGGTAAATGTGCCGCCGCAGCTTTCCATCCGTCTTTATAAATAGCTCTGTTTCCGAAGATATAGTAGTACTGAACTTTGTGTAAAGATTCTGCTTTTGCATTATCCAAAGAAGCCTGAAATGAAGAACCCTGAATAATATCCTGTTTAATTCCTTTGATATATTCCGGTGCTTTGATTCCGGCAATTTCCAAAGTTGTAGGCAATAAATCCGTTACGTGGCTGTATTGATTTCTGATTCCGCCTTTGTCTTTTATTCCGTTTGGATAAAAAACAATTAACGGGTTACGGGTTCCGCCTTCAGAATGTGCATCTTGTTTCCAGTTTTTGAAAGGAACGTTTGTTGCCTGCGCCCATCCCAGAGGATAATTGGTATTTAAACCTTTTGCAGTTCCGATTTCGCCAATATTATTCAAATTGCTCTGAAGATTTTCTTCCTCTGATTTTCCCTGAGAAAACAAACTTTGGTTGATTGTTCCCTGCAAAGTTCCTTCTTTACTGGCTCCGTTATCTCCAATGGCAACAAAGATCAAAGTGTTGTCAAGCTGGCCGCTTTCTTTTAGGTAATTAACCACTCTTCCAATTTCAGCATCTGTATACGTCAGGAATCCGGCGTAAACTTCCATGAATCTTGCATATACTTTTTTCTGATCCGGAGTTAATTTTTTCCATTCGGTAATAAGCGGATTGCGTTCCGGTAAAACGGCATTGGGAGGAACAGTTCCTAATTTCTTTTGGTTTGCCAATACTTTTTCACGATAAACATCCCAGCCCTGATCAAATTTTCCTTTGTAAGGTTCAACCCATTTTTCGGCAACCTGATGAGGTGCGTGAATCGCTCCCGGCGCATAGTATAAAAAGAATGGTTTTCCGGGTGCTGCTTTTTGCTGTTTTTGAATATAGCTGATTGCTTTGTCGGTAATCAATTCATTTAAGTGACGTCCGTCAGGTTTAATATGTACCTGATCTTCCACTAAATCAGGATTGTACTGATCGGTTTGAGAACCAAGGAATCCGTAGAAATGATCAAAACCTTTTCCGGTTGGCCATCTGTCAAACGGCCCCGCATCTGTAGCGTCTTCATCCGGAGTTACACCATATTTACCAACGGCAAAAGTGTTGTATCCGTTTTCACGTAAAATCTCAGCGATGGTTCCTTTATCAGAAGGAATTCTTCCGTCCCAGCCGGGAAAACCTGCCGATAAAATAGTATGCGAAAATCCGCTTACGTGTACTCTTCCTGAATTTCTTCCGGTTAGTAAGGCAGCACGCGTTGGAGCACAAATTGCCGTTGTATGGAAGTTGGTGTAGCGTAATCCGTTGTCCGCCAGATTATCAAAAGTCGGAGTGTTGATTAATCCTCCAAAAGCACTTGCCGCTCCAAAACCAACATCATCCAGTAAAATCCAGACTACGTTCGGAGCGCCTTTTGGTGCTTTTACAGGTTCAGGCCAATATTCTTTAGAATCAGCCAGAGTCTTGCCGATTGTGCCTTTAAACTCTTCTTTTTCTTGTGCAATTCCCAGTTGTGCCACTAGCAATGCAGTAATCAAAAGCCCTTTTTTAGGACTTTTGATTGCTAAATTATTTTTAAAATTTTTCATAATTAATAGTTTTTTTGGTAGTTTTCTAGTTAATACAGAGGGTTTTGTGGTAAACCATCCGGGTCAATATTTCTTTCGCTTTGCGGAATAGGATAAAGATTATTTTTTGCTGAAACTGAATTTTTTGCTGTCACTTTTTTCACTTCGGTAACCAAAGTTCCCCAACGTACCAAGTCGAACCATCTTTGTCCTTCCTGAACAAATTCTTTTTTGCGTTCTTCCTGTATGGCAGCCCTGAAACCGGCCTGATCTAAACCAACTAAATCTACTGTTGCATCTGGTGTCGTGATCGGTTTTCCGTAGGCTCTTCTTCGTACCTGATTGATCAGTTCAAAAGCTTCCGGTGTTGGAGTTCCCTGCTCATTGATCGCTTCCGCTAAAGACAATAAAATGTCAGCATAACGAATCAGCGGAAAATTGATGGCAACATTCCCGGGAGTTGCCAAATTGCTCAGATCCAGGTATTTTTTGAAGATTGGTTTTGGAAATGTATAAAGCGTTCCTGTTGTCGGATTAAGCAATTGTTTAGCATAACTAACATCTCTTCTTGTATCTCCGGCTTCATAAATGTCATAGAATAATGCCACATCAGAGATAATATCAGCAGGTTCTGTTGCTGTAAATCCGGTAAACGATGTTGCCTGAAAAGTACTTCCGCTAGATCCGTTTCCGGCCTGATTCGGTTCAAACTGAACAGAGAAAATATGTTCCTTTCCGTTCTTTTTTGTTTTAGTAAATATGTCCTGAAAGTTTTCGAAAAGAGCATATCCGTAACCCCCATTTATTACTTCTCTTGATTTTAAAATGGCATTTGGCCACTCTTTTCTCGTCAGGTAAACTTTTGCTAAAATTGCCTTTGCAGCTCCTGATGTTGCTCTTCCTGTGTCTGCTGCACCATAAGTGGCAGGCAAAGCTTCGGCAGCGGTTAAGTCTGAAATAATCTGCGCATAAACGTCCTCTGCACTTCTTCTTTTTGTTTTCAAACTTTCAAGTTCAATAGTAGTCGGTTCGTGCAAAACAATCGGAACTCCGCCCCAAAGACGAACTGCCTGAAAATAAAGTAAGCCACGGATAAATTTAGCTTCGTTGATTAATCTTGTTTTTACCACTTCAGATCCCGATACTTTCGGGATATTGTCAATAGAAACATTGGCTCTGTTGATCCCCGCATAAATTTGTCTCCACGCTACCTGAACACGGTCTGAGGTTGCATCATGCGTTAAACTGCTCAAAGCCCTTACCTGTGGATTCGTAGCAGAAACTCCTGCCGCAGCATAATCTGAAGCCATATCGGTTAAGAAATAAAGATTTCTTCCAAATAAACTCTGCTCTCCCGGATCAACACTCAAAGAGGCATAGACTGCAGTTACACTCGCAACGGCATCATCCTGGGTGATAAAGTAATTATCTTCGGTTACAAAAGAGGTTGGTGTTACCTCCAGATCTGTGCACGATACAAATAGTCCGGCACTTAAAAGGAATGTTATTATTATCTTTTTCATTTTATATATTTTTTACTTAAAAAGTTACGTTCAGGCCTGAGATGAATGTTTTTGAGTTTGGATAAGAACCAAAATCAATTCCGGGATATAAGTTGTTTTGTTCGTATGAACTTACCTCCGGGTCATAACCAGTGTATTTTGTCCAGGTAACCAGGTTTTCTGCAGAGACATAAAATTTCACACTTTTTGCGCCCAGTTTTTTAGACACGCTTTTTGGTAGAGTATATCCAAGAGTGATTAATTTTAATCGTAAGAAAGAAGCATCTTCTACATAACGCTCAGAAACGATTCCTAATGGAGAACTTGTTGCTCTTGGAATTTCGTTGCTTGGGTTTGTCGGTGTCCAACGATCTTCTAAAGTCACATTGGCATTGGTTCCAAGAGTAGAAATTTCTAACTGCTGATTTAAGGCATTGAAGATTTTTCCGCCGTAAGAACCCTGAAAAGAGAAACTCAAATCAAAATCATTATAAGAAACCGTATTGCTGAAACTTCCAACAAATTTTGGTTGTGAAGAACCTAAGTTTCCTTTATCAAGAGCAGTGATTACACCATCTCCGTTTGTGTCAACATATTTTCTGTCTCCAATTTTTGTATTTGCTAAACTGTTGATTTTTGGTTGTGTATTGATCTCTTCCTGAGTCTGGAAAATTCCGTTTGTTTTGTATCCCCAGAAAGTTCCTAAGGGTAAACCCACTTTTACGGTAACCGGCTGTTGTTGCAAAAGAGAGCCGTTTGGTACTACAGGAAAGAACTGATCGACTCCGTTTCCGATTGCTACCACTTTATTTCGGTTGGCAGAGAAAACAATATTAGAGTTCCATGAGAAGTTTTCTGTTTTCAGGTTTTCAGTTGTTAAACCAATTTCGATCCCTTTGTTTTCAACACCTCCAATGTTTTGAAGTATAGTTGCATATCCGGAAGTCAATGGTACTGGTACACTGATTAATAAATCGTTTGTCTTTTTATAATACACATCAAAAACAAAATTGATTTTTCTGTCTAAAAGAGATAAATCTAAACCAACATTATACTGGTTTGTTTTTTCCCATTTCAAATCCGGATTTGCCAGTCGGGTAGGGGCAAGACCAGTATATAAAGTTCCTCCAAAAGAATAGTTTACAGAACCCATTGAGGCCAAGGCAAGATAATTTCCAATTTCCTGGTTTCCTGTTGTTCCGGCAGTAATTCTAAGTTTAGCTTCGGTTACACCTTTGATATTGTTTGCAAATTCTTCGTCGGTAATATTCCATGAGAAACCGGCAGAAGGGAAATACCCCCAAAGTGATTCAGATCCAAATCGTGAAGAACCATCCGCACGTGCAGAAACCGTAAAATTGTATTTTCCCTTATAAGAATAATTTACTCTCGTAAGCCATGATTTTAAAACACTTTCGAATGCATCGCTATACGGCTTTACAGGAACACCATCCTGAAGAGCATTATAAGTATTAGAATCATTTATAAATGTATTGGCACCGGCATTAACCACTTCGCCCTGAGTGTATTGAAGTGTATAACCTCCTAAAGCTGAGAATTTGTGGTTTTCACCAAAGTTGGTGTTATAGTTTAAGGTATTTTCATTTAATACGGAGCTTACCAGTCTGTCCCCAACAGAAGCCAAACCTTTTGTTCCTGCACCATTTGATGTATTTGCAGGCGCATAATAATTTTGTTTTGTATTGATAACGTCACCGCTTACAGCCACTTTTGCAGTCAGTTTTTTAGTGATTTTGTACTCCCCAAATAAACTCGTTAGGATTCTGTTGATTTTAGTTTCATTAACAGTATTTTCCAGATCATTAATCGGATTCGGAACATAACCGTTTACAGAAGTTGCATACGGATTGTTGGTTACATTATAACTTCCGTTTTCATTTCTAATTGGTACTACAGGAGCAGTTAATAAAATACCGGCTATAGGGTTTGGATTTCTTCCACCGCTGCTGCTGGCTCCTAAACCATTGGAAAGTGAATTACTATAATTGGCATTGATACCGAATTTAAAGTTTTGAGAATAGTTTCTTTCGTAATTCGCACGAAGAGAAATACGTCTGAAATCAGATCCCAAAACAATACCTTCCTGATCAAAATATCCTGCAGAAATAGAATATCGTGATCTTTCGTCCCCGCCTGAAAAAGACAACTGGTGATTTTGCACCGGAGCGGCAGTCCTGAAAGCAGCATCCTGCCA
Organism: Flavobacterium sp. HTF; assembly: GCF_003105115.1. GTDB lineage: Bacteria > Bacteroidota > Bacteroidia > Flavobacteriales > Flavobacteriaceae > Flavobacterium. The sequence goes on along the minus strand of NZ_QETH01000002.1, from coordinate 42,230 downwards.
GTCGTAGCTTCCTGAAGTTTTAAAAGCTTCTATCTGCGCTGCGGTAAAAGAAGGAGCCTGGCCAATACTGGCCTGAACATCATTTCGTAAACTTGCCCATTGGCTGGCATTCATTACATGAAGTCTTTTAGAAACATTCTGAAATCCAAAATAACCCTGGTACGAAATATTATCCTGTCCCTTTGTTCCTTTTTTGGTGGTGATAATTACAACACCGTTTGCTCCACGTGAACCATAAATTGCAGTGGCAGAAGCATCTTTCAATACTTCGATAGATTCAATATCGGCCGGATTTATGGTTGATAAAACATTTAAACTCGCTCCTGCAAAAGATACCCCCGCAGAACTGTTTGAGTTGTCATTGTAAATCAAAATTCCGTCAACCACATATAACGGTTCGTTACCCGCTGTAATGGAGTTTCCTCCACGAATACGCACGCTGGAAGAAGCACCCGGACGACCGGAACTTTGCGTAACTACCACACCCGCAACAGCGCCTCGCAGTAAGTTATCTGCCGATGAGGTTACCTGAGATAAATTTGCTTTTGGTACAGAAGCTACAGAACCTGTAATATCTTTTCTTTTCTGCGTTCCGTAACCCACAACTACCAATTCGTCAAGTTCCTGTCTTTCTTCTTTTAAGTGAATAATCACCGGATTTTTTTCGACTATAACTTCAGCTTTTTTGTATCCGATATAGCTTACTATAAGGGTGTAAGGAAATTTCTGACCGGTCTGAAAATAAAATTTTCCTTCTGCATCTGTCACAACTCCGTGCGTTGTTCCCTTAATGGTTACAGATGCTCCTATAATGGGCTGATTAGTAATGTCATCAACGATTGTTCCGTCAAGTTTGGATTGTATAAGAGGGGTTGTATTCTGGGCATTAATTCCTGCCGAAAAAAACAGGAGAAAAAGCAATGAGTATATGTTTAATATTTTTTTCATTTCTTTGTAATGGTTTAAATAATTAACAAGGAGTCCTGAGGGCTGATTTTTCAACTCTCTATTTTTGTTCCTTTATTTCACGATAAATGTTTTTAAGCCTCGCCATTTCTGTTGCCGCAGAAATGGCTTTTTTTTTATTTACAACAGCAGCGATGCATTTTTTTCATTTTTAGTTTTTTTAGTTATTAATTTTTTTTTTGGAATATAGGTGTTATTTCAACAATCAATTCAATACACATAAGTTCATTAAACAGACTTTTGTAATTTTCAATAAATAAATTCTGGTGGTGAATTTTAAAAAGATTCGTTTTTAATATGTGTTTTTGGAAATTCAATTAAAACGAATTAGGAATAAGAAACTAACAACACATACACATACAACAAGAAGCGCTATAAGTGTAATTTTTAAGAAGAATGCAAGACGTATTTCTTTCGGTTGTTTTCAAAATATAGTTTTTTATGGTTTTAAACTCTACTAATCCTATAGACAAAGTTAATTTTAATATAATAAAAACCAAAAGTTTCCTTCATTTTTTTCAAAAAAATCTTTTCTGAATATATAGCTTAGTGTTTAATGTATTGATTTTTAATTACTTATGTTAAATATTTTTTCCTACTGATGTTAATTTTTTCTTTTTCTGATTAAGGAAAATGTAATCTTTTTCTATTTAATTTCCTTATTTATAATGGTTTAGAGTAAACTAAAGTGGGCTTAAAAAGGAAAAAAAACGCCAGAAGAGAACTAAAAAACAATTTTATCAAAAATAGGACAGGCTACAGTTGAATTAAAGACAAAAAAGTCTTTAATATGATATATGTCATTCTTTGCCCTATACCAAGACTGTAATTTTGTTCTGTAATTAAGATGTAGCCTCTTAATTATTTGAAGTATATTTTAAAAAGTTCTTTATGGGCAGTTTATCAAAATCACACAGAATTTTATTTCTTAATACACTTGCTTTTACGGTTTGTTTTGCCTGCTGGACACTAAATGGTGTTTTAGTTACCTATCTGGCAGATAAAGGAATATTTAATTTTACAGTCGTTGAAACGGGCTGGCTGTTAGGGATTCCAATACTTTCCGGTTCAGTTTTTAGACTCCCAATCGGAATATTAACGGACAAATATGGTGGCAAAATTGTTTTTGCAACTTTACTATTCGTATGCGCTGTGCCGCTTTTTTTACTGTCTTTTGCCGGTTCGTTTTGGAGTTTCGCTGTTTTAAGTTTTTTCTTTGGTTTGGTCGGAACAAGTTTCGCAGTCGGAATCGGTTATACCTCCATCTGGTATCCGAAAGAATGGCAGGGAAGAGCCTTAGGAATTTTCGGAATGGGAAATGCCGGAGCTGCAATTACCACTTTTATAGCACCAACATTATTAAATCATTTATCTGAAAAAGATCCGGTAAACGGCTGGAAAATGCTTCCTGTTATTTACGCCGCCGCGCTGGTACTAATAGGAATTCTTTTTATTGTTTTTGCAAAAAATAAAACCAATCCCGGAGTTTCTAAAACAATTTCAGAATTAATGTCACCGCTTAAAAATGTACGTGTCTGGCGTTTTGGCGCTTACTACTTTTTAGTTTTCGGTTTTTTTGTGGCGTATTCACAATGGCTGCTTCCCAATTTCATGAATGTGTACAGCACAACATTAGTTATGGGCGGAATGTTCGCAACACTATTTAGTCTGCCATCGGGTGTTATCAGAGCTTTTGGCGGATATCTCTCAGATAAATTTGGTGCCCGAAAAGTGATGTATTGGGTTTTAGGATCCTCAATTGTAATCAGTTTTTTACTAATGTTTCCAAAGATGGAAATCTATACCGCCGGCCCGGGTGTTATGGCAATGAATAATGGAGTTGTAACAGAACTCTCAGCCGACCACATAATCGTAAGCGGTAAAACATATCAAATCAGCCATAAGAAAGATTCAGAAATGAATGGCGAATCTGTTTTTCCGGTAAAGAAATCCTGGCAGGAAATTGTTGTAAAGCAAAATCAGGAAGTAAAAAAGAAAGAATTATTAGCAAAGGGAATTACACAAATTAATTTCAGTGCCAATCTCTGGGTTTATGTAGTTCTGGTAATCCTAATTGGTATTTCGTGGGGAATTGGAAAAGCAGCTGTTTACAAACATATTCCGGAATATTTTCCAAATGAAGTTGGAGTCGTTGGCGGAATGGTTGGTTTAATTGGCGGACTCGGTGGATTCTTCGGGCCGATAATCTTCGGATATCTTCTCAACTACACCGGACTATGGACCAGTTCATGGATTTTCATTTTTATAGTTTCTGTTCTTTGCCTGTTATGGATGCACAAAACAATTATCAATGCCATGAGAAGCAAATCACCCGATTTTACAAGAGAAATAGAAGATAAATAATTTAATACATAAAAATAATGAAAACTTGGTTAGACAAATGGGAACCGGAAGATGAAGCGTTTTGGAATGCTGGCGGAAGTAAAATAGCATGGAGAACATTAACAATTACAACATTAACATTAATCTTGTCTTTTGCCTCATGGTTTATGATGAGTGTAATAGCGGTTAAATTACCAGGCCTTGGATTTAATTTCTCCAAAGACCAGCTCTTTTGGTTAACCGCAATTCCCGGATTAGCAGCCGGATTTCTCCGAATAATTCACACTTTTATATTGCCCATATTTGGAACCCGTCATGTAGTTTCTTTTGCAACAGCAATTAAATTAATTCCCGTAATCGGAATAGGTTTTGCCGTTATGAATGTAAATACTCCTTTTTGGGTATTTGCTGTTTTAGCATTTACAACAGGTTTTGGAGGAGGCGATTTTTCATCTTACATGCCAAGCACGAGCCTGTTTTTTCCAAAAAGATTAAAAGGTACAGCACTGGGAATTCAGGCCGGAATAGGGAATTTTGGTGTTTCGATAGCACAGTTTGTTACACCGCTTATTATAAGCGTCGGAATCTATGGCGCGTCAACGGTATTTACGAGTATTGATTCTAAAGAAGCCGTAACCGTTTTTCAAAACACAACTGTAGAAAAACAAAAAGAAGTTTTTGCAGCACTTGATGCCGAAATACAAGCTAAAATACTTTCTAACGTAAAACAAAACATACTTGATTCTGTAACTACTGCGATATATTCTAAAGATAAAACAATTGTTTTTGCTTCATTGCCGGTAAAAGCAAAGGCCAAAGCAATTGCGGGTGCAAATCCGAAACTGGCAGAAAAAATATTAAATCAGATGAGTCCGGAAAATACAGCCGTTAAAAATACACCCATCTATTTACAGTCAGCGGCTTTTTGGTTTGCACCATTTTTAATTCTTTTAGCTATTGTAAGCTGGTTTTATTTGAGAAGTATACCAATGAAAGCCTCTATAAAAGAACAGCTGGATATATTTTCGAATAAACACACTTGGTATTGCACGATTACTTACGTAATGACTTTTGGAACATTTGCAGGACTTTCAGCAGCTTTTCCATTAATGATTAAATTTTTGTACGGAGATTTTCCAAACGCACCGGATCCGTTAGTATATGCATTTTACGGACCGCTAATTGGTTCAGCCAGTAGAATTGCCTTTGGTTTTGTAGCTGATAAAGTAGGCGGGGCGATATTAACCACCATTACAGGTTTAGGAATTTTAACGGGAGCCATAATTTTGGTAACGCAGGGATTAGTGGCGCCAACAAGCATGGATCAGTTTCCGCTCTTTGTGGCCGTAATTCTGTGTATGTTCTTCTTTACCGGAGTTGGAAATGCAGGAACCTTTAGACAATACCCAATTATTTTTGCCGAAAACCAGCGTCAGGCAGCAGGCGTAATTGGATGGACAGCCGCAATTGCAGCATTTGGTCCTTTTATATTTTCTAAACTAATTGGGAATAATATTTCGACTAATGGTACTGTAAATCAATTCTTTATTGGTGTTTGTTTTTTTACTATATTAGCTACAGGTATCAATTGGTGGTTCTACAATCGTAAAAATTGTGAAAAACCAAGTTAAAGGAGTAATCATTAAATTAAAAATTAAGGATGAAAGATAAAACATTTAATACCAAAGCTTTACTTGTTGCGACACTGGTTTCTATACTTACGATTGTACTGGTGTTTTACGGATCAAGAGAATTACAAAATTTTGATGCAGCATTAGTCACTTATTTATTCGGAACCGTTTTTGCTTTCTTTGGAATTGTGTATAGATATACCGTTTGGCTGCAAAGACCTCCAACATGGATGTATTTTAAAAGAAGCCTTAAATTCCTTTTTACCGGAAAAGTATTTTCTCATTTATGGTTTTTGGGGAAAGAATCTGTACAGAATATCGTCGTTCAGAAATTTATTTATCCGCGAAGCAAGTACAGATGGTTTGCCCATTTTTGTATCGCTTTGGGATGTATTTCTGCTTTTGCGATTACCATACCGCTTACGTTTGGGTGGATTCACTTTACACTGGCACCAAATTCAATTTCCATTTACGAAGCCCATTTCTTTGGATTTAAAATGATGGATTTTAAAATAAATTCATTTCTGGCTTTTTTAATTTTTCATGCCCTGAACTGGTCTTCGTGGCTAGTAATTATTGGATCTGTTTATTATTTAAGAAGAAGATTAACCAATCCCGGATTAATCGCAACGCAGACTTTTGAAGGTGATTTATTGCCGCTGATTTTATTGATTGCGATTTCTGTTACAGGGTTATGCCTGACATATTCCTATCAATTCATGAAAGGTTTCGCCTATGATTTCCTGGCCGTAATTCACGCTGTGACGGTAATTATGTTTCTGATCTGGATTCCGTTTGGAAAATTCTTCCATATCATTCAGCGTCCGGCTCAAATCGGAGCCCATATCTACAAACAGGAAGGAATTAAAAAAGGAATGGCCGTTTGTCCGCATACCGGTGACGAATTCGCAACAAAACTTCATATCGAGGATTTGAAAATTGTAACCAAAGAATTAGGTTTTGATTTTACCCACGAAGACGGAACTTCTCACCTCGATTTAAGCCCCGAAGGGAAAAGATCCCGCTTAGCACAAGCACACCTAAAAGCCAGACTGGAAGGCGGAAATTTATTTGGATAATTTAAAAAAGTTTCAGGTTTCTCCCGAAGTCTTGGGATTACGTTCTATGAGCAAACTTGATCCCGAGACTTCGGGAGAAACTTGAAACAAAAAAGAACAAAAAACAAAATGGCAAAACTACCCGTATCAACTGAAAAAATAATTGAACAATTTGGTCCGCATTTAAATTATGCCCCTGTAGACGGCTATGACGGAAGAGACGAACCAGATGAGGTTGTAAAAACGCACTGCTGTTTTTGCGGGATGCAGTGCGGCATTCAGTTATTAGTAAAAGAAAATAAAGTAGTAGGTTTTGAACCCTGGATGGAATTTCCTTTTAATGAAGGCCGTTTATGCCCAAAAGGAGTTCAAAGATATCTTCAGAATAATCATCCCGACAGACTTTTACATCCAATAAAAAGAGTAGAAGGAAAAGGTTTTGAGAAAGTTCCCTGGGATGACGCGATGGATAAAACCATTTTTGAAATAAAACGCATTCAGAAAAAATACGGAAAACACGCTTTTTCCATGTTATCCGGAGTTTCATTAACCAACGAAAAAAGTTATTTGGTTGGAAAATTTGCCCGTGTTGCCTTAAAAACAAGAAACCTCGACTATAACGGAAGACTTTGTATGGTAAGCGCAGGTGCTGGAAATAAAAAAGCATTTGGTTTAGACCGCGCTTCAAATAATTATTCTGATTTAGAATATGCAGAAGTCATTATTGTAGCCGGAGCCAATATCAGCGAAACTTTCCCAACCCTAACCCATTGGATCTGGAAAGCCAGAGATCGCGGCGCAAAACTCATTGTTATTGATCCGAGAATGATTCCGTTGGCAAGAACGGCTGATATTCATTTAGACGTAAAGCCCGGAACAGATTCGGCTTTATACGGTGCAATGCTTAAATATCTGGTAGATCATGACATGCTCGATCATGATTTTATTGATAATTACACTTCCGGATTTCAGGAAACTATTGATGCCGTGAAAGATTATACGTTGGAATGGGCAGAAGAAGTTACCGGAATTGACAAGGAAAAAATAAAAGCAGCCGCCGAATTATGGGGAAAAGCAAAAACTAGCTTTTTACTGCATGCAAGAGGTATCGAACATCACTCAAAAGGAGTTGATAATGTTTTGGGCTGTATCAATCTGGTTTTAGCCACCGGAAGAATTGGAAAACCGTATTGCGGTTACGGAACCATTACCGGACAAGGAAATGGTCAGGGCGGAAGGGAACACGGACACAAATGCGACCAATTACCGGGAAACAGAGATATAGGAAATCCGGAACACCGAAAATATATTTCTGAAGTTTGGGGTATCGACGAAAAAGATTTACCCGGAAAAGGACTTACCGCTTATGAAATTATAGAAGCCATTCACAGAGACGAAATCAAAGGATTAATTTCAATTTGTTTCAATCCTTTAGTATCGCTTCCAAACAATAATTATGTGCGTTCGGCACTCGAAAAATTGGAGTTTTACGTTTGTATTGATTTCTTTTTGAATGAAACAGCCCGTCATGCCGATATTGTTTTGGCTGGATCTTTACAGGAAGAAGAAGAAGGAACCACCACTTCTGCAGAAGGTAGAGTAATCCGAATCAGACAAGCCGTTACGCCACCGGGCGACGCGCGAACCGATACTTCGATTTTATTAGAAATAGCAGAACGTCTGGGCGAAAAAGATAAATTTACCTACAACAACAGCGAAGAAATTTTCAATGAATTGCGTATCGCTTCAAAAGGAGGAACAGCAGATTATTTCGGAATCACCTATAAAAAAGTCGAAGACAATATGGGCATTTTTTGGCCTTGTCCAACAGAAGACCATCCGGGAACACCAAGATTATGGGAAGACAAAAAGTTTAAAACCCCTGATGGAAAAGCGCATTTTAATCCTGCACCTTATAAACTCCCAGGAGAAGTTACGGATGAAGAATATCCGGTAACCTTAACAACAGGCCGTGTCGTTTCGCAATATTTAAGTGGTACCCAAACACGCAGAATAGGAAAATTAGTAGATCAGTTTCCGGAACCAATGGTAGAAATTCATCCTGAAATGGCTACAAAATATGGAATCAAACAACGTGAACTGGTTAGAGTGGTGACGAGAAGAGGAGAGGGAATTTTTCCCGCCAATATTGTAGAAACGATTAGAAAGGATACTGTTTTTATTCCGTACCACTGGCCGGGAAACAAATCGGCGAATCAATTAACACCGGGAACTTTGGATCCAATTTCAAAAATTCCGGAGTTTAAAGTCTGTGCCTGCCAATTAGATCCGCAAGGAAAAATCGCTGCGCCGTCTAAAGAATCTGAAGCGTATGCAAGTGTTTAATCTATAAAAAATGACCTTATGAATTTGACCAATTTTAATACAAACGAAGAGTTTTTTGTAGATATGCAGCGCTGCATTGGCTGTAAAGCCTGCGAAATGGCCTGCGCCGAATGTGAAACAAATGGGCAGCAGACTTTAATAAGTGTCAATTATGTCGATCGTGCAGCAACAATTCAGACTACAGTGCAGGTTTGTATGCACTGCGAAGATCCCGTTTGTGCCAATGTTTGTCCGGCAGATGCTATTTCACAGGATGAATTTGGCATTGTACACACGGCAAGTACAGAAAGATGTATTGGCTGTTCGAACTGCGTGATGGCCTGTCCTTTTGGTGTGCCCAAAAAAGTCGAAGAATACGATTTGATGATGAAATGCACCATGTGTTACGACAGAACAAGTGTAGGTAAAAAACCAATGTGTGCAACAGTTTGTCCAAGTGGCGCTTTGTTTTATGGTACCAGAGAACAAATAGAAGAAATGAGGCCAAACAGTACACCCATTAATAATTTTATTTTTGGAAAGGAAAAAGTAAAAACAAAGGTCAACATTATGATGCCAAAAGGCAGTACAGAATTACGAATTTATTAAATGACAAGTCATGTCTAAAGAAGATAATTTAAATGAAAACTGGAAGAAAGATTTTCCAATAAAAAAACAAGAATCAACCCAGGTCAGCCGACGCGATTTTGCTAAATTCCTGACTTTTGTTTCCGGAGGATTAATGGTAGGAAGCGGATTTGTAACAGCAAAGGCCTTTTTATTACCAAAAGAAGAAGTTCAGGGAGAACATTTTATCTGCAATAAAGAAGATGTTCCCGTTGGAGGAACAAGAGGTTTTGTTTTGGAAGGAAGTACCATTCCGTATATATTAATTCATCTGGAAAGCGGAGAATTCAGGGCTTATGAACAAAAGTGTACGCATCTTTCCTGCTCTGTATTTTACAAACCCGGGACCGGAATCATTCATTGTCCATGCCACGAAGGTTCTTTTGATGCCATGACAGGAGATGTAATCGCCGGACCGCCGCCAAGAGCTTTACCGCAACTGGAAGTGGTTTTTAAAGAAAATGCTGTTTTTGTAAAAGCACTTATTGAGAAAAAAGAAAGTTAATTTAAATCCTGAATTATGAGTACGTTTAGACGAAGCCAGAACCGCGCAAACCCCAATAAACTGAATAATATACTTTCGACACTTATTTTTATCCTGATTTTAAATGTCAGCATTCAGATTTGGCTTTTATATGCTTCTTTGAATAATGCATTAGATAATAATAAGGAGATTTTAATTCCTGCTTTTATAGCTTCCGCTGTCCTTTTTTTTATAGGTTTTGCGTGGCTTTATTATCTTCCGAAAGGAAATTTCAGAAAGAAATAAAATGAAATCGTTAATTTAAAAAAGCTATTTTGGTTTTTTCTGAATCTAATTGCATGAAATGCGCTAAATTTATATTTTTTAAAGAATTAAGATTATTAAAAATTTTAACTAAGTAAAAATACTTATATTTGTGATAAGTATTTTTTGCTTTTAATAAATAGCCGTAATGATTAAAGTTGAAGAAGCCATAAAGATTATTGAAGCGAATAGTACTAAAATGCCGGTGAAAAGTATTTCAGTACACAAATCCTTAGGATATGTTTTGGCAGAAAAAGTGATTTCACCAATTGATATGCCCCCGTTTCGGCAATCAGCAATGGATGGATATGCTTTTACGCACAGTATCAGACATCAATATGATGTAGTGGGTATTTCTCAGGCTGGAGATCATTCGAATGTAAAATTAAATGCAACCGAAGCAATCAGAATTTTTACTGGTGCTTATGTTCCGGATGATGCAGATACCGTAGTCATGCAGGAACACGTATTGGCTAATAAAGATTCAATTCTGATTGCTACAATGCCTGAAAAACAGGCAAATGTTCGTCCAAAAGGAGAACAAATCGGCAAAGATGAAATTGTTTTTGAAGCCAATACTTTGATTACGCCGGCAGCAATAGGATTTCTAGCCTGTTTAGGAATCACAGAAGTTGAGGTTTACAAAAAACCGAAAGTGGCTATTCTGGTTACAGGAAACGAATTAATACAGCCGGGAAAGAAACTGAAAAAAGGAAAAATATTCGAAAGCAATTCGGTTATGCTTGAGGCAGCGCTTCAGACAATCGGAATTGAAAAAACGAAAGTTTACCGCGTAAAAGATAATCTGAAAGCAACAAAAAAAGCATTAAAAGGAATTTTAAAAAAATACGATATCGTTCTTATTTCGGGTGGAATTTCTGTTGGGGATTATGATTTTGTAAAAGAAGCATTATTGCAAAACGATGTAAAAGAGCTTTTCTATAAAATCAATCAAAAACCTGGGAAACCAATGTTTTTTGGATCAAAAAAAGAAACTTTAGTTTTTGCACTTCCGGGAAATCCTGCTTCATCGCTGACGAATTTTTACATTTATGTTGCTCCGGCCGTAAAGAACAGAATGGGATTTTCTGAAATTCATAAACCAAAAGTAGTCCGGAAATTAAATTCGGAAATAAAGAATGACACTGGAAAAACATTGTTTTTAAAAGCAAAATACGACGAAACAAATGTTACAGTTTTAGACGGCCAAAGTTCCGCAATGTTGAACACATTTGCAGTTGCCAACAGTTTATTGATCGTTCCTGAAGAAATAGAAAATTATAAAAAGGGACAATTGGTAACTTTATTGCCGATAGATTAATTTTAGATTTTAGAATTTAGATTGTTGATTTTAGATTTTTAGAAAATAGAATAAAGAGTGTAGAAAATAGATTTTTGGTATTAAGGATGAAAAGCAGTGTGTAATATAAAACATATAGCTTAGCAACTTGAAACCTGAAACAAAGAAAACCTGAAACAAAATAAAAAATGAACCTATTAAGTTCCGAAAACATACTATTATTCAGTTTCGCATTAATTGTAATTGCGTTTTTATATTCAAGCGTCGGACATGGCGGAGCTTCAGGATATCTGGCTTTGATGAGCATTTTTGCTTTTCCTGTTTCGGTGATGAAACCTTCGGCTTTATTGTTGAATTTGTTTGTTTCGAGTATTTCATTTCTGTTTTATTACCGAAAGAATTATTTCAGGCCAAAGCTCTTTTATCCGTTTGCGATTGCGTCGATTCCGGCAGCATTTATAGGAGGGTTTGTCACTTTAGATAATACAATTTATAAAATAATTTTAGGAATTGTACTGGTTTTTGCAGCGCTGAGATTGTTTGGAGTATTTAATTTTAAAGAAAAAGAAGAAGTAAAAATCAATCTTCCTTTTGCATTGGCCATTGGTTTTGCCATCGGATTATTATCAGGAATGCTGGGAATTGGCGGAGGAATAATCCTGAGTCCTATTTTATTATTTCTGGGATGGGCTTCAGTAAAAGAATCTGCGGCAATTTCGAGCTTATTCATTTTTGTAAATTCATTTGCAGGAATGCTGGGATTTCTATTAGGAGGAAAAACAATTCCGATGGAGAGTTTTTACTTAGTTCCAATTGCAGTTGTGGGAGGAATATTGGGTGGTTTTTACGGAAGCGGTTCGTTCTCCAACAGAACACTAAAAATGGTTTTGGGAACAGTGATTTTAATGGCGAGCATCAAATTGATTTTTCCCTGAAAATAGAAAACAGGAAATAATCCCGCGCTCCCAAGGTTGAAACCTTGGGCAATGTTTGAAAAAAGAATGTAAAAAATTTCAATATAACATAGCATGGTTTTAACTGTTAGAACAAGGAATAATATGCTATGTGTTCCCAAGGTTGAAACCTTGGGCTATATTTGAAAATGAATGTAAAATGAATGTTACATAAACATAGCCAACGGTTTCAACCGTTGGAGACAAAGATTGGCAAAACATGAAACATGAAACATGAAACATGAAACATGAAACATGAAACAAAAAAAAACCTGAAACAAAAAACTATGAAATCACTAACAGTATTTATTCTTTGTGGCGGAAAAAGCTCCAGAATGCAGTCAGAAAAAGGATTGGTTTTGTTTCAGGAAAAACCATTTATAGAACATATTATTCAGGCAATTTTGCCTATTACAGATAAAATTAAGCTGATTACCGGATCAAAAGAATATGATGAACTGAAGTATGAAAAAATACCGGATTTAATTGCTGACAAAGGTCCTTTAGGTGGAATTTACACGGCATTATCCCATTCTGAAACCGAGTTTAATCTGATTTTGAGCTGTGATATTCCGTTAATTTCAACTGAATTATTACAGCAATTGATTTCAAAACATACAAAGGAAGCCGGAATTACGGTTTTTGCTTCCGAAACCAAAACACATCCGTTAATTGGGATTTATTCGAAAAATATTGTTCCGGTTATTAAAGAAGCAATCGAATCGGACGAATTAAAAATGATGGATTTACTGGCAAGACTGCCACATCAGATTATCCATATAGAAGAAAGTGAAAACGTTCATTTAACCAATATTAATTCCGCTGACGAATTAAACGACCTGAATATGAATCTAAGTTAGAGTAGCTATGAAAATCCCAAAATTAACAGTTGTAGGAGCAGGTCCCGGAGATGTGGACTTGATTACACTTAAAGCAATAAAAGCTTTAAAAAATGCCGATGTAGTTTTGTATGATGCTTTGGTAAACGAAGAATTATTGCAATATGCAGAACAGGCAGAGATTCTTTTTGTTGGGAAACGCTTGGGCTGCCACGCTTATACACAGGATCAGATTAACGATCTGATTGTTTCAATGGCAAAAAATTACGGACATGTGGTACGCTTAAAAGGTGGTGATCCGTTTATCTTTGGAAGAGGAAGTGAAGAAATCGAGTTTGCAGAACAATTCGGAATCGAAACTGCCATTGTTCCCGGAATTTCTTCGGCTTTGGGTGTTCCGGCCTCGGTTGGCATTAGTCTCACACAAAGAAAAGTTGCCGAAAGCTTTTGGGTAATTACCGGAACAACGTCGGATCATAAATTATCAAAAGACGTTCATTTGGCTTCAAAATCGGCGGCGACTGTTGTGATTCTGATGGGAATGCATAAACTGGATGAAATTATTTCGATTTATCAGGAAAACAGGAAAGACGATCTTCCGATTGCGATTATTCAGAACGGAACTAAAAATTCCGAGCAAAAAGTGATCGGGACTATCGGTACAATTACTAAATTGGTTTCCGAAAAAAAGATTTCGTCGCCTGCCATTATTGTAATCGGAGAAGTGGTTAGAAATACGTCAGGCTGGATTTCCTATTTTCAGGAGCATTTTGATGATGAATTCATTTTTCAGAATTTAAATTTATAAAAATGATTGAGGTTAAATATTTTGGAGCCGTCGCAGAAAAGACAAAATGTGAGTTCGAAAAATTATCTTTTTCTGAAGAAGTATCGCTGCAAAAACTATTGCAGAATTTAGAAGAAAAATACCAATTTGAATCGCTTACTTTCAGCGTAGCCGTAAATCAAAAAATAGTATCAAAAGCTGAAAATTACACTTTGCAAACAAGTGATATTGTGGCTTTGCTGCCTCCGTTTGCGGGAGGTTAATTAAAGATTATGAAGGAATCAACGAGATATAACCGACAAATAATTCTTCCTGAAATAGGGGAAGAAGGTCAGCGCAAATTATCAAAATCAAAGGTTTTGGTCATCGGAGCGGGCGGTTTAGGCGCAGCAGTTTTACCGTATCTGGCTGCGGCCGGAGTTGGCGAAATCGGAATTATCGATGATGATGTTATTGAGGTTTCCAATCTGCATCGTCAGGTGATTTACAAAACCTCGGGTGTTGGAAAATCTAAAGCCGAAGAAGCTAAATTGATGATTTCGGAATTGAACCCTTTGGTTAAAATCAATGTCATTTCAGAAATGTTATCCGGCAAAAATGCGCTTTCCTTATTCGAAAAATATGATATTATTGTAGATGGAACAGATAGTATTTTTGTTAAATATCTCATTAATGATGCTGGTTTAATTGCAAATAAACCAATAGTTTACGGCTCTGTTTTTAGGTTTCAGGGACAAGTGTCGGTTTTTAATTATCAAAACGGACCAACCTACAGATGTTTATATCCGGATGAAAATACCAACGCTTTAAATTGCGAAGATGCCGGAGTAATCGGAATTACGGTTGGGATTATTGGAATGCTTCAGGCGAATGAAGTCATAAAAATGATTCTTGGAATCGGAGAAGTTTTAAGTGGGAAAATATTGGTTTATAATATTTTAAATAACGAACAGCAAAAGTACGATTTTGACAAAAGTGATTTTAAAGCTATAAGCAGAGAAATATTTGAAGAAAAATATAATGATTCAGATAACAATCAGATTGAGGAAATAAAGTTTGAATCAATTTTAGGTGAAACAGAAAATGATAAGATTCTTTTTTTAGATGTTAGAAATGAAGATGAATTACCAAAAATTAAATTTAAAAACAGTATCCAGATTCCATTATTGCGTTTAGAAAATGAATTTGAAAAGCTAGATAAAAACCAAACAATTTACATTTTTTGTCAATCCGGAATTAGAAGTAAAATTGCAGCAGAATTGCTTCAGAAACATCGGTTTAAAAATATAAAAAGTATTGCTGGCGGAGCTTTGAAGATTAAACAATTAATTGAAGAAATAAAAATATAGCCACAGATTGCAATGATTGAAATGATTTTTTAATATGTTGAAAAAAACGTTTAGCATGAATAATCAGTGGTAAAAAAACATAAAAAAATGAGTAAAAATGTATTTGTAGAAGGCCCAATTTCTCCTGAATTTATTGCGGAGTCGATTGCAAAACACCAATCCAAACATACGATCGGGGCACACAATATCTTTTTGGGACAGGTTCGTGCCGATGTGATCCACGATAATACTGTCGTAGCAATTGATTATTCAGCTTATACTGATATGGCAAATGAAGCACTTTATACGATTAGAGAAAAAGCATTTGCTAAATTTGATTTGACCTGCATGCATATTTATCACAGTTTGGGTGTTGTAAAAGCAGGTGAAATCTGTTTGTTTGTGTTTGTTTCGGCAACACGTCGCAAACAAGTTTATGAAGCAACAGAAGCCATTGTAAACTGGATCAAAACCGATGTGCCGATTTTTGGAAAAGAAATGTTTGAAAATGATTCATTCACCTGGAAACAAAATACCTAAGAAAATAAAATGGTAGATATTACGCATAAAATAAGCACTTTAAGAGTCGCAACCGCAACCGCAATTGTAAAGGTCAGCAGACAGGAAACAATTGATGCGGTTGTCAATAATTTAGTGCCAAAAGGGAATGTTTTTGAAATGGCAAAAACGGCCGGATTATTTGCGGTAAAAAACACGCATTTATCCATTCCGGATTGTCACCCGCTTCCCATTGAATTTACATCGGTAGAGTATAATATTGAAGGATTGGAAATCCATATTATTTTCAAAGTAAAAACCGTTTACAAAACCGGAGTTGAGGTTGAGGCCATGCACGGCGCATCAATTGTAGCGCTGACCATGTATGACATGCTAAAGCCTATTGATAAGGAAATCGAAATTTCAACGATCAAATTAATCAATAAAGAAGGCGGAAAATCTTCTTTTAAAAACAAATTTCCGAATGTAATCAAAGCAGCAGTTTTTGTCTGTTCCGATTCGATTTTTGCAGGAGATAAAGAAGACCGCTCAGGAAAAGTTATAGTAGAAAAATTAGAATCTTACGGAGTTGAAACTTCGCATTATGAAATCATTCCGGATGAATTGGATGTTATTCAGGAGAAAACAAAAGCTTTTGCTAAAGAAAACCAACTGGTTATTTTTACGGGCGGAACAGGTTTGTCTCCAAGAGATGTAACGCCCGAAGCACTTTCTCCATTATTAGAAAGCAGAATTCCGGGAATTGAAGAAGCAATCCGTAATTACGGACAGCAAAGAATGCCTTACGCCATGCTATCCAGAACCGTAGCGGGAACTTTGGGCAAGACAGTGGTCTTGGCTTTACCGGGCTCTGTAAACGGGGCAAGAGAATCTATGGATGCTGTTTTTCCACATTTGCTGCACGTTTTTCATATTTTAAAAGGAAAAAATCATGACAGCCTCTAACACTATTTTGACGGATGATTTTGGACGAAAACACAATTATTTGCGTATTTCGTTGCTGGAGAAATGCAATTTGCGTTGTACGTACTGCATGCCTGCCGACGGAATAGCCTTGTCTCCAAAAGCTGATCTGATGACGGCTGATGAGATTTTTGCTATTGCCCAAACTTTCGTAGAAAATGGTGTTGATAAAATCCGGTTGACAGGTGGTGAACCGCTTTTGAGAAAAGACTTTCCGGAAATTGTTTCTAAATTATCCGATTTAAATGTTTCGCTTTCGATAACAACAAACGGAATTCTGATTGATCGCCATATTGAGGTTTTAAAGCAGTTTAAGGTTAAGAAAATCAATCTGAGTCTGGATACGCTTATTTCATCCAAATTTCATTCTATAACGCTCAGAAATCAGTTTGAGAAGGTAATTGATAATCTTCATCTCCTTCTGAATAACGATTTTCAGGTAAAAATAAATGTAGTTTTGATAAAAGGATTTAATGATAATGAAATCATTGACTTTGTCAAACTAACCCGCTTTCTGCCAATTTCAGTTCGGTTTATAGAGTTTATGCCCTTTGCAGGAAACGAGTGGGACAGAAGTAAAATGGTTTCGCAAAATGAAATTTTATCGCAGGTTGGAAATGTTTTTCCGTCAGAAGAAATTGAAAAACTGGAGGATGAAAAAAATTTCACCGCCAGAACTTATAAAATAAAAGACTTTCAGGGTGATTTTGGAATCATAAGTTCGATTACAAATCCGTTTTGTGACAGCTGCAACAGAATCCGCCTGACAGCAAACGGAAAAATTAAAAACTGTCTTTTTTCTAATGCTGAAACCGATTTGCTGACCGCTTACAGAAAAGGCGAATCCATTACCAGCCTGATTTCCGAATCGATACAAAACAAGAAGAAAGTACGCGCCGGGATGGTGACGATTTCTGAAATGGATGATCCTGCAAAACATTTTGACAATCGCAGCATGATTGCGATTGGGGGATGAAAATTAATTAATAATTAATTGTGAATTGTTAATTATCAGGCTGAGCAAATTTCAAGCCTTAAACGTACAGTTTGTCATTCTGAGGGACGAAGAATCACACTAGAAATTCCCATATAGTAATCTCCAATCTTTGTCTATTTACGAGTGTGATTTCTCCTTCGTCGAAATGAAAGACTTTATAAAAACGATGTTGAAATAAAAAAAGGTTCAACTTTTTAAAGTCAAACCTTTCCTGAATATTATTTTTTCTTTTTCGCTTTTATCTTCTTTTTAGACTTTGCTTTCTTTTTAGCAATTTTTTTCGCTTTTGCTTTATCCTTCGCTTTTTTAGCTTTTTCTTTTTTCTTGGCAGCAGCTTTTAATTTTGCTTTCTTAGCTTTTTCTTTCTTTTTGTCTTTTTTAGCTTCTTCTTTTTTCTTAGCTAATTTCTTTTTGGCTTTGTCCTTTTCTTTGTCTTTCACTTTTTTCGCTTTTTTATCTTTAGATTTATTTTTAACGGTTTCTTCTGTTGCAGCAACTTCGGTTGTTGTTTCTTCCTTTGGTTCAGTAATTGGTTCTGTAACTATTGGTTTAACTAAGGGAGCTGTTACTTTTTTAGCAGGAGTTCTGCGTACCGTTGGTTTTACTGTTCCAACCGGAGCTGTTTTTGCAGTAGTTGTTGCAGGTTTTGCAGGCGCTGTTTTACGAACCGGTGCTTTTGCAACAGTTGAATTTACAGGCTTTTCTGCAACCGGTTTTGTAGTTTCTGTTGCAGGAGAATCAATTTTCTCAGGAGTAGTTTCTTCGGTTTTGTTTTCCATATAGAATGTACTTAAGATGAGTATATTAATAACAATGTAACTAAATTGTTAATTTTCGGTTAAGTAAAGATAATTATAAAACAAGCTTCCCAATGTTAAGCTTTTTATTAAATTTTAAGTCTAACTCTTTGAAATTAAAATACTTGATTTTTTTGATAAAATTAAAAACCAAAATCTCTTAACAATTCTACACGAAAAAAAAGAAGAAATTGCTGAATAATGAAGACAGTTTTTCCTGAGTAGAGATAATCTAATTCACTGCAATTTCTAAAATCTTAAAATTGCTTTTTGGTGCTTCGCATAAAGAACAGCAATAGGTTTCCGGAAGGTTTTCAAATAAAATTCCTTTTTGAATTCCCTGACTTTCATCCCCGTATTCCGAATTATAGAGTGTCAGACATTCCTGGCATTGGTAAATATCCAATTGTGGTTTTTCTTTTTTCTGTACATTTTCTGTCTCCGGAATAGAATTTCCGAGTTCTTCAAAATATTTCCTGCTTAATTCAATTAAAATCGTAGGCAGTTCGAGTTTGTCAATGTCCTGAGAATGCACAATGTATTCGCGCGTATTAGAATCGAAATTCTTCGCAAACAATACATTATAAGTATCTCTGATTTTAATAGATTCCAAAGCAGCCGGAAGTTCATTTTTTTCAATTACGATTGAGGTAAAATAGTGTCCGTCGCGATTGTATTCAGAAATTCCGAAATTGAGTCCATAGGTGCTGATGTCAAATTGATCTAATGTTCGGACCAAAAATGTTTTAAGGTTTAAGGACCATTCTGTAGCAACCGGCAAGTGCCAGTTTAATTCCAGTAATGAATGACGGACGTTGATTCCTTTTTTTCCTAAAAACTTCTCCCATTCAAGTTTTCGGTCTTTTGGAATTCCTTTTACGATAAAAGATTTCCAGGGTGTGATACAGATTTTTCCGATTTTGCATTCAAAACACAAATCACACATTTCCTTTAGAAAATCTAAATCGTATTGATTATTTCTCCAGTATAAACCCAGCCAATATTGATCGATACCCATTCTGTTCATTCCTTCATAATAGGGAAATGGATAAAAAGGAACATTGAGCGGTTTGTCAATGGTTCTGTTATTGGTGTCTAAAGCTTCGCTGACTAACGTAAAAAGCATTTCGATCCCGACAGATTCTTCTGCGGTAATTTTTTCTATTTCGTAATATATTTTGGCTAAATCCCAACTGTAAATCAAAACCGGATAAACTTCCATCTGTTCCCATTTGGGCAAACGAATGTACAAGTACCAGTAATCTTCATGCTCTGAAGCAATAAAATTTAAATGTCCCGTAAATAAAGGAACCAGCTGTTGCTTGGGATCTGTGATATTGACTTTTAGTTTCGGCTGTTCTTTAAACTCTTCTAGAACATACAAAAACCGATTTCCGGTAAGCCAGTTTGTATTTCTGAAAATATCCGTAGAAACATATGAGGAAACAATATTATTGCCACTTTTCTGATCCGGATAAACAAAATGATGCTTTCCAAAATCTTCTTTATGAAATGATTTAAAACCTTTGGGAAAAATAATATCCTGTCTGGATCCAAAAGAAATAGAATCCAGTCCCTGATCCATTGCCATATTTACAATTTCTCTAAGTTCTCCCGGCGAGATTACGCCTCCTTTTACTATTAATCTTGTTAACTCCATAATTTTAATTTGTTTCAGGTTTCATTTTCAAGTTTGTCAGGCTGAGCGGAGTCGAAGCCCGACTCCAATTGGAACGCCCTTCGACTCCGCTCAGGGTGACATTGCGTTGTTTCAGGGTTAGCCTCAATCTTGTCATTCTGAGGAACGAAGAATCTTCGCAAGTTATTCCACACAGTACTTCGCCAATCTTTGTAGAGCTGCTAACGAAGATTCTTCATTCCTCAGAATGACAAGCTAATTGTTAGTTTTTTGTTTCGTGTTTCAGCAACTTGAAACCTGAAACCTGAAACAAAAGAAACTATTTACATTTCGCTAATATCTCTTTAACCTCTGTTTTACAACTGCCGCATCCTAATCCTGCGCCGGTATTTTTGCACAAATCTGTAAAATTATTTACACCGCTTTTGATTGTTTCTTCTATATTTCCGGCTCCAACCTGACTGCAGGAACACACTAATTTTCCTAAAACAGGTTTGGCTGTTGAACTTCCTCTGAGCAAGAGATTTCGTTTGTCTGATAATTCAATTTTGCTTTCGATCATCGTTTTAAATTCGGCAAATTCGTTTTTATCGCCCATTAAAATCGCACCGACAAGTAAATCATTTTTCACGATGCATTTTTTGTAATACCGCTGTTTTAAATCGGTAAAAACAATTTCCTCGTAAGAATCATCATTTTCGGGAATCTCAATATCTCCGATACTGCAGAGGTTGATATCTTCTAATTTTAAAATATTCATTAGAATCGAACCTTTGTAATAACTGCTGATATCGCCGGCTAAAAAGTTGGCCAGAATATCGGCCTGTTCTTCGGCAGCAGAAGTGATTCCGAATAGCTTGTTGTTGAATTCGGCTATTTCTCCAATCGCAAAAATATCCGGATTTGAAGTTTGTAAATACTGATTTACCTTGACACCACGCCCGCAGGAAAGGCCGCTTTCGCGTGCAATTTCGATATTCGGAATGGTTCCGATTGTGTATACAATGGCGTTTGCCGTAATGATTTTACCACTTTTCAGGGCAATTTCAATTTCATTCGGCTGATCAGTTTCAAAAACGGTACTGACTTCATTATCAAAATAAATCTGAATATCACGAAGCTGTACTTCTTCGGCCAGTAATTTACTCGAAATCAAATCCAGTTGGCGTTCCATTAAACGTGACGCTCTTTGAACAATTGTCGTTTTTACTTTTTTATGTTTTAATGCCGCAGCCAGTTCTAATCCTAATAAACCTCCGCCGATAATCACAACATGCTGTTCTTCTGGCGGAAGATTAGTGCTGTCCAAATGTTTTTTCAAACGGTCAGCATCCTCTTTTCGTCTGACAGTAAATCGGCCCGGAAGATGAAGCTGTGCATTTTCCGGAACAAAAGGGCGGCTTCCTGTCGCTAAAATCAACGAATCAAAAGTGTGAACTTCGCCCTGGCTGTCCAGGATTGTTTTTTTATTTGTGTCTAATTTTTCAATCGCAACTCCGGCTTTCATGGTAATTTTTAGTTTATTAAAAGTTTCTCCATCTTTTACTTTTAATAATTGTTCCCAGCTGAATTCTCCCGTCATATATTCAGGAAGTAAAACGCGATTGTAAAACGGATTTACTTCATTTGAAAAGACAATAATTTCATCGGTTGTGTTGAACTCACGATAATTCTGAATGAATCGGAACGAAGCGGTTCCGGCTCCCACAATGGCAATTTTCTGAAATGGCTTTACATATTTGGTAATCGAAACAGTTGTGTATTTAAAATCTGGTTCTTTTGAAATGGGATCAACAACTGTATTCGTTAAATTGTTAGTCCTGTTCAGATCATTTTCAAGCTGTTTCCCCCAGTGCATAGGCAGGAAAACGACTTTTTCTTTGATAGAATCCGTCACTTTTGCTTTTACGCGAACTTCACCGTTTTTACTGGTAACCGTAACAATATCGCCATTTTTGATTTCGTTTTTGAAAGCATCAATTGGATTTATTTCTAAAACCGGGCTCGGAATATGCGTGAGTAATCTCGATACTTTTCCGGTTTTTGTCATCGTATGCCACTGGTCGCGAATTCTTCCTGTGGTCAGGATAAAAGGAAATTCGGCATTTGGCTGAACGGATGTATTTTCTATTGAAACCGGAAGATTAAAAATAGCTTTTTGCGAAGGCGTATAGAATTTTTTGTCAGTGAATAATCTCGGTGTTCCGGGATGCCCATAATCGGGAACAGGCCATTGAAAAGTTCCTTCGGTTCTTAAACGATGATAATTCAGGAATGAAATATCAATATTGGTGTTTTTGGTAAGCGCACAATGTTCTTTGTAAATTTCCTCGGCACTGTTGAAGTTAAAACCGTTGAAATTCATTTTTTTAGCAAAGCGAATTAGGATTTCAATATCCGGCAATGCTTCTCCCGGTGCATTAATTCCTTTTGGCAGATAAGAAATACGACGCTCAGAGTTCGTCATTGTTCCTTCTTTTTCTAACCAGCCGGCTGCAGGCAATAACAAATCGGCAAATTTGGCTGTATCGGCATTATGAGAAATATCCTGAACTACAACGAATTTAGCATTTTGAAGTGCTTTTTCGATGCGTCTGGAATCGGGTAAACTCACTAAGGGATTGGTACAAATAATCCAAACGGCTTTCATTTTTCCTGATTCCAAAGCTTCAAACATTTCTGTGGCTGTTAAACCTGGTTTGTCTGAAATCTCGTCAACACCCCAAAAATCAGCCACTTCTTTACGATGTGTCGGGTTTGCAATATCTTTATGCGCTGCCAGAAGTGTCGCCATTCCGCCCACTTCACGTCCGCCCATTGCATTGGGCTGACCTGTTAATGAAAATGGTCCGGAACCTGGTTTTCCGATTTGTCCTGTTAGTAAAGACAAATTCAGCAATGCGGTATTTTTATCTACCCCAACCGCACTTTGGTTAAGTCCCATTGCCCAAAGAGAAATAAAACCTTTTGCTTTGCCGATAATATCAGCGGCAAGCTTAATATCGTTTACCGAAATTCCGCACAGCTTGGAAGCTTTTTCAAGCGAAGTGCTTAAAACTAAGTCTTTATATTGTTTAAAGTTTTCTGCGTGATTTTTTACAAAATCATGATCTACATATCCTTTTTCGATAATACGTTTTGCAATGGCGTGATACAGAATAATATCAGAACCCGGAATAATCTGTAAATGCAAATCAGCGAAAGCGGCAGTATCTGTGCGGCGCGGATCTATACAAATAACTTTTATCTTCGGATTTTTCTCTTTGTGCTTTTCCAGTCTTCTGAAAAGAATAGGGTGACACCAGGCAGGATTTGCTCCTGTAATTAAAAATGTATCGGCCAGTTCAATATCATCATAAGCAATTGGCACAGAGTCTTCTCCGAAGGTCTTTTTGTAGCCGACAACTGCAGAGCTCATGCAAAGCCTGGAATTTGTATCAATATTATTGGTTTTCAAAAAGCCTTTTACCAGTTTATTGACTAAGTAATATTCTTCTGTTAAGCATTGACCCGAAATATAAAAACCAACGCTGTCCGGTCCATGTTTTTTTATAATCGAAGTAAAAACCGCTGCGGCACGGTCAAGTGCAGTGTCCCAGCTGACTCTTTCGAGAGGGTAGGATTTACTCCCGCGCATCTCAGGATACAGAATCCGGTCTGAAGTATCATTGACTACGTAATGCAAATTCATTCCCTTAGAGCACAACATTCCTTTATTTACAGGATGATCTTTGTCGCCTTCGACCATTACACCATTTTTAGCATCGTTGGTTACGATTATACCGCAGCCAACGCCACAATAGGAACAGGTAGTTTTGATTTTGGTGTTTTGCATTACAGGTTTGTTTTAGTAGTACAATCTGAATTTACTCTGCTTTTAATAAAGCACGTAATTTTACTAAAACAAAAATACGTATTTTTACGTATAAATACTTAATTTTAGGAATTTATTTTAAAGTTTTCTTTATAAAACAATTTTTTCACTTCGGAGTGTTATTTGGATTACTCTTACCCTCCTTCATAATCAAATGTATTAAAATTCAATAGGACAAAAAAATCTCCTTCATTATTAGCGAAAGAGATTCGGGGAATTGTATAAATTAGATTAAATATGATTTTGCTTTTTTTAATTTAACCAATAAGTTTTGTACTACCACTGTTGATGTCAATTTCTGCAAAATTATGTTTACCGATAACGATAAGTAGTTTGTTAGTATTATATCCTACATATCTTATTTCAGGTTCTCCTACTTTTGGTTTTCCGCAAACAGAAATTACATTTGTTTGCCATTTCAATTTGCTTTTTTTGTAGGCAGATATTGTTTGTAAGTCATTTTCAACATAGTAAATAATGTTGTTTTTTTTGATTCCTCTTTTTTGTGTTTTTGCAAAATTTATTTCTGAGTTTTTTGAAATTAAGGCATCATTGTATTTTTGAGCGATACCTGTTTGCGTTACAACAAAGGTTAACATTGATAGTTTTAAAAATTGTTTCATTAGGATAGAATTGGGGGTTCTTAATTGTTTCAAATATAGATAATTAAAGTATATAATAGTTTTTTATAAGTCAAAAAAAAATACCCTTATCCGAAATAGGAAAAGGGTAAAATATTGATGTGAATTTTGAATAAAAACTATTTTTTCAGGCTAAAAATTCTAGGATTAACAGAAATCATTAACCAGGCCCAATTGTTGGTGTGGCTTGCATCTCCGTTTTTAATAAATTCTAAAGTTTCAGAGCCAAACATCTGAGAATAACCGCCTGTTAAAACAATGTCTTTTTTGAAGTTGAAAGTCGCCATAAAATCGACTTCGGTTCCTAAATAAGAATCCAGTTCTTCGTTAAGCGGGGTGATAACTTTGGAAGGAGCCAAAAACACATGCGGACTCAAAGAAAACTGCCATTTTTTTACGGTATAGTTTAATTTCAGAAAGGCATCTTCAAGACCAACGTTGTTTAAGTGATTTCCAACATAAAAATAATCCATGAAACCATTAAATCCGTGATTTGTTCCAAAAATAGGGTTGAAAGATTTGATAACCGTACTGCCGTCATTCATGTCTTTTCCGGATAAAAACTCAAATCCTAATCCTGCTTTAAAAGCTTCTGTAAAAGCATAATTTACATTTGCTCCTGCATTCCACGCACTTACTTGCTGGTCAGTACTTTTTCCTGTCTGTCCGTAAACCCAAAGATTAGAATCAAGTTTTCCTGGTTTGAAGGTCAGGTAAGGCCCAAAAGTTTGTTTGTAGTCAATTAGTAATTTAGCATCTGCGTTTGCATATTCGTAACCTGTATTTAATAACAAAAAGCTAGCTTCAAGAGTTTCAAATTTTCTGTGATACCAGGCAAATTGCATTGCTTTATAATTCGCTACAGTATATGGAGTCTGAAGTACATTTTCTGCTGTAGAATTATAAGCACCTCCAAAATCCAGTTTTTGGTTTTCTGTCTGAAATGTCACTGTAGCGGCATCATGGCTTTGTGCCTGTTGTCCCCAATCCTGTTCACCCAAAATACGCTGATTGTCATAAGAAAGAACTTGTCTTCCTAATTTGGCGCTCCATTTTTCGGTAAAGTTATATTGTGCCCAGGCTTCAAAAACCGCAATCCCATTTTTATCCGTAGTCGAAGCCGGTACTACGTCTCCCCAGGTTCTGGTATTCTGAAGTGTTAATTTTACTTTTAGCTCATCTTGTTTATAATCGAAATTTAATCTTGAACGCTGCGAAATCTGAGACGTTCCTTTCTGACCATAAGGGAGTAATGTTTTGTAGCCGTTTCGGTACTCAAAACGGGGTCTGATTTGTAAATTTACATCCAATTCCTGAGCCTGCATTTCAGTGCTGATAACTCCTAAAAGGAATAAAATGATAGTTTTTAAGTTTTTCATAATTGACTTTTTGATGGTTCAAATTTAAAGAATAAATTTTCATAAATATTCTGACAAAAATCATTTTATTGAATTTTATTGTCTGTCAATTACCTTAGATAAAACGGGTTGTTTTTCGTTCATAATTTTTGTGATTGTGTAATGCATCCAAATCAGGCAAATAGAAGAAAATACCAGTATAAAGATCCAGGAACTCGACCAGATTCCGGTCGCCGTAAGAAGATATCCAAAAATAATAGGTCCGAAAAAACCTCCCAGTCCGCCGATCATGCCTACCATGCCGCCGACAACACCCACTTCTGTTGGAAAATATTCCGGAATATGCTTGTAAACAGCAGCTTTACCAATTCCCCATGAAATTCCGATCAGGATAACCAAGACTAAGAATACCCACATATTGGCATCAAATTTAATCACGGTTATACCTTTTGCGATCAATTCTTTTTTGGCTACATTTTGATTTTGAGCGACAACAACATTTTGCCAGCTTGAGCTTGTCGGAAAAATGGTATTTTCATTTACGATAGATGATTTTTGGAGTACAGGATATTCTTTATCGCCGACTTTTACAGTGTTTGAACTAATTTCTTTAACAACGCCTTTTTTAGCAGCTAAAATTCCGGGTCCGGCAGTTATGATTTCCATTTTTGGAACCATTAATAAAGCACTCAGAATCACAGATGAACTTAAGACCCAATACATGACTTTTCGGGCTCCGAATTTATCAGACAGATAGCCTCCAAAAGCCCTTATGACACCTGACGGCAAGCTAAACATGGTGGCAAATAAACCGCCCATGACCAGACTGGTTTGATAGACGTTCATGAAATTGGGTAATAGCCATTGTGAATAGGCTACAAAACATCCGAAGACCAGAAAGTAGTACGCTCCAAAACGCCATACACGGGCACTTTTTAAGGACTGAAGCATTTGAGAAACTGTTTTTGTCTGGTTTTCTATTTTCTTGTTTTTAGCGAAAATTAAAAACGCAACCCCGATAACGAGAAGCGAAACTGCGTAAATTACGGGAAGGATCTTCCAGCCGTTTTGAGGATCCGTAACAGAAAAATGATTTAATAAAGAAGGAGCCAGGAAGGTAGTGATGGCAGCACCGGCATTTCCCATTCCGAAAATTCCCAAAGCGCGTCCCTGCCATTCTTTTGGATACCAGATTGAGGTATAGCCAATTCCGACTGCAAAACTTGTACCGACCATTCCGAAGAAAAAACTCAGTAAAGCAAACATAAAAAAACTGTCTGCCAGCGGTAATAAGAATAAAGGAACAGAGCAGAGGAGAAGCAAAAGTGAAAATACGTATTTGCCTCCAAATTTATCCGTCAGGATTCCGATGGGTAAGCGCATTATGGAACCTGTCAAAATCGGAATTCCAAGCAGCCATCCTACTTGTACGACGCTCCAGTGAAAAATTCCGTTATCTACTAAAAAAGTAACTAATACTCCATTTAAGGTCCAGCATGCAAAACATACAGTAAAGGCCAAAGTATTCAGGAATAAAATCTTGTGTGATTGCGATAAAGAGTTTGTATTTTTCATAGTACCTAGATTTGTTTTATCAAATATAAGTACTTGTAAGTATTAATACGTATTTTTAAATTAAGTATTTTTATCTAAACCGAAAGATTTACCGACATGATAAAAATGATTGTTTATTTTGTTAAAATACTATTTTAAGAATGTGATTTTTATCTTTTAGATATATTTAAAGAAGGGAATATTCTGTTGCTTTATTAGAAAGTTCCATTAAATTCTTTACTTTCAGCTTTTTCATCAAATTAAAACGGTGAACTTCTGCAGTTCTTTTGCTAATATCAAGGGCTTCTGCAATTTCTTTGTTTCCTTTTCCGGATAATAAAAGTGTCAGGATTTCTTTTTCCCTTTTGGTAATCATCATTTCATCGCCTAGATTTTGCTTAGGTTCTAATGAAGCTGCCGGATTTGTCAATTGGCTGATTAGGATGGAAGAAATATCACCGCTGAAGTATTTTCCGCCGCCGGCAACACTGTGGAGTGCTTTCAGGAATTCTTCTTTGCTTGAGCCTTTTAGTAAATAACCGTCGGCTCCGGCTTTTATGGATTTCAAAACATATTCTTCCGATTCGTGCATCGAAAGCATGATAATTTTTACGTTATTATTCTCGCTTCTAAGTTTTTCTACTACTTCGATACCGGTTAAGTTTGGCATACGAATATCTACTATAAGTAAGTCAGGTTTCGTTTCTGCCACAACTTCAAGCGCATCCGCACCGTCAATTGCCTCACCTGCAACCTCGATGTTTGCTTCGTTTTCCAATAAAGATTTGATTCCGTCTCTAACAAAAACGTGGTCATCTGCCAGCACTACACGAATGATATTACTCATAGTTTACTTAATTTTGATTCTCGATTTTTTACGTATATTCATCTAAAAAGAAGATGCTAATATACGTACTTTTTTTATTTAAAATTCCAATTTTTTGAAATTCCAAATTCCAATATTAAAAAATCATTAGAAATCCTTGAGATAAAATCTAATGTTAAAATGCTAAATTGAATATAGATTTGTCAGGCTGAGAGGAGTCGAGGCCATGCAAAGAAATTCCATAATCGAAATCGACAATCTTTGTAGAGTTAATTGCGAAGATTTCTCCTTTGTCGAAAGGACAAGATTGTTGGTAGCTATGGGATAACTTTGTCAAAGTTTGGTTTTCTATTGCCTCCGGCTTTAGCCGGAGGTTTTTGTAGACAAAAGAGAGGGCTTTAGCCAAATGCATAAGTTTGGCTAAAGCCCTTCCTGCTACTTTTTTGTAACCTCCAGCTAAAGCTGGAGGCAATTGATTGGTTTTTGCTTTAAATTCCAAATAAAATAAGAATCTCTTCTGAAACCAATTGCTTGCGAGAGGGATAGGAGGAAGCTACCGAAGTAGCCCGGATAGCCCGACAACATGCCGATAAGAGGGCGAATAAAGACAAAGTAGATTTGCCCTCTTATCGGGATGGTGGCTCGCCCTAATTATAATGTGGCAATTAGAAAATTAGAAAATTATTTTTGCGATTTACTTTGCGGGGCTTCGACTCCGCTCAGCCTGACAAGCGTTTAATTAGATAATTAGTCAATGTAGCAATTAGATAATTTTTAAGATGCTTAAGTAATTATCTAATTATCAAATTACCTAATTGACACATTCTCAAATTGACACATTACCAAATTGGCACATTACCAAATTGCCACATTATTTAAGTATCGGAATATTAAAAGTAATCCTCGTTCCTTCTCCCGGAATGGAGTTCATGAAAACGCGCCCGTTGATGTACTGGATTCTTTCTTTCATAAATAAAAGTCCCATTCCGGATTCACTGTTTCGTTTTTTGTCGACAGAATTGATGTCAAAACCTTTTCCATTGTCGTCAATAACGATGCTTAAAAGGGTGTCGCTATGTGAAAGGCCCACAATAATGTGCGAGGATTCGGCATATTTGATAGCATTGTTGATCGCTTCCTGCGTAAGGCGGTAAATATTGATTTCGATTAACGAATCTAAGCGCTGGTCAAAATCGGTTTTGTTGTAAAAAAGAATTTCTTTTCCGGTCAGTTTGGAAAGTTCCTGAGCTAGCTTTGCAAGTGAGGAAACAATTCCGTGATCGCTCAATTCCGGTGGCATCAGGTTAAAAGTTGCTGTTCGGACACCTTTGATAATATCAAGCGAAAGTTTCTTTAAATACTCGATTTTTTGTTCCGATTTTTCACGATCATCCAGATTGATACTTTCCAGACTGAACTTTAAGCCTGTAAGCATCTGGCCGATTCCGTCATGAATTTCTTTGGCAATGCGGTTTTGTTCGTTTTCCTGATTTTCAACAATTTTGCTCGAAATAATCTTTTGCTGATTGATTTTTTCGTTTGTGTTTTCAAGATTTAATCGTTCGACTTCACGCTGTGCTTTTTTGCGTTCGGTGATGTTGAAACACACAATTAAAAGTTCCAGCTCGTCTTTTTTGATCATTACGGGAACCATCGATAAATCGAGCCAGATATCTTTGTCTTCTTTAGTAACAATTTTAATTTCGCCCTGCCAGCCGCTGCGTTGTTTTTCGAAAATCAAACGGTCAAAATTAACCTGTTCTTTTTCGTCAGCCGTTAGTACTTCAGAGAATTTTTTGTTGGATGAAAACTTGGTGTAATTTAAAAGTTTGGCAAATTTTTCTCCAATATGAATGATCGAGCCATCAGGTGAAATTCGACAGTACAATAGCGTATTTTCCATCGCATAATTGAGCGATTTCAATTCTTTTACGGAGTTTTCTTTTATTTCGCTGATGATTTCGGTATCATATGCCAGTTTCAAAGCTTTCTTTTCAGAAGATAAAAGCTTGGCAATTAACCGTTCGATTTTCTTGTTGGTTGGTTTAAAAATGAAGAAGAATTCTAAAAGAAGAACAAGTAAAGTGAAACCGAAAATCCAATATTCGATTCGGCGTTGTTCTGTAACTTTTTCGTGCGCTTCGAGATCGTATTGGGTTACAATCTGGTTCATTTTAGAAAGGAAAGTGCTTTCGTTTTTAAGAATGAATTGAACCAGTTTTTGGTTTTCGACTTGCTTATTTTGAGCTTCTAAATTGGAAATAAATATACGAGCTGCATTAGAAATATTAGTAAAACTTGGTTCTATTTCAAGATATAATTGATTGAGAATCTCGCTTTTTTGATGTGGAAAACCCAGACTGTCACTGCCATTTTCAAGAGCAAAATGATTCTTTCTCCAATTGTATAAAACCTCTTTTAAGTGTGAAGCTTTTTTGGCTGTAGCCGAATCAGAAACATAATGTAAAATCAGTACTTCTTTTACGATTTTCTGGCTCAGCATTCTTTGTTTACCAGAGAAATTGATGATTTTAGAATCGCTTAACTGCTGGTTAAGATTGTATTGTACTAAAAACTGACTGATAATTATCGTTAAGGCAATAGTAAGAAGTGCAAAAAAATACAGACGGCGTAAGTTTTTGAAAGTGATTTTTTCTGCGGCTTCCTGATTGCTTTTCTTCATATTTTTTTACAATCCCAAAGAAGCTTTTATTAAGTTTAAGTTTTCTTCAGAATAATTAATTTTTAAGGCTTCCTGATGTCCTTTGTCAGACATTTTATCCCAGGTTTTTTTGATGATGTTTTTTAGTTTTTCCTCATCATGTTTTTGAACGAAAGGTTCGAGATAATAGTCTAAAAATACAAGACAGATAACGTCTTCAAGCAATTGAGTTTCGGTATCTTTTTTAAGTAATTTCTTTTCAATTAAAAAAGAAACACGGTCAATAAAAGTTTGCTCATAACCTGCTTTTTCCAAAATTTCGGCAGTAGTTTTGGCGTGGAATTTTTTTAGTTCTTCTCTCCATTTTAAATAGCCTACACGATCCATCGGATACGACTCTCGGGCCACTTTCCATCGGCAGATGTGCTGTGCTTTTGAGGCAATCTGAACTTCTTCTGAAGCATTGGGTTCAAACTGCAATAATTTTTCGTACATCCTGTTCGAATACAATAATTCTTTTGGATATTCGGTGTTTTGATCTAATTCAATATTAGGATCCTGAGCATTTTCAGCATCAATCCATTCGCTTGCTTTTTGGAAAGGTGTAGTCATTTTTTGGTTTGATAATAGATTTCAAAGATACGGAATTAGTAAATATGTGAAATGTGAAATGTAAAAAGTAAAAAAATGAAAAAGTAGAAAATCAGAATAGGCATTTCACATTTTACATTTCACTACTCACAATTTTTCTAATCTACAAACCCAACAAAAACTTCATTTTCAACTACTCTAATTGGATATGTTGCAATTTTAAAATCTTCGCCGTTTAAGTTAGAGCCATCAACAAGAGAAAAAGTTTTTTTATGCATCGGGCAGGCGATTTTCGGAATATCGTCGGCAGAGCCTGTCATTCCTCTTGATAAAACCATTTCCATTTTGTGCGGGCAGGCGTTTTGGCAAGCGTACCATTCGTTGCGTCGTGCAAAATTGAAAATCGCAATTTGTTTGTTTTTGTATTTGATGCATCCGCCACGGTTTGTTGGAAAATCTTCTACTTTGCCGGCTTTAAACCAAATTGTAGCATCATTTGCGTGTACAGTTTCGTATTGACTTAAAATTTCTTCCATTTTGAGTTTGTTTTTGTTCCTGTTTCTTAGCCCTCTTTTTACAATCAAGAGAGTTGATGGCGCAGTAAAAAAGAGGGTAAGAAGGACAGCAAACGTTTAATGATTTTTTTTCTTTTTTTGGAGCTTGTGGTGTTTTGCCGCGAAGGCGCGAAGGCGCAAAGTTTTTTTTAAGTTTTATAATTTGACTTCGTGACTTTGTGTCTTTGTGACAAAATATTTTTTTAAGTCCAGGCTTTTGGCATTTTTTGATCTCTGAGAGGAACAAAAGCAATATTATCGTCTTTCTCTTCAGAATTCACAAAATGATTGAAACGTTTTAATAATCTTGGTTTTTCTAAAACTTGTTTCCATTCGCATTCGAAAGTATTTACCAAAGTCTGCATTTCAGCTTCTAAAGTTTCGCAGATTCCCAAACTGTCTTCGATAATTACCTGTTTCAAATACTCCAAACCGCCATCTAATTTTTCTAACCAGGTTGAAGTTCGAATCAGCGGGCCGGCTGTACGGATGTAATACATTAAGAATCTATCCATATATTTGATTACCGTTTCTTTGTCGATTTTTTCGGCTAATAAAACCGCGTGTTTTGGGTTGGCACCGCCATTTCCTGCGATGTATAAATTCCATCCGCCTTCAACGGCAATTAATCCGAAATCTTTTCCGCGGGCTTCGGCGCATTCGCGAATGCAGGCCGAAACACCACCTTTTAGTTTATGAGGAGAACGGATTCCTTTATATCGGTTTTCGAGTTCGATGGCAAATCCGGCGCTGTCGTCCATTCCGTAACGGCACCAGGCATTTCCAACGCAGCTTTTTACGGCACGAAGCGATTTTCCGTAGGCATGACCGCTTTCAAAACCGTTATCGATTAAGATTTTCCAGATTTTCGGTAAATCACTCAAATGCGCTCCGAATAAATCTACTCGCTGTGCTCCGGTAATTTTAGTATATAAATCGAATTGTTTGGCTACTTCGCCTATCACGATTAGTTTCTCGGCAGTAATTTCTCCTCCGGCAACTCTTGGAACAACAGAATAGGTTCCGTTTCGTTGAATGTTGGCTAGAAACCTGTCATTTGTATCCTGAGTTGTAACATGTTTATTGGCTGTATCGTTGTAAATACTGGAAAAAATAGAAGCGACAACGGGTTTGCAGACTTCACAGCCATCGCCTTTTCCATGATGATCCAGAACATCGTAGAAATTCTCATATTTGTTGATTTTTACCAAATCAAATAATTCCTGGCGCGTATAGCTGAAATGCTCACAAATAACCTCTTTTACTTCTTTTCCTAAAGATTTCTGAGCTGCTTTTACTAAATCTGAAACCATTGGTTTACAGCCTCCGCAACCTGAAGTTGCTTTGGTTGCTTTGACAACATCTGAAAAAGTAGCGCAGGATTCGTCTAAAATTTTGCAGCAGATGGCGCCTTTGGTTACATTTTCGCAGGAACAGATTACAGCCGTATCCGGTAAATCCATTGCGCTTCCCATAGAAGAACCTTCAGAACCGTCGCGGGAACCTAAAATCAGATCTTCAGGATTTTTAGGCAAAGCCATTCCGTTATTATAAATCTGAAAAAGTGAATTGTAATCACTTGAATCACCAACTAAAATTCCGCCTAATAAGGTTTTGGAATCTTTTGTAACGTTGATTCTTTTGTAAACTCCGCTTAATTTATTCTCGTAAACAATCGCAGTAACATGTTCATTTTCGATAAAAGGATCACCAAAACTAGCCACTTCAACACCAATCAGTTTTAACTGTGTTGACATATCGATGGTTTCTCTCATGGTTTTGGAACCATTTAAGATTTGCTCAGCGGCTACATCGGCCATTTCGTAACCTGGAGCAACAAGTCCGTAAATGTTATGATTATAAAGTGCCGCTTCGCCAATCGCAAAAATAGAAGGATCTGATGTCTGCATTTGATTGTTTACCACAATTCCGCCCCTTACGCCAACTTCGAGTCCTGAAACCCTTGCCAGTTCGTCGCGGGGTTTAATTCCGGCAGATATAACCAACATGTCTACTTTTAACAATTCGTCGTTAGCAAACATCATTCCTGTTATGTTTTCTTTCCCGTCAATATATTGCGTTGCTTTGTTAAGATGAATTCCAATATTTAATTCTTCAATTTTAGATTGCAGCATATCGCTCGCGCCCTGATCCAATTGTCTTGGCATCAAACGTGGTGCAAATTCTACCACATGCGGATTCAATCCTAAATCCCTAACAGCTTTTGCAGCTTCAAGGCCTAATAAACCGCCTCCTAAAACTGCAGCTTCTGTGGCTCCTTTTTGTTTTATTTTTTTAGCGTAAGCCATGATCGCATCCAGATCTTCGATGGTTCTGTATACAAAAACGCCTTCTTTTTCTACTCCATCAATTGGTGGTACAAAAGCAGAAGAGCCTGTTGCCAAAACTAAGTAGTCATACGTATGTGTTTTTCCCAGATGCGTATGGATTGTTTTTTCATTGCGATTAATATCTGTAATTAATTCTGATGTATTTAGAATAATATTGTTTTGTCCGTACCAGTCAGTAGTTGATAGTGCTAAATCATCTGCTGTTTTTCCTCCAAAGTATTCACTTAAGTGAACACGATCGTAAGCACGTCTTGGTTCTTCACCAAATACCGTTACCTGATACTTTTCCTGTCCTGATTTTGCAACGAATTTTTCGCAAAATTTATAACCAACCATGCCGTTTCCAACTACTATTACTCTAATCATGATTTCTTTAATTAAGTATTACTACGCAAATATAAGTATTTATACTTATAAAAATACGTATTGTATTTCTTTTTTTAAGTAGATGTGGAATTTGTAGAATACGTATTTCATCTTAATCTTTTACGTAGTGCGGGTTTTTGGCAAAACAGGCTAGTGAGAATTATTTAAATTTGAAAAGATTCTAAATAAGAATTTCAAAAAAATATCGTAAATTGATAAGAATTTTACTTGTGTTTTACTTAAAACGGTACTAAATCAAAATGTTATGAAAAAGATATTTTCATTATTGCTATTACTCTCCCTGATAGTAAGCTGTAAATCTACGGCAGGCAAAACTTCGGATACAAAACAAATTACTTCTGAATATGGAAAGCAAGAAGACGAAATGAAGTACTTTTTTATCGGCACCGGAAACGAACCGTTTTGGGGAATTAAAATAGGAAATGAAGAAATCGTTTTTACTTCGTTGATTCCAGGGAAAGAAAAATTAATTTTTCCTGCTACTGAAGCGATAAAAGCGATGGATGCCAATGTAAAAATGTACAAAGTTAGTAATGAAACTTCGACAGCGACAATTACAATTCAACAGTTGGAATGTCAGAATTCAATGTCGGGAGCTATTTCGCCTTATAAAGTTTCGATTGAAATTAAAAATAACTCAGAATTGCAGTCTAAAAAAGTAGAAGGATGCGGAAAATACAATACAGATTACCGACTTCATGATATTTGGGTTCTCGAAGAGATGAACAGCTTTAAAGTTTTTGCTACTGATTTTCAAAGGGAGTTGCCAAGAATTGAAATTAATGCTTCAGAAAACAGCTTTATGGGTTATGGAGGCTGTAATTCTATCAGCGGGTCTATTTTTTACGAAAAAGATTTGCTTCGTTTTTCAAAAGTGATTTCAACTTTAATGGCGTGCGCTCCTGGAAATAAGGAAGGCGATTTTACCAAAGCGTTACAAAATACTACCACTTATTCAATTGAAAATAATAGATTGACATTATCGAATCCTTCTGGGAAGCTTTTGGTTTTTAGGAAGGTGGATTGATTGTATTTATTGTTTCAGGAAAAAAAAATCCCACGGTTGAAATCGTGGGCTATGTCAAAAATGCATATAAAATATTGCCCGCGGTTTCAACCGCGGGATCGCTGTTGATATAAATTTATTCCAATAATTCTTTAGGATCTTCCTCGTTATCCTCTTCAATAAAATCGAGTTCCAGAGCTCTGACAGTCTGTACTGCATTTCCTGCAATGCCACGAATCGAGCCGTACATTCCTAACGTATTGTGAACCACTTTTTCGATTTGTTTTTCGCGTTGTTTCCAGATTCTCTGCATCGCTCTTTTTTCAGAATCCAGATCGCTTTGCATTTGAGTGAAACCTTCAACAATTCCTTCAATCTGCAAACGGAATTCGTTGCTGGTTAAAAAATCGTACAACATAGACATTTTATCGCCTTTGTTTTCCTGCGCCTGAACTGCCTGGCTAACCTGAATTAGAGACTGACGCAGCACAGCGCTTAAACCTTTAAATTCTTCATAGGTACAAATCCAGATACCGTCTCGCATGCCCATTCTTTCCATTCCGGAAGGCATAACTTCTGTTACCAAAACACCAATATTGGCTCTTTTGGTCCTGATATCGTTTTTGAATTTTTCAATCCATGAAGGCTGAAATGCCTTTGTTCTTTTGCTTTCGTAATAAATAGAACCGCAGTTTTGCAATTCGCGCGTGTTTACAATCTGAAGACAATCGGCACCATTTGCGCCTTTTTTGACTTCGTCAATGCTGTCAAGCAGGAAATTATTGGCCAGCCATTCCTCAATTGCCAGTTCCATTACTTCGCCCTGTAACTGCATTGAACCTTGTTCCTGCTTGCGTTTCATTTCTTCAGTCAGCTTTTTTTGTTCTTCAAGCTGTTTTTGAAGTTCTTTGAATTTTAATTCGTTTTTATCGTCTTCCTGTTTTCTGATTTTTTCACGTTCCAGTGTCAGAGTTACATTGAGCTGTTTTTCGGCTTCGGCCTGGATTGCATCTTTCATTTCCAGTTTTTCACGCTGCAATTTTGCAATTTCACCTTCCATTTTATTTAGTTCCCTGATTTTTTCAGACTTTTCAGAGAGCTCTTTTTCCATCAATAATAAGCGGTCTTTGTTTTCTTCTTCCAGTTTGGCTTTCAGCTTTTCAGAAATTTCTTTTTCGGCTATTTTTCTTTCCCGGTCCAAACGCTCTGCAAAAAGTTCGTTTTCCTGTTTTTTCTTCGCTTCAAATTCGGCTTTGGCTTTTTCGAATTGCTCGTTTTTAAGTTCTATTTCTTTATTCTGAATAGTAGCTTTTTGTTGAAATTCTTTACGGATGCTATCTTCCAGCTGATGTTTCAAAACATCATTTACGTCGATAGGAGTTCCGCAGTTTGGGCACTGAATTGAAGATTGCTCAGCCATTTGTATTAATTTTTTTGTGTAGAATTATAATTTGCTAAGGTATTTAAAAGTTCTGTTTTTATGATGTGGATTTCTGTACTAAATTGTAACGATTTTTTCTTATAGCCAACAATTATTCGCATTTTTGTCATGGTTAATCTAAGTTGAACTTTTCTTCAATAAAAACTCAACAGCAGATTGCGTGATTTCAGAATGATCCTCTTTTGAAGTAATTAATGACACATTCGTATATAAATTTACTTTTTTCAATTCGATAAAGCCAAGCTCAGCATCCTGATTGTTTTTTGCAATATTTGATGGAACAATCGAAATTCCCAATCCGTTTTTGACTAATTGTACTATTGAGTTAATGTTATTGGCTTCGTGAATGATTTTCGGTGTAAAGCCATAAAAAGCACAAAGTTCCAGTAAAACTTCATGATAATGTGGTGCGTAGTCTTTATTGAAGAAAACAAATGTCTCGTCTTTCAATTTTAAAATCTCATTTTCCGATTTTATCCGGACAGATTTTTTATTGTAAACCAATGAAAATCCGTCTTTAAACCACAGATGCGATTTTATTTTCGGAGACTGAATTGGTGATCGAATAATCCCCATTTCAATTTTTCCCTGTTCTAAAGCATCGATTTGTTTGGTTGTTGAAACCTCGAAAAGTTTGAAATTTACATATGGAAATTGCGTTTTCAGATGTTTTATTAAATCTGAAATAACAGACGAATAGATCGAACTGATATACGCAATCCTGAATTCGCCCGAAACATTTTCAGCAATCTTTTTTGTTTTCAACGAAATACTTTCCAGATTCAGAAAAAGATCTTGTATTTCTGTTTGAAAATATTTGCCCGCTTCGGTCAATTCTACTTTTTTATTGTTCCTAATGAAAAGTTTCGCCTTAAGTTCTTCTTCTAATTCAATAATCTGACGGCTCAACGGCGGCTGCGATATAAATAGTTTTTCAGAAGCTTTTGTGAAGTTCAGTTCTTCGGCTACAGCCAGGAAATATTTTAAGTGACGTAATTCCATGATACTTTTAAAGTATTGATGAATGACAAAATAAGTATTTTTAAAGTATATATCAAAGAAGTAGTTTTGATTAAAGTTAAATGTTAGAAGTTAAACGTTACTTGTCAGGAACGAAAAACTAATGACACATAACCTATAACTTAAAAAAACATGAAAAAGTCAACTATTACAGAGATTAAAGAAAGATTCGACAATGACGTCGAACGATTTTCAAATTTAGAAACAGGGCAGGTAGCCACTATCGATGCTACGATTTCCTTAGAATTAATAACGGAAGCTTCTAAACGAATTGTTCCGGATGCCCGGAATGTTTTGGATGTTGGCTGTGGTGCCGGGAATTATACTCTAATGATGTTGTCAAAAGTTCCAAATTTAAACTGCACTTTGGTCGATTTGAGTTTGCCCATGCTGAATAAAGCTTTTGAAAGGGTTTCGGCAGCAACAAACGGTAAAGTAGAAATTAAACAAGGAGATATACGCGAAGTAGATTTAGAGGAAAACAGTTTTAATGTTATTTTGGCCGGAGCGGTTTTGCATCATTTGCGTGATGATCACGATTGGGAAACAACATTCATGAAATTATTCAGATTATTAAAACCAGGCGGATGTTTAATGATTTCTGATTTAATTACTCAGGATACCGAATTGTTAAACGAATATACCTGGCAGCGTTATGGTGATTATCTGGAAGGAATAGGAGGGGCAGAGTACCGCCGGAAAGTATTTGATTACATCGAGAAAGAAGATACGCCAAGATCGATGAATTATCAATTGGATCTGATGAAAAAAGTTGGTTTTTCAAAAGTGGAAATTTTACATAAAAACATGTGTTTTGGTGCTTTTGGAGGGATTAAGTAGAAAAAAAATCGCCACGAATTACACGGATTTACACGGATTTACACGAATTAATTTTTAATACGAAAGAATAAAAATTAGTGTTAATTGATGTAATTCGCGGCAAAAAAAACTTTATAATATTTGTGCTGTTTTGTAAACCTGAATAGTGTTGGCAACCAGGCTTTCGGTTTTTTGAATGAATTCCTGCAAATAAGGCTGATTGTTATGTAAATCAAGCCCGATCTGATCTTTCCATTCTTCCCAAATGATAAAAACATTTTCAGAAGTATGTAAGTCGTAACGAATGCATGCAGCTTCTTTTCTGGTTTCTGTAACCAGATGAGTCAGCATATTTTGAACTTCTATTAAGTTTTCTGTTTTGCTTTTGATGATGGCTGTAATCGAGATCATGATTATAAGTTTTTAAAAGTTTGTTCTAAATGTCTTGTATAATCGTCTTTAAAGATAACAATATTTTCTGCAGTTGCACCTTTTTCAACATCATGAAAATGAAAACTATCCAGTTTTTGCATTCCCGTAAATTTATTCATTTTATGAAAACCAAACATTGCGCCGTCATCAACAGACGTTTCTTCGAAGAATTCCCCGGGTAAAGTAAAAGCTGTTTTTGGTGCATTCCAGCTTGTGGTCAGCATGTATTTTCGTCCATGCAGAAGCCCGCCGGTTCCGTAATTGATGTCCGGATTTACACGGCTTCTTCCGTCGCTTTTGTAGATTCCGTTGTTGTGTCCTTCGGTAAAAACATCATCAATGTATTTTTTGAAAAGATTTGGTAACTGAAACCACCAAACAGGTGTGTGATAGATGATTAAATCTGCCCAAACGAATTTTTCTACCTCTTCTTTCAGGTTGATTTCGTTTTCGATATGAGTTGTTTTTATTTCGTAATTATTGTTTTTAGAAAGAAAATCAACTGTCCAGTCCTGCACTGTCTGATTGAATTTTCCTCCCGAATGAGCGAATTTTTGTCCGCCGTTGATTATAAATATTTTCTTCATGTCCTGAATATTATTTTGAAAATGATTGATTCGCCGAAACGAACATCACATGTATTTTTATTATTTTAATTTTGAAATTGCCTGATCTATAAATTCTAATTCAGAACCTGAAAGATCAAAATTCATTGCTTTTGCGTTTGAGATGGCTTGTTCTGCATTTCTGGCACCGGCCAAAACAATTGAAATTCCTTTTTGTAAAGTCGTCCAGCGTAAAACCAATTGCGATAAGCTGGCTTCTTTTGCATGTGCCAAAGAGGTTAATTCTTCAACTAATGTTTTTACTTTTTGAAGATCAAACTGATTAAAATATCCGTTTCTGTGATCGTTGTCTTTTAATTTGCTGTCTGTAAAATATTTTCCGGTCAGTAAACCTCTTTCCATCGGACTGTAAGCTATAATACCGATATTTTCTGCTACTGTAAAAGGAATTAATTCCGCTTCGATCTTGCGGTTCAGCATACTGTAGGCCACCTGATTTGATGCGATCTGAATTGTTTTCTGTGCTTCCTTAATTTGTTCTGCGTTGTAATTACTTACTCCAAAAGCCCTGATTTTACCTTGTTGAATTAAGGATTCTGCAGCTTCCATAGTTTCAGAAATTGGAGTAGTGGAGTCTGGCCAGTGGATTTGTAATAAATCGATATAATCGGTTTGAAGACGTTTTAAGCTTTCTTCTACTTCTTTTATGACGTTGTTTTTTGAAGAGTATTTATAAACGGGCACTTTTCTTCCGTTATCATCGGCATCAAAAAAGAAATCGCCTTTGCCCTGATTGCTTCCGTCCCAAACCAAACCAAATTTTGTTAATAGTTGTACTTTAGAACGATCCTGGCTTTTTACAGCTTCGCCAATCATCTCTTCGCTTAAACCAAATCCGTAGAAAGGAGCTGTGTCTATAGTGGTTACACCATTGTCTATTGAGGCATGAATAGAGTCGATTGATTCTTTCTTTTCTGTACCACCCCACATCGTTCCTCCAATTGCAAATGCACCATAAGTTATAGCTGATAATTCGAGATTGCTGTTGCCTAATTTTCTATATTCCATAAGTTTAATTATTTCGTTTAAAAATGATTTGGCAAAATTATACTGTTTTTAGGACAGTTAATTGGTATATATTTGTGTTTTTTAGGTATATTTGCATCTTCAAAATAAATCAAAAATGAAAAAAGAAAACCTGTACGAACCTTTTACGGTTTCATTTGAAACTTTAGACGAATATCCGGATGTTGGGGATCGTCATAATTTTTTTGAACTGGTTTACATTTTGGGAGGAACGGGTTCACAATGCATCAACAAAAATATTTTTACGTATGATGCCGGTCATTTGTTTTTATTGACACCGGATGATTGCCATAATTTTACAATCGAAACTCAGACGGAGTTTTTCTTTTTGAGATTTAATGATATTTATTTAAAGAATTCAAGCCTTCAAAATGAAAATGTACAACGGTTAGAATATATTTTGCAAAACGCCAATCATCAGCCGGGTTGTATTTTGAAAAACGATGCAGATAAATGTCTGGTAAAAGTGATGGTCGAGGCAGTTATCCGCGAATATCAGGATAAGGATGTTTACAATCAGGAATTGATTCAGCAACTGGTGAATACATTGATTATTATCGTGGCGAGAAATATTGCAAAATATCTTCCGGAGCAGGTTAATATCGGTACGGAGGCAAAGGCGATGGATATTTTACAATATATTCAGAACAATATCTATTATCCGGAAAAAATCAAAGCAGAATCAATCAGCGATTATTTTGGAATTTCGAATACCTATTTAGGACGTTATTTTAAGAAGCATGCCAGCGAAACGATGCAGCAATATATCAGTAATTACAAAACAAAACTGATTGAACATCGTCTGCAGTTCAGCGATAAGCGAATTAACGAAATTGCATATGAATTTGGCTTTACGGATGAAAGTCATTTTAATAAGTTTTTTAGAAAGCAAAAAGGTTATAGTCCGACTGAGTTTAGGAAGACGATTCGATTGAGTGCTTAAAAACGAATTATACTAATTAGCACGATTTTTTTTCGACACTTCCGATAGATATCGTTATATAATGATTAAAAGGATTTTTTTTTCACGCAGATTTTATTTGATTTAGGCAGATTTAAAAACGATTGTTTTATATATATCTGTACGATCTGCAAAATCTGCGAGAGAAAATTAATTATCCTGGTTCATACTAAAATCAAAATGTTATGTATTACATGATTTTAATTTGTTGATTTCCTTCTGAATTAATTCTTATAGTGAAT
>NZ_QETH01000001.1 GCF_003105115.1 Flavobacterium sp. HTF | reverse complement strand
AAAAAGCGAGACAGATGTCTCGCTTTTTTTATATAGAATATACTTTATTTTTACTCCACTGTAACCGATTTGGCCAAATTTCTTGGCTGATCAACATTACAACCTCTCATAACAGCAATGTAATAAGAAAGTAATTGTAATGGTATTGTTGTAATAAGAGGTGACAATGCATCT
Organism: Flavobacterium sp. HTF; assembly: GCF_003105115.1. Classification (GTDB taxonomy): domain Bacteria; phylum Bacteroidota; class Bacteroidia; order Flavobacteriales; family Flavobacteriaceae; genus Flavobacterium. The sequence continues at coordinate 184,701 of NZ_QETH01000001.1, read as the reverse complement.
GAAGTTTCAGGAATTTCAATTACATAATCTGCAAGTTCTCGAACCTGAGTGTCTCCTTTTGTTACAACAGCAATGATTTTTCCACTACGGGATTTAATCTCCTGGATGTTACTTACAATTTTATCATAATGACCTTGTTTAGGGGCAATTACAATAACAGGCATTTGCTCATCAATTAAGGCAATTGGCCCGTGTTTCATTTCAGCAGCAGGATAGCCTTCTGCGTGAATATAAGAGATCTCTTTAAGTTTTAAAGCTCCTTCTAATGCAACCGGGAAATTATACCCCCTGCCTAAATAAAGACAGTTTGGAGCATCCTTAAATTTAGCAGCAATTTCTTTTGCTCTGTCGTTTGTTTCTAATGCTTCGGCTACTTTTTCAGGAATAATTTCTAACTCCTGCAAATAAGTATGGAAATCTGTATTTGACAAAGTTCCTTTAGCTTTTCCTAATCTCAAAGCAATCATGGTCAAAACCGTAATCTGAGTTGTAAAAGCTTTCGTTGAAGCTACTCCAATTTCAGGACCTGCGTGTGTATAAGCACCGGCATGGCTTTCTCTTGAAATAGACGAACCAACTACATTACAAACTCCAAAAACAAAAGCTCCATTTTCCTTTGCTAATTTTATAGCTGCCATTGTATCTGCAGTTTCTCCAGATTGGGAAATCGCAATTACAACGTCATTTTTATTAATGATTGGATTACGATATCTAAACTCTGAAGCGTATTCTACTTCAACAGGGATACGTGTAAATTCTTCAAAAATATACTCCGCTACCAAACCTGCATGCCATGAAGTACCGCAAGCCACAATTAGAATTCTCTGGGCATTTAGGAATTTTTCTAGATTATCTTCAACACCAGCCATCTGAACAATTCCTTCATTTGCATGAAGTCTTCCTCGGTAGGTATCTTTAATAACACTTGGCTGTTCGTAGATTTCCTTTAGCATGAAATGATCATAGCCTCCTTTTTCAATCTGCTCCAAATTCATTTGAAGTTCCTGAATATAAGGATCTACTAAAGAGTCATCTTTAATTTTTCTAACTTTAAGAGGCTTATGCAATCTAATGTTTGCCATCTCACCATCTTCAAGATAAATAGCGTTTGACGTATACTCAATAAAAGGTGATGCATCAGAGGCAATAAAAAATTCTCCTTCTCCAACTCCAATTGCCAATGGACTACCTAATCTGGCAGCCACAATTTCATTTGGATTTTTTTTATCAAATACTGCAATTGCGTATGCACCTACAACCTGATTTAAAGCGATCTGAACCGCTTTACCAAGTTTTATGTTTTCATTTTTCTGAACTTCCTCAATTAAGTTGACTAAAACCTCTGTATCAGTGTCAGATTTAAAAGTATAACCTCTTTTTATCAACTCTTCTTTAAGAGGAGCATAATTCTCAATAATTCCGTTGTGAATGATTACTAAATCACCTGAATTAGAAAGATGAGGATGCGAATTCACGTCATTTGGTACACCGTGGGTAGCCCAACGTGTATGACCAATTCCTATAGTTCCATTTGTAGTAAAACCTTCTTTTGCTTTTGCTTCAAGATCCGAAACTTTACCTTTTGTTTTACAAAGTTTGATACCCGTTTCCACATCATATAACATGACCCCAGCACTATCATATCCTCTGTATTCAAGCCGCTTTAATCCTTTAATAACTATAGGATAAGCCTCTCTGTGACCGATATATCCAACAATTCCACACATATATATTTATTAATTTGGTTTCGTGTAGTAAATTTCAAGCTTTAGTCTTTTTGCCTCCGGAACTGTAGATTTTCCTCCATACAATACCGTTCCTAACGGACTCATTACTGAAGCTCGTGGCGCATCTGTAATAACACTGCCTTTTAATTTTAATTTATTTGAGGCTGTGATACTTATACTTTCTGTCACAACCAAACCAAGTTTTACATTAACTGCATCTGTATTCTTAATAATATTACGAATATGATTCGTCAGCCTGAACTTGTATGTAGTTCCTTTTTTACTGGTCGCATCTACATTAATTATTCCACTATAGATAAGTTTTGACATTTTTGGATCAGATGTTACACTTGTGCTTCCATCTGCTGCGTAATCTACAATAGGAATATTATTTGTTAAATCATACAAATAAACTCTTTTAGGCTCACGAAGTCCTGCATCTTTATTTGGAATTCCGGCTATTTTATCAGAATCGATATGAAAAACTAAATTAGCCTCATTAACTAACCATTTTTTATCTCTTATTTCTGTTAATTTAGAAGCAAGACCATTAAGCTCAATTACAGCAAGAGAACCCTGCCCACCTTTCAAATAAAGTGATTCATCACCCTGTGTTACATTTGCAGATGTTAAAGCAGTTTGAAAAGCCGGTTTTTTTACATCCTTAGTCAGCCCTGCTGTTGCACCAGCTAGATTAATAACCAGACTTCTGGCTTCTGTAATCGTATCATTATCCGTTGTAATGTCAGTTTTAGCTCTGTATTTGATATTGATTTTACCTTTAGAAAAATCCAATAATGCCATATTACCTGGACTAGCACCAGATTTTTCAACTTTAAAATACAAACCTCTAAAGTATTCCTGAAAAACATCCGTGGTAGAAAGCTTTGTTGCTGCGGCATTCAAAATTTTAGTCTGAAAAAAAGTTTTATCTAAACTCAAACGCATTTCAGGTGCCACTCTTGTTGTAGTTTCAACACCGGTTGTTGCATCTTTTGTTACATCAGCATATTCTTTTGCGCTAAAAAAGAACTCGTCATTTTCAAACAAACCTCCATTATTTAAGCGATTACCTAATTTGTAGGTATTAAAGTTCACATATTTAGGATCTGTTGTCTGATCTTCATCTGTATAATACATTTGTGCGTTTTGAGACCCATTGTCAAAATACGAACTACGCATCTGAACCCCTGACTCATATACACTTAATTTGATTTTACCTGTTGGCGCTCCATATATTGAATCTAATGCATAAGTACTGCTTCCATCAGTATTTGTTGCTGTTACATGACTAAAATAGGGTATATTTAATGTAACACTTTTAATAACTGGTGCAGTACCAATAGAAGGTGCATAAGCAGCCAGCGAAACCTGAGTAGCATAACTAGCAGTACGTTCACTGAAAACACCATCATCATAAATCCCTAAACTATTTACCGCTAATCCGTTTGACTGAACAGGAGTTATTTCCTGAGTATACGCCAATACATCATAATCTTGAGACTCAAGTCCAAAATGATCATCTCCAATCAAATCATCGCCAACGGCATTAAAATCTTTATCACAAGAATATAAAAGAACAATTGGTACTATTAATAGTATTTTCTTAAAGAAAGAAGTATTATACATGTTTTATAATAATGTTAAAATTTTAGAGTCCTATAGTTTTATAGAAATTTGTATACGCTTCAGCGAATGCATCTTTCGCGGCGAAAGGTAAAAAAGGTTTTCCTGAAGATTCTATAAATTTTGTTAAACTTGAAGATACGTTTTCGGATGCAATAATGACACCATCAGAATGCAGGATACTGGCTCTTAGAATATTTTCATAATTAGGAGTCTCAAGATCAGCTACAGATTCATGTGGCACACCATCAAACTTCACTTTATTGATCATTTCCAAATCTAAATTTTCGTCAAAAGACTGTCCGTAAACAGAAGTGACAATTTTAGTTTCAGAAAATAAAGCCTCGTTTTTATAATAGTGTTTCATATAAATTGGAAGCATTGCCGCCAGCCAACCGTGAACATGAATAATGTCAGGCACCCAATTTAATTTTTTTACAGTTTCAACAACTCCTTTTGCAAAAAAGATCGCTCTTTCATCATTGTCCGGATACAAAACTCCTTCTTCGTCGGCAAAAGTTGCTTTTCGTTTAAAGTATTCATCATTATCAATAAAATAAACCTGAATTCTTTCTTTAGGAATTGAAGCTACCTTAATAATCAATGGCATATCTAAATCATTCACTACCAAATTCATTCCTGAAAGTCTAATTACTTCGTGTAGCTGATGTCTTCTTTCATTGATATTTCCATATCTTGGCATGAAAATTCTTATCTGACCTCCCTGATCATTAATCATTTTCGGAACGTCATAAGACATTAAAGAAACCTCATTTTCTGCCAAATAAGGCACGACTTCAGATGATACATATAATATCCTCTTATCTTTCATAATAGTATTTTACTTAATTTTTGGTAATAAAAACGTTGCAAAATTACAAAATTTTATGCAGTTATTAACTAATATATTATGTTTGCACTAAATTTTAATAATACCGCCATGCATATTTTCTACGGTAAAGTAGCTTTGATAGCTTATTTAAAAACTATCAAAACCACAAATTCGACCATCGGGTTTGTACCAACAATGGGCGCTTTACATCAGGGGCATCTGGCTTTAATGCAAAGATCTCTTAAAGAAAACGACGATACTGTAGTAAGTATTTTTGTAAACCCAACTCAATTTAATAACCCTGAAGATCTTGCAAAATACCCAAGAACCCTTGAAGAAGACGTAAAAAAGATGCGTGTCCTGAGCGACAAAATCATTTTGTACGCCCCATCTGTAGAGGATATTTATGAAGGAGATACTATTTCGCAGAATTTTGATTTTGACGGACTCGAAAATCAAATGGAAGGAAAATTCAGGCCCGGGCATTTTAATGGGGTCGGAACTATCGTAAAACGTCTTTTTGAAATCGTTACTCCCACAAATGCTTATTTTGGCGAGAAAGATTTCCAGCAATTGCAAATTGTCAAAAAACTGGTTGAAAAAAATAATTTACCTGTTAATATAGTTGGCTGCCCTATTTTCAGGGAAGAAAACCAACTGGCGATGAGTTCCCGTAATGAGCGCCTGACAGCCGAAGAAAGAAAAGAAGCTTCCATAATCTATAAAACTTTGACCGAAGCAAAAGAAATATTCCAGACCAATACTCCGGAAGAAACAATCGAATTTGTTAAAAATTCTTTCAAAGACAATGAAAAATTTGAACTGGAATATTTTGTTATTGCTGACGAATCTACATTATTATCTATCGATCACAAAAGTAAAGACAAAAAATACCGTGCATTTATAGCCGTATTTGTTAATTCTATAAGACTGATTGACACCATTTCATTAAATTAATTTACCTTTGCAACATGCAAATTCAAGTTATAAAATCAAAAATTCATCGTGTAAAAGTAACGGGTGCCGATTTAAACTATATCGGTAGTATTACTATTGACGAAACTTTACTGGAAGCTTCAAATATAATTGAAGGTGAAAAAGTATCTATTGTAAACATAAATAATGGCGAACGTTTTGAAACTTATGCTATTAAGGGAGAAAAAAATTCAGGTGAAATTACACTGAATGGCCCTGCAGCCAGAAAAGTTCAAAAAGACGATATCATCATTATTATATCCTATGCTACTCTGGAATTTGAAGAGGCAAAAACCTTCAAGCCATGGATTATTTTCCCTAATGAAAGTGATAATTCGCTGACTTAATACTTTTCTTTTTCCTTTTATTTCATTTCATCTGACTGAACTTTTCTGTCAGATTAGATTTTTTTTGCCTTTATCAAAGTAAATTCAGCAAAAAACCATATTACTTTTTTAAAATTCCGGGAATAATAAAAAAGCAAATAAAGTGTTATATTGCTACACTATTTCCAATACTTTTTAATTCACTGAAATACCCCAAATCATGAAAAAAGTTTACTTACTATTTACTTTAATTTCGATCTCTGTTTTTTCGCAGAAAAAATTTGACAATATTAAATCTGAGAAACTTGGAGAAGAAAGAAGAATAACAATCGGACTGCCTGCATCATACGAAGCTAATCCTGAAAAAAAATATCCTGTTTTATATTTATTAGATGGAGATTATTTATTTGATCCGTTTTCCGGAGCGTTAAGCTATGGTGCATATTGGGACGATTTGCCGGAAATGATTATAATTGGTGTACATCAGAATAAAGACGGGGAACGCTATGACGATTCAACTATTGACCAGAATACCGGATTGCCTTTTGAAAAAGGTTCAGAATTCTTTGAATTTGTAGGTGCTGAATTAGTTCCATACATCGAAAAAAAATACCGCACCTCGCCTTTCAGACTTATTGCCGGTCATGATATAACAGCAAGTTTTGTTAATTTTTATTTATATAAAGAAGTACCGCTTTTTAACGCTTACATCTGTTTCAGCCCGGAACTTGCCCCAAAAATGGAAGTACGAATTCCGGAAAAATTCGCAAAAATACAAGAGCCTTTCTTCTATTATCTTTCTGTTGCTGATGGGGACATCAAAAAAATCAAAGAGCCAATTGAAAAACTGGACAGTAATATTAAAATTGCAAATAATCCTTTAGTAAAGTACAAATTTGACAGTTTTAAAAATACAACACATTATACAGAAGTACTGCACTCAATTCCAAGCGCATTATATCATATTTTTGAAGCTTACAGACCTATAAACTCGGCTGAATATAATGATAAGATTGCTGTTCTTGAGACGGGTTATGCAGATTACCTTGAAAACAAATACAACACAATGTCTAAAGTTTTAGGAGTTCAGATTCCTGTTAGGATGAGTGATTTTAAAGTAATTGAAAATATTATCCTAAAGAAAAATGCTTACGACGAATTAGGCAAAATGGCTGAAATAGGAAATGTAAATTATCCTAAAGCAATGTTGGGAGAATACGAATTAGGATTGATGTACGAAAAAATGGGAGATCCGAAAAGAGCATCAAAAAAATACCAAAACGCTTCGCAAATGGAGCCAATTGGTGATTTGAACAAAGATTTGATGTATGAGAAAATCGACCAGATGAATACGCTTGCAAAAAAACCATAAATAATGTCAAAAGTTAAAACTTCCTTTTTTTGTCAAAATTGCGGAACTCAGTATGCCAAATGGCAAGGACAATGCAATGCCTGCAAAGAATGGAATACTATTGCCGAAGAAATTATCCAGAAACAGGAAAAAGTAGCCTGGAAAAGCGAGTCTGCACCAGTAGGTAAAGCACCACGGCCATTAAAAATCAATGAAATTGATTCGGCTCAGGAAGTTCGTATGGACACAACTGACGGCGAATTAAATCGTGTTTTAGGAGGCGGTATCGTTCCCGGATCGCTGACACTTCTGGGTGGCGAACCCGGAATCGGAAAAAGTACACTTTTACTTCAGATATCATTAAAACTTCCTTATAAAACACTTTATGTTTCCGGTGAAGAAAGTCAGAAGCAAATAAAAATGCGCGCTGAAAGAATCACACCCAACAGCGACAATTGTTATATACTGACGGAAACAAAAACACAAAATATTTTCAAGCAAATTGAAACTATTCAGCCGGAGATTGTCATTATTGATTCAATTCAGACACTTCATACGGATTATATCGAATCAACGGCCGGAAGCATTTCTCAAATAAGAGAAACCACAGCTGAGCTGATTAAATTTGCCAAGGAAAGTAATATTCCGGTTATTTTGATCGGACATATTACAAAAGACGGAAATATCGCCGGGCCAAAAATTCTGGAACATATGGTCGATACCGTTTTACAATTTGAAGGCGACCGAAATCACGTTTACCGAATTTTACGTTCTCTGAAAAACCGTTTCGGATCAACAGCAGAACTTGGAATTTATGAAATGCTGGGAAGTGGTTTGCGCGAAGTCAGCAATCCTTCTGAAATATTAATTTCACATAAAGACGAAGAATTGTCAGGAACGGCAATTGCCACAACTCTTGAGGGCATGCGTCCGTTAATGATCGAGATACAATCGCTTGTGAGTACTGCAGTTTACGGAACGCCGCAAAGAAGCACAACGGGTTACAATGCCAAAAGACTAAATATGATTTTGGCTGTTTTAGAAAAAAGAGCCGGTTTTCGTTTAGGAGCAAAAGACGTTTTCCTGAATGTTACAGGCGGAATTTCTGTAGATGACCCTGCAATTGATCTGGCCGTTGTCGCTGCAATTTTATCATCAAACGAAGATATTCCGGTGGGAAAAGGATTTTGTTTTGCCGGTGAAGTTGGATTATCAGGCGAAATTCGTCCCGTAAATCGTGTTGACCAAAGAATTCAGGAAGCCGAAAAACTGGGCTTCAACACTATATTTGTATCTAAATACAACAAAATTGCATTAAAAAATACAGGAATTAAAATCGAACTTGTCGCCAAAATTGAAGATGTGGCCGGGTTTCTTTTCGGTTAATTTTTTATAAAACCTACTTTATGAAATTTCCAAAACAAAAATTAATAAAAGCATTTTTAATACTTGCCCTGGTATTTGGAGTGCTTTTTTTAGGATTTTACTTTTTTCGCAATTCACTTTTAAAACAAGCTATTGCAAAAGTAACCCTTAAAATGAACACAGAATACAACAGTAAGTTTTCTGTAAAATCAGCTTCTTTTGATGGCTTATCCGGAATCAAACTGACTGATGTTATTTTAGTTCCAAATAATGCTGATACACTTTGCCACATTCAAAACATTGAAACCAGCATTAGCTTATCCAATTTACTAATTGGTGATGTTCAGGTGGGCACTTTAAAAGTCGACAATGGATATATTCAATTGGTTAAAAAAGGAAAGATCCGCAATTTTGATGCTTTCTTAAAAAGAGACAAATCAGATTCGGATACCAATGAAAAACGTAAATATGCCACTTTTGCCTATCGTATCATTTCAAAATTATTAAATCTGGTTCCAACTGATATGAAATTGGAAAACCTCAATTTCAAGATTGATGATAATGGCAAAAAAACCTCTATAGCGGTAAATAAACTGGTTTTAAACAACAAACAGCTTGAAACCAACTTACACGTACAAAGCAAGAATTTTGATCAGCGATGGAACATAAAAGGATTTGCAGATCCGCGAAATAAAAAAGCAGATATTCGTTTTTTTAATTTAGATACCGGAGCAATCAAAGTTCTGTATCTCGATGAGCGCTATAATCTAAAAGCAAGTTTTGATTCTATCAGGTTAAATGTGGCAAACATTGAAAAAGACGGAAGCGAATTGCATATTGACGGTTATACTTCGATTTCAAATTTAAAAATCAATCATCCTAAAATTGCCAGTAAAGATGTTGTCATAAAAAATGCACGCTTTGATTATCGCTTTTTATTAGGCGATGATTTCATTTCTATTGACAGCACCTCATCCATGCAGTTAAATAAAATTAAGGTTCGTCCTTATGTTTCTTATAATACTGAATCGGATACCGTTTATACTTTGAAAGTTGATATTCCGAAAATGAAGGCGCAGGATTTTATTGTTTCGCTGCCTGACGGATTATTTACCCATTTTCAGGGAATGGAAGCGACCGGTAATTTTGATTATAAACTGGATTTTAAATTCAATAAAAACAAACCAAATACGCTGGTTTTTGACAGTAAACTAAACAAAGAGAATTTAAAAATCACGAAATACGGAGAAGCTGATTTAAATAAATTAAACGGAGAATTTGTTTATCGCGCCATTATTCAAAATGTAATGCAAAGGCCAATTTTGGTTGGAAACTCAAATCCGAATTATACTCCGATTGACCAGATTTCGCCTTATTTAAGAAAATGCGTTTTAACGACGGAAGATCCATCGTTCTTTTCTCATCGCGGATTTATTAATGAAGCATTTAAACAATCGATCCTAAAAAATATCCGAACCAAAAAATTCTCACGCGGCGCCAGCACGATCAGTATGCAGCTGATTAAAAACGTCTTTTTGACACGCGAGAAAACGCTTTCGCGAAAGCTGGAAGAAATTTTATTGGTTTATATTCTGGAAAATAACCACATTGCCAGTAAAGAAAGAATGCTGGAAGTGTATTTTAATATTATTGAATGGGGGCCAAATGTTTACGGAATTGGCGAGGCAAGTCACTTTTATTTCCAGAAAAGTCCATCGGCTCTAAATGTAGATGAATGTTTATACCTGGCAACGATTATTCCGAAACCAAGAAAATTCATGTATCAGTTTAACGATGAAGGTAATCTGAAAGATTACGCCGTTAAAAATCAGAAATTCCTAAGAAATTTAATGTTCCGTCGGGGCTTATTAGTTCCTGAAGATACTATTGGCCTGCTTCCGGTTTATATTTCCGGAAATGCCCGTTCCTTATTGCGAATCAAAGCACCGGATTCTACAGCTGTCAAAAATGATTCTTTGTCTATAAGCGAGGAATTTGATTTGTAGTTTTTTGACTAAAAGAAACTATGTTTTTTTATCTCGCAAAGGCGCAGAGTCGCAAAGTTTTTTTTCATAGCTGCCAGAATTCAAGATAATAAGATTAAAAAGGCTTTAGCCAAACATTTAGTTTGACTAAAGCCTTTTTCTTTGAGTTATATTCTCACACAGCTAAAGCTGGAAACTATTCAATATAAAAATATAACCTTTGCGACTCTGCGCCTTTGCGAGATTATAACATCAACTTAGAAAAACTTAGTGCTTTAGAACTTTGTGGCAAAAAATCATTTAAAATTCTTTAAAAATTCTTCTTTATAAGTTGGGGAAACTTCAATTTCAGATCCATCATTTAATAGTATAATACCGCCTTTGTTATACGCTTTTACACAATTGATATTGATAATATGGGATTTGTGAACCCTTATGAATGGCAGAGGCAGAATTTCTGAAAAGTGTTTTAAAAAACGACACACCATTTTTTTTGTCCCGTTATTCAAATACAAGTCGGTAAAATTTCCGTTTCCGCGCAGGCGGACAATTTCTTCCATTTTCACAACTTCAAATCCTTCAAGAGTCGGCAGAATCACTTGTTGTTTTTCGGGTTTTGACTCATGAAAATTTTCGACAATAATTTTATTTCTGTTAAAGATCTCATGATTCATGATCTGGTGCTGCACTTTATTGACAGCAACAATCAATTCTTCGATACTTATTGGTTTTAGCAGATAATAGGCCGCGCTTTGGTTTAAGGCTTTTAGCGAATATTCAGAAAAAGCGGTTACAAATATGGTTTCAAAATGCAGGTCTTTACAGGCTTCCAAAACATCAAAAGCATTTCCGAAAGGCATTTCAACATCCAGAAAGACCAATTGTGGCTGAAGTTCGTGTAACAACGGAACTGCTTCTTTTATATTCTGCGCTTCGCCGACAACCTCAACCTGCGGGCAGTACTTACTCAGATAATTCTTAAGCACTTCACGTGCCGCCAGTTCATCTTCGACAATTACGCTTCTTATTTTCTGAAAAGTCATCATATTTTGTCAATTAATGGAAAAACAATTTCAACGATGGTTCCTTTCTCCTCACCTGTTTTTTCTGAAATCTGAAATGAAATATTCTTTTTATACAATTCGTTCAAAAGGTCAATTCGTTCTTTTGTATTGTTCAGACCGCGGGATTCGTAAATTTTCTGATTCGTTGTTTTGAGTTCACGGCTTTTGGTTAAACCAATTCCGTTATCATCAATGAGTACCACAATTTTTCCATTGATAAGCTGAAATTTAAGCGACAGAAACCCTTTTTGATCTAAATATCGTAATCCGTGCCAAATAGCATTTTCTAAATGCGGCTGCATAATCATATTCGGAACAAAAACCCTTTCAGCATCCAGAGCTTCATCGACAATGATTTCAAAATCGAATTTATCCTGAAAACGCAGATGTTCCAAATCCAGGTATTTCTTCAATTGTTCGACTTCCTTATCCAGGGAAATAAAATCTTTATTCGAATTTTCCATCATATTCCGCATCAGATTCGAATACGAGGTCAGGTATTTATTGGCTTCCAGTTCTTTATTTTCAGAAATAAACTGATTGACACTATTCAAACTGTTGAAAATAAAATGCGGGTTCATTTCCCGTCGAAGTGATTGAAGAGCAATTTCTTTGTTTTTGATTTTAATGGAATACAAAGCCTTCACAATAAATAAAAACAGAAGCAGTAATAAAACCACGGATCCAATCAGAAAATAATTGAAGGTATTTTTCTTTGAAATCAGTTCGTCTTTTAAAGTTTTCTCCTTTTCCAGCTGACGGATTTTATCCTCAGTAATCTGAAATGTTTTGGCATCGATCAAAGTAGTATCAGAACGAATCAGCTTTTCGAAGTTTTCAAAAAACTGCTCATACAACGCCATGCTTTCCTTATTCTGGCCTTTGTTTTTATAATATTGAATCAGGGAAGACAGGCTTTTTTTGGCTTCCGCCGAATTTCCTTTTTGAAACGATATATCATATGCCTGCTTTAGGGATGAAATGGCTTTTTCGGGTTCTTTTTTCTCAAAATAAAGAGATGACAGAGATTGCAGTTGTTTTATCTCGGCAGTGTAATCTTTATTTTTCCTGGCATCGCTCAGTAATTTTTCATTAATAGCAAGTGCTTTATCAAACTGATTATCTTCTACATAAACCTTTGCAATTTCATTTTTGATTTTAATAACGTCTTCCGGTTTATCTTTTGCATAAACTAATGCCTTTTTATAGCTTTCTATTGCAACTTTTTTATCTTTTAAGTCTAATGAATTTTGCGCTTTCTGCACATAAGCCTCAGAAACTTCTTTGGATTTCTTTTCTTTTTTGAGCAATTCGATGTTAGAATCTACATAATCTGTCTGACTTGCAGGATTTGATGCATTTTTAAGTCGGTTTGCGTCATTTATATTTATCTTTTCTTCAGAGACATCTTTTGCCAATGAACCTGCAACTTCATAATTTTTAATCGCCGAATCGAAGTTTTTCTGATTTTCCTGTGCTTTGGCCAGACTTCTTGTCACACGCGTTTTGTCTTCGGTGAGTTTTAATTTGGTGTAGCTGTTTAATGCTCTTTTAAAATATTCCTCTGCTTTGGCATTATCACTCTTATTTAAAAATTCATTGGCTAAATTTTCATAATTCTGAGCAATTTTTGCTTCATCATTTTCATCTAATGATTTGGATAAATCATCGGCTGCTTTACTGATTTTGGCCTGCTTGCTTTTTTCACTTTTCTGCACAGGAAATGCCTGCGCTACTGTTCGGTGCGGAAACAATAGTACTGCACAAAGCAAACTAAAACTAATTAAGAATTGACGTTTCACAAATACTTTATTTTAAAAGTGTAAAGTAACCTAATTTCAAATTCCTATCCTATATTTTTCACCAAGTCAAATGACCTGTTGACCCATTCTTCCAAAAATACGTTTTTTCGATCAATACATTTGATCCATAATTCTTAAAAACCATAATCATGAAAAAACTATCCTTTACCTTTTTAGCATTATTATTCTCTTCATTTGTAATCGGACAAGCTTCGGGAAATATCAATTATCAGAATCAGCAGCATTATCCGAACCAAACTATAAACATTGATTTTCCTCAAAATACTGATATTGTTGTAAGTGTAAAAGGCCTTGCAAACGTTAAGGCAGATGCTTACACAGCCATTTTCAGCACAACCCAAACCGGCAAAACAACGAAGGAAGTTAATGAATTAATTGATCAGAGAATTATGCAGTCTCTGAATGAAATTAAACTTAAAAAAGGTGTTGAAACCTTTGTTGACATGATTTCATTTGTTCCTGTTTATGAGTATGAAACTGAGAAAAAAGTTTTTAATCGCAAAACGTATAATGAAGTGCCTGCAGGATTTGAAGTAAAGAAAAACATTCATATAAAATACTCCGATCCCAGTCAGCTGAACGAGTTTATTTCAATTTTATCCAATAATGAAATCTATGATCTGGTACTGGTTGATTATTTCTCGAATACGTTAGAAACAGTTAAGAAAGAAATGGCGAACAAAGCTAAACTTATGGTGCAGGAAAAAATAAAAAACTATCAGGAACTGCTTGGAGAAACATTTGCAAATGCTGAAAAAAGAATCGCCGATGGTTATATGGTAAATGTACCTGTTGAAATGCACAAATCATATGAAGCTTATAACAGTTCTTCCTTAAACTTAAAAAGGGCAGCAAACATCAATCAGGTTAACAAATCTGTGACACTTTATTACCAGCCGGTATTAAACAAAGAGTTTGATTTTGTAATTAACCCTGCTGTATTAGAACCTGTTATTCAGATTCAATATGAAATTAAAATAGTAATCAACAAAGAAAAGAAACAGGTAAAAACAGATAAAGAGCTTATTCTGGTTACACCAAATGGTGATTTAAAAACACTTAATATGAATACTTCCAGACAAAACTATTAATCAGGCGATAATATTTCACCAAGTCAAAATGCTGTTTCACCATTTGTCCGGAAAACGTGCTTTTTAAGTTTTTAAGTTTGGTCTGTAATCATCCAATTAAAACTAAAATTATGAAATCAAATCTTTTTATCACAGCGCTTTTTACTGCAGTAATTTCTTTGGGCTTTAATTCTTCAGAAGCAAATTCAAAATACAGAACTAAAATCGAAAAACCTGCAGAAAACACTAAAATACAGGTGGCTCTTTTGCTGGACACATCAAGCAGTATGGACGGATTAATCGATCAGGCGAAATCAAGATTGTGGAATATCGTGAATACTTTGACAACTTTAAAATACGATGGAAAAACACCGGATATCGAAATTGCCTTATACGAATATGGCAATGACGGCTTATCGCAAAAATCAAATTATATCCGACAAATAACTCCTCTTTCGACCGATTTAGATCTGATTTCAGAAAAATTGTTTGCACTCAGAACCAACGGCGGAAATGAATACTGCGGTGCTGTCATTCAGGATGCGACAAAACAGTTACAATGGGCAAAAGAAAGCAATAACATGAAACTGATTTATATTGCCGGAAATGAAGAATTTAATCAGGGTGGTGTGAACTACAAAGAAGCCATCAGCAATGCCCTGAAAAATGATATTTATGTGAATACTATTTTTTGCGGGGATAAAAAGGAAGGCATCAGTATTTTATGGAAAGATGGTGCCGATTACGGAAAAGGCAAATATTTTAACATTGATGCCAATCAGGCTGTAGAATATATTGCAACACCTTATGATGAGGAAATCTCAAAATGTGATGAAAAAATAAACAAAACGTATATCAATTACGGAGCAAAAGGAGCAGCAAAAAAAATGAATCAGGTAACGCAGGACCAAAATGCCAAAAAAGTTTCGGCTGCCAATTATACGGACCGCGCCGTGAGCAAATCAAAAGCGGTTTATA
The DNA here is from genome assembly GCF_003105115.1 of Flavobacterium sp. HTF. GTDB lineage: Bacteria > Bacteroidota > Bacteroidia > Flavobacteriales > Flavobacteriaceae > Flavobacterium. The sequence continues at coordinate 169,579 of NZ_QETH01000001.1, read as the reverse complement.
AAAATGAAAGCTGGGATCTGGTTGACAAAGTAAAAGATGATGCAGGAGCGATTTCAAAACTAAAAAAAGAAGAACTCCCAGTGGAACTTCAGAATAAATCGACCGCAGAACTTCAGCAAATAGTGACTGAAAAAACAAAAGAAAGAGAAACCATTCAGAAAGAAATTAGTGTCCTGGCCAAAAAACGCCAGCAATTTATTGACACTGAATCTAAAAAAACGAAAAAACAAGATGATTTGGGCAATACGATTAATACCTCGATTGTAGCTTTTGCAAAAGTGAAAGGGTATACGGTTGAGAAATAAATGATGTCGAAATTCAATCTTTTAAAAATGAAAAAGAGCATTTTCATCTTGCTTTTGACTGGCTTTTCCTGTGTGCTTCTGGCTTGCAGAAATGACAACGAAAAGCCATCAAAAATTATAAATTCAAAACCGGTTTATTCTTATGAAGAGAAATTAAAAAGTGAGATTACTGAAATCAGGAGTTTTTTGGGGAAAACGCCTAAATACAATTCAGATATTGCTTTCTTTTTAGATATGAAAATAGAATCAGGAAGAAATCGGTTTTTTATTTACGATTTAAAAAACAGCAAATTAGTCAGTAAAGGATTAGTGGGTCACGGCTCCGGTTCTGAAACAGGAATTCCGGGACAACTTCAATTCAGCAATACCAAAAATTCCAATTGCAGTTCATTAGGAAAATATGCCATTGGCGGTTCTTATTCGGGAAGATTCGGGAAAGCTTATAAGCTTTACGGTTTAGACAAAACCAACAGTAATGCATTTGACAGAAATGTAGTGCTTCATAAATATATTGACGTTCCTTTTGAAGAACAATCATACCCGATTTGCAACAGTCTGGGATGCCCGATGGTGAATGAGAAGTTTTTTGCCGTACTGGAGAAAACAATTGACAATTCTAAAAAGAAAATAATCCTTGTAATGTATTATTAAATCAATTCATCTTTTGATATTTGTAATCTCTGTCTTTCAAAAAAAATAATTAAATATAAACCGATGACTAAAAAACAAGCCACAGCACTTTTACTCTTAATGGTCACTTTTGCTTTTGCGCAAAAACCCATTTTTACAACTGCCAAAGTAAAAGCCGCAACCGTATATTTTAATGCCGCCGAATTATCTCAAACTGCAAGCGCAACAATACCTGCCGGTGCAAGCGAGATTGTAATCAAAAATGTGGCGGTAAATTTAAATGAAAGTTCAATACAGATTGGAGCACCTGCGAGTGTAACTGTCCTTTCGGTTCAGTTTACCAATAATTATATTTCTGAATATGAAACGGATGCTAAATCACCGGCACTTAAAATAGTGCGTGACAGTATTGTTTTGGTTCAGAAGGAAATTCAGAAAGTGAATAATACGATTAATTCGGAAAACAAAACGATTCAGCTTCTAGATAAAAACCAACAGATTTCAGGCATAAATTCTGGTTTGAACGTAACCGAGTTAATGAAAATGGTGGAGTATTATAAAAACAAGCAAATTGAAATTGCCAACAACATCAACACACTTACTGAGAAACAACAAAAACTGAATGAAACATTACGAAAACTCAATAACAAACTTGAAGTCAATGCGAATAAAGAAGAAAAAACATCGTCAGGAAAACTTGTTTTGCAGGTAATGAACCAGACGGCCGGAATTATTCCGTTTGACATTTCGTATTTGACCAATAATGCAGGCTGGACACCTTTTTATGATTTACGCGCCGAAAGCGTTACTTCGCCGATTAATATGATGTATAAAGCTCAGGTAGCCCAAAACACCGGAATCGACTGGAAAAAAGTAAAACTAACTTTGTCAAGCGGCATTCCAAATCAAAACAATCAGGCGCCAATATTGAGTTCATGGTTTCTGGCCAATCAGGTATATAATGATGAAGTTGTTGTTACTGGTTATGGAACGACGAAGAAAAGAAATCAGATACAGGGAAGTCTTGCAAAAGTAAAAATGGCGGATCAATCTATGGAAATGGCGGCTCCGATAATGGAAGAATCATCCGTTTCTAATTATACAACTGTAGCAGAAAATCAGCTTAATATTTCTTTTGATATTGATATTCCGTATGATATTTTATCGAATGGAAAAATACACAGTGTTTCTTTAAAAGAAATAAAACTGCCGGCTTCATATAAATATTATTCGGTTCCAAAAGTCGAAAATGAAGCTTTTCTGCTTGCAGAAATTGCCGATTACAGCAAATACAATTTACTGAGAGGCGAAGCTAATATCATTTTTGAAGGCATGTATGTTGGTAAAACTTTTATCGAGCCGAACCAAACCGGAGATACTTTAAACCTGAGCATGGGACGAGATAAAAAAGTATCGATCAAACGTGAAAAAGTCGCTGATAAATCGGGAACTAAATTTTTATCTGCCAAAAAAGAACAGACTTTTACTTTTGATATTACAGTAAGAAACAATAAAAAAGAAGCAGTCGAATTGTTATTGAAAGACCAATATCCGCTCAGCACCAATAAAGAAATTGAAGTAGAATTACTGCAAAGTGACGGTGCTAAAATAAATACCGAAACCGGAATCCTGACCTGGCAATTGCAGTTGAAACCTAATGAAAACAAGAAATTCAGAATTAGTTACAGAGTGAAATACCCAAAAGACCAGATTTTGAACTTATAAACAGATAACATTTTAAACACGAATTCCACAAATTAACACAGATCAATCCGTGAAAATTTATGGAATTCGTATTTATAAAAGGCCTTCTCCCAAAGCCTCGGGATCGCTCAGGCTGACATTCGGATTACGGCGCAGGATCTGGAATAATTGCCTGAACATGATTGATTTCGGCTATAATTTCTTTTGATAAAACCACATCAATTGTGGCGATATTTTCTTTTAACTGATCCATTGTTGTTGCTCCAATAATGGCACTTGTCAAAAATGGCTGTTGTAAAACGAATCCCATTGCCAGCTCCGTCAATGTTAATCCATGTTTTTTAGCAATTTCCTGATACAATTTTGTTGCCTGCGTGCATTGTTCGCTTTTATAACGAGTATATTGTGGAAAAAGATTAACTCTCGCATTTGGATGTGCTTCGCCAGTTAAAAATTTACCCGTTAAAACTCCGAATGCTAAAGGTGAATAAGCCAGTAAACCAACATTCTCATATTTTGAAACTTCAGCAGAGCCCACTTCAAAAAGTCGGTTCAATAAATTATACGGATTTTGAACGGTTTTGATTCTTGGAAGGTTTTGATATTTGCTTTCTTCTAAAAGACGCATCATTCCCCAGGCATTTTCATTTGAAACCCCAATATGTTTTATTTTTCCTTCTTTGATCAATACATCAAATGTTTCTAATGTTTCTCTAAAGCTGTCTTCCCAGACATCATCATGACCATTGAAACCACGCTGACCAAAATAATTGGTTTTGCGTTCCGGCCAGTGCATTTGGTACAAATCGATATAATCGGTTTGAAGGCGTTTTAAGCTGTTTTCAACCGCATACTTAATACTTACGGGAGAAAAATCCAATTTTTCACGCATATAACCAAAATTCGCGTTCGGACCTGCGATTTTAGATGCTAAAACCACTTTATCTCGATTTCCTGATTTTTTAAACCAGGTTCCGATAATTTTTTCTGTACTTCCATAAGTTTCCTGACGTGCCGGAACCGAATACATTTCGGCAGTATCAAAGAAGTTAATCCCTCTTTCGAGGGCATAATCCATCTGGGCATGCCCCTCGGCTTCTGTATTTTGCTGACCGAAAGTCATCGTTCCAAGGTTGATTTTACTAACTTTTATATCGGTATTGGGTAATGTAGTGTATTTCATTTACTAAGGTTCTGAGTTGCTGAGATTCTAAGGTTCTAAGTTTACCTTCTTTTTAATAATAACTTTCCAAAGGTACAAAGTGATTTTTCAATTCAGAATTTGACAAAAGTTAAAAAAACTACAAGGTTTTTTTGAGGTGCTAAGATAGTAAGCTAAATTTATGGTGATTTATCTCTCCAGCAAGTTTCCAAAACCTTGCAGATATAGATTATTTTTTCTGAAGCAACTAAACCTACAAGGTTTTGAAAACCTTGCAGGACAAAAAAAAGGTTCAAAGTTTTACTTTGAACCTTTTTTATAAATCTTAGAATCTCAAAACCTTAGAATCTCAGCAACTCAGTACCTTAGTCCCTTAATTAATACTATTAAGCATTTCAGCGATTTCATCTAATCTAGGAGTTAAGATGATTTCGATTCTACGGTTTTTAGCTTTTCCTTCCGGAGTTGCATTGCTGGCCAAAGGAGAAAATTCACTACGTCCGGCAGCCGTTAATTTTTGCTTATTGATTTTATTATTTTCACTTAAAATTGCTACAATAGCGGTTGCTCTTTTTGTAGATAAATCCCAGTTATTTGCGATTGGTCCTGAACCTGCGTACGGATCATCGTCTGTATGTCCTTCAATAAGAACAGAAAGATCCGGATTATCACCCAAAACTTTTCCAAGTTCTACAACAGCTCTTCTTCCTTCTGTACCAACAGCCCAGCTTCCTGAGTTGAAAAGCAGTTTGTTTTCCATCGAAACATAAACTTTCCCATTTTTCTGTTCTACAGTAAGACCTTTACCTTCAAAACCATTTAATGCTTTAGATAAAGTTTCTTTTAATTTTTTCATTGCAGCTTCTTTTGCGGCAATCATATCTTCAAGTTCTTTCAGACGATTTGCCGTTTTATCCAAGCGCGCCTGTTCATCAGCTAATTTCTTAGATTTTGCTTCTAATTGTGCCAGTAATTCACGGTTTTTAGCCATATTACTTTCAAGCGCATCATTGCTGTTTTTCTCAAGAGCGTTGTATGAATCCTGAAGTACTTTGTATTTTTTTTGTTCCGCTGCAAGATCTGCTTTTTGTCTGGCAAGATCATCTTTCGTACTGGCAAGATCTTTTGTTAACTTATCACGATCCAGTTCCAATTGATTTTTAGCCGTTTTTAAGTCGGCATTTTCATCAGCGATAGAGCGGTTTTCTTTTTTCAGATCTGAATATTTTGATTCAAGATCGTTGTAAATCTTTTTAGAAACACAGGAAGTTGCAGAGAGGGCAACTACCAGCAATCCAATTGAGGCTTTTTTAATCATTTTATTAGTTGTTTTTATTGGGGCGTTAATATATTTTAAGGTTCGAATTCCTCTTTCGTTTTAATGATTGATCGAATTCAAAACTGTTTTTCTTTCAACAATAACAATACCAAAATTATTCAATCTCAACCAAAACCGGACAATGGTCAGAATGTACTGCGTCCGGCAAAATAACGGCACGCTTTAATCTGTGCTGCATAGAATTGCTTACCAGGTTATAATCAATACGCCATCCCTTATTATTTCCGCGGGCTCCCGCCCTGTAACTCCACCACGAATAATGATGAGGGTCTTTATTGAAATGACGGAAGCTGTCAATAAAACCAGATTTCATAAAAGCATCCAGCCACGCACGTTCCTGCGGCAAAAATCCTGAAACAGTTTTGTTACGAACAGGGTCATGAATATCTATAGCTTCGTGGCAAATGTTGTAATCTCCGCAAATGATCAGATTCGGGATTGTAAGTTTGAGCTCGTTTATATACAACTGAAAATCATCCATAAACATAAATTTATGATCCAGTCTTTCGATATTAGTTCCTGACGGAAGATACAGGCTCATTACCGAACAATCATCGAAATCAGCACGAAGGTTGCGGCCTTCAAAATCCATGTGTTGAATTCCGGTTCCGTAAACAACATTGTTTGGTTTTATTTTGGATAATATAGCAACTCCGCTATATCCTTTTTTTGTAGCAGGATAATAATATTGATAAGGGTATCCGGCATCAGTAATTGCATCTGTCGGAATTTGCTCCTGAGTGGCTTTTATTTCCTGAAGACAAATAACATCCGGGTTTGAATGTCTTAACCATTCGATAAATCCTTTTGAAATTGCGGCTCTGATTCCGTTTACATTATAAGAAATGATTTTCATTACAGTTTTTTTTTTAGGATTTCAAATGTAATAAAAAAGTGGAAAGTTTATGTTTGAAACTACAAAAAGTAGAGTTTTTTGTTATCTTTGTTCGCTGCTCTAATAAATTAAAAATAGTACATGGGTTTAGTTACCGCGAAAGAAGTTGCAAAGGCAATAAATGTTGACAAGTACGGAGTACTGGGTACTTTTTCGGGCTGGATGCTTATGAAGGTTCTTAAGATATCTACCCTGAACAAGATTTATGACCATAATAAACATTTAGAGGACGTTGCATTTTTAAACGGAATTTTGGATGAAATGGAAATTAAATTCGAAATTCCTGAAGAAGATTTAAAACGCTTACCAAAAGATGGCGCCTATATTACCATCTCAAACCATCCGCTTGGAGGAATTGATGGCATTTTATTATTGAAATTAATGCTTGAAAGAGAACCTAATTTCAAAATTATCGCCAATTTTTTACTGCACCGAATTGTTCCGCTAAAAAAATACATTATGCCTGTCAATCCTTTTGAAAATCATAAGGATGCAAAATCAAGTGTAGTCGGGATTAAGGAAACTTTACGCCATTTGAGTGATGGTAAACCTTTAGGGATTTTTCCTGCCGGTGAAGTTTCGACTTATAAAGACGGAAAATTAGTAGTTGACAAACCATGGGAAGAAGGTGCCCTGAAACTAATCAGGAAAGCAAAAGTTCCGGTTGTACCGATTTATTTTCACGCAAAAAACAGCCGATTATTTTACTGGCTTTCTAAAATTGATGACACTCTGCGTACAGCAAAACTGCCATCTGAATTGCTTACGCAAAAAGATCGTGTAATTAAAGTTCGTATTGGTAAACCAATTTCTGTCAATGAGCAAAACGAAATTGAATCTTTCGAAGAATATTCAGAATTCTTAAGAAAGAAAACTTATATGCTGGCAAATCCTTTTGAAAAGGACACCAAACTGATTGATACTGCCAGTCTTAAAATTCCGAAAGCGCCTAAAAAAATCGTTACGCCTGCGAACGAATTAAAAATGATTGATGAAGTTAATGCTTTGAGAAACAGCGATTGCCGCTTATTGCAAAGTAAAAACTATGAAGTCTTTTTTGCCAGAGCAAAAGAAATTCCGAATGTCCTTCATGAAATTGGCCGTTTACGTGAAATTACTTTCCGCGAAGTCGGTGAAGGAACCAACGAATCTATCGACATTGATAAATTTGACCAATATTATCACCATATGTTTTTATGGGATGATGATACAAAAAAAATCGCCGGTGCTTACCGCATGGGGTTAGGTTCTGAAATTTACCCAAAATACGGAATTGAAGGTTTTTATCTGAATGACCTTTTCAGGTTTGAACCGGAATTGCATGATATGATGCACAAATCCATCGAAATGGGACGTGCTTTCATTATCAGGGATTATCAGCAAAAACCAATGCCTTTATTCCTGTTATGGAAAGGTATTATCCATACAACGTTACGTTACCCGGAACACAAATATTTATTAGGTGGTGTAAGTATAAGCAATCAGTTTTCTGATTTCTCTAAATCATTAATGATTGAGTTTATGAAATCCAATTATTATGACCCGTACATTGCACAATACATCCATCCAAAGAAAGCCTATAAAGTAAAACTGAAAGATGCTGATAAGGATTTTATCTTTGATGAGGCTGAATCTGACTTAAATAAATTCGACAAAATCATTGATGAGTTAGAGCCTGGAAATTTACGTTTGCCTGTTTTAATTAAGAAGTATATCAAACAAAATGCAAGAGTGGTAGCTTTTAACGTTGACCCGTTATTTAATAACGCCATAGACGGCTTAATGTACATCAGAATCGCTGATATTCCCGAAAGCACTATGAAACCTGTAATAGAGGAATTTCAAATAGAATTAGAGCGCAAATTATCTGAAAAAGAAGATTAGGCAAGCTTAACATAAAAACAAAAACCCGTTTCGAATGAAACGGGTTTTTTATTACAATTTTTTTTAAAGAATGATCTTTATTCTTGTCCAATCTGATTGATTTCTTCAAGTTGATTTTTAGGATCTGCACCGTATTCATTTGGCCCTTTTTCTCCTTCAGTACATGCTAATATTAAATTGTATACAGGAATAAGAACAAACCAGCCACTTTTTCCAACATCATGCATTCTTCTTACAGCAACTGCAATAGAAGGAATTAAAACTGCCATGTTGTATATTAGTCCTAATATCCCTGTTTTTGACGGTCCAAAAGTTAAACCTGCAATACCATCTACTATACCCAGTACAATTGAGATGATAACATTTGCTAAGAAAAACATCCAATATTCCTTTCTTCTGGCTCTGCCATTAAAATTAGCATAATTCTCTAAAACTACCTTTTTGTACGTTTCTAACATAATATTTTTTTTTTAAAATTAGAGCGCAAGATTATATGTTTAAAAACATAACCACACTCGTAAAAGTTATTTTTATAACAGGAAAAGACATTTGTCTGTCGTGATTAAATTGCTTCTTTCCCAATTTCTTCCATTTCATCAAACGTATCTTTTGGATCTGGTCCATAATTATTTAAACCAAAATTCCCTTCAGTACACATTAAAACCAGTATCCATATTCCGCCAATAAACGGTACAAAACGAATAAAATAAAACCATCCGCTTTTTCCAATATCATGTAATCTTCTTACAACTAATGCTAAATAGGGTATTAAAATAGCCAGAAAGTAAAGACCACAAAATCCAAATGCTACAAAAAAAGCATCATCTGCATTATCGAAAAAGCTTCCCAGAGATATTCCCAGTCCTATAATAATCAGGAAAATTAAAATTTGCGCCAGTATAAAATACCAGTATTCACTTCTTCTGGCTCTGCCATTAAAATTTGCATAGTTCTCAAAAACTACTTTTTTATACCATTCAATCATAATTGATTTCTATATTTTTAAATTATCCAAGTTTGGAATTATCCTTAAAAAGAAATCCCATTCTTTTCGAATGGGATTTTCTGTTATTTAGAACCAGCCTTTCTTACCAACCTGGTAAGTCTGGTAAAACTCTTCGTCTGTTTTTGTCAGGTATATAATACCTTCGATAAGTCCAATAATTCCTCCAATTGCCCCACAGCTAACAATGCTGATTACAAGCTGAATAATTCCTTCTTGTGTGTATCCTAAGATAAATTTATGCACTCCAAGTCCTCCTAATAAAATAGCAAGAATTCCTGCAACAACTTTTTTATTTTCTTCTCTTGGTGCTTGTGGAGTATTCCACGATTCTGGTTTTGTAGTTTCCATAGTTTATATATTATTTATTGTAATTCAACTTTTCCAATTTCGTTAATCTCTTCTATTTCATTTTTAGGATCCGGACCATATTGATTTGGGCCACGGTTACCTTCTGTACAGAATAAGATTAATATCCAGATTCCTCCAACAAACGGAATAAAAGCAACTAGATAAAACCAACCGCTTTTTCCAACATCATGAAGTCTTCTCACTACTACACCTAAGCCAGGAAGAATAGTCGCCAGAGTATAAAGACCAAAAAGAACATATCCGATAATTCCTCCGGTAAGAGCATCTCCAAAAATTCCTCCTACTACAGCTCCTATTACAACTAATAAAATAGAAATTAATGCATTCGCAAGTGCAAAATACCAATATTCACTTCTTCTTGCACGACCTTTAAAGTTTGCATAGTTTTCAAAAACCACCTTTTTGTACCATTCAATCATAATAATAAATTAGTTAGTTTATTCCTACTCTTTCGGATTTTCGGTTACTCCTTCTTCTCAAAAAATTATCTTATTTAGATTTATTCTTTAAAAAATTTCGAAGCAATATTATTAAAAATTAACAAATAAAACTAATTATCAATATAATATTTACAAGAAAATGCTCGTTATTTAAACCCAAAACAAATGTTAAGAAGAAGCATACAGTGCTTTAATTTTATCTACAATTACCTGAGCCAGCCGCTCATGGCTTTCAAACGTCCATCCCGCTATGTGAGGAGTCAGCAAAACATTTTTAGCTTCCAGTAAATACTGAAAAGCTTCGGGAGTGTTTTTATCCTGAAAAAGGGTTTCAAAAGATAATTTCTCATACTCCAGAACATCCAATCCGGCTCCAAGAATCTTTTTAGACTTCATTGCTTCCACTAAATCTGCTGTGACAATGTTTTTACCGCGTGAAGTATTTATAATCCAAAATGGTTTTGAAAATGCATTTATAAAACCGGCATTTACCATTTTGTCGGTTTCGGGTGTCCATGGAAGATGCAAACTTAAGACATCTGCCTTTTCCTGTAATTCCCGGAGCGATACCTGTGTCGCATTTTCATCTCCGACATTATCCAAAATATCATAACATAAAACCTTGGTTTCAAAACCACGAAGTTTTTTTGCAAAAGCTTTACCCATATTTCCGTAACCAATAATCCCAACTGTTTTTAAATCCAGTTCGTGACCACGGTTACTTTCCCTGTTCCACTGTCCGGCTTTTATTTCGGCGTCGGCCTGGTTCAGATTATTAAATAATGATAAAATTACGCCAAGCGTGTGTTCTGCAACAGCGTTGCGATTACCTTCCGGTGCCGCTATCAGATTGATTCCTTTCGCTTCAGCATACTCACAATCAATACTTTCCAGACCCGCTCCCACTCTAGCAATAAATTGCAAATTGACAGCTTTATCCAGAAAAGTTTTATCAATCTTAAAACGGCTACGGATTACAATTCCGTTATAATCCTGAATTTTGGCTTCAATTTCTTCTTTATCAGATTTAAAATCCGCATGATTTTCAAAACCAGCTTCTTCCAGCTGTGCCCAAAGAATAGGGTTATTACTATCTATATGTAAAATTTTAGTGCTCATTTCTTTTCATTTAAATGTGAAACAAAAATACAGCTTATTCTTTATTATTGAATTTGAAAATAAGCTTCACATTCAAACAAAATGTAGTAAATTTTTTATTGGGCATATTTTTTTTAACTTTGAAGGTAACCGCGTATTTGCATTAATCTCATTACATTTTAAATCTGCAGAATCTTTCTACAATGAAAATGACCAAAACTTTTAAAGCTTTTTTTGAAAATGAAAAATCCGGAGGGATCATTTTGCTGTTTGTGACTATATTATCACTTTTACTGGCAAATTCTTCTTTTCAAATACCTTATGTTTCATTTTGGGAAAAGGATTTTGGTGGTCATTCCATCACACACTGGATAAACGATGGTTTAATGACCATTTTCTTTTTATTAATTGGTTTAGAATTAGAACGCGAAATTTATCATGGTGAATTATCTAATATAAAAAACGCTGCATTACCGATAATGGCTGCTTTTGGCGGCATGTTTATCCCGGCATCAATCTTTCTGGCCTTAAATTATGGAACTGCGACCCAAAATGGGGCAGGAATTCCAATGGCCACGGATATTGCTTTTGCCATTGGAATCTTATCCCTGCTGGGGAATAAAGTTCCTGCATCACTAAAAATATTTTTAACCGCACTTGCCGTAATTGACGATCTGGGCGCTATAATTGTTATCGCTGTTTTTTATACGAATTCAATCTCCTTCGTAAATCTTGCTATCGCTTTAGGAATTTGGATCTTTCTTTTTATTCTGAACCGAAAGAAAGTGTATAATATCATTCCGTATTTAATTGGCGGAGTTGCCATGTGGTATTTTATGCTAAACTCCGGCGTTCATGCTACGATTACGGGGGTAATTTTAGCTTTTGTTATTCCGTTTGGAGATGGCGGAAAAAAATCAACCTCGTACAAGTTGCAACACTTCTTACATAAACCTGTTGCTTTATTCATACTTCCACTTTTTGCAATTGCAAACACCTGCATATCAATAGAATCAGATTGGCATACGGGTTTAAGTCATCCTAATACAATTGGAATTATTTTGGGGCTGGTTTTGGGAAAACCGATCGGTATTTTGCTTTTTTCTTTCATCGGAGTTAATTCCGGTATTTGCACTTTACCGAAAAGCCTGAAATGGAACCATATTCTGGGAGCAGGAATGCTGGGCGGAATTGGTTTTACAATGTCCATTTTTATAACCATATTGGCTTTTCAGAATCCTGAAACAATTGTATTCTCAAAAATTGCAATTCTGATAGCTTCTACGCTTGCTGCAGTTTTTGGATTTGTCTATCTGAAATATTTACTAACCCGAAAAACGGATTAAAAAAATGAATATCCAAAAGAAAATCTTCTATATCTCTACTTCTCTTATTGTATTGGCCTGTAATAATAAAATTCCCGAATCCGGTATTGAAACAACCCAATCGGAGCAGTCTGTTCTTCTTCAGGCAAATAAAAGCAAAAATTCTATCGAAGGAATTTATACAACCCAAACGGAACCTGGCAATAACAGTGAATGTAAAGTGTCTATAGAAATAATTAAAACCAAAAGTGGTTATAGCTACATTTTCAAAACAAAATCGAAAAATTTAAAAGGTATAGCTCTGCTAACAGAAGAATCGGGAGAAAAAAATTTAGTTTTAAAAGGAATCCAATGGGATTATTATGAAGGCGATATCAGTGACGAAGAGGAAAATGATTCCATTTCAGAATCGGGTTCTAAAGAAATGGAAATTCCCGTTGACATTGATGCCAGTTATGTTCAGGATACACTCACTATTCAGAATTATGGGAATGCAATGAATTCTTACACCAAGATTGAAGATTGTGGAAGGAAATACATTCAATTGATTAAAAAATAAAATTCCAAATACCGACTCTTGAAGTTGGAATTTGGAATTTTAGATATTACAATTTTCTTTAAAACTATCCTTTAATCTGTTTCAGGGAAGTCTTAATTCCTTTGATTAAAGACGAACTGAAACCATTATGTTCCATTTCGTTCAGACCTACAATTGTACAGCCTTGTGGAGTTGTAACACGGTCGATTAATTGTTCCGGATGTACTTTTTCTTCCAAAAGCATTTTAGCGGCTCCTTTTACCGTTTGGGCAGCAATTGCCAAAGCTGTATTAGAATCGAATCCTATTTCAATTCCGGCCTGCATAGAGGCACGAATGTAACGTAATGCATATGCAGTACCACAGGCACCCAAAACTGTCGCTGCATCCATCAGTTTTTCATCGATTACCGGAGCAGTTCCTAAATCCTGAAATAAGTCAACAATCGGTAATGCTTTTTCCCTGTCCTTTTCCGGGAAAGAAATACAAGTTGCCGATTCTCCGAACTGCGCTGCAATGTTTGGCATGATGCGAACTACAGGATATTCGCTATTAGTTTTGGTTTGCAGCATATCCAAAGATAAACCGCTTACGGCAGAAGCAATTGTTTTGTTTTTGATAACTGGTAAGATTTCGGCAAAAACGGTATCTACCTGATAAGGTTTGATTGTCAAAATTACCACATCAGCTTCCTCAATATTATGTTTATTATCTGAAGATACTGTAATCCCGTATTCTGTCAGATACTGAATACTGGCAATATTTCTTCTCGTAACGGTAACCTGATTGTTTTTAGAGAACTTTGCAATTCCCAGAGCTATAGAAACACCAAGGTTTCCTCCTCCAATAATGTGTACTTTCATCTTGGTTGGTTTTAATTTATTTTCGGCTGATTTACAGCATATTTTCCCGTCACAAATTACAGAGATTTTATAGATTTTAAATCACTATAATAAATGAATTTGTGGCAAAAATCTAAAACCCGAGAATTATTTTGGCTACTCCAAAATAAAGCATAATTCCAAAAACGTCATTGGTAGTGGTAATAAACGGCCCTGTCGCAATTGCAGGATCAATTTTATTTTTATGAAGAAAAAGCGGTACAAGGGTTCCTAAAATTGCAGCAAACATAATCACCACTATCATAGAAATCGAAATGGCTATTCCAACTAAATACTGTCCGTACATGAGAGAGTGATATCCAAGCAGAAGCAGCGAAATTATACTTCCGGAAATCATCGAAACAGTAAGCTCTTTACTAAAATAACTTCTGCTGAATTCTTTCAAGGTTCCGTTTGCCAAACCCTGCACAACAATTGCAGATGCCTGAACTCCAATATTTCCGGCTGTAGCCGAAAGCAACGGCACGAAAATAATTAAGGTTGAATATTTCTGAAAAGCGGTTTCATTGTCTTTTAAAACAAAAGAAGCGACAATTTCGATCACCATTCCTATCAAAAGCCACGGTAAACGTGCTTTTGTTAATTCCAGAACACTGTCATTTGTTTCAATGTCCTGTGTAATACCCGCAGCTAACTGGTAATCCTTATCGGCTTCGTCCTTGATTACATCTACGATATCATCAATTGTAATTCTTCCAACAAGTCGGCCTAATTCATCTACAACCGGAATCGCTTCCAAGTCATATTTTTGCATAATACGTGCTACCTCAACATCTTCGGTATCTACGTTTACAAAATTTAACTTACGGATATAAACGTCACCAATTTGTGTTTTGGTAGAAGAAGTCAATAAATCTTTTAATGATAATCTTCCTTTTAATCGGTTCTCATCATCAACCACATAAATAGAATGTACCCTGGAAACGTTTTCTGCCTGAATACGCATTTCTTTTACACAAGTAAGTACATTCCAGTTTTCGTTGACTTTGACCAGCTCTTTCCCCATCAGACCACCCGCTGTGTTTTCATCATAGCGTAATAGATCGACAATGTCTTTTGCGTGTTCAACGTCAATTAACTCCGAGATAACTTCTGCTTTGATTTCCTGCGAAAGTTCCGCAATAATATCGGCAGCATCGTTTGTCTCAAGCTCATCAAGCTCTTCTGCAATTTCTTTTGGTGAAAGGCGGCTTAAGATATTTTCACGAAGGTCATCTTCCAATTCAAGAAGAATCTCTGCGGTTTTATCACTATCTAAAACCTTAAAAATGTAGGTTGCTTCGTCAAAATCCAATTCATCAAGGATTTCGGCGATATCGGCATGGTGAAGATCATTAAGTAAAACTTCAAGTTCATTGTCATTTTTCTTAACGATATGCTCCTCTAATTGCTGGATAAATTCTTTGCTAACTTTGAACTCCATCGGCTTCTATTTTTTGAGTCAAAACAATAAATTCGTCAACGCTAAGCTGCTCCGGACGTTTATCAAAGATAATGTCTTCTCGCAATTGATCTGATAAATTTAATGTTTTCAAACTGTTACGTAATGTTTTTCTTCTTTGCTGAAAAGCCGTTTTTACAACCGTAAAAAATAACTTTTCACCACAAGGAAGACTATAATCTTCCTTTCGGGTCATTTTCATCACACCCGACTTGACCTTGGGCGGAGGAATAAAAACATTTTCGTCAACAGTAAATAAATACTCTGTATCATAGAAAGCCTGGGCTAATACGGATAAGATTCCGTAAGCTTTTGAGCCTTTTTTCTCGCAGATGCGTTCAGCAACTTCTTTTTGAAACATTCCTGAAAATTCAGGAATCTGATGTTTGAATTCTAAAGTTCTGAAAACGATCTGTGTTGAAATATTATAAGGGAAATTTCCAATAATAGCGAACTGCTTATTTTCATAAACCTCCTTAATATTGTATTTCAGGAAATCCTGAGAGATAATTTTATCTTTTAATTTTGGATAATTTTCACCCAAATACACCACCGATTCTCCATCAATCTCGATCACGTGTGTATTAACTGGCTTGTCAAGCAAATATTTAGTGAGCACACCCATCCCTGGTCCTATTTCTAAAACCTCATCATATCCCTTTAAGCTCAAAGTATCGGCAATTGCTTTTGCGATGCTTTCATCTTTAAGGAAATGCTGTCCTAAATGTTTTTTGGCTTTTACTTTTTCCATTTTTTTTCTTGTTTTGCCACGAGGGCGCAAAAGTATTCTTTTTGCAGCGAAGACTCAAAGGCTCAAAGCTTTATTTTTTGGCTTTTTTGCAACGAAGGCTCAAGACACAAAATTTTTATTTTAATTTCTTTATTCTAATGCTCCGAAATAACTTCCAATTCTGTTCTGAATGAAAGCATCTTATCAGCAAATAACTCCAGAGCTTCTCTGTCAAATTTAGGCTGATCTTCAAGATAATACTTTTCTAAAATCTCTTTATTATCAGTTGTATACTGCACAGAATAGGTTACGCCTCCCATTTCTTCTTCAACCAGAACTTTTACAATTCGGGCAGATGAAAATTTTTGGGTTGCTAAGATTTCCGGTATGTGTTTTTCCTGCATCCATTTTAACCATTGGTCATGAACGCTTTCGTGTATATTGGTGGTAACGTTGTAAATAATCATTTTTTCTAAAGGTTCTGAGATGCTGAGATTCTAAGCTGCTGAGTTTTTTTACTGTTGGTTTTAAAATCTTTTGCAAATCATCATATTACTAATTCTTTTTGTTTCGTCCCGGGACTTCGGGATGGAATTTGCTTTTTGGTATTTAATTACAAATTCTTATCTCCTCTTAATTCACGGTATTTTTTCCTCGCATCAACAAAGTAAATACTATCCTGATGATTGAAAATTACTTTTTCATATAAAGGCTTTGCCTTTTCTGTATCTTTTAATTCGTCGTTGTATATTTCTGCAGAAAAAAACAATGCTTCGTCTACATAAATTCCGTCGCTGTGATGGTCAATTATTTGCTGGTACTGGCTTAACGATGAAGCATAATCTTTCTGGCTTTCGTAAATTTTCCCTAAACGCAACATTGTTACAGCTTCTATTTCCTGCCCTTTAAAACTCTTCAGAATATTCTGAAACTGGGCAATAGCTTCGGGTTTTTTATTTTGGTAAAGCAGAAAATCTCCTTTTGCAAATTGCTTTAATGCCGTTTGTGTCGAGTCTGCAACCGTATTATCATTAATCAGTAAAAAATATTCAAGAGCATCATTGGCAATCAATTGTGTGTTGGCTGACTTTAATTCCTTGAATTGTTTTAATGCCCATTCAAAATCAGTTTTATAATAACTTGTTTTTGCTGCTTTTAAACTTGCTTCATGCGACATGACATCATTCTTAAGATCCAGCTGAATCTGTGAATAATAAATCAGTGCCTGATTGAATTTTTCTTCCAAAAGCAAAATATCACCCAGTTCCATTTTGGCATCTGCTCTTTGATATTCGTTCAGATTAAGGTCTAATGCTTTTTTTATTATTGCTTTGCCTTCCTCAGGTTTTTTTAAATTAAAAGCCAGAAAATGTGCCTGAATGATTTGCAAAGATAAGCTAAATGGAGTTATTTCGTAGGTAGTAAGCAATTGCTGCAATTCTGCATTTATTGCCGGATAATCTTTCTCCTGAGATTTAGCTATTTTAATTTCCATTAAACGCGCATTGGTCTGAATCAGCAGATCTATGTCTTTGGTATTTAAAAGAATGAAATTTAAAATCTCTTCGGCTGTTTCTGTATCATCTTCGTTTAAGGCAAACTGACTAAGGTTCACAATACTGATTAACGACTCCGGTTCTCTTTTGTAAATCGCTTTTTCCTGAATAAAGGCTTTTCCAAATTCTTTTTGCTGTACATAAAACCAGCTTAAATAATGATTCCAAAAAACATCCTGATCTTTTTGTGTTCTAAGGATTAACGCTTTTCGCATCGCATCCTTAAAAGCTGTGTTGTCTGTTTCGCCGTTCATAAAACGCGCTAACTGTGTTTGAATCAGGTTTGAATTTTGAGGATTCTTATACGATTCTGTCAACAGAAGATCAATCATCTGATCAGTCTTTCCGATCTGACCATACAACATTCCGATCTGAAAATTAAAATTATAATTGGGCTGAATTTCCATCGCCACCTGATATGCTTTTAAGGCATATTCCAGCAAAACCTTTTTCTCAAAAGAGTTAGCAATACCGTAAACGTCATTTGAATTGGTTTTTATTTTTTCAATCGCCTGATCGTAATAGTTTTTGGCTTTGGAATCGTTTTTTTGTAATTGAAAATTATAGCCTAATTCAACCAGAAAAACACCTTGTCTGTATCGGTTGTACCTTTCCTGAATTGCTTTTTGGGCTATATCAAACTGTTGCAATTGCTGATAACAATCTACCGTTCTTAAAAAATACTGAGTGTTGGATGGCGAAGCATTTAAAAGCTGTTCGTAACTAATTTTAGCTTTCTCGAAATCTCCTTTATCGTAGTAATACTGAGCTAACTGCTCATTTTGAGAAAACATAAGACCTGACCACAACAAAACGATATAGATAAAGATGTTTTTCATATTTCAGTTTTTAAATGTGGCATTTTAAATAATTAAGAAACCTAACAGGTTTTATCCCGAGGCTTCGGGACTGTTAGGTTTGACTCTAAATTACTAAAAATTTAGTTTATAATATCAAATCCGCAGTAAGGACGTAAAACTTCCGGGATTACGATTCCTTCAGGCGTTTGGTAGTTTTCTAAAATTCCTGCTAAAACTCTTGGCAAAGCCAATGAACTTCCGTTTAGGGTGTGTGCTAATTGGTTTTTACCATCTTTGTCTTTAAAACGTAATTTAAGACGGTTTGCCTGGAAAGTTTCGAAGTTAGAAACTGAACTGATTTCTAACCAGCGATCCTGTGCAGTAGAAAATACTTCAAAATCATAGGTCAAAGCAGATGTGAATCCCATGTCTCCGCCGCAAAGACGCAAAACTCTGTATGGTAATTTCAGCTCCTGCAAAATGCTTTTCACATGTTCTACCATTCCGTCAAGTGCCTGATAAGAATTATCCGGATGTTCGATACGAACAATTTCTACTTTATCAAATTGATGCAAACGGTTTAATCCTCTCACGTGCGCTCCATAAGAACCCGCTTCACGACGGAAACATGGTGTATAAGCGGTATGTAAAACCGGCAATTCGCTTTCGTTTAAAATGACATCACGGAATAAATTCGTAACCGGAACCTCAGCTGTTGGAATCAGATATAAATCATCAATTGTAGAATGATACATCTGCCCTTCTTTATCCGGCAATTGTCCTGTTCCGTAACCTGAAGCCTCGTTTACCAAATGCGGTACCTGAACTTCGTTATATCCTGCAGCTGTGTTTTTATCTAAAAAATAATTGATTAAAGCACGTTGCAGACGGGCACCTTTTCCTTTGTAAACCGGAAAACCAGCACCTGTAATTTTTACACCCAATTCAAAATCGATGATATCGTATTTCTTTACCAGTTCCCAGTGTGGCTGTGCGCCTTCGTGCAAAACCGGAATATCTCCTTCCTGAAAAACATTAAGATTATCATCCGGAGTTTTCCCTTCAGGAACAATATCTGCCGGAAGATTTGGTAATGTGTATAATTTGTTTGTTAATTCGACAGCCAAAGCTTCTGCTTTTTCGCCCAATTCTTTGCTTTTTTCTTTTAGCGAAACTGTTTTTTCTTTTAGGATTGCGGCTTTAGATTTCTCTCCCGCTTTCATCAGCTCGCCTATATCTTTGGATAATTTATTAGATTCCGATAAAGTATTGTCTAATTCTACCTGCGCAGCGCGACGGTTTTCATCTAATTGCACCACTTCTTCAACAACGCTTTTAGCATCGATATTTCGTTTTGCCAAAGCCTTGATTACTTTCTCCTGATTTTCTCTAATAAATGCGATTTGTAACATAGCTTGATTTTTGTAACTATTGTATTTTTTTTATAATGGAAGCAAATTTAAGGAAATGTTTGTTAAGATTGCGGACAAACTTATCGCTTAACTACAATTTCACAGAGTTGTACAAAACAAACACAGATTTTCTAAAGTTTGAATGTAACTTTTTGTTTCATTTTCGTGAATCTCTGCAAAATAAATGCTAATCTCTTTTGATCTCACGTCCTACAAATTCTTCTAAGGCAGCAAACATTTCATCTACAGAAAGCACCTCTGTATCCGGATGAGATTTTAGAAAAGCGGCATTTAATTCGGCCAGATTTTCATCCAGTTCAAAAAACAAATCATTATTCAGTAAATCACGAAACGGATTTGGGCCTTCAAATTTTGCTTTTAGGAACTTCCCTAGTTTGATAGTACTTTGTAAACGCAGTTTTCTGTTTTGTTCCTGAAATAATGCCAGATGTTTTTCGGCACCAATAAATGCAAGACCTTCCTCGATTAATTCGTTCAGTTCTTTGTTCCATCCGGAATCATAAACAAATCTGGCAAAATTTCCTTCGGTGTATTTTGAGGTATAATAATCTAAATAATAACTCATCAATGCGTCTTCGTGAATCAGATCGTCGTCGATTTTTTCTTCACGCATCAGGTTGATTACCGAAATATTAGAATTGATAACATCCTGGGGATTACCGCTGTTTGCTGCGGTTTCTGAAATTATGATTCTGCCGAATTCCATTTTGAGTTTGTTTAACGGGTTTGCTGCAAATTTCGGAGAAAATAATGGAGAAAAGAAATGGTTTTTGAACATAAAAAAACAGCAGTAAACTTTTGCCTACTGCTGTCTTATAATTTATTCAGAAAAAATTAGAATCTCTCTACACTGAAGCGACCTTGTGTAACAGTAAATGTCTTATCACCCTGAGTTCCTGAAAAACTAAAAGTTCCTTCGATTCTGCTAGCGTTTACTTTTGTAATATTGATTGTTCCTGATGTTGCACTGGCATTGGTAAGTTCCGGCTTAAAAGAAAAACTTGCCTGATAAGTGGTTGTAAGGTTTTGCAAATCATAAACTACATTATGACTTCCAACTGTTGGATTTAAAGGCAACCATAAAGTAACTTTTTGATACGTATCATCAATTCCTGTGGAACCTGAAATATTTATATTATCAGAAGAAGAGAATGATGACTCATAAGTGTAATCACTTTCTTTGTACTTGAACTGGATGAAATCTGTTGTCGGTTGATCATCATTTTCATCATCTTTAGAATCATCACTACTGCATGATGTTGACATTGCTAATGTAAAAATAGCAATCGCAAAAAACATAATTTTCTTTAAATCTTTCATTTGGGCTTTATTTTAATTTTATTGAGGCAAATATAGAGTTATTACTACAAGAAAATTGTTAACAGGAATTTTTTTGAGGCTGAAAATATGTTAAATATCTATTGAAAAGCTAAGAAATTCAAACAAAATATACTTATTGTTAAAATCAAAACTAAAAATTGAACTTATCCAAATCAAACTAAATGAGAGAGTTGCCTTTAATTTTTAAAGGGAAAATGTTTTTCCAAAAATAAAAGGAATAAAAAACTTAATAAAATTATACTTTAGCACCTTTTTATACCAAAAACAAACGTTATTCCAGAATTTTATGAAAAAAACTTTACTTTTTTTATTTGCTTTTGTATGTATTCTTTCGAGTTGTTCAAGTGAAGCAGTAGTCTGCTATTTACCTGATGTCACAACATCAAGCAACTCCCCGCTTGTCCCGGGTGGAACATTACAACTAAAAACTCCTTTTGAGGATAATCCTGAATTAAATTATGTCTGGACGGGACCAAATAATTTCCAGTCAAACCTTCCGAATCCGGTAATTGCAAATGTTACCGTTGCCATGGCGGGGGAATATAAATTAAAAACCACCAAAGGTATTTGTGAAAGCAACGAAACTTCGACTCTTGTTGAAATCAATGCGCCAAATATTCCATGTAACCCTAACAAAAATACCATGACCTTTGAAGGTGGTTCTTTTTCTCCACTTACATTCTCAGTGTATACTACAAATTACAATAGCAATTTCGAAATCAGAGCTGGTAATTTGCAGGGTGATCTTACTATAGAATTTGCAAGTGAAGATGTTCCAACACCCGGAGTTTACAGAATTTGCCCGGATTGCCCAACTTCTTTCTTAGAAAAAGATCAGGTTTGTGTAAAATTTAACTACATCGAATATTCTGTTGCCAGAGAAGGCTTAGTATATCTGTCATCATCAAACGGAAAGCTTACGGCAGTTTTTTGTAATGTTATTTTTAAGCCATCTATTTTCACCTTGAATTCATCCGTAAACTTAACAGAGAATTAAAATGAAAAAGTTATTACTCCTTCTTCTTTTTGTCTCGACGTTCTCATTTGCACAGTCATCTTACATCGTTGATAAAAAAGGGAATAAGTCACTTGTCAGGGATGCACTCACAGAAGTCATACTGGTTGACAAAAGAATATCCTATGTTAATGTTGGAAAAAGCTGGGAAAAGTATATCAAGTTCGAAGATCTTGATTATGCCTTTTTAGGTCTTAGTTACTTAAAATCATTTCACTTAAACCAAAAAAAACGAGCTAAGGTATATTTTGTGTTTGCAGAAAAAGAAGACAAAAAACTTATTGGTGTTGCTATAACCGTAACATCATCTACAGCTACCGGGAAGTTTATGTCTTCTAAAACATATTATGAACTATATGTCATTGACAATAACGAAACCATAATAGATCAAATTGATGCAACATCAGGAAGATCAGATGAAAACATAGAACTGCGGGGAAAAATCGCTCCTATGGTCAGAAAGCATTTTTCTGACTGTCCTGAAGTAATATCAAAACTGCAGAAATATGATGTTGCCGACGAAGAGAACAGAAATATCCTGTCTTTTATTTCTGATACTGATTACATTGAATGCAAATAAAATTTAAACAATGAAAAAACTAACAATACTTATCACAATATTCTTTTTTAATTTATCTATTTACAGTCAGGCTCCAAGAGGTTTTTACCTTGCAGCTGGGTTTAACCAGACAGATTTAAAATCATCTGATTTACTTAGTGAAGGCAAACCTGGATTTTATACATCGTTAAATATGCTTATGGGCTATCATGAAAATTATAATTATCAACTGGAAATTGGTTACAAACAAAATAACATAGATGTAAAATATGTAGAAGGTGATTTCAGTGGAGCAAAAACATCAAAATACAAATACGCCGATTTTAATTTTGGCCTTTATTTAAACTACTACATTTTAAAACCTGAAGAAGACGAATTCTTTGTGGGTCCGCAGGCAGGTATATTCGCTACAGTTGTAGACCCGTTTGCACCCGCTAAGGGTTCAGATGTTACGGGGCAATATTATTTACCTTATCTGTTGGATGAAAATGATTTATCAAATTCTTCAAAATTTAATTATGGTGTTGGTCTTGGTATAACGGGAGGATATAATCGTTTTCGATTTGACTTAAGATACAGCTTAGGATTGGTCAATACATTAGGCGATGTTGAAGTAAACAGTTATAATGAAACCAATACATATACCGGACCGAGTCTTAGTGGTAAAACCAATAGTTTGACATTTGGAATAAGCTATAAAATATTTGCTTTCACTAAGGAGTAAATTCATCGGTTTTAAATTTGTTTTGCAATGATTAAGAAGAATCCTTTTGTCTTATTTATAAAGGGTCAATTAAATTGCAAAACATTTTTATATATTAGTTTAAAAATCAAACCATTATTAAAAAAGGCAACGCAACCTTTTATAAAAAAAAATATCTGTTAATAATACGAATCACGCAAGGTGATTCCGTCTTTTCATAACCAAAAAAACAAAATCATGAAACAGATTATTTTATTATTTAGCATTTTATTTTTATTGACAGGTTGCAGCAGTGATAATGATTCAGAAGTATCAGAAGTACAATTTTCGGTAATCGGTCAGGGAAATCATTTTAACGGAAACTTTGAAAGTCCCAAAACAAATCTGGTTATTAAAAATAATGATCAGTGGAATATTTTAAAAAATCGTCTGACCTCTTACTCAATAACTCAACTGAACGAAACTGATATTGATTTTGAAAAGTATCAAGTGATTGCTATTATTGATGAAGTACGCCACAGTGGAGGATACTCTGTCGATATCACAAAAATTAGTCAAACAAAAACAAGCATAATTGTCAATGTAGAGCAGCTGACAAAAGGGGACCTAACTTCTGTAATAACGCAGCCTTTTCATATTGTCAAAATTGCAAAGACTGCTAAAAGAGTAGTGTTCAAATAAATCAATTCCTAAGATGAAAAATATTCTAAAAAATGTGACCCTGTTTTTCATCTTAGGAATTTTCTACATTATTGGCGGAAGCCTTTATGCCATAATTCTAATAACCGGAAATTCTGCCCAGGATGGATTACTTGGGATCTATATTCTTTTTAGTCTGATTCCGGTTTTTATACTTTTATTACTTGAAAGAGTACTGGTTCGGAAATTTGGTAACCAAAAAGTTAACAAAGCACAATTTTATTTTGTTTTATTTGTAGTATTTTTATGGATTGTCAGGACGATTGCAAATTTATGATTTGTCCTTCTGGCAAAAGTAATCCTGAAAAAATATGCATTTATGAAACAAAGAACAACATTAGAATATTACGTATTGGATGTATTTTCCAATACAAGCTATAAAGGAAATCCTTTGTCAGTTGTTTTTACAGATGGTGATTTAGAACTGGAAGTGTATCAAAACATTGCCAAGGAATTTGGCTACTCAGAAACTTCTTTTGTTTATTATTCGCCTGCACAAAAAGCGCTTAATGTTCGTTCCTTTACTCCTATAGGTTTTGAAATTGACGGTGCCGGGCACAATTTACTGGGTGCAGTTTCCGGGGCTTTACTAAAAAAAATGCCCATCTTTAAGGATCAGGAAGAAAACAATCGTTTTGTAATGATGAAAAACGCCCCAATTCCGCTAACCGTGAGTTTTGAGCCTGCAACCGGAGACCCGATTGTACAGATGCATCAGAAACAGGCTGTGATTAAACATCAGGTTCCTACTTATAAAATAGCAATAGCACTAGGTTTTAAGATTGAAGATTTAGAAATCGATATGTTGATTCCTACTGTGGTACAAACGGAAGTTTCACACACAATGGTTCCGGTAAGAAACAGCAAATTACTGAACGAATGTATTCCGGACAGCAAACTATTAATCGAAATCTCAAAAGAGTATCAATTCGAGGGATTTTATTGTTTTGCCGTTTCTGATGAAAATCAGGATCATATTGTTGAAGCCCGCTTCTTTAACCCGATAATTGGTATCGAAGAAGATCCGGCAACAGGCACGGCAGCCGGCCCGCTGATTGCCTTTCTGACCAAAAACAGATATGCAGAAGTGAATAAGGAATATAAAATCCTTCAGGGTGTCAAACTAAACCAGCCTTCTGTAATCGAGGTAATGAACCGCGAAAAAGATGTTTTGGTTGGCGGTTCATCTGTAATCACGATGCGTGGCGAACTTTATGTTTAATTCATTACGATATAGAAATAAAAAAAGCTGCATTATAAAATGCAGCTTTTTTTATTTTGAAACAGAATCTTAGTTTGTTTTCATCGGAGGTAAGTCAAATGCGATCG
Organism: Flavobacterium sp. HTF; assembly: GCF_003105115.1. Taxonomy (GTDB): domain Bacteria; phylum Bacteroidota; class Bacteroidia; order Flavobacteriales; family Flavobacteriaceae; genus Flavobacterium. The sequence continues at coordinate 144,377 of NZ_QETH01000001.1, read as the reverse complement.
AATCATGTTCGAAATTATTACGGTGTCCTCCATCGCAGAAAGGTTTGTTTGCAGATAATCCGCAACGGCAAAGACCCAGTGCAGATCTTCCCTGTAAACCGTAAACCGTTCCTTCGGCATCCATAATTTCAAATTCTCCTTCTATTTTTATAGATCCGTTTTTATTGATAATAAGTTTAGTCTTGCTCATAAATTTGCTTTGTTTTTCGCTGCAAAGGTTGCAAAATATATTCTTATTTAAGAAAGGCAAACGTAGTTTAAACTGGTTCTACTTAAATATACGATTTTCTGATCTCAGATACGATTGATTTACTTCGCATCAGATTCGTCAGTGTTCTTCTTCTCATTCATTTTTGCCACTAAAGCTTTTAAACGAAGTGCCCTTTCTCTTTTTTCTTCCTGAATTTTGGCCTTTTTCCGATTGAGTAATTTGGTATGCAAAGCCTTATTCTTTGTGTTTTTTTCAGGTCCTTTTGCCATAATTTTACATCTTAGTTATTGCTTTTGCAAAGATACGGGTTTTGCTGTTTACAGATTTGTTTACCTGGCAAAGTAAAGTCGAACATTTTCGGGATACGAATTTACAAGGTTTTATAAACGAAGTTTTTAAACGTAACACTTCCTTTTCCGATTGAGCAAAGACCAATTCTCAAACCCAGAAAACCACTTAAAACATTGTGGTTGTAAGAAGAAACCTCAACCGAATTTTCTATTTTTTTCCATTCTTTTCCATCAATACTGTAATACATATCGACTGTGTTTTCGATATTTTTAAGTCGAAGAAAAACTTTCTTTTTATGTGTATTCTTTTCCGTTGTAAATTGCCAGCCTCGCAGATTCGTCAAAATATTGGTTTGATCTGCCAAAATTCCCGAAAAGTACCTGTTGTCATAAAAGAGAACCAACCCTCCCGTTGCATCTCCTTCTATTTCCATTTCGACCTCAGCCGTATAAGAATGTCCACCCGGAACTACTACAAGAGGCGAACTGTTTCCGACATTATCCCCTTTTCCTTGTATCGTCAAAGCATTATTTGCAACTTTAAAACGGGAATCTTCCACTCCGTTATAAAACTTCCATTGCGGCTTAAGTACCGTTCCGGAGAAATTGTCTGTCAGAGAAAATTCCGGTAAGGCAACTCCTTTTGGTTTTGTAATCGGTTTATCGGTCTGGATCTCTTTAGGCATTTTGTACCAGCCGTCTTTTGTCCATTCTACCGGCTGCAATAAAGTCTGGCGCCCCAGGTTATAGAAATTTTTCTCATACGCATGAAAAAGCATCCACCATTTTCCGTTTATATCTTCAAAAATCGTGCTGTGTCCTTTAGACCACCAGGTTTCAGAACTGCTTTGCGTACGCAAAATCGGATTGTGCGGCGAATTTTCCCAAGGTCCTAAAGGCGATTTTGATCGGGCAGAAATTACCATATGGCTTGTCGCCGGTCCGGCAGTTCCGCCTTCGGCTACTGTGAGATAATAATATTCACCGCGCTTAAAGAGCTTCGGACCTTCCATACAAAAACATTCAATACTCCATTCTCTGGGTATTTTCCAGCCATCATAAACGTGTTTCAGCTCGCTGGTTACAGAAAGTCCGTCTTTTGAAAGGGCAACATAACCGCCATTACTGAAATATAAAAATCGATTTCCGTTTTCATCCGCAATATGTCCCGGATCTATATTTCCTATTTTTAAATCAACAGGTTCGCTCCATGGACCATTAATAGAGTCAGCAGTCACAACAAAATTGGTATTATTGGCCGGAAAATAAATATAAAACTTATTGTTATACTTTATCAAATCGGGAGCCCAAACCGCACCAACATATTTATGAAGGGCATTCGTTACCGGTTGCCAATTCATCAAATCCGTCGAATGCCAGATTAAAAGTCCGGGATAATATTCAAATGAAGAATGAACCACATAATAATCTTTTCCGTCCCTGAGCAAACTCGGATCAGGATAATCTCCGGCAAAAATCGGATTCGAATATTGATTCTCCTTTAGATTTTTCCCTGATTGCGACTGAGAATAAACACAATAGGAAAACAGGATTAAAAAGGTAAGATATATTTTTTTCATGTTTCTGATATTTTTTTCAAATATAGTCAAAAAGACTATAAGGTTTTTGTTGAAGGAAATTTTGTGATTATTGTGCGGAGATTCACAAAGAAAAATTATCGAATCACTGCGCAATATTAAAATCTCAATTCTATTGCTTATTTTTGCACTCAATAAAATTGAGTTATGATACAGAATCCAAAAAGATATACTATTACGGCTGCTTTGCCTTACACCAACGGACCTATACATATTGGGCATTTGGCGGGGGTTTATGTACCGGCAGATATTTATTCGAGATATTTACGTTTGCAGGGAAAAGATGTTGCGTTTATTTGCGGAAGCGATGAACACGGTGTTGCTATTTCGATGAAAGCAAAAAAAGAAGGTATTACGCCACAGGAAGTTATTGATAAATATGATGGAATTATCCGCAAATCATTTTCAGATTTTGGAATTTCTTTCAACAATTATTCAAGAACTTCTGCTAAAATTCATCACGATACGGCTTCTGAATTCTTTAGGACTTTGTATGATAAGGGAGATTTTATTGAAGAAGTTACAGAGCAGTTGTACGATGCAAAAGCGAATCAGTTTCTGGCAGACCGTTTTGTAGTGGGTACTTGTCCAAGATGTGGTAATGAAGGAGCTTACGGAGATCAGTGTGAAAATTGCGGATCGACTTTGAATGCTACGGATTTGATTAATCCAAAATCAACAATTACGGGAGAAACCCCAATTTTAAAAGCAACAAAACACTGGTTTTTACCTTTGGACAGATATACTGAATTTCTTCAGGAATGGATTTTGGTCGGACATAAAAGCGACTGGAAACCTAATGTTTACGGACAGGTTAAATCATGGGTTGATGGCGGACTTGAGCCTCGCGCGGTAACACGTGACCTTGACTGGGGAATTGACGTTCCGGTTGAAGGTGCAGAAGGGAAAAAACTTTACGTTTGGTTTGATGCGCCTATCGGATACATTTCTTCTACAAAAGAATGGGCAGCCCGCGAAGGAAAAGACTGGGAACCGTACTGGAAAGATCAGGATACCAAATTGGTTCACTTTATCGGAAAAGACAATATTGTTTTTCACTGTATCATTTTTCCGGCAATGCTAAAAGCCGAAGGAAGTTATATTTTACCAGATAATGTTCCGGCAAATGAGTTTTTGAATCTGGAAGGAAACAAACTTTCGACTTCTAAAAACTGGGCGGTTTGGCTGCACGAATATTTAGAAGAATTCCCGGATAAGCAGGATGTTTTGCGTTATGCTTTAACATCAAACGCACCGGAAACAAAAGATAACGATTTTACCTGGAAAGATTTTCAGGCCAGAAATAACAACGAATTAGTTGCCATTTTCGGAAACTTTATTAATCGTGTTGTGGTTTTAACCAACAAATATTACGATGGTGTTGTTCCGACGCCAAATGAATTTACAGAAATTGACGAAGCCACTTTAGCAGAATTAAAAGCCTATCCGGCTGTGATTTCAAGTTCGGTTGAGCGTTACAGATTCCGTGAAGCTTTGGGAGAATTGATGAATGTTGCCCGTTTAGGAAACAAATACCTTGCTGACGAAGAGCCGTGGAAAGTAATGAAAGACAATCCGGAGCGTGTAAAAACTCAAATGTACGTAGCGTTGCAAATTGCAGCTGCACTGAGTGTTTTGGCTGAACCGTTTTTGCCTTTTACAGCGGCTAAACTTTCAAAAATTCTAAACATTAAAGATTTAAGTTGGAATTTGGAATTTGAAGATTGGAATTTATTTCCTCAAAACCACAAAATTGGCGAAGCAGAACTGCTTTTTGCAAAAATTGAAGACGAAGAAATACAAAAACAAATAGATAAATTGGAAGCTACAAAAACCGCAAACCTAGCCGAAAGCAAACAACCGGAACCACAAAAAGACTTAATTCAGTTTGAGGATTTTGCGAAAATGGATATTCGTGTCGGAACAATTTTGGAAGCGGAGAAAATGCCAAAAGCAAACAAACTTCTGGTTCTTAAAGTAGATACCGGAATTGACGTTCGTACCATTGTTTCGGGAATTGCAGAAAGCTTCTCTCCGGAAGAAATTATCGGTAAACGTGTTTCTGTTTTAGCAAACCTTGCTCCAAGAGCTTTGCGTGGTGTTGAAAGCCAGGGAATGATCCTGATGACAACAAATGCAGAAGGAAAATTAGTTTTTATAAATCCGGATGCTGATGCTCCGAATGGTGAAACGGTAAATTAAACTGATTTAGACATATTCATTTGTCATTTCGAGGAACGAGAAATCGCACGCAAGATTCACGCACTGTTGTTGAGTTTCCTGTGCGATTTCTCATTCCTCGAAATGACAACATTGGCAAAAAAACAAACTAAAATTCCTACAATTTGTTATTTGTTTCAAATTTATATTTGTAAGTTTGTTTCGACTAAATACTGAAGACTTTCAATAAAAACTTATTTAAAGTTAATAATAAGCGAACCCTCGTTATGGTGAAGGAGTGGGAAACCACCCTAAATCTATCTTCGGATATTTAGTCACACCTAACACGAGGGTTTCGTGCGTTTAATATTTTCGATTATGACTAAAGAAAATGAAAAAACATCAGAAAAGGCTGTAATGACGGCAATGGCACAATTCCTTTCAAATCTTTGGTTTGAAGAAGACTTTAGGGAACAGCCAGATCATTTAACCGAAATTTTCAAGATTATGCTTGAAAGTGAAATGGGAAATGACCTCAGCCTCCGGACAAAAATGATGAGCTGCATCAGAACCAGTAAAATGTTAGCCAAAACGCTCGAACCGTTTTCGGATAAACAAATTCAAAAGGCCTGCAGCAAATTCGCAACAGTTTAAAACCAACAAAAAAGCGTGAGTCGATTAATATTTTTAGCTGATTCACGCTTTTTGTTTTCTAAATATTTTAAACCAATTATATTTGACGAAAATCATTAACCAAAAGCCAACAACTTGATTTATGTTTAAAAAAATACTTACAGTAATATTTTTCTTCAGCGCTCTATTATCTTTTTCGCAAGAACTTGTGAATTACACTCCTGTTGAGTTAAAACGAAACAGAGATGTTTTTCAAATTGTTGACAATAACAAAAAAGAAACAACTTTATTTATTAGTGATAAAGAGAAAGTAAAAGCTATTTTACTGAATGAAAAAATGCAGATAACTGACAGTATCTCTACCGAAAGACCAGACAAAAAAGTATATACCGATATGATAGGTTATAATACCAATAATTCTAATGCAAGATTATATTGGTCATCTTCAAACCATAAACAGATTTTTTCACAGCTCTACGATTTTAGGAACAGAAAAATTTCAATAAATCAATATACTTTGCCATTTAAAGATGAAGTCTATTTGCAAAAATTCAGTTCAAAAGATAAATTCTATATTCTAAGTGTTATAAAAGAAAGTAGTATTTTTAAGCTGCATATTTTTGACCAGGATGGAAAATACGATACAAAATCTATAGATTTAAACACTTTACGCTTTTATAAAAAAGACTACACAAAAACGAGTTTATATGGTGTTCTGGAAGAAAACTTCCTCCCTTTTGAATCTCCATTTTCTATTCAAAATATTATAACTGAAAACCCAAGCTCAATAGCAGATGGCGCAAAAAAAAGAAAATGTTATTTCAACGAAAAAGAAATTATAATTACGCTAGATACAAATGTCGATTACACGCAAATTCTAACAATAAATTTAGACAGTTACACTATTAGAGAAAAAGTTATTCAAAAACCTATTATTGTAACTCAAAACCGCAGTAATCTAAACTCTAATTCGTTTTATTTTGATAACAAATTATATCAGATTAAAAGCTCTCCTGACTCTTTTGCCTTTACAATTAAAAATCTGGAAGGAGATTTACTAAAAGAATTCAATGTAACTCCCGATACTCCTATAGATTTTAAAAATTCAGATATTTATCAGGAAGGAAGCGATTTCGGAGGGAAAAGAATATTAGAAAACAGTTCTCAATTTATCCGAAAAGTAAACAATTTATATTCTGGAATTTCATGTTATCATATTGGAGAAAATACACTTGTAACTCTTGGTAGCGTTTCTGAGTTGAAACAATCTACGGGACAAATTGCTCTAGGCCAATTCGGTCTGGTTGGCGCAATTGCTGCTTCTGCTATTTATTATAATCCAACGATGCAAAGTTTTAATTCATACGCTAATCGAAAAGTTGTGAAGATAGAATGTTTATTCGACAAAGATAATAATCATATTAAAGAAGAATTAAAACCGCTTGCCTTTGATAAAATCAGAACTTTTTTTGATGAAAATACAGATGTTTCATCACAGACCTTATACAAATTAGATTCAAATTATTATCTGGGGTATTACGACAATAAAACAAAAGAATATATCATTAGGAAATTTTTTGATTAATTAAAAAAATTAGTACACGTTTAAAAAACACCCCATGAAACTGACCAAACCAAGATTAGCCTTAATCTGCGGTATACTCTGCATTTCCATTTTTCCGATTTTAGTAAAACTCCGTCTCGCTCCCGGATTGATTTCGGCATTTTACCGTATGGCATTTGCTGTAATATTGCTTTTGCCTTATGTGCTTTTGAGTAAAAATTTTAAACTTCCAACAATAAAATTTACTCTTTTGGCAGCGCTTTGCGGAATCTTATTTGCTTCGGATGTTGCGGTTTGGAATATTGCGATTCAGGAGTCAAGTGCAACACAAGCTTCTTTATTGACCAATTTATCACCGGTTTGGGTTGGTGTTGGTACATTTTTGTTTTTAAAATCAAAACCGGCAACGAATTTCTGGATCGGAACTCTGGTCGCTTTATTGGGAATGATAACTTTGGTAGGTTTTGAGTTTTTTATCGAAATGAATTTCAATCAGGCATTTCTGTTTGCGGTTTTATCCGGAATTCTATATTCGATCTATCTTTTGGTCAGCAAAAATGTATTGTCACAGGTTGATGTGTTGTCTTTTATGACCATTAGCTTACTGGCTTCAAGTATTTATCTGGGTATTCTTTGTTATTTGCTAAACGAACCTTTCTCAGGATTTTCAAATACCGGTTGGTTTGTGTTATTATTGCAGGCTGTGATTTGCCAATTGTGCGCCTGGCTTTCTATTAGTTACGCTACTCAACACATGCGTGCTACAAGGGTTTCGTTAAGTTTATTAAGTCAGGCTGTAATTACTTCAATATTAGCTTGGTTGTTTTTGGAAGAACGAATAACTTTACAAATGGTTTTTGGCGGAATCATTTTGCTTTTCGGAATCAGAATTACTTTTTACGATAAGACGATTTCTCTAAAGAGACTATTTTCAAAAAATTAATTAAAAAGGTTTCACGCAGATTTGGCAGATTGAGCAGATTATTTATCAAAAAAATTAGTCTCAATTCCTGAATTCGTGGTAGAATGTTTCACGCAGATTGAGCAGATTAAGGAGATTTTTTTGAATCATTTTAAGCTGCGGCAAAAAATTTGTGCCAATTAGTGTAATTCGTGGCAGAAAGCTTCACGCGGATTGAGCAGATCAGGCAGATTCTTTTTGAATCATTTTAGTCTTTTAAACTGTGGCGAAAAATTTGTGCCAATTCTTGTAATTCGTGGCAGAAAGCCTCACGCAGATTGAGCAGATCAGGCAGATTCTTTTTGAATCATTTTAGTCTTTTAAACTGTGGCGAAAAATTTGTGGGAATTCGCGTAATTTGTGGTAGAATGTTTCACGCAGATTGAGCAGATTAAGGAGATTTTTTTGAATCATTTTAGTCTTTTAAACTGTGGCGAAAAATTTGTGGGAATTCGCGTAATTTGTGGTAGAATGTTTCACGCAGATGAGAAGATCAGGCAGATTCTTTTTGAATCATTTTAGTCTTTTAAACTGTGGCGAAAAATTTGTGCCAATTCGTGTAATTCGTGGCAGAAAGCCTCACGCAGATTGAGCAGATCAGGCAGATTCTTTTTGAATCATTTTAGTCTTTTAAACTGTAGAGAAAAATTTGTGGGAATTCGCGTAATTTGTGGTAGAATGTTTCACGCAGATTGAGCAGATCAGGCAGATTTTTTTTTGAACTATTTTAGTCTGTGGCAAAAAATTTGTGCCAATTCGTGTAATTCGTGCGAAAACCCAAAACCTGAAACCTGAAACCTGAAACTTGAAACAAAAAAACCCTGAAACAAAAAAACTATGTTACATAAAAGCAAAATTCCAAACCTTAAAGTAATTGCATTTGATGCTGATGATACTTTATTTGTAAACGAACCTTATTTTCAGGAAACCGAACATAAATTTTGTGCTTTGATGGAAGATTATCTTTCCCATCAGGGTATTTCGCAGGAATTATTCAAAATTGAAATTGAAAACTTACCGCTTTACGGTTACGGAATCAAAGGATACATTCTTTCCATGATCGAAGCGGCAATGAATATTTCAAACAATACCATTCCCGTTGAAGTCATTGAAAAAATCATTCAGTACGGAAAAGAATTACTCGAAAAACCAATCGAACTTCTTGACGGAATCGAAGAAACGCTTCAGGCTTTGCATGGAAAATACAAACTGGTCGTTGCTACAAAAGGCGATTTAAAAGATCAGCACAGCAAATTGCACCGCTCAGGTTTGGGACATTATTTTCACCATATTGAAGTTATGTCAGACAAACAGGAAATTGATTATGAAAAATTGCTTGGACGTCTGGATATTCAGGCACACGAATTTTTGATGATCGGAAATTCATTGAAATCAGATGTATTGCCTGTTTTGGGAATTGGCGGTTATGCGGTTCATATTCCTTTTCACACCACCTGGGAGCACGAAAAGATTAGCCATAAAGTAGAACATAAACATTTTAGTTCTTTTGAAAAAATCACAGAAGTGATTAATAATTTATTGTAATGAAGACACTTTTAGATTTAGAAAACTGGAACAGAAAAGAACATTTTGCTCATTTCCGACAAATGGAAGAGCCTTTTTTTGGGGCAACCGTAGAAATTGACTGCACAAAAGCCTATCAAACGGCAAAGAGCCTCAATGTTTCTTTTTTTATCTATTATCTGCACAAAACTTTGGTGGCTGTAAACACAATTGAAAATTTTAAGTACAGGATTTCAGACGATAAAATTTACATCAATGACCGTGTCGATGTTTCGGCAACTATTGGGCGTGAAGATGGCACTTTCGGATTTTCATTAATTGAATATAATCCGGATTTGAAGATATTCCAAGAAAATGCCCTGGCAGAAATTGCACGCATCCAAAACACTACCGGACTTTTTACAAGAGAATTTAATGATGATAATGTTATTCATTTCTCGGCAATTCCGTGGTTAAATTTTACATCGCTTACGCATGCCCGCAGTTTTACCTATCCGGATAGCTGCCCGAAAGTTTCTTTCGGAAAAATGATGACTGCTGAATCCGGAAAAAGAACCATTTCAATGGCCGTTTATGTTCACCATGGCCTGATGGATGGTTTGCATTTAGGCCAGTTTGTAGATTACTTTCAGGAACTGATGAATTCATAACAGGATTCGGGCGTTAATTTTGAATTGATTTTATTCTTAAAAAATATGAGGAAACTATTTCTGTTTTTAACTGTGATTTACCATACTCTTCTGTTGGGTCAGACAGTAGTTACCACTTACCCTCTGGATATTAAAAACCCAAAAGAATCAGATCAGATTTTAAACTTTGAAAATGCGGTTACCCATGAAGTTGTTACGTTTATAGCTTCACAGGAAAACTTTACCATTTTAAAATACAATAGCGCCTTATTCCTCACAGACCAGTTTACCGGTCCGGTAGAATTTAAAAACAGGTCGCTGATGGGATATAGCTTCAGCGAAGACGGGAATCCCACTTTATACTGGTATTCAGAAATATCAAAAGATATTATAATTGTCAAATATTATTTTGAATCCAAAGCATCAAAAGCTTTAAAATTTCAATTTGAGGTTTCAAGCGAGTTAATTGTTACTTCATTTCAAAAAGACAACACTTTTAATCTGTTAACACAACACAAATCTGCACCCGCGCTTATTCTATATGTTTTTAAAAACGGAATTGTTGAGGAAAAAATACTTGATTTTACGCCTTTTAAGTTTCAGGACAGAAAAACACAACCCCGATCTTTAAATCAGATCCTCAGGGATTATCCTATTGAAAAAATGGAACCGGGTCAATATAATCCGTTATCCAAAGTTGTCAGTAAGACCAAATTGTACCTGTTAAGCAATCGGTTGATTTTGACTTTTGATCACAGTCTGAAAAAAACGCAGTTGTTTGACATAAACCTCAACAATCTTGAAATAAAAGAGCAAAACTTTTTGCAGCCGGATCATAAAAAAGTAAGCCGGTCTTCTAACTCTTACTACCATGAAAACAAACTGTTTCAGATTAATGTCAATTCAGATGAACTTTTGCTGGATGTAAAGCAACTTGATTCTCAAACGGTAATGAAAAGTATTGCGGTTTCAAAAAACGATACAATCCGTTTTAAAAATTCTCCTTTATTGATTCAAAGGGATAATTTTAAACCAACAGAATTAAAAAATACCGCTAAGTTTCTGCAGCAGTTATCTTCTTCAGATCTTGGTGTATCGGTTTTTAAAAACAAAAAGAATCTTTTTATTACCCTCGGAGGACAGCAACTAATAGATCAGGGTTTTGATGGATTTCAACCAATCGTAATGTCAAAAAGCATTTTTTTTGAAACAATCTGGACCAAAGCATTGGAATTTACTACGGAAGAACAGCAGCCGCTTGCCTTAGATAAAATCTATCTCTTTATGGACAGCCACACAGAAGTGGCACTGGAAAATATAATGAAATTTAAAGATTACTTCATTTTAGGCTATTTTGATACTAAAACAAAACAGTATACCATGCGTAAGTTTACTGACGGATATGATTAAAACCCTTATTCGCTTCATAAAAGACAAAAATTAATTTTTACTAAGACACTTATTCCTAATCACTTAATGTAATTGTAATATTTGTCTTATTTTTTTAAGCTTATTTTGATATATTTATGTCTTAAAGTGGAAGAAAAACCCTTCAATTAATTGTTGGTTTGCGGAAATTTAAATTTTAAAAAAATGAAAAAATTCGCAAGTTTATTAATGTTTTCGCTTGCATTTGCAAACGTAAATGCACAAAGCGAGAAAACAACTTCTGATGGTTATAATAAATGGTCCATAGAAGCTTCCGGAGGTTACAATAAACCACAAAGTCCTTTTAGTGATAGTTATTTTACATCTACTCCAAGCCCGTACACACTTGATTTAGGGTTCCGTTACATGCTGAACAATGAATTCGGTCTGAAGCTGGATGCAGGTTACAACAGATTAACAAACAAAAAAAATTCTGCAGATTTTGATACCAAGTATTACAGAGCAGATTTACAAGGTGTTGCAAACCTTGGAAGAATCATGAATTTTGAAACCTGGACTAACACTTTTGGTTTATTAGGACATGCTGGTTTTGGTGTTTCAAGATTAGACAGCAAGGACAATGGTAAGGACTACATGGGTAATTTTATTGTTGGTATTACAGGACAAATCAAATTATCAAACAGAGTAGCACTAACAGCTGATTTTAGCAGTATTGCCAATTGTTCACAAGATTTAACTTTTGATGGGGCCAGAATCCCGGATTCAAGAGGATTTAACGGAAAACTTTTTACAGGTACTGTAGGTCTGAATGTTTATCTAGGTAAATATGCAAAACATGCTGACTGGACTGTGAGAAGCAACAATGCTGATGTTAGCGGTTTAGAAGGCAAAATTGCCGATCTTGAAAATCAGGTTAAAACAATAGCAGATAAAAAACCAACTGTTATAGAAAAACCAGTTGCAGGTCCTGCTCCGGTAGAAAAAGATCTGATTAAAAACATGATCAACGATAAGTATTTCAGTGTTTATTTTGATTTCAACAAATCAACTCCTGCTGAAACATCAACTGCTGCTTTAGATGTTGTTTTGACTTACTTAAAAAACAATCCGTCTTCATCTGTTGATTTGTTAGGATATGCTGATCAGATTGGTAAATCAGAATACAATGAAAAATTATCTCTTGCAAGAGCAAACAATGTAAAAACCATCTTAGAGAAAGCTGGTATTGCCCCTTCAAGAATAAATGTTTTAGCTCAGGGAGCTGATACAACTATCGCAAAAGATTCTGAAGAAGCCAGAAGATTAGCACGCAGAGTTACTTTCAAAATAAAATAGATTACAGTTTTTTTAATTAAAATTAGCCCTAAAGGAATTTCTTTTAGGGCTTTTTTGTACTCAGCAAATATGTGATTATTTCATCACTAAAATCATTTCTGCCATTTTCATTGTATTTAGTCTGAATCTGAATTGTTTACAATAGCTGATAACAGAAGTCTTAATTCCTTAATTTTTTTTAACTTTACAAAAAACTCAAGATTATGTTATCAAAAAATATAGAAGAAGCATTAAACAAGCAAATCAGAATTGAAGCTGAGTCTTCACAAACTTATTTATCAATGGCTTGTTGGGCAGAAGTACACGGATTAGAAGGAATTGCTCAATTTATGTACACACAGTCAGACGAAGAGCGCGCACACATGCTTAAATTAGTAAAGTATGTAAACGAGCGTGGCGGACATGCAGTAATTACAGATTTAAAAGCTCCGAAAATAACCTATTCTACATTTAAAGAAATGTTTGAAGAACTTTATAACCACGAAATTTTTGTATCAGAATCTATCAACGAATTAGTACATATTACTTTTTCAGAAAAAGATTATGCTACACACAATTTCTTACAGTGGTATGTTTCTGAACAAATCGAAGAAGAAGCTACAGCAAAATCTATCTTAGATAAAATTAACCTGATAGGTGAAGACAAAGGCGGGCTTTACTTGTTCGACCGTGATATTCAGCAATTAACAGTTACAAGTTCTATTGCAATCAATCCAAAATAAAAATAGTTAAAGTTTATTTAGAATACATAAAAATAACTTTATTCGTTTTATATTTGTCTCAGTTTTATAATTGAGATGAACTGTGAGCAAGAAAGATAAAGTTAAGGACAAAGACAAAAAGAAGGATAAAAAGAAAAAAAAAGAAATCCTTGATAAGATTAAGAAGATTGAAAACTGTAAATCTTCCTGCTGTGAGAAATATAAAAAGAGCGAAAAGAAACGCTGCTCACGCTGTCCTATGTTTGATTTATTCAAAAAAACTGCTTAACAAAATATAGAAAACCCACCGAGAAATCAGGTGGGTTTTTATTTAAATCACAATCGTTTTTTCAATTAAAATTTATGGAAAACCCAATTATACCAAAATCCAGCCTTGATTTTTTATACCAGCTAAAAGAAAATAACAACAAACCCTGGTTTGAAGAAAATAAACCGAAATACCTGACCGAATTAAACCATATCGAAACTTTTGCGGGTGCTTTACTTCATGAATTATCCAAAACTGATGTTCTGGAAACAGCTTCCGGCAAAAGAAGTGTCTACCGTATTTATCGTGACATTCGCTTTTCAAAAGACAAAACTCCTTTTAAAACTTTTTGGGGAGGCAGCTACACGCGCGCAACAGCAGCAAGACGAGGTGGTTATTATTTTCATATCGAAAAAGGAAATAGTTTTTTTGCCGGTGGTTTTTGGGGACCTAATGCAGCAGATTTAAAACGAATAAGAGCAGAATTTGCTCATGACCCTGAAACTTTTGAAAAAATATTGAACTCAAAATCGTTTGTCAGCAACTTTGGAACTTTGCAGGGCGAACAGCTCAAAACAGCTCCAAAAGGTTTTGATGTAAATCATCCGGCGATTGATTTGCTTCGTTTTAAACAATTTTTGGTCATAAAGCGATTTACAGATGACGAAGTATTGAGTCCGTTATTTCTGGAAAAAGCCCTCGATGCATTTAAAAACATGAGACCATTTTTTGATTATATGAGCGAAGTACTTACAACTGATATCAATGGTGGTTCAATTTTGTAAAAAACAACACTTTCTAAAATATAAAACCCGACAATTCCGATACATCGGTACTGCCGGGTTTACTAATCAATTCAAAATCTTATTTACTTAGCAGTAAAATTTCATTTACAACAACTTCCGTAATATATCTTTTTTCTCCGTTTTTATCATCATAGCTCCTGTGTGTAAGTTTTCCGTCTATAGCAACTTCTTTCCCTTTCACAACATACTTTTCGATAATTTCAGCCGTTTTTCCCCAGGCTGTAACACGATGCCATTCTGTTTGCTCTACCTTCTCGCCTTTATCATTAGTGTACCTTTCGTTTGTGGCGATAGTCAGATGAGCTAGTTTTGTTCCGCTCTCTAAGATTTTAATTTCCGGTTCGTTTCCAACGTTTCCAATTAATTGCACTCTGTTTTTCATTGCATTCATGGCATATACTATTTAAATGTTTTTATAATGAATTCGTTTATCAAATTCGACATGGCAAAGATGCGGCAGTGATCAAGAAACATGCGGTTGCAAAGTATTTACTTTCGGTTGTAATTGCTTGTAAACGTTTGCAAATGGAAAATAGTTTTCGTATATTTGAGATAAACCTTACAAATATATGCAGGCACAAATTAATAAAGTCGAATTGAGAAATCTGGAATTTGACGATTACAAGCAGTTAAAAAACTCAATGGTCGAATCTTATCCGGAAATGGCCAACTCTTATTGGAGATCTAATGATATCAAAAAATTACTTTCTATATTTCCGGAAGGTCAGTTTGTTATACTAGTTGACGGAATCGTGGTAGGATCTGCGCTGTCGTTAATTATTGATGAAAAATTTGTCGATAAAAAACACAATTATAATCAGGTCGTTGGTAATTATACTTTTTCAACCCATAATCCAAACGGGGAAATTTTATATGGTATTGATGTATTTATTCATCCACATTACCGTGGTTTACGTCTTGGGCGTCGTTTGTATGATGCCAGAAAGGAACTTTGTGAGCAATTAAACCTTAAAGCAATTGTATTTGCCGGAAGGATTCCAAATTATGCGCAACATGCCAAAAAAATTACGCCAAGAACTTATATTGATAAAGTAAAGCATAAAGAATTGCATGATCCGGTACTTTCTTTTCAGTTAAGTAACGATTTTCACGTTTTACGAATCATCAAAAATTATTTAGCAGGCGACGAAGAATCAAAGGAATTTGCTGTGCTTTTAGAATGGAACAATGTCTATTACGATGATAGTCCGACACTTCTTACCCAAAAAAGTGTTATCCGTTTGGGATTAATTCAATGGCAAATGCGCCAGCTCAACAATATTGATGCTTTGTTTGAGCAAGCCGAATTTTTTATTGATGTCGTTTCAGGTTATGGAAGTGACTTTGCTTTATTTCCGGAACTTTTCATAGCACCTTTAATGGCAGATTACAATCATTTATCTGAAGCAGAAGCTATTCGGGAACTCGCCCGTTACTCTGACCCGATCAGGAAGCGTTTTCAGGAATTTGCAATTTCGTATAACATCAATATCATTACCGGAAGTATGCCTTACTTAGACAATGGTAATTTATATAATGTTGGTTTTTTATGTAAAAGAGACGGAACTTCTGAAATGTATACCAAAATACACGTAACGCCAAATGAAGTTCAGCATTGGGGAATGAAAGGCGGATCTCACTTTCAGACCTTTGATACTGACTGTGGCAAAATCGGAATTTTGATTTGTTATGATGTCGAGTTCCCGGAACTTTCACGAATTATGGCAAACGAAGGCATGAACATTCTCTTCGTTCCTTTTCTGACAGATACCCAAAATGCATATACCCGAGTAAAACATTGTTCGCAGGCCAGGGCTATAGAAAATGAATGTTATGTTGCCATTGCAGGCTGTGTGGGTAATTTGCCAAAAGTAAACAACATGGATATTCAGTATGCACAGGCATCCGTTTTTACACCATCTGATTTTGCTTTTCCGAGTAATGGAATAAAGGCAGAAGCAACTCCCAATACCGAAATGACCTTAATTGTTGATGTCGATCTGAATCTGCTCAAACACCTCCATGAACATGGTAGCGTGCGTATCCTGAAAGACCGAAGAAATGATTTATATGAAGTTAAAAAAATAGAGAAATGAAAACATGCCTTGAATGTTCTGAAAAAATTGTCGGCCGTGAAGACAAGAAATTCTGTTCGGACAGCTGTAGAAATGCCTATAACAACAAAATAAATAAGGATAGTAATAATTTCATGCGAAATATAAACAATAAATTACGCAAAAATTACCGTATTCTGTCAGAACTGAACACAGAAGGAAAATCAAAGACAACCAGAGAGAAAATGATAAACAAAGGCTTTGATTTTGATTTTTTTACTAATATTTTGCAGACCAAAACAGGCAACACTTATTATTTTCTATACGACCAGGGATACAGGTCATTAGACAATGATTATTTTATGCTTGTGAAAAAAGAAATTTAGTATATTTCGACTATGAAAAAAAATCCTACTTCAATACTAGCTTTTCTATGCATAATTGCCATTTTGGCAATAATATATGCGACAATGATGCCTCAGTGGGTTTCTAAAAATGAAGAAGCCTTAGCGGAATTTTCAACAGAGAGAGCATTAAACCAGGTCAGAATCATATCGCAAAAACCCCATTTTGTAGGTTCGACAAATCATGAACTGGTTGCTAATTATCTTAAACTTGAACTGAACCGAATTGGTTTAGAAACTTCTATTCAGGAAGGATATACACTCAATGACAAAGGTTTATTGGTAAAATCAAAAAACATCCTTGCCCGTATAAAAGGATCTGATAACTCAAAAGCGCTTTTACTTCTTTCCCATTATGATAGTGCCCCACACTCATTTTCTAAGGGAGCCAGTGATGATGCCTCAGGAGTTGCCACTATCCTTGAAGGTGTGCGTGCTTTTTTATATTCAAATCAGCCTCATAAAAATGATATTATCATTCTTTTTTCTGATGCCGAAGAATTAGGATTAAACGGTGCAGCCCTTTTTGTAAACAAGCATCCGTGGTCAAAAGATGTAGGTTTGGTTTTAAACTTTGAAGCCAGAGGTTCTGCAGGTCCAAGCTATATGCTTATGGAAACCAACAAAGGAAACGAAGCTCTTGTTAAAGAATTTGCAAACGCAAAGACCAAATTTCCGGTTTCAAATTCACTAATGTACAGCATTTACAAAATGCTGCCTAACGATACCGATCTTACTGTTTTCAGAGAACAGGGAAATATCCAGGGATTTAATTTTGCTTTTATCGACGGGCATTTTAACTATCATACTCAACAGGACGATATCCAGCAT
The DNA here is from genome assembly GCF_003105115.1 of Flavobacterium sp. HTF. Classification (GTDB taxonomy): domain Bacteria; phylum Bacteroidota; class Bacteroidia; order Flavobacteriales; family Flavobacteriaceae; genus Flavobacterium. The sequence continues at coordinate 127,019 of NZ_QETH01000001.1, read as the reverse complement.
TTAAACAAAACTACGCTTACTCACCAGGGAACATACTTAATGCCTTTGATGAAGTATTTTTCGAATATCGATTTAAATACAACAGCCAGTACAAAAGACAATGTTTATTTTAATGCTCCTTTCGGATATTTTATAAGTTACCCTTTTGAATGGGTTGCCCCTATGACATTTATTGCCTTAGGATTATTAATTATTTTTATCTTCATCGGAAAAGTAAAACGTGTCATCTCTTTCAGGGAGATTTTCAGAGGATTTGTTCCATTATTGGGATCCGTTATCATTGCAGGACTGGTTACTTTTTTAGGATGGAAAATTATTGGGGAGATATATCCGCAGTATTCTGATTTTTTGAATGGGTTCACTTATAACGGACATGCCTACATTGGGGCTTTTGTAACACTAAGCATTGCAATTTGTTTTGCTTTTTACCACCATTTCTCAGAAGGAAAAATTACGATGAATCATTTCGTAGCACCTTTGTTGCTTTGGATCATCATTAATGCCTTTTTGGCTAATAGCTTAACGGGAGCAGGATTCTTAATTATTCCCGTTTACTTCGGAATATTTTTATTTGGAATTTTCGTTATCACGCAACATTACAGTTTAGGACTGAATTTATTGTTTAGTATTCCTGCATTGGCAATTGTTGCTCCGTTTATCGTAATGTTTCCGGTTGGTTTAGGGTTAAAAATACTTTTCGGAAGCGCTGTTCTTACTGTTTTGCTTTTCGGATTATTGCTTCCGGTATTTGGGGCATTTTCTAAAAAAGGAGCCTGGACAATGTTGTTCTTTGTTATTTCGATTGGCTTTTTTGTGTATGCGGGTATCCATTCGGGTTACGAACAAGGCAAAGCGAAATCAAACAGTTTACTGTATGTTTATAATGCCGATAACGATTCGGCAGTCTGGACAACTTACGATACAAACCTTGATGACTGGACCAAATCATACCTGGGACAAATGAATCAAAAAGCAGTTGGTCTAAACGGGCTTCCAATAGCAAGCAAATACAACTCAACTTTTAGCTACAGCGCCATTGCGCCAAAAGTTGATGTTCCGAAACCAACTATCACCTTCATAAAAGACAGTGTAGTAGGCAACAACAGGTATTTAAAAATAAAAATCACACCAAATCGCAAAGTCAATCGTTACGACATTTATGCAAACCGAAAAATGACGTTTTACAATTTTAAGGCGAATGGAGTGGAAACTTCAGGTCAAAAATCAAATCGTTTAGAACGTGATGATATAAAAATATTATGTTATTATGTTGTAGGAAATGAACCGCTTGTAATGGATTTTTACATTAATAAATCATCTGTTTTTGATATGGATCTTATTGAAAGTTCTTTTGATTTAATGACAAATCCGTTATTAAATATCAAGCCAAGAAGCGAATGGATGATGCCGACACCTTTTGTTCTGAATGATGCCGTTTTAATTCAACAGAAAATAAAAAGATATACAGCGCCTTTGAAACCGATTGAAACTGCTCCTGTAAAAGATAGTGTCGTTATTGCAAAAGATAGTTTAGCGCCGATTGCTAAACCCGAATAAATAAAATAATTATGGCAACAAACATTTCTACAATCATTCTCAATGCCCCAGTCGAAAAAGTATGGAATGCCTTAACGCAACCGGAATTGGTCAAGCAATGGCAGTATGGAAGTGATTTACTTACAGATTGGAAAACCAATCATGAAATCAGATTTAGAAATGAATGGGAAGGCCAGGTTTTTGAGCAATGGGGAACTGTTTTAGAAGTTATACCAAATAAGAAAATTAAATATTCGTTGTTTTTTCCAAGACCCGAATTAGAAGATAAACCGGAGAATTATTTTATCATGAGTTATATTTTATCTGAAGAAAATCAGAAAACAAAACTCGAAATAATTCAGGAAGACAATCGTCCCGGAGCTGTACAGGAAGAACCACAAGGTGAAGAAAATCCGATTCTTCAGGGATTAAAAGCTTTGATTGAATCGTAAATTAGGTTCAAAGGTACAAAGATTTAAAAAAGCACTATGAAAATAGTGCTTTTTGTTTTTTAGATATGCTAAGAAACCTTAGAACCTTAGAACCTTAGAACCTTTGCTCCTCTGCACCTTTGTACCTTTGTACCTGGAAAATTAACACGCACATTCTATTTTCGATCCCGTTTTTATACCATTTGTACCTTCAGTAGCATAACCATCAAACTTCCACCACTCTATTCCTCCCATTAGCTCTTTTACTTTAAAACCTAATTTTGCCATATTGAGTGCGCCTTTGGTTGAAGCGTTGCAGCCAATTCCGTCGCAATAAGTTACATACAAAACTTCTTTATCCAGATGTTTAGTTGTTTCCGTGTTCATTTCGCGATGCGGAATATTAATAGCTGTCGGAATATGTTCCGCTTCAAAACCAAATGCTTTTCGGGCATCAATTACAACCACTTTTTCTCCGTTATTCAAAACATCAAACAAATCAGAAGGATCCATTTCAAATGCTAATTTATTCTCATAATGTTTAATCTGTGCTTCCATTGTATTATCGTTTTTAGGATTAATTTTTTCAAAAGTAACTGAACATTAAACACCATAATAACGAAAAGAATTCATCAATTTGATTACTTTTTTTCATGAAAATCCATTCTAAAATTTTGTTCCTTTGTATCTAATTCTATAAAAATGGAAATACGTCATTTACGATTGATCAAAGCAATTGTCGAAGAAGGAAGCATCACCAAAGCAATTGATAAACTTCACCTGACACAATCGGCGTTGAGTCATCAGCTCAAAGAAGCTGAATATCAATTGGGAACTGCGATTTTTTTAAGAACAAATAAAAAACTGGTTTTGACTCAGGCCGGAGAAAAAATCTATGAAACCGCCAAAGAAATCTTAGAAAAACTTTCTCAAACCGAAACCCAGATCAAACAAATGGTTTTTGGTGAATATGGCGAAATCAGAATCAGTACCGAATGTTTCTCAAGTTACCACTGGCTTCCTTCGGTTTTAAAGCAGTTTCATCTTTTGTACCCCAATGTTGAATTAAAAATTGTAGCAGAAGCGACGCATATTCCGCTACAAAAATTATTGGAAAATGTAATTGATATTGCTATTGTCAGCGACCAGATAAAGGACACGAATATTAAATATACTGAGCTGTTTCAGGATGAAGTCGTTATGGTGGTTTCAGAAAATCATTGCTGGGCAGATAAAAAATACGTTGTTGCAGAGGATTTTATCAATGAACATTTGCTGATTCACTCCCTTCCGATGGAAACGGTTACTATTCATCAGTTTCTTCTGGCTCCTGCCAAAGTCACTCCAAAAAAAATTACGCCTATGCCATTAACCGAAGCTTCGCTGGAAATGGTCAAAGCAGATATGGGCGTCATGTCAATGGCAAAATGGGCTTTGTTGCCACATTTAAAAACGAGTCCGGTAAAAGCGATTAAGATTGGTAAAAACGGCTTAAAAAGAAAACATTTTATTGCCGTTCGCGAAAATCAGCAATACCCTAATTATTTTCATCATTTCATAACCTTTTTACAAACCGAAATCAATCTTCAATGGAATATTCAATAAGAAATTGCGAGCCATCAGATTTGCCCCAATTAATTGTTTTGTGCCAAAAGCATGCAGAATACGAAAAAGCCGATTTTTCTCCTCAAGGGAAAGAAAAAGGCTTAAAAGAAGCTTTATTTAGTAAACATCCCAAGATGTTTTGTCTGGTTGTGGCAATTGATGATGATATTGTGGGTTATGTTTCTTATAATTTCACCTATTCAACCTGGAGCGCTGGCGATTTCATTTACATGGATTGTTTGTTTTTGGAGGAAAAAGCCCGAAATTTTGGAATTGGAGAAGTTCTAATCAATAAATTGAAGCAAATCGGAAAAGAGAAAAACTGCGTCAACATGCAGTGGCGTACTCCACAATTTAACGAAAGAGCTATTAAATTCTACCAAAGAATAGGTGCAAAAGGAAAAGATAAAGTTTGCTTTTTTCTGGATTTGTAATCAAAAAACATTTTCTTTTTGTCATTCTTAGCGACGAAGTATCACAATCAAAACCTCGACAAAGATTGGCGATTTAGCATGCGCCCCGAAGTTTCGGGATTGTGCGATCCTTCGTCGCTAAGAATGACAAGTTTGTGTATAACCTTTGTAACTTTGCAACTCTGAACCTTTGCAACTTTAAAATAAATGAAACAAATAAGCATATTAGGCTGTGGCTGGCTAGGTTTACCCTTAGCGAAAAAATTAATCGAAAAAGGAAATTCGGTAAAGGGATCAACAACTTCAGAAAACAAACTTCCGATTCTGAAAAACTCAGGAATAAACCCTTTTTTGGTTACACTTGAAAGCGAAAGTGTTTCTGAAAGTATAAATGAGTTTTTAGCGGAAAGCGAAATTTTAATTATAGATATTCCTCCTAAGCTGCGCGGAAATAATCCGGATACAGAAAAGAAAGTTTTTGTAGAAAAGATTACCCATCTGATTCCGTTTATAGAAAAATCAACTATCAAAAAAGTACTTTTCGTAAGTTCAACCTCTGTATATGGAAATGAAAACGATTTTATTAATGAAGAAACAATTCCAAATCCAGAAACGGAAAGCGGGAAGCAATTGCTTTTGACCGAAAATATTCTTCTTGAAAACAAAAACTTCCAAACCAGCATTTTACGCTTCGGCGGATTAATCGGCGAAGACCGTCATCCTGTAAAACATTTATCTGGAAAAGAAAACGTTGAACATCCTGATGCTCCGGTAAATTTAATTCATCAAAAGGATTGTATCGGGATTATTAAAAAAATCATAAACCAAGCAAAATGGAATGAGGTTTTCAATGCCGTTGCGCCTTTTCACCCCACTAGAGCGGAATATTACACTCAAAAAGCCAAAGAACATAACTTAGCTTTACCAAAATTCAGTTCTGAAAAATCGAGTATTAAAAAAGTTATTACGAGCGAAAAAATTGAGAATGTTTTGGATTATCAGTTTAACCTGGAAAATTATTAGAGATTGTTAGGAGGAGCGAAGTCGAAGCCCGGTTTCATAAGCCTTCGACTTCGCTCAGGATAACAATCGTTGTTAACAAATTCCAACTTAAATTACTTATATAACTTATATGGTTTAAAAAAACTTTGCGAACTTTGTGTAAACGTTAGCGCCTTTGTGGTAAAAAAATATGGAAACAGTTTATATTAACTCTCCTTTAGGAATCACCAAGATCATTGGAGATGAAAATGGTATTGCTGTAATTTCTGTTTCTGATGTTGGAACCAATGAGGTTTCTGCAGAAGTTCCAAAGGTTTTAAAAGATGCCGTTTCTCAACTTGAAGAATATTTTAACGGAAAAAGAACTGATTTTGATCTAAAACTAAATCCAAAAGGCACAGAATTTCAACAAAAAGTATGGAAAGTGTTGTTAGAAATTCCATACGGAAAAACCGTAAGTTATATGGATCAGACCAAAAAGCTCGGCGACATAAAAGCGATTCGTGCCGTAGCGTCTGCAAATGGTAAAAATCCGCTTTGGATTGTTGTTCCCTGTCATCGTGTAATTGGTACAAATGGTTCACTTACTGGTTATGCCGGAGAAATATGGCGAAAAAAATGGCTTTTGGAACATGAAAACCCGAGCACACAACAAAGTTTGTTTTAAAACAAACACAAATTTCACAGATTTACACAAATTAAAATTATACTATTATATTTACAAAACTATTATTTGTGTAATTAACTAAGTCTAAATCATTCGTGTTAATTAGTGTAATTCGTGTTTAAACTAAAAATATGATTGAAAAAATAAACCTCAACAACATTCTGTTTCTGGATATAGAAACCGTTCCCGAAGAAGAGAATTTTAATTCGCTTGACGCAGAAATGCAATCGCTTTGGGATCTTAAAACACAATATCAGCGAAAAGACGATTTTACGCCTGAAGAATTTTATGACCGTGCGGGAATCTGGGCAGAATTTGGAAAAATCATTTGTATTTCGGTTGGGTATTTTACGATTAAAGGCGATATTCGAAATTTCAGGGTGACTTCTTTTTTCGGAGAAGAAAAAAAAATCCTGAAAGATTTCAATAATCTTCTAAATAATCATTTCAATCAGCCGCAACATCTTTTGTGCGGGCATAATGCAAAGGAATTTGATATCCCGTTTTTAGCACGACGAATGATTATCAATCAGATTGCTATTCCTGACAAATTAAATTTATTTGGAAAAAAACCATGGGAAATTCCGCATCTGGATACTTTAGAATTATGGAAGTTTGGTGATTATAAACATTTTACTTCCTTAAAATTGCTGACTAAGATTCTTGGTGTTCCTTCTCCAAAAGGCGACATTGACGGAAGTCAGGTTGCACATGTTTTTTATGTCGAAAAAGACATTGACCGCATTGTAACCTATTGCGAAAAAGATACGATTGCCGTAGCACAGATTTTTCTGCGCTTGCGCCGTGAAGATTTATTGATTGACGATGAGATTATTCATGTTTAGTCTTTAAGTTGCTAAGCTACTAAGGTTCTAAGATGCTAAGTTTTTTTGCTAAAATGTTTAAATGAACTTCAATAACTTATATGGTTTAAAAAAATGATTCACGAGGAAATTTCACATCATCGTTTGGTTGCTCAAAAGCTTTATAAATCAAGTCCTTGTTCGCCACAGGAAATTGTACAGCATTTAGGCGCAATGCAGGCTCAGGATTATACGATGGCGAAATGGGCAATTGGTTCCCGTTGCGATGCCTCCGAAAAAGAAATAGAAGAAGCTATCGATTCAGGGAAAATTATCAGAACTCATATTTTGCGTCCCACCTGGCATTTTGTTTCTGCCGAAGATATTTACTGGATGCTTGATATTTCAGGACCTCAGGTAAATCGTATGGCAATCTCGGCTGCTAAAAAGTTTGGTTATGATATTAAAAAGCTTGAACAGGTTAAAATTTCTATCGAAAAGCTGTTAGCCGGAAACAATCATTTGACCCGTGAAGAAATTATGCGGGAACTCAACGTTAAAAAAACTTCAAGTGACGATTTTTTAAGTGCTGCCATTATGATGAATGCTGAACTTGATGGTTTGGTCTGCAATGGAAAAATGAGAGGCAAAAAAATTACATATGCTTTGCTCGAAGAAAGGGTTTCTAAACCAAAAAGTAAATTATCCAAGGAAGAAGGACTTGCTAAATTAGCCAAACGTTATTTCGAAAGTCACGGACCGGCAACTTTGCTGGATTTTTCATGGTGGTCAGGTTTTGCACCTACAATTTGCAAATCAGCTATTAATGCAATTGAATTGCAATTAAACCATATAACTATTGATAATCAGGATTATTGGTTTGAAAAAACATCCCACAATGTAGATCAGTTCCGCGAAAGCGTGCACTTTCTTCCGGCATTCGACGAAATTTTAATTTCATACAAAACCCGCGAAGTTTCAATTTTAACAGAACATCAATCAAATGCTTTTACCAATAATGGCATCTTTAAACCGATAATTCTAGAAAACGGAAAAGTAATTGGAACCTGGAAAAGAACCGTTAAAAAAGATCAAATCAAAATTGAGACTCAGTTTTTTCATGAAACTGAAATTCATAAAAAAGAAATCCTCTTTGAAGCGATTAAACCTTTTGAAAACTATTTAGAATCCAAAGTTACTATTGAATAAGGCAAATTTTCACATAAAATGAACGTTTTTATGGAAAAGCTTCTTCTTTGAACAGTAAAATCTTTATGCATTATATTTTGAAATAATTACATTTACAAAAAAATATAATTATGGTACTAAGTAGATTCTGGTTAGTTATTTTTATTTCTTCGATTGTTTTTATTGTAGTTAGTTTAGTGACTGCCGATACCTACACGATGGATTATGTTTTGAATGGAAAAAAAGACGATCCGATTCTGGTTTCCGAAAAATATGCTGAACAGCTTCCTGCTTTTATCAAAGACAGTATCAAAAAAGCGCCGGATCAGACCATGGTTATCAATCGTGATACGCTAAACTCCGATACTACTTATGTTTATAAAAACAAAACTGTAAAAATTTACAGCGGACTTCAAAAATCCGATGGTTTATTGCCTACCTGCAAAAGTACTCTGGTTGATTTAATTTTGCCCCTTATTGCCTATCTGGCTTTCTTTTGCGGATTAATGGAACTTTTAATTATTTCAGGTGCTTCCGGAAAATTAGCAAAAGCCCTGAGTCCGGTTTTTGTAAAAGTTTTTCCGAGTATTCCCAAAAACCACCCTTCTATTTCCTATATGACCTTAAACTTTGCTGCTAATTTCTTAGGATTAGATTCTGCAGCGACTCCATTTGGTCTTAAAGCAATGGAAAGTTTACAGGAAATAAATCCCGAAAAAGACAAGGCAAGTGATGCCCAGATTATGTTTATGTGTCTGCATGCGTCGGGTTTAACTTTAATCGCAACTTCAATTATCGGATATCGCGCCGCTGCCAATGCAAGCAATCCCGCAGATGTGATGCTTCCTTGTATCATTACTTCGTTTATCGGAACTATTGCCGCTTTTCTTATTGTTGGAATCAAACAAAAAATCAACTTTAAAAGTGCTTCTTTAGTTATTGCCTTAATGGTTCTGATTGCCGGAATTATTGGTTTGCTCATGTATGTAAATCATTTGGATTTAATCGGAAAAAACATTTTCACTTCAAATCTTTCTGCGTTGATACTGATCGGTATTATTGCTTTTACCCTGATTTTCTCTTTCATTCATGAGAGAAAATTTACTGAAGCCAACACAACCGTTTTTGAAAGTTTTGTAGTGGGTGCCAATAATGGTGTTAAAACCGGAGTTACCATTTTTCCTTATGTATTGGGAATGCTGGTTGCCATTTCGCTATTCAGAAACAGTGGCTTATTTGAAATCATCAGCGATGGTATTGCTTTTGTCTTCTCTAATATGGGTGTAAGCAAAGAAATAACCAATGCGCTTCCGGTTGCCATGCTGCGTCCGTTTAGTTCTGCCGGATCACGAGGATTCCTGATCGATTCTATGAATACGTTTGGAGCAGATTCTTTGACCGCGAGATTGAGCAGCATTTTTCAATGCAGCGCAGAAAGCACTTTTTATGTTATTGCGGTTTACTTTGGCTCTGTAAATATCAAAAACACCCGTTATGCTTTGGGTACCATGCTTTTGGTTGATTTAATCTGTGTAATTACGGCTATTTTTGTGGCTACCTGGTTTTTTTAAATTCAGATAAATAATTATGAACCGAGCCGATGGCTCTCCAATTTATTGGATTCTTTGCGTTTAACCGGATTAAATCCGGCCCTACAATATAGAATCGAGCCAATGGATCTTTAAATCAATGAACTAAAATGTTCCGAAGGAACAATTTATATTGTAACAACAGATTTTAATCTGTTCATTACAAAAACATTACGCCATAAATTAAAAATGTAAAAGTTCCGGAGGAACAATCATATTGTAGCAACGGATTTTAATCCGTTGATTATGAAATACGTTACGCCAGAAGTTCCGGAGGAACGATTCATATAGTCATAAAAAAGAAAGTTAAATATTACAATTTTATTAATTCTGCTAATAAGAATAATTTATTTTGCATATAAAAATCATTGAAGATGGCGAATACTTATTATCAGATTTATGTGCAGGTCGTTTTTGCTGTAAAATACCGGGATGCCATAATTTCGGAAGAATGGAGATCAAAATTGCTTGGTGTAATTGGCAATCTGATTAATGAAACAGGATGCAAAACGATTATTGTAAATGGTGTTGAAGACCATGTTCATTGCCTTTTAGGGCTAAAACCTACTATTTCTATTTCAGATTTAATGAAAGTTGTAAAAGCAAAGTCATCTAAATTTGTGAATGATAATCAATTATCAAAATCAAAATTTAACTGGCAGGAAGGTTATGGTGCATTCTCATATAGCAGATCACAAATAGATTCGGTTTATAAGTACATAGAAAATCAAAAAGAACATCATAAAAGAGAAACGTTTAATGATGAGTATTTGAACTTTCTCAATAAATTCAATGTTCCATACGAAGAAAAATATATTTTTGAAGACCTAATTTAATTCCATGAAAATAACATATATTTTTATTTTAATCCTTTTGGCCGGCTGTCAAAAAGAACAGAAAAAAAATCAAATTGCCAGCGTAAATAATATCGAAACTCCTGAAGTCGCTATAATTGATACAAAAGAAACGGAGGCTCCGGCTTTAAAAACAGATACGATTCTTCTTTCTAAAGACAAAAATGGATTAGTAAATTACGTTCTGGCAAATCTTGTCGGTCAAAAAGCAGATAAAGACAGTATTGTAACATCGAAATTCAGACTTGACTTTTATCAGAACAACACTATAATTGCTTCTTCAAAAATATCCATCAAACATTATGAAAAGGGTTCGGAATGGAGCGGGTCTTTAGGTTTGACTAATTCATCCGATAAAGATTCTCATTTCATAAAAATTGATTCGGGTTATCCTGCCTGTGGATATACATTTAGCAATTATTTGTTTTATCTGAAAAACAATGATCTGCAACTCGTTCATGACTGGGAATCTATGTCAGACAGCGGATGGGGAGTATGGACAGAATTTGTAAATAACGGCTCTGAAACCGGAAAAGACCCTAAAATGTTTTATTGCAAAACTGTTGCATTTGAGCCTGCAGATGATGATTCAGAAGATTCCGGAATCTTAACTTACTCAGATTAAATCTCTTTTTCTTTAAAAGGAAATCAGTGGAAAAAACAATTACTTTCAGCAAAAGACAAAACTTATTTTCAAAAGAAGATGAGCCTTAATGAATTTTACAAGCAGGATTAAACCTCGTAATTCAAATCCTTTCTAAGATAAATAATTTTTAACTTTGTAAAAAAACAAAGCAATGATTGATTTTATATACCAGGATCCTTATCCAATTTTAAAAGATGAGACACAATACCGCAAAATCACTTCAGATTTTGTAAAAGTCGAACAATTTGGTGAACGCGAAATACTAACTGTAGATCCGAAAGGATTAGAGTTGTTGGCTGAAGAAGCATTAACAGATGTTTCGTTTATGCTGAGAACAAGTCATTTACAAAAATTAAGAAAAATTCTTGATGATCCCGAGGCTACAGATAACGATCGGTTTGTGGCTTACAATTTGTTGCAAAATGCTTCTGTTGCTGCCGAAGGCCAATTGCCAAGCTGCCAGGATACGGGAACTGCAATTGTAATGGCAAAAAAAGGAGAAAGCATCTTTACTGGTGTTGATGATGCAGAATGGTTAAGCCGAGGAATTTTTAATACATATCAAAAACGTAATTTACGTTATTCACAGATTGTACCAATTTCGATGTTTGAAGAAAAAAATTCAGGATCAAATCTTCCGGCGCAAATTGATATTTATGCTAAAAAAGGAACTTCTTATGAGTTCTTATTTATGGCCAAAGGTGGAGGATCTGCCAATAAAACATATTTATACCAGCAGACAAAATCATTATTGAACGATAAATCTATGGATGCTTTTGTCCGTGCAAAAATCAAAGATTTAGGAACTTCGGCCTGTCCTCCTTACCATTTAGCTTTGGTAATTGGCGGAACTTCAGCGGAAGCCAACTTAAGTGCTGTTAAAAAAGCATCTGCAGGATATTATGATCATCTGCCTACTTCGGGAAATATGTCCGGTCAGGCTTTCCGTGATTTAGAATGGGAACAGCGGGTACAGAAAATCTGTCAGGAAAGTGAAATTGGTGCTCAATTTGGCGGAAAATATTTTACACATGACGTTCGTGTAATTCGTTTACCACGACATGCCGCTTCCTGTCCGGTTGGATTGGGAGTTTCCTGTTCTGCTGACAGAAACATCAAAGGAAAAATTACTAAAGACGGAATCTTCGTTGAACAGCTGGAAGTAAACCCAAAACAATTTTTACCTGAAACGGCTCCACATTTAGAAGCTCCGGTTGAAATTGACCTGGATCAGCCAATGGCAGATATTTTAGCTAAACTATCCCAGTATCCAATAAAAACACGCTTAAAACTTAACGGAACCGTTATTGTTGCCCGTGATATTGCACATGCAAAAATTAAGGAACTATTAGATGCAGGCCAGCCAATGCCGGAATACTTTAAAAATCACCCTGTATATTATGCAGGCCCTGCAAAAACTCCGGAAGGAATGGCTTCAGGAAGTTTTGGACCTACAACGGCAGGTCGTATGGATGTGTATGTTGATGAGTTCCAGAAACATGGGGGAAGTATGATTATGCTTGCCAAAGGAAACCGTACCAAACAGGTTACAGATGCCTGCAACACATATGGCGGATTCTATCTGGGTTCTATCGGTGGTCCGGCCGCTATTTTGGCTCAGGACAATATTTTAAAAGTAGAAGTGGTTGATTTTGAAGAATTAGGAATGGAAGCTGTTCGTAAAATCACCGTAAAAGACTTCCCTGCTTTTATTATTACTGATGATAAAGGAAATGATTTCTTTGAGAATTTGTAATTTTTAGGTACAAAGGTTCAGAGGTACAAAGGTGCTGAGGTGCTGAGGTGCTGAGGTGCTGAGGTGCTGAGGTGCTGAGGTGCTGAGGTGCTGAGGTGCTGAGGTGCTGAGGTGCTACGATTTAATAAATAAAAACCGCCATTAGGCGGTTTTTATTTTATGTTTTTTTCTGTAAATCTTTCTATTTCTATACTTATTGTACCTTTGTACCTCTGCAGCTTTGTTGCTTTGTTCCTAAAATCAGGCACTTAACTCTTCACTTTCAAAAGCTATAAAATGCGAAAGTTTTCCATTTAATGTAAATACCGGAGATGCGGAGATTTTGCATTTATATGTTTTACCGTTTTTCTTGTAGTTTTGAATTGTCTTTTCAAACGGAACCTGCAAATCAATTGCTTTTCTAATTTCTTTCAAAGCTATTTTGGAGGTTTTTGAACCCTGGAATATTTTTGGCGTTTTTCCCAGGATTTCATTTTCTGTGTAACCGGTCATTTTTTTTATTCCGCTTGACGCGAAAACAATTTTAAGGTCTGCATCTGTAACCATCACAACTTCTTCCTGTATACGATCTTTAATATTCAGGTTTTCTTCATCCCATGAAAATTGGGAAGAAAGTTCTTTTACTCTTTTCAAATCAGCAAAAATATGTTTTAGCTCATTAAGATATTCATAATGAAAATCCCATGCCATAATAGGCACTGAATTATGATTTGAGATTTCATCTGTTTTTGCTTTTTTCATTTTAAAAAATAATATAAACTTACTTTCTATAAATATAGAGAGAAAATTCTTAGGAAAATAATAATTGAATGCATTTAACGCTTGTCTATTTTGCTTAAAAAGCAAACTTTAACTGAACTACAACTGCCTTCTTCTCTTCTGTGTTCAGGTTATTGAGCGATATTCCGAGCAAACGCACAGAATCTTTCATCCGTTCCTGATACAGCAATTCTTCTACTGTTTCGAGTATCAGTCCTTTATCAGAAATAAAATAAGGCAGTGTTTTGCTTCGTGTTTGCTGGGTAAAATCGCTGTATTTTATTTTGAGTGTAACGGTTTTACCCGAAATTTTATGCTTTTTTAATCTTTTTTCCAGAGAAGTGGCAATCCTGTCCAGTTGTTCTAACATGAATATTTCCGAAGATAAATTCACATCAAAAGTATGTTCCGCCGCAACAGATTTGGTGATCCGAAATGGTTTTACTTCACTGTTATGAATACCGCGCACCACTTTGTAATAGAATCCGCCTGATTTCCCAAAGTGTTTTTCGAGAAACTCCAAAGATTTTCCTTTTAGGTCAAGTCCGGTAAAAATTCCCAATTGATACATTTTTTCCGTTGTGACTTTTCCAACTCCATAGAACTTTCGGATTGGTAATTCTTCCAGAAAAGATAAAATCTCATCCGGGTTTACTGTTTTTTGTCCATTTGGTTTATTAATATCACTGGCAATTTTGGCAACAAATTTATTGACAGAAATTCCCGCAGAAGCCGTAAGACCCACTTCGTTCAAAATTCTTAATCTAATTTCCTGGGCCAATAAACTGGCGCTTGGGTTTCCTTTTTTATTTTGGGTAACATCAAGATAAGCTTCGTCAAGCGAAAGAGGTTCAACCAAATCGGTATATTCGTGAAAAATGGAATGAATTTTATTTGAAATCTCTTTGTAACGATCAAAACGTGGTCGCACAAAAATGATTTCAGGACAATATTTTTTGGCCAGAAAACCGCTTATAGCACTTCTGACTCCAAACTTACGGGCTTCATAACTCGCTGCCGAAACCACTCCTCTGTTTTCTGATCCGCCAACAGCAACGGGTTTTCCTCGTAAAGCAGGATTATCCATCTGCTCTACCGATGCATAAAAAGCATCCATATCAATATGGATAATTTTTCGATATGTAGGCGTTTCTGACATGTTACAAATTTAACTAGTTTTGTGCATTGCAGAAACAAAAAAAGCCCCGTAATTACGAGGCTTTCAAATATAGTTGAACTGAACTTATTTTTTAATGAACTTTTTGGTAACTGTTTTTTGAGAACCTTTTAATTCAATTAAATAAATCCCTGTATGCAAATTACTTACGTCAATCGGATTTTCAGATAATTCACCTGAACCAACCTGTTGTCCTAACGTATTAGTGATCGTAAAAGTAGCTCCTGCTTTGTTTGCTAATGATATACTCAATTCATTACCAACAGGATTTGGATATACTGTAATTTCTGAACCTGTATTATCTGTGGCAAAAGCAAAATCGTTACTCGCAACTTCTTCAATTGTTCCGGCAGCAGTAATATTTACAGTATAGTCTTCCACTTGTCCATAAGAAAAACTTTCACAGGCAGTTGGTATTCCGTTATACTTCATAGAAACTCTCAATCGGGTTGTTCCTAAAGCAGCCGTTGCAGGAATTGTAATGGATCCTGAAACAGGGCTGGTTGTCGATGCAGATTTTGTCCAAACAGTTTCTCCTGAATCTAAGAAATCTCCGTCTTGATTGTAATCAATAAATACCGCATATCCTTCACTGTAAACAGAAGATGTCCATGATGGCGTAATGGTAATGGTATAAGAGGAACTTCTGCTGGCATTTGTAGAAATTGAGGTTAAATTTTCATAACCCGTAGTTCCGGAAGAAGTATTGTTTATTGTGCCAAATACCACTTTACCAATTCTTTCGTCTGCAGCGTTGTTTCCTTTTGAGGTACAATAGGTTACTGTTGCAGCTGTTGTGATAACATTCACGGTATTACTTGAAGCAGAAATATTTCCTGCCGCATCTTTTGCTTTTACAGAAAAAGTATAAGCTGTTGAAGCAGTAAGTCCCGTTACGGTGTAACTTGTCGTTGTAGCACTTCCTTTTAGCGTAGAACCCTGATAAATATCGTATCCTGTAACGGCTACATTATCTGTAGATGCTGTCCATGTCAAATTAGTCGTTGTTGCTGTTGTACCGGAAGCAGCCAAAGACGTTGGTGCTGACGGTGGAGTTGTATCACCAGATCCTCCTGAATAGGCTGCACCTACTCCAACTGCGTAAAAAGCATTTGTTGTGGCAATAACCTCGGCAGAACCCGCTCCATATAAATCAATTGCAGACTGAATTCCGTAAGTTCTTGCGATCGCATACGTTGAATTGGCAGACAAATACTCGCTTTCTAAACGATAAGCAATTTTTGCTGCTTTATCAATTGTAATTCCGGTAACGTTATAAGCGTTTCCGATATCGTTTGTACCTGTTTTACCAACTGAAAGGATATAAAACCAGTGATTTAATACTCCGGAATTAGTATGAACACCACATTGGTCATTGTTATTTGTTGGTGTACAATTTACGTTCACCCAATAAGTTCCACCGTAAGTATCCGGCTGGCCTTCTGAATTTGGATCACTCATAGAACGTAAAGCAGCATGTCCTGATCTTCTTTCGATATCTTCTCCAACCAACCATGTTGATTTTGTTGGTGCTGCACGATATTCTATACAAGCTCCCCAAATATCAGAGAAACCTTCATTCATAGCACCCGATTCTTTTTGATAAGCAAGATTTGCGGTATAAGTACAAACTGCATGGCCTATTTCGTGTCCTGCAACGTCCAGCGCTGTTAAGATATCAAATCCTCCTGTTCCCGTTCCGTCACCGTATGTCATAACACTTCCGTTCCAGAAAGCATTATTGTTATTTGGATAACCGGCAGCAACTAAGTTATAATGTACATAACTTTTGATTTTTGCACCGGCATCATCGTAACTGTTTCTGCCATGTACGGCTGACCAGTAATCATATGTCATTTCTGCTCCCCAGTGAGCATCCAGAGCACCGTTGTCTTTATTTGTGTTATTGTATTCAATCCAGTTGTTATCAGCATCTGTAAAATTAGTTGTCGGATATGTCGCCGTTCTTGCAGAGTTATAAGTCTGGATTCCGTTTCCACGCGTTCCGTCAAGCAGGATATAAGAAGATCCGCTTAATGTGGTCTGAATAGTCTGCGTTCCGCTGTAACGAGTTGCAGCATTTGCAGCCACAATTGCCGTTTTTGCATTCAGGCTGTTTTCTTTAGCAACTGGATTTTCAGATTTTGATTTTCCATGACTGTTTTCACCAAGATGTTTTATTGTGGCATTGTAGAATAACGCTTTTCCTGTAACAGCATCAATATACAAATCACCACGACTCAAAGGATTTGTGGCATAAATATCAAATTTATACGCCAGACGAACTTTATCAGTGGTTCTGTCTTTTCCCTGGTTATCCATGTCGGGTAAGAAAACCAATTCGCCCTTTGGTTTTTCATAATCTATTGCAGCGGCATCCTGAGGAGAATCCCATAAATATTGTTTTGCGCCAGTATGGGCAACAGCTCTGTTGAAAGCTTCCTGAGGTGAAAGAGAGGTTTTCAATTTTGCATTTTCAATTTTATAAAACTCCCCATTCATTGATTCCAGTTTTCCATTTTTAGAATGAAGGGTGTAAGTAGCAAATTCTACTTTAATTCCCTGTTCATACAATTGAAATTTTTCATGGGTATAACCCTGGCGGTCTGACTGGGTTTTAATTTTTGAAAAAGACTGATTGTCCTTCAATTCTAATTGTTCTTTAAATACTGTCTGATAATCTGAACCTTTGTAGGTTGATTTTTCATTGAAAGTAATTAAACTCGGTTGTCCGTTTTCAGATAAACTTTTTTGGTTTACTCTTTTATCTGTTTGCTGAGCAAATGCAGAAAGCGAAAATGTAAGTGCAGCAACTGTTGTCCCTACAATTTTGGGTAAAGTACTTTTCATACGCAATTTGAATTTTTAAATTAGTTAAAAGGGGTTAAAAAACTTACAAATAAAATATGTAAGTAAATACTTTATTTGTTGGATAAAAATATACAAATTTTGTTAATTAATCGGATTATTTTACCTTTTATCGATAAAATACAACATTTGGTCGTGAAAAGACATCAAAAAATAACACAAAATCTCAGCAATTGCAATGCCTTACACAATAAACAACTATTGCATTGAAAACTAATATTTTACATAAATTAATCTAGATTTACAGTCATTTTATTGTAAGAAAACCAAAATTGGATACTTTTTCGATCACTAATTTTTAAAAAAAGAGGGAATTATCACTCCGTCGCTGTTTTTTGTAAACTAAAACTTAAAATAAACTTCAAGCCAAAAACGGGATTTATTAAAGATTCGTTACTTAATGATCACATACAAATCATTTTCTTTATTTTTGTCTCATACGAAATAAAATAAAATGCGAACATTTGTTATAGGTGACATACATGGAGGATTACTTGCGCTTGAACAAGTGTTGAAAAAAGCTGAAGTTACTACAAAGGACACCCTTATATTTTTAGGCGATTATGTTGATGGATGGAGCCATTCTACAGAAGTAATTGATTTTTTGATTGATCTTAAAACCAAACAAAACTGTATCTGCATTAGGGGAAATCACGATCAGCTTGCGTTAGACTGGCTGGAAAACCGACATGAGGAATTTGACGAAGAAATGTGGTATAAACATGGCGGACAGGCTACAGTTGAAGGCTATTCTAAACTTTCAGAAGAAAAAAAGAAAATCCATATTGCTTTTTTTGAATCGTTACAGGATTATTATCTTGATGATCAGAACCGTCTATTTGTGCATGCCGGCTTTACCAATTTAAGTGGTGTCAGATATGAATTTTTTTCGAAATTATTCTATTGGGACAGAACCCTTTGGGAATCAGCACTCTCTTTAGACCCTAATTTAAAACCCGACGATTTATACTATCCAAAACGTTTTACCGTTTATAAAGAAGTTTACATCGGGCACACTCCGGTAACCAGAATTGGCCAAACGGTTCCTATAAACAAGGCATGTGTATGGAATATTGATACTGGTGCTGCCTTCAAAGGTCCGTTGACTATTATGAATGTCGACACCAAGGAATACTGGCAAAGTGATCCGCTAAACAAACTGTATTTTAACGAAAAAGGTAGGAATTAAATCATTAAAATTTCTACATTTGCCCTGCAAAATAATTAATATTTAAAATTTATGAAAAAGGTTATTACACTTTTGTTCTTAGTATCATTCGGTTTTATTAATGCACAGCAAGCCTTCAAAGGTAAGGGAGACATTAAAGTAAATGTGGGTGCTAATCTACAAGATGGTGGTTCTGGAATTCAGGGGTCAGTAGATTTTGGTTTGGGAGAAAATTTCTCTTTTGGTTTCGTAGCTAATTATTTATTAGGAGTAGACAATTTTACAGGTTTCTACCATAATGTTCCTTCGGCGTATTATGATACAAAACCGGAATTTCAGGATCGTTTTGACGCAAAAGCCAGAATCAATGCAAATTTATCAAGTGTAATTGGTGTTGAGCAATTAGATGTTTATCCTGGATTAAGTTTAGGTTTACATAACTTTGGAGGTCATGTTGGAGGTCGTTATTTCTTCACTGACGGATTTGGTGTTTTCACAGAAATCGGATTTCCAATTGCGAAATACGGAAGCAATAATGATCCATTTTATCATTTAAACAACCAGGCTACTTTTAGTTTAGGAGCTTCTTTCAATTTGTAATTCAAATCATTAGTATAAAAAAAGCGTTCATTTTGCAATGAACGCTTTTTTATTTTTAATCTGCTAAAGTTTTTATTTACTTAGTAAAATACTCCAGTTTGCTCCACTGTAAATTTTATGTTTTTCTGAAAAACTTCCCTGATTTACTGCCAGAGAAAAATTCAAAAGACTATTAAAATAACAAACATCTGTACCTACAGCTACTTCTCCAAATGTATTTACCAATTTCAATTTTCCATCGTATACCTTCTTTGCTCCGTCAAAAATCTGAATTTTAACCTGGTCACCTGCTTTTAGGTCTAAATTAGCAAAAGTCTTTTTGTCAATATTGGTCCAGACATTTCCGTACTGAATGTCCAGAATCGGAATTCCACCTTTGATCACCCCTTTATCAAAAACAGGTTTTTGGTATTCTATTTTCACTACTTCGTTTGGCAATTTTTGTCCCACTTCTTCAAAAGTGATTGTTTTAGAAGCTAAACGGGCTCCGGTAAAAGCATAGACATCACGACCATGAAAAGTATATGATTCTCCAGAATTCTGACGTCGGTTCTTTACCTCATCTATTTCACGGATTTCCTGAATCCCAAGCTGTTCTGCAATTAAAGTTAAAGTTCCGTTGTCCGGAGTTACAAAATAATGTCCCGATTTAGTAAGCAATACCACAGAATGTCTGGCCGTACCAACTCCGGGATCACAAACTGAAACAAAAACAGTTCCCGAAGGGTAATATTGTGCAGTTTGTGACAAACGATAAGCCGCTTCCCAAATATTGAATGCCGGGATTTCGTGTGTTAAGTCAAATATTTTTAAATCGGTAGAAACACCCATTGCTACACCTTTCATAGCTGAAACCGCTCCATCTTTCAAACCAAAATCTGATTGAAAAACCAATACATTATTTTGCGAAAACCCATTAAAAGTTATTGCACACAAAAAGAGTAATAATCTTAATTTCATTTTTTTTCATTTTAGAATTTAGGCAAAGGTATTTCATTAAGCTCAAAAATGAAGCTTTATGATTCTAAAAAATGAGATTATATCAATCAATTGTGAAATTTTCAAATTACATTTGCATTTAATTCTTTAGCCTATATAAATAATAGACTAAATAAATGCACTTCCAAAACAAACAATACGTTACACAAAATAAATATCTATGAGAAAAAAAATAAAAATTGTATTAACTGCAATTCTCACTTTATCAAGCACTTTGTTTTTTGCACAAAGTCATGAAATTAGTGGAACCGTTATTTCTGAAAACGGCAATCCATTAGAATTTGCAACTATTCTTGTAAAAGGGACACAAATAAGTACAACGAGTGATGCATTAGGAAAATTTAAAATATCATCTTCAGCAAATGCGCCAACTCTTATTGTTTCCTTGTTGGGCTATCACTCCAAAGAAGTAATTGCAAAAGATCATATTGTAGAAATTCAGCTTGTTCAGGAAAACAATAGTCTTGATGAAATTGTAATAGTCGGAAGCAGAAATCCAAAGAAAAGCAAACTGGAAACAGCAGTTCCTGTTGATGTCGTAAATCTTGCCAAAATCAGGAATACAACTCCTCAAACCACTACAAATGATATTCTGACTTATCTGATTCCATCATTTAATTCAAACAGACAACCTTCTGCCGACGGAACCGAACACATCGACCCGGCATCTTTAAGAGGTTTGGGTCCGGATCAGGTTTTAGTTTTAATTAATGGAAAAAGAAGACATACCACTTCATTAGTAAATTATCAAAACACGGTTGGAAACGGTTCTGTGGGAACTGACTTAAGTGCTATTCCGGCCTCAGCAATAAAACGTATCGAAGTACTACGTGATGGTGCAGCCGCGCAATATGGATCTGATGCTATTGCTGGTGTGATCAATTTGGTTTTGAAAGATAATGCCGGTTTTGATGTTAATGCAACATACGGAGGAACTTCACGAAATGATGGTGAGACTACCAATATCAATCTGAACTATGGTACAAAAATCGGTAATAAAGGAGGTTTTATCAATTTAACGGCGGAATTTAATAACCGCCAGAAAACAAATCGTTCTCAAAATCATAACCTGATTATTTTTGATCAGTCGGCTTACAACAATTATTTTGCTTATGACTTTGCAGATGATCCTGCACAATCACGCCAGATTGATGATAACTTGCTTACTCAAAACGGATTGAAACGTGATGATTTTAATTTTCAAATTGGAGATGCAAGAATCAAAAACATTCAGGGATTCTTTAATGCTTCTGTTCCACTAAACGATCAAATCGAATTTTATGCTTCTGGCGGTGTGAGTCATCGTGAAGGAACGGGCTACGGCTTCAGACGTTTACCAAGTGAAACTGAAAATGTTGTGCCTTCAATTTTTCCTTTTGGATTCCAGCCTGAATTAAACTCAGTTGTAACAGATCTTTCTTCTTCAGTTGGTTTTAAATTCAAATTTGGGCAATGGAAATTGGATTTGAGCAATACAATTGGCGAGAATAAATTTGTTTATGATGTTTCAAATACCAACAATGTTTCATTGGGCGCCAATAGCCCCACTGAATTCAAAGCCGGAAACCATTCTTTCCTTCAAAACACTGTAAACGCAGATATTTCGAGATTGTATAAAGATATTTTCAATGGTTTGAACGTTGCTTTTGGTGGTGAATATCGTTTTGAGAAATACCAAATTGTTCCCGGCGAAGAAGCTTCTTACATTGATGGCGGCGCACAATCTTTCCCTGGGTTTTCACCATTAAATGAAGTTGATAAAAACAGAAACAGCAAAGCTGTTTATGCGGATGTTGAAGCTGACATTACAGATAAATTTTTAATCGGAGTTGCGGGACGTTATGAAGATTATACAGATTTTGGAAATACACTAAATGGAAAATTATCTGCCAGGTATAAAATCCTTGATAATCTTTTTGTACGTGGAGCAATTAGTTCCGGATTTAGGGCTCCTTCTTTACATCAGCAATATTTCAATAACATCGCAACAGATGTCGTTGATGGAGAATTATTGAATTCAGGTATTTTCAGAAATGACAGTGATGTTGCCAAAAAACTTGGGATTCCGAAACTAAAAGAAGAAACTTCCAGAAATTACAGCTTTGGGATTGTTTTTTCTCCAACAAAAAAACTAAGTATTACAGCCGATTTCTATCACATAAGAATTGATAACAGAATAATTTTAACCGGAAACTTAGGAAATGATGCTTTTGGTGAACCCGTGCCCGAATTACGTGATATATTTGCAACATATGGCGCGCAAACAGGCCGTTTCTTTACAAATGCAATTAATACCACTACAAACGGACTTGATGTAGTTATTGATTATGATATAAATGCTGGTGAGGGAAAAATAAACCTTTCATTACTTTATAATTACAACAACAACAAAGTTGATAATTCGTTAAACAACATTCCGACTTTATTTGCAGGTCAGGAAGATGTTTACTACGGGCCACAGGAAAGAAGCCTTATAGAAACTAACACACCAAAACACAAAGGAACTTTTGCGGTAAATTACAATTTTGCAAAATGGAATTTCTTATTGAGAAATACTTATTTCGGTGAAGTTATCCGTGATGGATTTCCTTTTGGAGGAATTCAGAAACACAATGGAAAAATCGTTACCGATATGACTATAGCCTACAAAATAACACCTAAGGTTCAGATTGCATTAGGAGCCAATAACTTATTTGATGTTTTCCCGGATGAGCAGATCTATGAGAACAGCTATTATGGAGTATTTAAATATGCTCCCGTACAGATGGGAACAACCGGGGCTTACTATTTCGGAAGAATGAGTTTTAGTTTGTAAGTTGCTTTACCGCAATGAACGCAAAGATATTTAATACAATTCTTTAAAAATAAAAAGCAAAGCCGCCCAATTTGGGCGGCTTTGCTTTTTATAAAACTTTGTGTCCTTTGCGTTCCTGCGCTCCTGGCGGTTAAAATCTAAATTGCCATTTCAGGAATTTCTCCTTCAATTATCAACTCAGCTTCTGTTGATGCTATGATATGCTCCACAGAAACACCTGGCGCCCGTTCTAAGAGCTTAAATCCTTTTTCTGTTACTTCGAGAACGGCAAGTTCTGTTACAACCTTTTTAACGCATCCTACACCTGTTAATGGCAAAGTACATTTTTTAAGTATTTTAGATTCACCTGCTTTATTGACGTGCATCATGGCAACAATGATATTTTCGGCGGAAGCCACCAAATCCATTGCGCCTCCCATTCCTTTTACCATTTTTCCCGGAATTTTCCAGTTGGCAATATCTCCGTTTTCAGAAACCTCCATAGCACCCAAAATAGTTAAATCAACTTTTTGACTGCGAATCATTCCAAAACTAAAAGCCGAATCAAAGAAACTGGCTCCCGGAAGTGTCGTTATGGTTTGTTTTCCTGCATTGATAATATCGGCATCTTCTTCTCCTGCAAAAGGAAAAGGCCCCATGCCTAAAACTCCATTTTCACTTTGGAATTCCACCGCAATATCTTCACGAACGTAATTAGCAACCAAAGTCGGAATCCCGATTCCAAGGTTTACGAAATAACGGTCTTTTACTTCTTTTGCAATTCGTTTTGCTATATCTTCTTTTGTCAACATATTTCTAATGTGTCAATTTGGAAATTAGATAATTAAATAATGCCATACTGCGCCATCTAAATAATTTTCTAATTATCACATTTTCTAATTATCTAATTCTTTTTTTGTAAAATAATCCCAGGTTACTTTTGTTATATCTGCAATTATTTTTTCAGTGTCTTCTTTGGTTTCAGTAATTTCTTTTAAATAAACTGAAAGTATAAAATGTTTTCCATTTGGAAGTTTTACTATTCCAACATCGTTCATCGCAACACGCAAATTATTGTCATTTGTGCCTGAAATTCCTGTTCGATGTGCCAATTCCGTACCTTCAGGAAGTCCTGCTTTCATCCAGGTTAAACCTCTTGATGTTTCTGTCATTATTTGATACAAGTATTTTGTTGATGATTCTTTCAGAATTTCTCCTTTATAGAATTTCTCAAGCAATTCCGTTGTCGCTAATGGAGTTGAAGTATTTATATAAAGGTTTTTCCATGTTTCCATTTGCTGTTCGTTAACCTTAATCACAAAATCCTTAATTCCTTGTTTGGTTATAAATTTCTGAATCTCTTTTGTTCCTCCAACTAATTTAATCAATACATCACACCCATTATTGTCGCTATGGGAAACTGTATATCTCAATAATTTATCCAATGTCAAATCTATATTCCCTTCAGGATAATCATCCCTCATCGGACTCCAGGTATTTTCATGTAAATCTTTCTTCTTAATAAAGATTTTTTGATCTAGTGAAAGCTTTCCTTCGTCAACTTTATTTAAAACAGTTAAAGCAATATGGAATTTAAAAACACTCATTAAAGGCGCTTTCAAATTTCCATTAATGCTTAAAGTATCTTTGTCTTCAATACTTTTAATGGAAATCCCAACTGTCGCATTCTTAGTTGCAATAATCTGATTTAACTCTTTTCGAAGATCAGACGGTGTTTGCGAAAAAGCTTGAAAAGTCAAAAAGGAAATCAGAAGTGTCGAAAATTTGGTCATATTTTTAATGTGTTCATTTTTTAATGTGCCAATTAGTCAATTAGATAATTTTCTTTGCGTAATCTAATTCATTATCAAATTGACTAATTATCTCATTATCTAATTAAACTCTCTGTCTTACCGTACGCTGTTCAATTCTCTTTTCAAATTTTTCTCCCTGAAAGATACGCTGTACCATAATTCCCGGAATATGAATCTGATTTGGATCTAAAGTGCCAGCCGGAACTAATTCTTCGACCTCAGCGATTGTAATTTTTCCTGCACCCGCCATACAGGCGTTAAAGTTTCTGGCAGTTCCTTTGAAAATCAAATTTCCGGCTTCGTCGCCTTTCCATGCTTTCACAATAGAAAAATCAGCTTCAAAAGCTTTTTCCATGATGTGCATTTTACCATTGAATTCCCGTACTTCTTTCCCTTCGGCCACTTCTGTTCCGTAACCCGCAGGAGTAAAAAATGCTGGAATTCCAGCCTGAGCAGCTCTTGAACGTTCCGCCAGGGTTCCTTGCGGAATAAGCTCAACTTCTAATTCACCCGAAAGCATCTGACGCTCAAATTCTGCATTTTCTCCCACATAGGATGAAATCATTTTTTTGATTTGCTTTTTCTGCAAAAGCAATCCAAGTCCAAAATCGTCAACTCCGGCATTATTGGAAATACAGGTTAAATCCGAAATGGTTGTATTGACCAGGGCAGCGATTGTATTTTCAGGAATTCCGCATAATCCAAAACCACCGAACATAATTGTCATACTGCTTTCGATTCCTTTTATAGCATCCTGAACATTGTTTACTTTTTTTGTTATCATAACAAACTGTCTTTATTACCGTATAATTTTGATAAAAATAAGATTTTTAGATTTAATTATAACGATTTCGTAAAAAATAAAATCTATTGACTGTAAAAAAAATATCCTTTTGCAATCTTCTAATTTATAGAAGTACAAAAGGATATTTTATATAAGGAATGAACTTAAATTATAATTCGAATTCGTCTGTATTCTGTTCTGTTTGAGTTGTATCTTTTACCACTGCCGGTCTTTGGTAACAATCTACTTTGATAGAAAGATTAGCCGGACGCTCAAACTCAGCTTTAGAAACCTGAAGATCTTTATCGGCGTAACACAATTTCATAAAATAGGCCCAAACTGGTAATGCTGCTGTTGCACCTTGTCCGTAAGTCAAACTTTTAAAACGTGCTGAACGGTCTTCACAACCTACCCAAACACCTGTTACTAAGTTTGGAACCATTCCCATAAACCAACCGTCTGATTGATTTTGTGTTGTTCCGGTTTTACCCGCAATTGGATTTTTGAACATATACGGATATCCGGTCCAACGGTTATCTCCACTACCACCGCCCTGCGTACGTAAACGCGCTCCGGATCCGGTTTCAGTTACACCCTGAAGTAATTTGATTACTGCAAAGGCAATATCTTTATTTAATACATCATGAGATTCCGGGATTGGCTCATAGATAACCTCACCGCTTTTGTTCTCAATTCTGCTTAAAAATTGTGGTTTTACGTAAACTCCCTGATTGGCAAATGTGCTGTATGCAGCCACCATATCTTCAACTGTAATATCAACAGCTCCTAATGCGATAGAAGGCTGTACGGGAATTTCTGTCTTAACTCCCAGTTTTCTGGTCAATTCAACAACTGCTTCCGGACCTGTTCTGTCAATTAATTTTGCCGAAACGGTATTGATAGAGTTTGCCAAACCTTGTTTTAAAGTTACCATTCCTCTGTATCTGTTGTCAGAGTTTCTTGGCTCCCAGTCTGCAGTTACGTGGTGTCGCCCTTTGTGAATCATAAATGGTCCGTCAAGGATAGAATCACAAGGAGACATATTTAATTGTTCAATAGCGGTTGCATAAACAAATGGTTTAAAAGTAGATCCTACTTGTCTTGCTCCCTGTCCAACGTGATCGTATTGGAAATATTTATAATTAATACCTCCAACCCATGCTTTAATATTTCCGGTTTGCGGTTCCATTGCCATTAAGCCGGATTGCAAAAAGTGTTTGTAATAACGAATAGAATCCATTGGCGTCATAATAGTATCACGCTCCCCTTTCCAGGTAAATATTGTCATCTTAGCTTTTACATCAAAAGATTTAATGATTTCATCCTCGCTTTTATCCATATCTTTCAAAGTCGCCCAACGAACAGAATTTTTCATTGCCTGCATCATGATACGATCTGTTTCCGCTTTGGTGATGTTCACAAAAGGCGCATTTTTATTGTTTTTCATTTCAATAAAAAATTGCTGTTGCAGGTTTTTCATGTGTTCGGATACTGCCTCTTCTGCATATTTCTGCATTCTTGAATCGATAGTAGTATATATTTTCAAACCATCTTTGTAGACATCATAATCTGAACCATCCGGTTTTTTGTTTTCAGCTGTCCATTTCTTCATATAATCACGAAGATACTCTCTGAAATAAGTAGCCATTCCTTCGCGGTGACTTTCCAATTTGAATTTTAAAGCAATTGGCAAGGCTTGCAATCTTTCTTTTTCAGACTCTGAAATCATTTTTGCTTTTGCCATTTGAGAAAGCACGACGTTACGACGGTTCTTTACCCCTTGTGGATTTCTAACGGGATTGTATAATCCTGAGTTTTTGAACATTCCAACTAAAATAGCTGACTCATCCATTGTTAAATCTTTCGGGTCTTTAGAAAAATAGGTCTGTGCAGCTGAACTTACTCCAACCGAATAATTTCCGAAATCATAAACATTGCAATACATTGCCAGAATTTCATTTTTGGTATATTGTCTTTCCAGACGAATGGCAATAATCCATTCTTTTATTTTTTGTACAATCCTAAAAGGAAGGAATTTAGATCCTTCTCCGTGAAATAGTTGTTTTGCCAACTGTTGGGTTAATGTACTCGCCCCTCCGTTTGTTCCTAAAGTAAAAACAGCTCTTAAAGTTCCACGTCCGTCAATTCCTGAATGTTCGTAGAAACGGGCATCTTCGGTAGCGACCAAAGCTTCAACCAGACTTTTTGGAAGATCTGAATATTTCAGCTGAGATCTGTTTGTTTTGAAATACTTACCAATTACAACTCCGTCAGAGGAAATAATTTCGGTAGCCAGGTTAGAGTCCGGGTTTTCTAAATCCTCAAAAGAAGGCATCGATCCGAATAATCCCCATGATGCAAATAAAAAGAAAGCCAAAATCCCTAATAAAGTATAGGCAAAAACCCTCCAGAATTTCTTTTTATAATAGTTAATATCTTTAGTAGTAGCTGTTTGATTGTTTTTTTTAGTAGCCATAAATATTCGTCTAATCTTTTTGTTCTATTCTAAAACCTACGTCTGTAATACCTTCTAAAGCCTGAACACCAGGTATTTTTCCTGATTCCCTAACTGCCTGTTTGATGTGTACTTTGTATTTTCCTCTAAATTTCACACCTTCTTTATAAAACAGTTTACTTTCTTTTATATCTGTAAACCCGTTTCCTAATAACGTTCCATCCGGATTTGCCATTTGGTACTCCAGGGTATCCACTTTTGTGAATCCGCTTGGTGTTTCAATAGCTACAATTAAAAACAAATTATTAAACGGATAATTGTTATTGTCTCTCAAATTTACAAATAAATTGTACTTTTTGGTAGAATCTAAAACTGGCAGATCAAATGTTACAATACTGTCTTTATGCCACGCACTTCCAACAGATTTGTACTGATCAAATACTCTTTTTTTGTCGCATGAAAAAAGAAGTATCGCTGCCAAAATAAGAATCCCGCTATTTTTTATTCTCATTTTTAGTAATAATTATAGGTTTTCTTGGTTCTGCCGGTTTGTTGTCATTCGGATTATTTGGTTTGTTCGAATGATTTTGTTTGTTGTTCGGCTTTTTCTGCTTGTTTGGATTTGCTCCTGCAGGCTTATTATTGTTATTCGCCTGAGGTTTTGCCTGATTTGGGTTTGCAACAATTGCATTTTCAGCATTTGGCTTGCGTTTTCGATTTGGTTTTTTCTTTCTTTTTGGCTGATCAAAACGTGTTAAACTTTCCTGACCCATTGCATTATTGAAATCTTTTTCAGGCTCCGAAGTAACTTCAATAGCGAAATCTTCAAGAGAAGATACTTTATTTTTTTGTTTGTTTTCAGCAATGATTTCTTTAACCTGATCAATTTTTAAAACATGCCAGTTTGCAAAATTATTCGTGTAGGCAAACCACATTAAGCCTTTAAAAATATCTTGTTTCTGACAAATTGCGTCTCCTTTTTCAGTTACTAACTTAGTATCATAATCCGGAAAATCTTTTAACGCATCCATGTACGTATCAAGCTCATAATTAAGACAACACTTTAATTTTCCACATTGCCCTGCTAATTTCTGAGGGTTTAGTGAAAGCTGTTGGTATCTGGCTGCTGAAGTATTTACACTTCTGAAATCTGTAAGCCATGTAGAACAGCAAAGTTCTCTTCCGCAAGAACCAATTCCGCCAAGACGGGCCGCTTCCTGACGAAAACCAACTTGTTTCATTTCTACTCTGGTACTAAATTCTTTAGCAAAATCTTTAATCAGCATTCTAAAATCGACTCTGTCGTTTGCTGTATAATAAAATGTTGCTTTTGAGCCGTCTCCCTGGAATTCAATATCCGAAATTTTCATTTCCAGTTTATGCTGAATCGCCAATTCACGGGCGCGAACCTTCATAGGTTCTTCGCGGTCACGTGCTACTGACCAGATATCAATATCTTTCTGAGATGCTTTTCTGTAG
Source organism: Flavobacterium sp. HTF (assembly GCF_003105115.1). Taxonomy (GTDB): domain Bacteria; phylum Bacteroidota; class Bacteroidia; order Flavobacteriales; family Flavobacteriaceae; genus Flavobacterium. The sequence goes on along the minus strand of NZ_QETH01000001.1, from coordinate 97,632 downwards.
ATTTTCGGAACTTCGTTACTATCAGGATTTACTCCTTTTTTCTTCATTTGAATTTTTACCAATTCGCCTGTAAGTGTAACAATTCCAATATCATGTCCCGGTGAAGCAACAGTTGCTACTATATCACCAATACTTAAAGTCAATTTTTCTGAATTTCTAAAAAATTCCTTACGTCCGTTTTTAAAACGAACCTCAACACAATCAAAAATTGCCTCTCCATTTGACGGACTCATGTTGGCAAGCCAGTCAAAAACCGTCAATTTGTTGCAGCTATCGGTGCCGCAAGTCCCATTATTTTTACAACCCTTTGGTGCGCCGCCATCGGAGGTTGAACAACTTGTACATGCCATAATTATATATGTAGTGTCGCAAAAAGACGACTTAAGTTCATAAACGTTTAATCGGTAAAGATAGTATTTTTTTTATTTGGCTTTATATGTATTAAATCTTAAGGGATGTTAAATAAAAAAATGCTTTCTATCAGATTAATTAATCTTATCAAAACCTCTTTAATACTCTTTTTTTATCAAAAACTGACGCAAGATATTTGATAAAAACCCTATTCTGTCAATTTTATAACATAAACAGACGTTTTTAATTTTAATTCTGAAATATATTTATCGTTTTTATGTTTTATCTTACAATCCGGTTTATGGCTTCAAAATTCAAAATTCTGAAGCCACAGAATCTATTATATACCTATCATTTTAATATTTTATACATGCACACACAAAACATTATTGAACAGTACATTTTTCAGGGAAATCTTGACGCTGCAAGAGAAGCAATCAAAAACGGAGAACCTTTTTCTGAGCAATATCTTAAAAATAACTTTTCGCAAATAACAGCAAAAATCATAGATTCAAAAGCGAATGACCTCATAGAAGCTTTAATAAAGGCGGGTTTTATAGAAACCGATATTTACGAACTGGACAACTTTGATAAATCCATATTCAGCTCTCTTTCCAGAAATATAAAAAATGATGAAGAGTCTCTTTCTTTTTTTAAGGAAATAATGTCAAAAGTCGACAATGTTAATGACGAAATCAGCGATCAGACTTTATTGGGTTATTTTATCGAAAAAGAAGCTGTTCCGGAAGCAATTAAAAGTTTAATTGAAGATTTCGGCTGTAACGCTCAATATAAAAACAACGCACAGGAAAACCTGATTCATAAAATTGTAAATAACTATTCCCTAAATGCCGAAAAAGGACAGGAATATATTAAAATACTACTCGAAAACAGTGTTGACATCAATGACAAAAATGTAGTAGGAACCACCCCATTAATGTACGCCGTTAAAAGAAACAAAAAAGAATATATCCCATTGCTGTTAGAAAATGGTGCCGATCCTAACGAAACAGACAATCAGGAAAACAGTGCGTTTTATTATGCTGTTGGTGAGCAATTTTCAATTCCGATGTATGAGCTTTTAGCAGAATCGTCATTAGCCAATTTCAATACTATCAATAAAGATGGCAGAACTCTGCTGACAGAATTTATCCGAATGATGTCTGATTCAGAGAATGATTTGAATTCACTTCAAAGATTATTATCAGATGGCGCTGACTTAAATCACTGTGCTCAATATTATGGAAATCCAAAATCGGGTTTAGATTACATTGCTGAGAAAAAATCGAGTATTCTAAAATCGGTATTAGACATCGGATCAATTGATGTTAACGAACAGGACAACCAGGGAAATACGATATTACATAAAGTCTGTGCTTACAATGTAAATTATGATGCTGAAGCGGCAAAAGAAATTTACAGAAAAGTAAAATTACTTCTTGAAAATGGTGCTGATAAAAATATTACCAACGATAAAGATGAAACTGCTCTCACACTTGCTTCTGCAGACAATTTGAAAATTAAGACTGTTGAACTTTTAATGAAAGCCTAAACTTATATAAAATCTAGATTCTATGTCAATGTCATTTATAATTGCCTGCGAAAACGGCAACAGAAAAATAGCCGAATTACTTCTTCAAAATAAAGAAGTAGATGTAAAATATACGGATGAAAAAGGAAGAACTGCCCTTCATTATGCCGCTCACAGGGGATATCTGGATATTGTAAAAATTTTATCCGAGGATGGTGCCGATCTCAACTATGAAGATCATCAGGGAGAAACACCTTTGTACTTTGCCTGTTTACAAAAACAAAAGCAAACTGCTTTATATCTTTTAGAAAATGGTGCAGAAATCACCAAAAACGATAAGTATGGAAATAGTCTTTTGCATTTAGTCGTCCAAACTGCTCAAATTGAAATTGCAACAAAGTTGCTTGAAGCAGGAATTGATGTTAATCTTCTGAATAACAATGGCGAAACACCTTTGTTATTAGCTTCAGCAAAACTGAACAGAGAAATTATTCAATTGCTTTTAGACAAAGGAGCCGATATTAATGTGACGGATAAACAAGGAAATACACCTCTACTTTATGCCTGTTACACAAAATCGATTCCGATGGTTACTTTGCTTCTCGATAATAGCGCAGACATTAACCATGTAAATCATTCTGGCGAAAATGCTCTTTTGATTGCCTGTTACGAAACCAACCGAATGCTGGCAAAACTTTTAATAGAAAGAGGAGCCGATGTATTTACTTCCAACAATAATGGATATTCTCCAATTTGGTACGCCTGCTCCAACAATCAAAAAGAAATTGTGGCATTGTTTTTAGAAAACGGAGTAGATGTAAACTATAGCAAACCTGTCGCAGGCGATACTTCATCAATGAATGATTATCTGGATTGGATTGTAAGCGCTACTAATATTGCTAACGAATCTACTTTTACACTTAACAGCAATTATACTTATGGTGGTGAAAGTCTTTTACATGTGGCTACCAAAAAAGGTAATTTAAGCATGGTAAAATTGTTAATCGAAGCCGGAGCCAATATCAACATTCAGGACGAATCAGGAAATACGCCTTTGCATTACAGCGCAGCCAACGGAAAGAAAGATGTTGTTAAATATTTATTGGACAATAAAGCCGATGCCGCAATCGTAAACGTAAAAGAACAAAAAGCGATTGATTATTCGAATGTAAAAGGCTTTAATGAAATTACAGAATTAATCCTGAAATATGCACCATCCGGAACAATTGTTAATCCGATACATACAACTCCGCAAACTGAAGCACCAAAAGCCGACACATCAAATTCCATAGAAGCCAAGAAAAAAGCGCTACTGGATTTAAAAGAACTTCTGGATGCCGGAATTCTAACAGCAGAAGAATTTGAAAATGAAAAAAGTAAAGTTTTAAAAGGATAAATAACAAAGTGGAATCTGAACCTTAGGTTTATAATATGTAAGTTCCTGTATTTGGGACAACTTACAACCTTCAAATTACTGTATTATAATTAATTTCAGATTACCTACTTTGAGGCAAATGTTCTGGTAAATAGTTTAGAAAAAGAATGGCAAAGAAAAAGAAAACACTTCCTAAAAATTTTGACGAATTAATTGAGAAGAAAGATATTGAAGCTTTAAAAGCAGTATTTGATACCTGTGAATTGGAAGCAAGGGGTGGTTATGGAAAATCAACAGCATTAAGCTTTTGGAGTATTCCTGATGAACTGGTACGCTGGCTGGTACAAAACGGTGCAGATATAGAAGCGGTTGATATTTATAAGCGTACTGCATTACATCAAAATGCAATGATACACACTGGCAAGATAACAACTTTATTAGAACTCGGTGCAAATGTACATGCAATAGACAATTATGGAGATACGCCTTTACATTTTGCCACTAGCAGTGGCTTTAATGCAGATGCTGTTAAAAAACTGATTGAATATGGAGCAGACATCAATTCATTGAATAACAGCAAACAAACTCCATTAGAACGTGCTCTGATTAGGGCAAATAATACAAACCTTGTAAATTTGGTCAAAATATCAAAACTACTTTTAAAATCTGACAGCAAAATAAGTCAAACCATGAAAGATGCTGTCATCCGTAGAGGGGAAGATTTTGAATTTCACAGAGAAAATTTCAATAAAGATTTTTTAGAAGAAACAGACAATGCACTAAACGAACTTTATGAAATCTATGATGTTTCGCCTGTAAAAAGGCGCATTCTGCACGACGGTGTGTCTCCAATTTTTGTTACAGGTTCAACCTGGAAAGAACAGTACGAAAAACTATGGGAACTCTTAATACCATCAAGAGGTAGTTCGAAAACCGTACAAGGCGAAGTAATACGCATTGCAGGAAAAGTGAGAGATGAAATATATAGAAACGGTGGAGGAAATTGGAATATTGATTTCAAAAAAATGTTAGATGCCTTTTTTATCCATTTATCCTCAAACAATTCACTTCCTGATGACGAACTTGCAAAAGCAGATTTAATTATAAAAGATATTCGCAAAAACGGAGATGGAGAAACTGATGAACTTAATTTTTTATGCGAACTCGCAACTAAATGGGTTCTTGCCAATACGAGCCCTGTTTTACTCAGCAAACCAAATTATAAAAGATAAGTCATAAGCAACTTTAAATGATATAAAAAATGAACTTCCCTAAAAAAAGTTAGATCCTTATTTAGGGAAGTTCAAATTATGATTCTTTTTATGACTAAAATATATTTCTATGTTTCCTTAACCGTAATAATCTTCACCGGACAAGCCTTAGCTGCCAGCTCACAGCTTTCTACAATGGTATGATTAGGGGATTTCAGAGTATAAAATCCTTTTGCGTTTTGTGAATGAATTAAAACAGATTTCCCGTCTTTCCTGGACATTTGAAAATGAACCGGATCCATCTCAACACAGTAGTTACAACCAATGCATTTATCTCTTTGTAAAGTAATAATAACCATTATGCCTCAACAATTTTATATAATTTGTCAGACATTCTGATTCTGAATGGCAATTTGAAACTGCAGTCATCCCCTTTTATTGCTTTTTCTCCGGCAGTATCATTCACAAACATTTCGTCAATAATCATTTCCTGAGCTCCCGTACTTGGTCCGGTTACGAGAATTTTATCTCCAATTTTTATATCGTAAGCTTCAATTTTAAACTGCCCTACTTCAGCTTTTGGGAAATAATGTGTGCCTTTTCCAACGTAAACCTTTTTCTGCGTTGCTGCAGATCCCGGAATATCGCTCCATTCTCCTAATTCCTGACCCAGATAATAACCAGACCAGAATCCACGATTGTAAACGGTGTTTAAAGCTTCCATCCAAATTGCGGTTTTTTCTTTTGAGAATGTTCCATCATAATAGGCATCGATGGCCTCCCGATAGGTTTTGATTACTGTCGCTACATATTCCGGAGCACGCCCACGTCCTTCGATTTTTAGAACCTGAATTCCCGAATCGATAACCTGATCTAAAAAATCGAGTGTACATAAATCTTTGGGAGACATCATATACTCATTATCGAGTTCGATCTCAAAACCTGTTTCCTGATCGATAACGGTATATTTTTTTCGACAGTTTTGTTTGCAGGCCCCACGATTCGCAGATGAATTATGCGAATGTAAACTCAAATAACATTTTCCTGAAACGGCCATGCATAAAGCACCGTGACCAAAAATTTCGATTTCCACTAAATTTCCGTTTGGTCCTTTTATCTGTTCTTTTTCAATTTGAGCTGTAATATTCTTTACCTGACGTAAACTTAATTCCCGGCTCAAAACCATTGTATCAGTAAATAAACTATAGAATTTTATGGTTTCGATATTGGTTACATTCAGCTGTGTAGAAATATGCACTTCCATTCCAATCGACCTTGCCATCGCAATTACAGCCTGGTCAGAAGCTATTACTGCCGTAATATTGGCTTCTTTAGCTTTATTTAATAATGTTTTTACAACCGATAAATCGTGATCGTAAATAATGGTGTTTAACGTAAGATAGCTTCGAACATTTTTGGCTTCACAGCGGGCAGCGATTTCTTTTAAATTTTCAATAGTGAAATTTACCGTTGATCTTGCGCGCATGTTCAGCTGTTCAACTCCAAAATATACAGAATCACAACCATTATCTAAGGCAGCCTGAAGTGACTCAAAGTTCCCGGCGGGAGCCATGAGTTCGATTTTGTTATTCAATGTCATGATAAACTATTCTAAAATCTTATACAATTTATCTGACAAACGAATACGAAAAGGAATTTCGAAAGTAACCTTATCACCAATTTTAGCAGATTGAGTTTCTGCGCCATCAACGATTATTTTGTCCAAAACCAATTCCTGATTACCTGTAGTTGGTCCGGAAATTAAGATTTTATCACCGCTGTTTAGTTCGTGATTTTCTATTGTAAATTGTCCTACTTGCGCTTTTACATAATAGTGTTCTGCTTTTCCAAGTAGTACTTTCTTAACTTTTATCTTCTGGCGGATATCGGCAGGTTTGTTTGCTGCAGCCAAAGCAGCATCTGGCAATTCTCCAGAATGCTTGAACTTTAGATTTTCAGATTTTCCTTTTCTGAAAACCTTATTGCCAACTTGTTGTCCGGTTCTTAACCTTACCTGATCTACTAATGGCATATGAATAATATCCAGACATTCCGTAGAACAGCAGTTTTCCATTGCAGCTTTACAGTCGTCACACTGGATAAACAATAAATGACATCCGTCATTTTCGCAATTGGTATGGTTATCACAAGGTTTTCCGCATTGATGGCATTGCGAAATAATATCATCCGTAATTCTTTCGCCCAGACGATTATCAAAAACGAAATTTTTTCCAATAAATTTACTTTCCAGACCTTCTTCCTGAAGCTGTTTCGCATAGTTGATGATTCCACCTTCCAGTTGATAAACATTTTTAAAGCCCTGGTGTTTGAAATAAGCACTTGCTTTCTCGCAACGGATTCCTCCGGTACAATACATTACCAGATTTTTATCTTCTTTATAATTTTGAAGCTGTTCGTTGATAATTGGTAAACTTTCTCTGAAAGTTTCAACGTCCGGAGTTATAGCACCTTTAAAATGTCCGACTTCACTCTCATAGTGATTTCTAAAATCTACTACAATAGTATTGGGATCATCAAGGATTTCGTTAAATTCTTTGGCTTTCAGGTGAATGCCTATATTGGTTACATCAAAAGTGTCATCATTTAAACCGTCGGCAACAATTTTGTGACGAACTTTAATGGTCAATTTTAAAAATGAGTGATCATCATGTTCAACAGCTTCATTCAAACGAATGCCTTTCATGAAATCATAAACTTCAAGAGTTGTTCTGAAAGCCTCCAGATTTTCGGCAGGAATGCTCATTTGGGCATTAATTCCTTCATTGGCAACATAAATTCGGCCTAATGCATCGAGTGCATTCCAGGCTAAAAATAAATCATCGCGAAATTTTTTGGGATCTTGAATTTTGGCATACGCATAGAAAGACAACGTAAGACGTTGTTGACCTGCATCATCGATCATGATGGCTCTTTCTTCTGCGCTCAAAGTGTTGTACAGTTGCATGCTATAAACAGTTTTAAGTTTAGAAATTATTTTTTGAAGGTGCAAAGCTACGAAAAAGGTTCAAAGTTGCAAAGAATCAAAGAGACAAAGGTTCTGAGATACTGAGTTGCTAAGACTCTAAGCCTTTAACACGGATCTAGTAAAAACAAAAAAGCACTAAATTAATAGTGCTTTTAAAATCTTTGTACCTCTGTACTTTTACTGTTTTGAACCTTTAATTAGCAGAATTCATTGAATGCATCCTGTAAATTCTCAGCGATTAATTCAGCTGGACGACCTTCGATGTGGTGACGCTCTAACATGTGAACTAATTCTCCGTTTTTGAACAAAGCCATAGATGGCGATGATGGAGGAAAAGGGAACATATGTTGTCTTGCTGCATCAACAGCTTCTTTATCAACACCAGCAAAAACAGTAATTAAGTGATCTGGTTTTTTAGCACCTTCTAAACTCATTTTTGCTCCCGGACGTGCATTTCTTGCAGCACAACCGCAAACAGAGTTTACAACAACTAAAGTGGTACCTTCAGCTTTGATAGCATTATCTACAGCTTCAGCACTATGTAAATCTTGAAAACCAGCAGCAGTTAATTCAGCTTCCATTGGTCTTACCATTTCTTGTGGATACATATTGGTATATTTTTAAATTTTACTTTTGAACTGCAAAGTTACAAAGTTTACTCACAACTACTTAATTTGAAGTATAAAGTTTTGTTATAGTTCGATTGATTAATTCTTATCTGCATAAAAAAGTCTTTTATTTAAATTTCAATCTAAACAAAGCCCTAATAAATGGTCCTTTCGGGCACTTTAAAATAACTTTAAAATCCTCAATCAAAGAGGTTTCTTCATCTAGAAATTTGAAAATCAATCCTGGACTTCCTTTTTTGAATAAGGAAGAAAAAATCTGGTTCCCCAGCTCATTATGCCGATACAGGATATCCAAAAGCAGTAAATCATAAAACCAAAATCTGGATTTTTTATGGAAGTCCTTCATTTTGAAGCCTTCTGTCTGAATAAAATTTACCAAATCTGTTGATTTTTTATCTGAATTTTTAAATGTATAACCGGTACTCGCTTTTGTCCATCCGCCGGCAGTCCCTATATTCAGAACCCGTTTGGTATTTCTTTTCCAAAACGGAAAACAAGTCATCGGAATACTACCCTGCTCTTTTTCAACGATTTCATAAGCTGTTGCGCCTAACTTTTTTAAATACTTTTGAATTTCATTTTCATATTCGTCCTGCTGGAGTAATTTATCTGAGAATAAGGTATATTCTACTAAAGCTTCGGTTTTCGAAGTTGGCAAAACATACATAAAACGGGTATTCCCTTTTTGTTCTACTGAAAAATCCATGAAAGTCGCCTGTTCAGGATTGAAGATTTCAATGTTGCTTTTGATAAACCAGCCTATAAAATGCTGCTGCAAAACAGGGTATTTGGTTTGACTTTCGGCAAAAGTTTTGGTGTAAATACTATTAAATAAATAACTGCAGGTGTAGCGATTGTATTCCGTACCAACAAAAACATGGGTTTCCTGTTCGTTGATGTCGGTTACTTTTTCTTTTAAAAAGGTAATATTGGAATGTTTTGAAATTTCTTCCAAAACAAAATTATAGAAGTCTAATCCGCGGATTTGATTGTATTGATAGGGCTTTAAATCTAGATCACGCTTAAATTTTTCATTCGCAAACAAAGCCGAATTCCATTTTTTTGAGATAACCGAATTCCAAATACTTTCACCTTTATCCCAAAAACACCAGGTTCTGTCATTGGTCTTCTTAAAATTTTCATCCAAAAGCAATATAGACTTGTCTTCGAATTTACCAGCCTGAATCATTTTATAAACAGTCATCAAAGCCGATAAACCCGTTCCGGTAAAAATGTAATCGAAATGTTTGATTTGTGAGGAATTCATTCTCAAAAATAAGAAAATTTATTTTTCCAGTTTTTCCAAAAGAAGTTTAAAATCCTTTATCGATAAATAATTCGAATACTGAAAGATGATTTCTTTTTTCTCATTCAAAACACATACAACCGGATATACTATCTGATTGTTATTTGTTCCAAGCTGTAAAGCCAGTTCATGAACTCCGACATTGTTTCCTGAAGGCTGATATTTAAATGTCTGATTATTAAATCTTATCTCACGTCTTTCTTCGGCATTCAAATCAATAAAATAGAAATCTGAATTCAGTTTTTTAATGATTTCATGATTTTTAAAAGTTGTCGTTTTCATTTGCTGACAAAACTGACACCAATCGGTATGAATGAAAACAATTATTTTTTTCTTTTGAATTAGCTGCAGGCTGTCTGCTTCTTCAAAGGTTCTGCTTTTTAACTGGCAGAAACCTGTTGAAGTTATTCCGAAGAGAATAATAAATATAAACAGCTTTTTCATTCTTTTTGTTTTTTATCATAGATTTCACATATTAAAAGGATTTTTCGTCTGTCAGGCTGAGCGAAGTCGAAGCCCGCTCCAGTTGGCGAACCCTTCGACTTCGCTCAGGGTGACAATTAATAAAAATCATTTTAATCTGTACAAAATGAGGCTCATAAATTTTATCTAAACGTATAGCGCAACCCAAAAAATCCACGAATGGTCTGGTTTTGCCCGTAAACATACGTTGTATCAAAAGTCAATCCGTACGGATTATCCGGCGTATCTACAATCTGGCCTTTCGGAACTACATTACCACGAATACCAACAGCGGTTCCATCTGAAATTTGGACATTTTTATCAAAAGGATCGTTCGTTCTTGAAATCAAAAACGGATTATTTTGCTTTGGTGTAAAGTTCAGCAGATTTTTGATTCCACCGTAAACTTCAAAATTCTTCCATCCCGAATACGTAAACTGGATGTTCTGAATACTATACCATGGCGATTTTGGGCTTCGCGGATCCGTCTCGCTCAACAATGGCAAATTCATCGGACTGTAAACATTTCCGGTATAATCCATGGATAAATGCCAGGGTTCTATTTTATACGAAACGCTCCACGTTCCTGTAAAACTCTCCGTTAAGTAAGGGCGTTGCGAAATTCCGTTTTCAACATTTTTATTGTCCAGAACCGTTGCTCCTACTATAAATTTTAACCCTGAAGGAAAATTAAGATCTACGTTCGTACTAATACCCTGACTGATTGCATAACCGTCAATATTATCGTAAATGATTTCATTCGGATTTGTTTCATAGTCGGAAATGATTTTATTGCTGAATCTGGTATAAAATGCCGTTGTTTCAATTCCCATAAAAGTTCCGTTCCCGAAATTAATTTTCTGAATATAATTCAGGTTGACATTTACCGATTGTTCCGGATTCAGATTATTGGCAAGTACAACATCTCTCGAACCTGTTAAGGCAGCATGATCTTCGGTAAATAAATTCACAACCCTAAATCCGGTTCCGGCATTTAAACGGAAAATCGTGTTTTCATTTGCCTTGAAGCGATATGCCAGTCTGGGTGTTAAGATAGATCCGTGAATGGAATTATAATCATAACGCATACCTAATAAAAGCTGGCTTTTTGGAGAAAACGTAATCTCGTCCTGAACAAAAATTCCGGGAAGCCAGGTATTTTCAGCTTCTTTTGTTGCAGTTGTATTGTCGTCGTAATAAGTATAACGGCTGGCAATTCCGGCAAGAAGATCATTTCTTCCTATCTTTTTATCCCACGTCAGCTGCAGGAAACCAATTTTCTGATTGGCGATATAAGAAGTCGTTCCGTAGCGACTGTCCTGATAATGAACATTTCCGGAAAAGGAAAGCATCAGTTTTTCTTCAAAAGGCAATTGATAACTTCCGATTAATTCGGCTCTTTTGGTGTAAATACTTTCACCGTAGATTTCGTCACCTCCCCGATATTTCTTTTCCCAACGAATATCCCCGCCCCATCGATCTTCATACATTCCGCGTGCTGCAATGGTAAACAAACGGTTATCATTTCGCTTAAAACTCCATTTATTAAAAACCGAAATCCTTTCTGAAAGCGTAACATCGGTAAAATTATCCTTGTCTTTGTCTATAACCTGATCGTAGTTGAAATAGTTTATACCCAAAAGAGAAACCGCTTTTTTTCCGGCATTAAACTTCATTCCCAAATCAAGATTACTTTCAAAATAAGAAGTGGTAAAATAATCTGCAGAAAAAACAGGAGCGTTTGTTGGGCTTTTAGTAATAATATTGATTAAGCCCCCAACCGCTTCGCTTCCGTATAGAGACGACGCCGGACCTTTTACGATTTCAATTCTTTCTACAAGAGAATTCGGAATCCCGGACAGGCCATAAACTGTCGACAGACTGCTCACAATTGGCATTCCGTCAATTAAAACCAGAGTATAGGGTCCTTCAAGTCCATTGATATGAATATCACCCGTATTACAAACACCACAATTCAACTGCGGACGAACTCCATTTATGTTTTGAAGTGCATCATAAATACTTGGAGTTGGGTTCTTCTTAAAGAAAGCCGGCGAATAAACCTCAACCGGAACGGCACTTTCTAATCGTCTCACAGGTTTTAAAGTTCCTGAAACAACCACTTCATTCAATTCATTTTTATCTTCTTTGAGTTCAAAATCAAGGTTTAAATCCTGATTTTCCAAAACTGATATTTTTTGAGTAACTGTTCTCAACCCTGCAGCAGCAACAGACAATCTATAAGTACCAATCGGTATATTGCTCAGTTTATAAAATCCTAAACTGTCTGTTTCTGTTTTAAAATCTGTATTAAGAAGTTTTACTTCTACTTTTCCTGCTTCAAAAGCATCGGAAGTTATTTTACCGGAAATAGTTTGTGCATAGCTGGCTTTCGCCGAAATTAAAAATAATATCGAAAATAAATATTTCATTATTGTAAAATTAAATTTAGACAAATCTAAAAATTAAATTTGACAAATAATGTTTCTAAGTTAAAAACTTTAAAATGAATATGTAACATCCATTAAAATAAGAGCAATTAAACCACATACCTATTAGTATTTTAATCCGGGTTGAATAAATTGCGTCAAAACCTAGACGAAATTTTCATCAATCAATGTTTTGTTAATACTGGCACCTGCAAAAGAACCTGATGAAACTGCCATTGCCACAGACCTTGCCTGAATACAGCTGTCTCCGCATGCATATATTCCGTCGATAGTTGTTTTTTGAAACATGTCAACTTTAATCAGTCCCGTTTCTGTCAATTCACAGCCTAATTCTATTGGTAAAAGACAATGCTGTTCAAACGGTGGTCTCGCATAAATTGCTTTTACATCAATTTTGGATCGGTCTTTAAAAATAATCTCCTCAATTTTTCCACTTTCGTGAATGAATGAATCAATTTCTTCCTCTACAACTTCAATGTTTTTCTTTTTAAGGGTCTGCAGTTGGGCGGAAGTTAATATGGATTTTCCGTTGGTTAAAAGTTTTAGATCTTTTGTCCAGTTTGAAATCATTTTTACATATTCAAATCCCAATTCCCCGTTGCCAATTACAGCAGTCTTCTCTGCCTTTACTTCATATCCATGACAATACGGACAATGTATAACAGAGATTCCCCAACATTCAGAAAATCCTGGAATACTGGGTAATAAATCCTTTACTCCGGTTGCAAACAATATTTTCTTTCCGGTAAAAGTAGATCCTGATGCTGTTGTGACTTCAAATCCTGATGCTGTTTTGGTGCAGCTTATTGCCAATGTTGTATGAAACTGTACTGTATCATAAAAGTCGACTTGTACTTTGGCCTTTGCCGAAATAACCGCAGGAACTTCACCATCATGTGTAATGAAGTTATGCGAATGTGGTGTTTGCCGGTTGCAAGGCAATCCGCTGTCTATAACTAAAACTTGTCGCAGTGACCGTCCGAGACTCATAGCAGCTGAAAGTCCGCTGTAACTTCCGCCCACAATTATAACCTCAAAATCTTGTTGTTGTATCATAGTGTTATTTTTTATGTGATTTATAATTTAAAAAATGGCCGATTACCATACCAACTCCACCAATAAACATTAGATCGAGATGAATTTCCAAAAAGATTTCCGTCAAAATACTAATCCAGATTAGTGTTATTGATATTATAAGAATACCCGAGATGATGCTATTTGTTTTTTTAATAATTTTGACAATTGCAAAAAGTCCAATTAGAGCAAAAGCCAAATCGATATACGGATTATGATTTAAGCCCAAAGGCAGGATCGTAAGCATCGGAAAAATTAAGCAATGCACCAGACAAACTGAGGCACTTGAAATTCCTAAAATATCGTAAATGGAGGTGGTAATTTTTTTCATTTTATTATACATTTATTTAATGCAACTATGTTGCAAATATACATTATTTTTTAAATTTGCAACATAGTTGCATTAAATATATTCAGCACCCTTATATGAAAACTACGAGGAACACCACAGCAAAGACGGCGGTTACAGAGATTCTTAAGGAATCTAAAACAGCCTTGTCTCATTCAGAGATTCATAAATTAACAAAGGATTTGTGTGATCGTGTTACTATTTACAGAATACTAGACCGATTGGTAAATGATGATATTGTACATAAAATTGTTGATTTGGACGGAACTGTAAAATATGCCAAATGCAATCATGCGAGCCGTGTTCATATTCATAATCATGCTCACTTTAGCTGTGAGAATTGTCACGAGATAACTTGCCTCGAAAGTGTAAAACCGAGTTATATTATTCCACACAATTATAAAGTGAATGACATCAATTTTACCTTGTCGGGTCTATGCCCAAATTGTTTAAATTCTAACATTTAAGTTTTAGGCGAGTCTAAAAATATTGTTGTGCGCATATAATTTTTCTATATATTTGGTAAATCAATACTTTAGCAATGACCAAATCTTTAGAAGAAGTAAATCAATCGGTACCTACCGAGCATAAAAAAAAGGGTTTCAGAAAAATTTTAGCCTTTTTGGGTCCGGCATATTTAGTAAGCGTCGGTTATATGGACCCTGGTAACTGGGCAACCGATATTGCCGGCGGAAGTCAGTTTGGGTATACTTTGGTATGGGTTTTATTAATGAGTAACTTAATGGCGCTTTTGCTTCAGAGTCTCAGCGCCCGTCTCGGGATCGTAACACAACGCGACCTTGCGCAGGCGTCCAGAGAAACGTATTCAAAATACATCAACTACATTTTATATTTTCTGGCAGAAATTGCAATTGCGGCCTGCGATCTTGCCGAAGTTCTGGGAATGGCTATCGGTATCAATCTATTATTTGGAATTCCGCTTCTCGAAGCAGTGCTGATTACCGTTTTAGATACCTTTTTACTTCTTTTCCTGATTAATAAAGGAATTCGCAAAATGGAAGCTTTTATAATTGCTTTGGTCGCTATTATTGGCTTTTCTTTTATTTTCGAAATGATTTTTGCAGAACCAGAAATGCACAAGGTTTTGGAAGGACTTATTCCATCTATCCCAAATTCAGCGGCTTTGTATATTGCCATCGGAATTATAGGTGCGACCGTTATGCCGCATAATTTGTACTTACACTCCTCTCTGGTACAAACGCGAAAATTCGACAGGACTCCTGCCGGAATCAAACAGGCTTTAAAATATAATTTTATCGATTCTACCATTGCGTTAAACCTTGCGTTTTTTGTAAATGCCGCGATTTTAATTCTTGCCGCCGCCACTTTCCACAAAAACGGAATGTTTGAGGTTGCCGAAATTCAGGATGCACATCAGTTTTTAGAACCGTTGTTAGGAACGAAGTGGGCTCCAATCCTTTTTGCTGTTGCCTTAATTGCAGCCGGGCAAAGTTCTACCGTGACGGGAACTCTTGCGGGACAAATTGTAATGGAAGGCTATCTCCACTTTAGAATCCAACCTTGGGTAAGACGAATCGTTACCCGTTTGATTGCGATCATTCCTGCTGTAATTGTAATTTTGATTTATGGTGAAAGTGTCACAGGAAAACTATTAATCTTAAGTCAGGTAATTTTAAGTTTACAATTGGGTTTTGCGATTATTCCGCTTATTCACTTTGTAAGCGATAAATCAAAAATGAATGGCTTTCATATTTCAAAAACCACACAAGTTGCTTCCTGGATTATTGCTGCGATCATCGTTTCGTTAAATGCAAAATTGGTTTATGACGAAATTACTTCCTGGCTCGAAAGCTCCAGTCACCCTGTAATACTTTGGCTGACCGTTGTTCCTTTGGCTTTTGGCTTTTTAGGTTTACTGCTTTATATCGTTGTGAACCCTTTTATAACAAAAGCTAAACCTATGGTAAATCATTCTCCGCATAATCTACAACTTAAGTTTACTCCAAGAGAAAGTCAGATTGTTCAAAACATTGCCATTTCAGTTGATTTTTCAAATGCTGATGAGGCGGCTTTAAACAAGGCTTTTGAACTGGGCGGCATTGAAGCACAATATACTTTGATTCACATAGTGGAAACCGTTGGCGCATTAATGTATGGTGTCCATGTGCATGATCATGAAACTACGATTGATGAAAAACTTCTGCTCGAATACAAGCAAATGCTTTCTGAGAAAGGATTTAAAATCAAAACCGAACTCGGATTTGGAAAACCAAACAAGATAATTCCGAAAATAATCAATGAAGGCAGTTTTGACATTCTTGTTATGGGAACCCACGGTCACACTGGTTTAAAAGATATCCTTTTTGGTACAACAGTAGATAAATTGAGACATAAAATTTCAATACCTTTGTTGATTGTGAAATAAAGATGCTGAGATGCTAAGGCTCTAAGATTCTAAGGTTTTTTATAAAAACCCTTAAAAGAAAACTTAGAACCTCAGCATCTTAGACCCTTAGAATCTTAAAAAAAATGACCTTCTCAGAAGAAAATTACTTAAAAGCAATCTATCATCTAACTGCTTCCCTGGAAACGGAAGTAAGCACTAATTCTATTGCTGAAATGATGGAAACCAAGGCTTCGTCTGTTACAGATATGCTTAAAAAGCTATCAGAAAAGGATTTAGTAAATTATAAAAAATACCAGGGTGTTTCTTTGACCGAAAACGGAAAACTGGCCGCAAAGATGATTGTCAGGAAACATCGTTTGTGGGAAGTGTTTTTGGTAGAAAAGTTAAACTTCAGTTGGGATGAGGTACATGATATTGCAGAACAACTGGAACATATTAAATCGGAACAACTGATTAACCGCCTGGATGATTTTCTTGGAAATCCGACAGAAGACCCACATGGCGATCCGATTCCGGATGCAAACGGAAGAATCGTAAAGATTGAAAAACAATTGCTTTCTGAATTAAATGAAAACCAAACGGGTATTTGTGTAGGTGTAAAAGATACTTCTTCTGAATTTCTGAAATATCTGGATAAGCAGGAAATTGCTTTGGGTTCTAAAATCGAATTTCTGTCTAAAGAATCTTTTGATTTATCGGTAAAAATAAAAGTGAATGGAAAGGAGATGTCTATTTCGAATAAAATAGCTTCTAATTTGTTTGTGAAGCTGGTTTAAATATGTGCTATTTAATCAGGCGAAATCTCTATCTATTTATCAAAATTTGTAATTTTTGAATTTAGAAAAGATTTTAGTTCATTTCTGTTTTCTATAAAATTACTAATATCTATATATTTTTTACCAGATCCAGAAAAAATCCGAATGTATTCTAACACATTTAGTTTGTAAGGAAATCTTAATGTATCAAAACCTTTTATTTCACTGAATTTTAATTCTGTCTTAGTCATTAGACCTATTGAAATTATGGATTCGCCTGTGACAATGATTCTGTTTTTTTTTGTAGCCCTCATTGAGATTATCACTATTGGTATCATAGATAGAAATAATGCGATTATACCTTTTTGTGGCATACGCCCATGTATTTCTTCTAATATCAATAATACGTACATAAGTATTGCTATTAAACTCAATGTATAAACTAATCGTCTTACACTTGTTTTTACTCTATATTCTTTCATTTTTGACATTATATTTTTTTAAAATATTGTTGGTTTTTCATACACACAACATCTAAGGCAATCTGGATTAATCTACATTAAAATCTAAATTCGTAAATCTAAATTCTAAATTCTGCATCAGGTTATCTGTTCTGTTCAGACTAAAAAGGTGTATTGAGATTTGTTTTTTTCTATTTGAATTTGGTACTATATCAACTCCAAAGTGACTTACTTTAAAACCTTTAACCTCATTAAAGCTTAACTTACGGGTATTAAAAAAGTCTTTTGAAATTATTGCACTATCGGTAATAACTACTTTTTTCTTAAAAGTGCTTACAATCAAAACAACAAATATGACAATGGCAGTAAAAAACACTAAAGGCATTAAATAAGAAAGAAAAATGGATGAAGAACAAGAATAGTAAATCTTTGCTGCAAGCGATTTGGTTGGTAGTGTAATAAACGGAATCAGCAATAATCCAGTGAAAAATGCTATTTGCAATACTGAAAAAAGGAGAATAAAAACTTTTAATCTTTCTGAAACACTGTAAACATTCATTTTAAAATTCTTTTTTAATGATTCGACAAAAATAAGGCGTTTTTCTTACAAATATTAATGTTTTCTTCTTTTAACAGTTAGAAAAGAAGATTTGCAATATTAAACCAATCTTTTCTCAACCTTTCTTTTAATCCTTTACATCAACCCAAGGGATATTAAATACCCCTGTAAACACATAAGTCTTTACATTTCCTCCTACTTGCAATTGATGGTAGGTATTTCCATCTATTGATAATTTCATTCTTTCTGATTTTTTTTCTCGTGATACTTCTATTTCATATGATTTAATTCCTATGCTTTGAATGCGCTTATAAATAACTGTTGAAGCAAAAACTTTAGGTGCTGATTTGTCAAAAACACAATTAAAACCTATAACAACACCAAAAGCATATATAAATGAAAAAAGGACAATTCGAAGTATCACTTTATACCAGTTATCAATTTCCAGATAACTGCGATCGCCAACTAAAAAAAATGCGGAGAAAACAATTGTTATAATCCCAACAGGAAAGCACATTTTAGAATAATCCTGAATATTAAAATCAGAATAAATTCTAAATGCTAAAAATAAAGAAGGAAGGAAAACAGGAAGAGCATTCGGATTTGAACTATTTCTTTTTGCTTCTATTTTGATTATTCCGTTTGACAATCTAACAAATAGTATCCCGATAATTGGCATTAATAGACAGGCAATTAACATATAATTGTAACACTCTGGAAATTTTAAAATCCAAATTACAATTCCTATACTTACATAATTGATAGTTTTGGTTATCAGGCTTGCTTGTTTAAAAATTTTCTCTTTTAAAATAACTGAATTCATTGTGAAAATTCTTTACAAACTACTATTTATCTCCATAACCAACAACAACCCAAGGAATATCAAACCTTCCTTTAAATTGATAAACAGATACTTTATCCCCGTTATTCAGGTTATTGTACATATCGCTATCAATTGAGATTTTTTCAATTTCAGTTTTCTTGCCCCACGGAGACAGGTATAAATCGTAACTTGTGTATTTACTACCACTAACTTGCTTGTTTACAATAGTCGTTGAAAACACTTTAGGAACAGAATTATCAAATACGCAATTTGTCGCCACAACAGCACTATACCCATAAATGAACCCAAAGACCGCAAAACCTATTATTGAAAAATAGTATATAGCTTTTTTTAAAGGCTTTTTCTTTTCTACTGCTATCATAAAACCCGCAAAAATTACAGAAATCAATATTGCAGGCATCCAGATATTGGAGTAGTCATCTATAGAAAAATCTAACAGCACTCTTAAAAACAGTATAATACCTGGAAAAATTACAGGAAAAGCTACCGTTGGATGCACACTTCCTTTTTCAGCATCAATTCGAATTAAGCCTTTCCAGAATTTCACTGCTAAAAAACCGATAAAAGGCAGAGAAACACAAGCTATTAGTGCGTATTTATATGGCCTCGGGTAAAAAAACAGCCAAACCATAACAACAGCTGTTATACCATTTAGGATATTGGCAAATAAGCGGGTTTTTTTTAATTTACCTTCTCGTTCTTCAACTGTAAAGCCAAAATCGTTATTTGCTAAAATTTCCTGATGCTCCTTCTCTATCTTTTCTAATAATGCTTTTTTCTTTTCGGCATCCAAATCAACTGCTTTAGAACTCAAAATAGCCTTTATCTCTTCTGAGTTTTCAAATAAATTGCTAATATTAATCATCTTTTTGGATGAATTTAGAGGAGAAATGCCAATGTGTTCTACCGGAGCTTTTGGGTTTTTAAAAACATTGAAATTTTTAATCTCATTAAATTTCAATTCTCTCCTGCTCAATAAGCTGATTGAAATTATAGATTCATCTGTAATAATTACTTTTCTTTTCTTTATAGAAATTATTACTAATATCATCAAAACAATCATTGTAATAAGCAAGACAGGCACCCACCACCCCGGCATGGATTGTTGCATTTCCTCAGTAAATGTATTAAAAGGAGGAACTATTATGGCAATTGTCAATCCTCCGTAAAACAGTATAACAAGTGATGCCAAAATATTAACTAATAATCTTAAGCCCTTTTTTACTCTGTACTCTTTCATTTTAAACACCTTATAATTTTTTGCAAAATTATTATTACCTGTTGTATCAAAATACCCGAAAAAGACTTAGTTATATTAAAAAAAAACAAAAAACCCGTAAAACTATTTACGTTTTACGGGTTACTATTTTTATTCAACTGAACAAAATATTCTTTAAACAATCCCTTTTTCAATCATTTCCAACATAACAGGCGATGCATTTTTAAAAGTTGGCGGCTGTTCGATAATACTTCCCGCATTCTTCTTATTTACTTTGAAAGTAACGTCGTTGTCTGTTGTAAACAAAAGTGCGGTTAGAAATGGTTTTTTGATGTAAGAACCTAAAACCAATAAAGCTTCATCTAAAGTATGAATACTTTCAATTTCTTCTGTTTTATAACGGGTAGTTAATGAAATTGAAAACGTATTATCTTCATTTAAAACTAATCTGAAATAGATGTTTTTGATTTCGGTGTCGCCCATGGTTTTTGCCAACGTTAATTTTGCGAAAGTTCCGGCCTGGATACTTTCTTTAACTCGTTCACAAAAAAGGGCAAATATTGGTTCGTACATTTTTTTAAGTTGCTAAGGTTCTGAGATGCTGAGGTTCTAAGTTTCTAAAACCTTTGTCTATTATTTTAACCGCAAAGTTCGCAAAGATTTACGCAAGGTTCGCTAAGTTTTTAAATTTTCTAACGTGCTTTGTGTAATCCCTTGCGAACTTTGCGTTTAAGAAAAATTATTTTCCTGTAAATTCAGCTTTACGTTTTTCCAGAAATGCAGTAGTTCCTTCTTTAAAATCCTGGGTTCCAAAACATTTTCCAAATGATTTGATTTCGGTATCAAAACCATTTTTGCCATCTGTATAATTCGCATTGATTGCTTTTATTGCTTTTCCGATAGCAAAGGGAGCATTTTTGATGATTTTTTGGGCAATCCCTTTCGTAAAATCAAGTAACTCTGCCTGAGAAACTACATGATTTACCAAACCGTATTGTTTTGCTTCTTCAGCAGAAATCATAGTGGCAGTCATAATCATTTCCATTGCACGGCCTTTTCCAACTAACTGAGGTAAACGCTGTGTTCCTCCGTAACCCGGAATTAATCCCAGAGTAACTTCGGGCAAGCCCATTTTTGCATTATCAGATGCTATTCTAAAATGACACGCCATTGCTAATTCTAATCCTCCGCCAAGGGCAAAACCATTTACTGCTGCAATTACGGGTTTCTTTAAATTTTCTATATAATCAAATAAAGACTCCTGTCCTTCGGCGGCAAGTTGTGCTCCTTCAACGACTGTATAATTTGCAAATTCTGAAATGTCGGCTCCGGCAACAAATGCTTTTTCACCACTTCCTGTCAGAACAATAACACGAACCTCATCATTTTTGCCTAATAATTTTATGGCTTTATTCAGATCACTAATAGTCGCTTTATTTAATGCGTTTAGTTTTGTAGGTCTGTTAATGGTTACGGTTGCAATGCTTTCTTCAATAGAAATTAAAATGTTTTCGTAGTTCATGACGGTTAGTTTAAGAGTTTGTGATAGGTAATGAAACTCTGAATGTGGTTCCTTTACCATATGTAGATTCAAAGGTAATTGTTCCTTTGTAATTTTCGATTATGTTTTTTATAATTCCGAGACCAAGTCCCATACCGCTGGTTTTGGTGGTAAATTTCGGTTCGAAAATACGCCCTGTATCCTGTTTTTGAATTCCGATTCCGTTATCCTTTACGGCAATTTCAACATTATTGTTTCTTCGCTTAACCGTTACAAGAATTGATTTCTGAAACTGGCTTTCAGGAATTGCCTGCGTTGCATTTTTAACCAGGTTCGTAATAACACGTATGAGCTGTGTTCGGTCCATTTTGGAAATAATTTCTTCTTCCTGGCTTTCAAAAACAATATAATCTTCATTAAAAATATCCAGTGCGAGTTCTACCACTTCAACTACATTTAAAGTCTCGTTTTGCTGTGCCGGCATCGAAGCAAAATTCGAAAATGCCGAAGCCACCGCAGTCATGGTATCAATCTGCTGGATTAGGGTTTCTGAGTAATCATTCATTTTCTGTTTGACATCAGGATCATTCGGATCAAATTTTCGCTGAAAACTCTGTACCGTCAGTCGCATTGGCGTTAGCGGATTCTTTATTTCATGTGCAACCTGTTTTGCCATTTCGCGCCATGCTTCTTCCCTTTCGCTTTGCGCTAATTTTATGGCACTGGTTTCGAGTTTGTCAACCATTCCGTTATAAGCCTTAATCAGGAAGTTGACTTCTTTACTGTTGGCTTCAAGTACAATTTTCTCGTTTTTCTGATCCAGATTGGTTTCTTCTAAACGGTCTGAAATTGTTTTTAAGGATTTTGTGATATATGTTGACAGAAAGTAAGCCAGTGCAAAGGCAACCAAAAGCATAAAAGAATACACCTGGCTTAAACGGATTAAAAAAGTGTTTAATTCATTGTCATAATAACCGTCATCTTCTAAATATGGAAGATTTAAAATCCCAAGCGGTTTGAATTTTTCATCTTTGATCAAACTATAGGAAGACCGGTTTTTGACACCATCAATAGTTTTAATATCTACAAAACGCTTTTCTATTGACGACCGGACCAGTTTTAGAATATATTCCGGGATTGGCGGTGGTGCTTTATCTACCGCAAAAGATTCTTTTGACGACTTTAGTAATTTGCCGTCAAGACTAAAAATATTGATTTCGATTTTATGAATCTGTGCTAATTCGTGGATTTTATCTTTAAATATTAAATCTAAATTTCCCGTCTTAAGTGGATAGGTTGTAGTCGCTAAAACATAATTGATATGTTCTTTTACCGCATTTTCTTTACGTTCTAATCTTTCCTGATGATATTCTTTGGCTTCGTTTTTAAACTGAATAATAGAAATCGATGCCAATAAAAAAGATGCCACAACAATCAATACAATCATCGACAGGAAAATCCTGGTACGAAGGGACAGCATTGACATTTTGAAGTTTAACATCTTTTTTTGTTTTGTCTGTTTCAGGTTTCCGGTTTCAGGTTACGCTGCGTTTGGCAACTTGAAACTTGAAACCTGAAACTAAAAAACTATTTTCTTTCTCTAATTCTTTTATAAAAACGAAATCCAAGCATAATTAACACTGAGAATAAAATAATTCCGATTACACCGAAAATCCAGTTGATGGCGCTTTTTAAAACTACTAAAAAAACAACGGCAAACAAAATAATCGTTGCGCCTTCGTTCCATAAACGCATAAAATTATTGGAATATTTTACCTCATCATTTTGTAATTGTTTGAAAATCTGATGGCATTTTCCGTGATATAGATATAACAGAAAAACGAAACACAATTTTACGTGCATCCACGGCATTTTGAGCCAGGCATTTCCTAAATCGGTAAAAAGCAGCATCCAAAAAGCAAAAATACTTGCCAATACTGCAGATGGCCATGTAATAATATACCACAAACGGTACGCCATGATTTTATATTGTGCCTGCAGGATTTCCTTTTCAGGAGATGGTTTTTCGTTGGCTTCTATTTGGTATACAAACAAACGCACAATATAAAACAAACCTGCAAACCAGGTTATTACAAATATAAGATGCAGCGATTTTAGATAGTTATAATATTCCATTGTTATTTGTTTCAGGTTTCAGGTTTCAGGTTTCAGGTTTTTCTTAAAGTTGATTCTAACTTGAAACCTGAAACTAAATTTTATTTCGCCCAATCATTAATCCAGTTACCAACAGTTTCACACCATTCGTCATCATCATTCAGACATGGAACAGCCAAAAACTCTTCTCCTCCATTTTTCTCAAAATCTTCTTTGGCACGCATGGCAATTTCTTCAAGAGTTTCAAGACAATCTGAAACGAAAGCAGGTGTTACAACCGCCAGTTTTTTAATTCCTTTTGCAGGCATGTTATCAATTTCTACATCCGTATAAGGTTCTAACCATTTATCCCCAGCTAAACGGGATTGAAAAGTTAAGCTGTATTTGTCTTCCGGAAGGCCTAATAATTTTACGACTTGTTTTGTGGTTTCATAACATTGGTGACGATAACAAAAATCATGTGCCGGCGAAGGTGTGTTACAACAAGACCCGTCAATTTTGCAATGTGATTTGGTTACATCGGTTTTGCGGATGTGACGCTCCGGAATTCCATGATAGGAAAACAGCAAGTGATCGTATTCAAATCCAACTAAATGTTTTTGAATTGAATCTGCCAGGTTTTTGATATAATCCGGTTTGTTGTAAAATGCCGGAACATCTGTAAAAGTCATATGAGGGAATTTCTTCTTGCGAATTTCTTCCGCTTTTACCAAAATAGTCAAAGTCGAAGCCATGGCATATTGTGGGTATAAAGGAAAAAGCAATACTTCTGTAACTCCTTTATCATTTAATTCCTGAAGTCCTTTTTCTATGGTCATGCTTCCGTAACGCATTGCCAGCGAAACCGGAACATTTACCAAAGGCTGTACTTTTTTCTGCATTCTTTCAGAAAGAACTACTAATGGAGAACCTTCTTCCCACCAAATTTTTGCGTAAGCATGTGCTGATTCTTCCGGTCTTTTTCTTAAAATAATACCGCGAACCAATAATGCTCTTAATAAATACGGAACGTCGATCACGTATTTATCCATTAAAAATTCGTCTAAATAGGGTTTTACATCTTTTGGTGTTGGACTATCCGGAGATCCTAAGTTTACTAATAATACGCCTTTCATTATGTGTTTTTGCTTTAAGCTTTATTTGTTTTTAAAAATTTCGTCAAAAGTAGAACTTGCTTCTTTTTAGAAATATGATAATTATTACTTTTTAATTATTGTGGAATATCGAAAATCAATATTGTTAAAAATTTTCACGCAGATTTCGCAGATCTTGCAGATTTTTTAATTCGTGCTAATTAGTGGCAAAATCTAAACATTCGTATTAATCGACATCAAATACTTTTTAGGAGTTGTAGCAAACTTTTTCTTGAATGCTGCTATAAAGTGACTTCCGGTACTGTAGCCAATTTTAAGTCCTACTTCGTTTACATTATAAGAACCGCTGTCAAGAAGTTTTCGGGCGAAATCCATTTTGTAATCAAAAAGGAAACCGTAAACCGTATCTCCATAAATTTGCTTAAAGCCCATTTTGAGTTTCTTCAGATTCAGACCAATTTCATCTGCGAGTTCTTGTAATCCCGGCGGCTCGGCCATATTGGCGATGATGATTTCTTTAGCCTTTCTGATTTTTAAAACATTATCTTCATCAATCAAAAACGGACATTGTTCTGCATTTGGGTCTTCTGTTCTGTTAAAATATAAACTCAGCAATTCGTACCCTTTTCCTTTATAATAAAGATTTTTTATGGATGGATGAAGGTTATAATGAAACAGCTGACTTAACACAATAGCCATTGAGGGACTGATATTTCCTTCGTTATAATACTTTTTGTCCTTATTATCAGGACTTAAAAAAGTAATATAATCTGCTTCTGCAGAAAACAACGCGTGAAATTTCTTGATGGAAACAATGACAGAAATCACCCATGAATTTGGAGCGAGTTCTAAATTTAGCGGTAATTCTTTCTGCGGATTGTATAAAAGAAGCGATTTTTCTTCCTTCAGTTCCAAAGCATAATTGCCCTGATTAAACAGGAATTTTGCATTTCCTTTTATACCAAAGTGAAACTGTATCAGTCCAGTACCTATTTCATGTTGGGCAAAAAATGGTTCTAAACTGTCGTTTTGAAAACGGATAAGCGTAAAGTCGTCTTCAATTTTTATAATTTCCTGAGAACTCATAGCGATATTTTTTTAAAACTAAAATCGAATCAAAAGCAGAATCTTATTTAGAATCACTCTAAACAAACCCTTTCAAACCAATTGATTTTGCTACAAAAATACTTCTTTTTACTCAAAAACACCTATTTAGGTTCAAAAAAACATATAGCGACATAAAAAGTACTTTGAGCGTTATTTTTATCAATGCTATAGTAATAATTTTGTTGCACTTTTATGAAAGTGAATTTATGGAAAACAATAACGTACCGAAACACCTTTATTTTTACTCCGTTGGTCTGAGTTATAAAAAAGCTGATGCTGAGGTAAGAGGTCAATTTAGCCTGGATGCTGCTGCGAAAACACGTTTGCTGGAACAAGCTAAAACTGAAGGAATAGAAAGTTTACTTGTCACTTCGACATGCAACAGAACCGAGATCTACGGTTTTGCAGAACACCCTTTTCAATTAATAAAACTTATCTGTGATAACAGCAACGGTTCTGTTGATGCTTTTCAAAAAGTAGGTTTCGTTTATAAAAATCAGGAAGCAATTAATCATCTTTTTCGTGTAGGAACTGGTTTAGACAGTCAGATTCTGGGCGATTTTGAAATTATATCTCAAATCAAAACCAGTTTTATCCATTCCAAATCAATGGGATTGGCCAATACTTTTATGGAAAGACTGGTCAATGCGGTAATTCAGGCAAGCAAAAGAATTAAAAACGAAACAGAAATTAGTTCTGGTGCGACTTCGGTTTCTTTTGCTTCGGTTCAATACATTCTTAAAAATGTTGAAGATATCAGCAATAAAAATATTTTGCTTTTCGGAACCGGGAAAATCGGAAGAAACACCTGCGAAAATCTGGTAAAACATACCAAAAATGAACACATCACTTTAATAAACAGAACAAAAGACAAGGCAGAGAAACTGGCCGGAAAACTAAATCTGATTGTTAAAGATTATTCTGAATTGCATCTTGAACTTCAAAAAGCGGATGTGGTAGTGGTAGCAACGGGAGCACAAAATCCAACGGTTGACAAAGCTATTTTAAATCTTAAAAAACCTTTGCTGATCTTAGATTTATCCATTCCTAAAAATGTACATGAAAATGTAGAGGAATTAGAAGGTGTTACTTTAATCCATATGGATTATTTGTCTCAGCTTACAGACGAAACTTTAGAAAACAGAAAGTTACATATTCCTGCTGCAGAAGCTATTATCGAAGAAATTAAAGAGGAATTTGTAACCTGGATGAAAGGACGCAAATTTGCTCCAACCATAAATGCCTTAAAAGAAAAACTGAATGCCATTAAAAATTCGGAATTAGATTTTCAAAGCAGAAAAATCACCGATTTTAATGAAGAACAGGCTGAAATCATCAGCAACAGAATCATTCAGAAAATCACTACTCACTTTGCCAATCATTTAAAAGATGACGATACTATGGTTGACGAAAGCATCGAATGGATCGAAAAAGTCTTCAAAATAAAAGCATCTTAAGTTTTTATTTTTACCATTAAGGTATTAAGGTAATTAAGATTAAATGCAGAAATAGAAACCATTAAATTTTTAAGAAAGTTAAGCTTTGCGTATGTACAAAGCAAAACTTAACTTTCTTAATATCTTAATGGTAAAAAATAAAAAAGTTCTATGACAAAAAAAGAGGTTACACAATTGGCTTATGAAATAACAGGTTTTGCTATAAAAGTGCATAAACCTTTAGGCCCTGGACTTTTAGAAAGTATTTATGAACAATGCCTCAAATACGAATTAGAACAAAATGGATACGATGTTAAACAACAATTAGTTGTTAAAATAGATTATTACGATCTTGAATTAGAATCTGATTTAAGAATTGATTTACTTGTAAACGATTGTGTTGTAGTTGAATTAAAAGCAATAGAAAATTTGTTGCCAATTCACGAAGCACAATTATTAACTTACATGAAATTATTACAAAGACCTCAGGGTTTATTAATCAATTTTAATACTCTAAATATAACAAAATCAATGAAACCACTTGTAAATGATCATTTTGCAAGATTAATAGATTAAATAAAAGCTTGAACCATTACGATATTAAGAAAGTTAAGTTTATGCCCTTTGACAAAGAAAAGCTTAATTACCTTAATATCTTAATGGTAAAAAAATAAAAAATGGCCGAAAAAACAATCAGAATTGGAACGCGTGACAGCGAATTAGCACTTTGGCAGGCACATACTGTCGAGAAACAACTAAACGACTTAGGTTATAAAACCTCAATTGTTGCTGTAAAATCGCAGGGCGACATTATTCTGGATAAACCTCTTTACGAATTAGGAATTACCGGAATTTTTACTAAAACCCTGGACATCGCAATGATTAACGGTGATATTGATATTGCTGTGCATTCGATGAAAGATGTTCCAACCGCTTTACCAAAAGGAATTGTTCAGGCGGCTGTTCTGGAAAGAGCCAATGTTTTGGATATTTTAGTTCATAAAGGAAATCCGGATTTTACTAATCCAAGTACTATTGCGACCGGAAGTTTGCGTCGTCAGGCACAATGGTTCAATAAATACCCAAATCATACTGTAGTTGATTTACGCGGAAATGTAAATACGCGTATGCAGAAATTACAAGATAATAACTGGGACGGAGCTGTTTTTGCTGCTGCTGGTTTAGAACGAATCAACTTAAAACCAGAAAATTACATCAACCTCGACTGGATGATTCCGGCGCCGGCACAAGGAGCAATGCTTGTTGTCGCAATGGAAAATGACAATTATACACTGGATGCATTATCACAATTAAATCATATTGAAACTGAAATTTGTACATACATTGAACGTCAGTTTTTGAGAACGCTTGAAGGTGGCTGTACTGCACCAATCGGAGCTTTGGTAAATTATAATGAAGATGAGGATACACTGCACTTTCAGGGTGTTTTACTTTCTGTTGACGGAAAACAAAAACTTGAAATTGACAAAACCGTTGATATTTCAGAATGGAAAAAATTAGGTTTTCATTCGGCTCAGGAAATTTTAAATAATGGCGGAACCGAACTGATGCAGAAAATCAAAGAATCCCTCAAAAAATAATGGCAAAATCAATTCAAATAGTATCTACTAAAATATTATCTCCTCTTCAAAAACAGGAGTTGATAAAATACGGCTTAGAAGTTATTGAAGCTGATTTTATCAAAACCGAAAACAAACCTTTTGAATTACAGCAGCTCAATGAAAGTCTGATTTTTACAAGTCAGAATGCGGTTCATAGTGTTTTGTCAAATCCAAAATCAGAAGAACTAAAGAAAAAGAATGTGTACTGCGTTGGTCTTAAAACCAAAGCTTTACTAGCTGACAATGGTTTCAATGTCGTTGCTTATACAGGTTATGCTTCAGATTTGGCCGAAATCATTACGTTGATTTACTCTAATGAAAGCTACACTTTTTTCAGTGGAAATTTAAGAAGGGATACTTTACCGGATGCTTTAAAAGAAGCGGGAATAAAATTCAACGAAATTCAGGTTTACAATACATCACTGCACTCTCAAAAAGTAAAAACCACACCAGATGCCATTTTATTTTTTAGTCCGTCGGGAGTTAAGAGTTACCTGAAAGAGAATACAATCAAAAAAGAAATCTGTTTCTGTATCGGAGAAACGACCGCAGAAGCTTTACATAAAATTACAAAAAATATCATCATCGCAGATCAGCCAACCATTGAAGATGTGATTGAAGATGTTTTACAAGAATATAAATAGCAATAAGCTTTAGGCTATAAGCCGTAAGCTAAATTAAAAACAAACGCTTAAAGCCTAAAGCTTAAAGCCTAAAGCAAGAAAAAAATGTTAAAAAACGACCTATTTTTAAAAGCATTAAAAGGAGAAATAGTACAGCGCCCGCCGGTATGGATGATGCGTCAGGCCGGAAGATATTTACCAGAATTTATCGCTTTGCGTGATAAATACGATTTCTTCACACGTTGTCAGACTCCGGAATTAGCAGCAGAAATCACTGTTCAGCCAATTCGCAGAATCGCTCCGGATGCTGCTATTTTATTCTCGGATATCTTAGTTGTACCGCAGGCAATGGGAATTGAAGTTTTAATGAAAGAGAATTTTGGTCCGTTTTTACCGAATCCGATTCGTTCTATGGCTGATGTTCACAGAGTTTACGTTCCGGATATTCAGGAAAGTTTAGGCTATGTAATGGATGCCATTAAACTGACAAAAGAAATGCTGAACGACGAAGTGCCTTTAATAGGTTTCGCTGGTTCGCCATGGACTATTTTCTGCTATGCGGTCGAAGGAAAAGGTTCTAAAAGTTTTGATACGGCAAAAGGATTCTGTTTTTCTAATCCGGCTGCTGCACATACTTTATTGCAAAAAATTACCGATACCACTATTTTATACTTAAAAGAAAAAGTAAAAGCGGGAGTTGATGCCGTGCAGATTTTTGATTCCTGGGGAGGAATGCTTTCTCCTGTTGATTATCAGGAATTTTCATGGAAATATATCAACCAGATTGTTGAAGCTTTGGCTGATCATGCTCCGGTTATTGTTTTCGGAAAAGGATGCTGGTTTGCTCTTGGTGAAATGGGAAAAAGCCGTGCTTCTGCATTAGGAGTTGACTGGACTTGTTCTGCAAGAAATGCCCGTTATTTGTCTGGTGGAAATATTACTTTACAAGGAAATTTTGACCCTTCAAGATTGCTTTCCCCAATTCCGACTATCAAAAAAATGGTTCACGAAATGATCGACGAATTTGGAAAAGATAAGTATATCGTAAATTTAGGACACGGAATTTTACCAAATATTCCTGTAGATCATGCAAAAGCGTTTATCGACGCGGTTAAGGAATACGGGAATTAATTTTCGTTTGACATCCTGCAAGGTTTTTAAAACCTTGTAGGTTTAAAAGTTGTTTTTATATTTACAGTAAAAACTTACAATAAATATAAAGGCAAATTAAAAATGAAACTTGAAGTGTTGCAAAAAGATTGTTACTATCATGTTTATAACCGAGGAATTAATGGAGCAAACATTTTTGAAAATGACGCTAATAAACTTTATTTCTTAAAGCAATTAGCAAAATATTTGGAGAATAAAATTTCCATTTTTGCTTATTGTTTGATGAATAATCATTTTCATTTAGTGGTTAGGCTGAATGCTGAAGAGAGAGAAGTTATTCAGGCGTTTTCAAACTTGTTTAATTCATATGCAAAAGCATTCAATAAGCAGTTCAACAGAACTGGAAGTTTATTTGAAAAACATTTTAAAAGAATAAAATTAAAAGACGAAACCTATTTAAAGCAATTGATCGTTTATGTTCATTTAAATCCTAAACATCATTTTGATTTAGATTTTAAAAATTTTAGATTCTCATCTTACAGAGCATTTTTATCTGACAAAGAGAGTAAGATAGAACGAGATGAAGTTTTGACCTTATTTGGAGATTTTAAAAACTTTATCTTTTATCACAATCAAAAAAATCATCTTTTAAATGAAACTTATACTTTTGAATAATTCAGATCTGTCCTGCAAGGTTTTCAAAACCTTGTAGGTTTAATAATGTCGACATTTAATATCTAACAGAATACCTACAAGGTTTTGAAAACCTTGCAGGAGAACTAAAAAACATGTTAAACAAAGGTTTACGAGACGAAGAGAAAATCAGAATTGACAATGTCCTGAAAACATTGCGGACTCTTATTTTTGTACCTTATCCTTTGAATGACTCTGACAAAACAGCTCTTGAAAATCAATTAAAGGAATTCGCACTAAACCTTGAAACTTTAATTGATTATTCTAATGAAGATTTAATCAAATTGCTGATGCGTCTTCATTTTGACTGGGAGCAATTAGAACAGTTTGGAGATTTTCTAATAGAATTTTCTAAAACTGAAAACTATAATTTTGAAAGTAAGGCTTTGGCTGTCTACCAATATATTCAGACAGAAAGCAAAGTTTTTTCCTTTGGAATAAATGCTAAAATTGCTTCTCTAAAAAATAAATAAACATGGGTTTTACCGATTGGAAAACAGACCGAATTGAAAATATTCTTCCCGAAGAGTTTTATAAACTAATTGACAAGAATAAAAATCACATTGGAAAAACTTTTCCTGTAACACTGGCCAATTCAGATTCTTTAGAAAAAGCTAAAAATTTTATAGCTGTCAGTCTCCTAAAAGAAAACAACAAAGAAGGATTTCACTTTTATGCACGGGATATCAAAACCAACAATCTGATTGGTTATTTATGTGTGAAAACAATAGATTACCGTATCTCTAAATGTGAGTTTGGCTATTTTTCTGATGAAGATTATCAGGGAAAAGGAATTACTTCTAAAATGGTTTCTGACGCACTTGATTTCTGTTTCAATGAATTGATGCTGAATAAAATATTCATCTGCACCTCAGAAATTAATGTCGCAAGCCAGCGAATCGCATTAAAACACAATTTTAAACAAGAAGGAATTTTAAGGGACGAGTTCAGAAATGGTGACGGAACATTGCAAAACACTGTTTACTTCGGACTCCTTAAATCAGAATACACTAAATCATGAAAGATAAATTTTACGCCTATATACAACAATTACAGGATCAAATCTGTGCGGGATTAGAAGCTGTTGACGGAACTTCAAAATTTCGTGAAGATCTCTGGAAACGCCCTGAAGGCGGAGGCGGAAGAACACGCGTAATTGAAAACGGTCCCGAAGGCCCGGGGGTATTCGAAAAAGGCGGCGTAAACATTTCGGCCGTTCATGGAAAATTGCCGGAAGCGATGCAAAAAATGTTTGGCGTTGGTGAAGCTGATTTCTTTGCCTGCGGACTGAGTTTGGTTATCCATCCAAAAAATCCAATGGTTCCGACGGTTCATGCGAACTGGCGTTATTTTGAAATGTATGATGAAAAAGGGAATGTTATTGAACAATGGTTTGGCGGCGGACAGGATTTAACGCCTTATTATTTGTTTGAAGAAGATGGAAAACACTTTCATCAGACTTGTAAAACGGCCTGCGATAAACACAATCCGGAGTTTTATCCAAAATATAAAAAACAATGCGATTCTTATTTCTGGAACGCACACCGAAATGAAGCCCGTGGCCTAGGGGGTTTATTCTTTGATTATTGCAAAGCAAATGAATCAATGTCAATGGAAAACTGGTACAACTTTGTAACCGAAGTTGGTAACAGTTTCCTTGAAGCGTATGTCCCGATTGTAGAAAGAAGAAAAAATCTTCCTTACACTCCGGAACAAAGAACCTGGCAGGAAATCCGTCGTGGCCGTTATGTTGAATTCAATTTGGTTCATGACAAAGGCACATTATTCGGTTTAAAAACCAACGGAAGAATTGAGAGTATTCTGATGAGCCTTCCACCACATGTTCAATGGGTTTACGATCATCATCCGGAAGCGGGAAGCGAAGAAGAAAAACTACTAAAAGTCCTTGAAACTCCAATTGAGTGGATTTAAATAAAAACAATAACACGATTTAAGGAATAAGATTACGACTTATCATTTCATAAGTTAAAATCAAAAGTCTGAAATCTAAAATCTATACTTATTATGTTCCCATTACACAGAGGCAGAAGATTAAGAGTAAATGAATCTATTCGTTCTTTAGTACGTGAAACCAGCTTAAGTCCATCGGACTTTATGTTTCCGATGTTTATTGCTGAAGGCGAAAATGTAAAAGTTGAAATCCCTTCAATGCCGGGGATTTTCCGCAGATCAATAGATTTAACCGTTGAAGAAGTAAAAGAACTTTTTGCTTTGGGAATTCGTGCGGTTAACATTTATGTGAAAGTAGGCGAAAAACTAAAAGACAACACAGGAAAAGAAGCCTGGAATAAAGACGGACTAATGCAGCAGGCCATTCGTGCCATCAAAGCCGCTTGTCCGGAAATGATTGTGATGCCCGACGTAGCTTTGGATCCTTATTCTATCTATGGCCATGACGGAATTATTGCAAACGGTGATGTGGAAAACGACAGCACGGTTGCAGCATTAGTAAAAATGGCGGTTTCACATGCAGAAGCAGGTGCCGATTTTGTTGCACCAAGTGATATGATGGACGGAAGGGTTTTACGCCTTCGCGAAGGTCTTGATGCTGCTGGTTTTCAAAATGTCGGAATTATGAGTTATTCGGCAAAATATGCTTCGGCATTTTATGGTCCTTTCAGAGATGCTTTAGATTCTGCTCCTGTTGACAATACCGATATTCCAAAAGATAAAAAAACCTATCAGATGGATTATGCAAATCGTATTGAAGCAATAAAAGAAGCTTTGTCTGATGTAGAAGAAGGTGCTGATATGGTGATGGTAAAACCCGGAATTGCCTATCTGGATATTGTCCGTGAAGTAAAAAATGCTGTAAACGTTCCGGTAACGGTTTATCATGTTTCGGGAGAATATGCCATGATCAAAGCCGCAGCAGAAAGAGGCTGGCTCGATAATGACAAAATCATGATGGAACAATTGATGTGTATCAAACGCGCCGGTGCCAGTCTGATCTCGACTTATTTTGCTAAGGAAGCAGCAATTCTTTTAAATAAATAATAATGAAAAAAATACTATTCTTATCAGCCGTTTTGGCTTTGGCTTCCTGTAAAAAAGAAACTTCAGAAACTCCTGTTCAAAATACAACCGAAACCTATTCAGAAGGAGAATCGGCAAAAGCCGCTACACCTGAAGCTTTAGGAAAAGAAATTTTTGAAGGAAGAGGAAATTGTACTTCCTGCCATCAGGTGGATCAAAAAGTGATTGGACCAAGTATTCAGGAAATTGCAAAAACGTATAAAGACAAAAAAGGCGATATTGTTACTTTCTTAAAAGGAAATGCAGAACCGATTGTAGACCCGAGTCAGTTTGCCGTTATGAAAACTAACTTTCCCGTAACTCAGGCAATGTCTGATGAAGAACTGAAGGCAATTGAAACTTATATTTACAGCAATTTGAAGTAATTCAAAAATATATAAAAACAAAAACGGCGCTTATTCAGCGCCGTTTTTTATACTTAGAGATTACCAGATTTTAACTCTTTTTTCCGGTTCAACATACATTTTGTCTCCTTTTTTAATATCAAAAGCTTTGTAAAAAGCATCCACATTCTGAATTGGCACATACGCTCTGTACATTCCTGGTGAGTGCGGATCTGTTTTTACCTGATTCTTAATTGCTTCGTCTCTTGTTTTGGTTCTCCAGACAGTTGCCCAGGAAATAAAGAAACGCTGCTCCGGAGTAAAACCATCAATTAGGCCCGGATTTCCGTTTTTCTTTAAATATAATTGCAATCCGTCATAAGCGGCATTTATTCCGCCAAGATCACCAATATTTTCACCAAGGGTAAATTTACCATCTACGTGAATTCCCGGTAAAGGTTCTAAAGCACTGTACTGGTCTGCCAAAGCAGTTCCTAATTCTGTAAATTGTTTCAGATCATCTGCAGTCCACCAATCTACAAGATTTCCTTCTGCATTGTAACGTGCCCCCGAATCATCAAATCCATGAGAGATTTCATGCCCGATAACGGCGCCAATTCCGCCATAATTTACAGCTTCATCTGCCTGATAATTGTAAAACGGCGGTTGTAAAATCGCTGCAGGGAAAACAATTTCATTGTACGATGGGTTGTAATAAGCGTTTACAGTTTGAGGAGACATTCCCCATTCTGTTTTATCAACTGGTTTCTGCAGTTTTTCTAAACCTTTCTTAAAATTCCATTTTGATAAATTACGTACATTCTCAAAATAGCTTCCGCCTTCTGCTACACTTTTAATTTTGAGGGCAGAGTAATCTTTCCATTTATCAGGATAACCAACTTTTATGGTAATTTTATTTAATTTTTCAATTGCTTTTGCTTTTGTAGGATCAGACATCCAGGTCAGATTGTTGATTCGGTTTTGATAGGCCAGAATCACATTATGAATCATATCTACAGCTTTTGTTTTAGCCTCAGCAGGAAATACTTTTTCAACATATAATTTTCCAAGAGCTTCACCAATACTTCTGTTTACAACTTGCAAAGCTGTTTCTTCACGAGGCAATTGCTTGATTGCTCCTCTTAGCGTCTTGCTGTAAAAGTCAAAATTGGCCGTTTCAATATCGGTTGTCAGTTGTGATGTAGAACGGTTTAATACTGTCCATTTTAAATATTCTTTCCATTCTGCAATTTTATTCTCTGCTAAAATTGTCTGTAAAGCTTTCATGTATCGAGGCTGTATCACTACAACCGTATCAAGTTTAGGCAGACCAAGTCCTGTAAAATAGGCATCCCATTTTATGGCCGGAGTTATCTTTTGAAGTTCAGCCACAGTCATCGGATTGTACTGAAGGCGGCTGTCCCTGCTCTCAACACGATCCAATCTTGGAGCAGAAAGAGCCGTTTCGATAGCTAAGATTTCTTTTGCACTCTGTTTTGCTTTCTCTGGAGATTCTCCAATAAACTGCATCATCCTTGCGATATGCAGTTCATATTTAGCACGTTTTTCTTTAGGATCTTTATCTTCAGAAGTATAATAATCTTTATCAGATAATCCCAGTCGGCTTACATTAAGACTTACTGAGTTTTTGTTGCTGTTTTTTTCATCAGCTCCAATGTAAATCCCAAAAAAGTCATTACCGCCTTCCGGCTCCATTTCAACCAGGTAATTTTGAAGATCCGTTATGTTTTTAATTGCATCAATCTTTTTCAGATACGGCTTAAGAGGTTCTATTCCTCTTTTGTTTCTGCCTACAGTATCCAGCACAGTTGTAAATAAGTTTACAGCTTTTCCCTGATCTGTGTCCGATTTGTATTTTGGATTTTTTGAAGCTTCCTTCAAAATTGCCATCGCATCCTTATCGGTTTTTTTAATCAGTTCATTAAAACTACCCCAGGTTGTACGGTCGTTTGGAATCTCAGTTTTGTCAAGCCATGTTCCGTTTACATAACGGAAAAAATCTTCACTTGGACTAATTTTGGTGTTCATATAAGAAACATTAACCCCTGGTTCCTTTGCAGTTGTATTTTGTGCTTTTGCTGCTGTTAATGACAACATTACAGAAAAAGCACAAAATACAGGTTTGGTAAACTGTTTTTTCATATTTATATATTCTTTTAGTGGTTATACAAACATATTGTTATTATTTTAAACATTATGTTAAAATTATTTAATTGTGAATAGTAGGTTTTTTAATGCAATAATTGATTGCTTCCAAACAAAAAAACAGGTTGCAATCCTGAACATAGTAGAAGTTTATTGGCAAAATTTAATTTATGAATTCTTAGCTGCCAAAAACCTGACTTTTTCAGAGTTAAAAAAATCTTTATTTAGAATTTTAAAACGTGCATTTCGTATTTTTGCGCCAAATTATTTTTATGAAATCGCTTCTATATAAATACCGCAAATTCTTTATTGGTCTAATTTTATTTTCGGTTGTTACAATATCTTTGTTTTATTCGGCATTAAAACCACAAAAAACATTACCTATTTACAATCCCGCAGATGTTAATCCCGAATTGGTTGACAGTACTATACAATACAAAAGTAAATACCACACCATTGCAGACTTTTCGTTTGTAAACCAAAACGGTGAAACCATTACACAAAAAAATTACGAAGGCAAAATTTATGTAGCTGACTTTTTCTTTACAACTTGTGGTTCGATCTGTCCAAAAATGTCAACCAATCTTGTTGAAGTTCAGAAAGCAGTTTTAAACAATCCGAAAGTAATGCTGCTTTCACATACTGTTTTTCCTGAAGTGGACAGTGTATCTGTTTTAAAAGCGTACGCTATAAAATATGGAGTCGTTGACAGCAAATGGAATCTGGTAACCGGTGACAAAAA
The DNA here is from genome assembly GCF_003105115.1 of Flavobacterium sp. HTF. Lineage (GTDB taxonomy): Bacteria > Bacteroidota > Bacteroidia > Flavobacteriales > Flavobacteriaceae > Flavobacterium. The sequence continues at coordinate 60,092 of NZ_QETH01000001.1, read as the reverse complement.
AGAAATCTATACTATGGCCAGAAAATCTTACCTGGCAGTAAAACTAGGAAAACCGGATCAGCTCTATGATATGGTCCATACAGAAAATTTTGTACTGGTAGATCAAAAGCGTCGTGTTCGTGGCTTCTATGACGGAACCGACAAAGAAGATATTAAACGTTTGCTGGAAGACATCGATTTTCTTTGTAAAGAATAAAATATCTGATTTTTAGAAACATTTAGCATTTGTATAAGGCATTAATGGTTTTATATATAGAATAAATGCCTATTTTTGCAATCTAAATTCAATCTAAATAAGCTTTGCAAAATACAATTCATTCCCTAAAAAAAGGCGAGAAAGCCATTATCAAAGATTTTGATATCGAACTTATTCCTCTCAAATTATTAGAAATGGGTTGCTTGCCGGGCAGCGAGGTAGAATTACTGCAAATTGCTCCTTTTGGAGATCCTTTGTATTTAGACATTAATGGTTCTCATGTTGCTATTCGAATAGAAACCGCTCGTGAAATTGAAGTTGAACTTATCAAAACCAATTTGTAATGAGTGTTCAGAATATTAATGTTGCCCTTATCGGGAATCCAAACACTGGAAAAACTTCCGTATTTAATCAGCTTACAGGACTTAATCAACAAGTTGGGAATTATCCCGGAATTACGGTTGAGAAAAAAATCGGATTTTGCAAATTACCTCATAATGTTAAAGCAAATATCCTCGATTTACCGGGAACATATAGTCTGAACGCCAGTTCGATGGACGAAAGCGTGGTTATCGAGCTTTTACTAAATAAAAACGACAAATTATATCCGGATGTTGCAGTAGTGGTTACCGATGTAGAAAACCTGAAAAGAAACCTGCTGATTTACACTCAGATAAAAGACCTTGAAATTCCGACTATTTTGGTTATCAATATGTCAGACCGAATGGAACGAAAAGGGATTACACTGGATATCCCGTATTTGGAAGAAAAGCTAAAAACAAAAATTGCTTTAGTAAGTTCACGTAAAGGTTTAGGAATAGAAGAATTAAAAGAACTGATTGTTTCTTATAAAACCATTACGAATGAACCTTGTCTGAATGCATCTGTTATAGATCCTGAATATTTTGAAAAGCTAGAAAAGACATTTCCAAATCAATTAATGTATAAGCTATGGCTTGTGATTACTCAGGATGTGAATTTTTCGAATCTGGACCGAAATGAAGTTCGAAGCACTTTTACCAAATCACATTCAGAATTAAAACGCTTACAACAAAAAGAAACCATCAAAAGGTATCAGTTTATAAATGATGTTTTAAAAGAAGGTTTAAAAGTTGATGCCTCAATGGCAAAAGACGTTCGCGCAAAACTTGACCGTATTTTGACACACAAAGTTTGGGGTTACTTCATTTTCTTTGCGATTTTATTCTTAATATTTCAGTCGATTTTTAGCTGGTCAACAATTCCTATGGATTTCATTGACAGCACTTTTGCTTCCTTAAGCAGTTGGGTTGCAGAAGAGCTACCGAGCGGTATTTTGACCGATTTGCTTTCGCAGGGAATTATTCCGGGTATTGGCGGTGTTATTATTTTTATCCCGCAAATTGCTTTTCTGTTCTTATTTATTTCCATTTTGGAAGAAAGTGGTTATATGAGCCGGGTAGTATTTTTAATGGACAAAATTATGCGCAGATTCGGGCTTTCCGGAAAAAGCGTTGTGCCTTTGATTTCAGGAACAGCTTGTGCTATTCCGGCAATTATGGCGACAAGAAATATAGAAAACTGGAAAGAACGTTTAATCACTATTCTGGTAACGCCTTTTACAACCTGTTCTGCAAGATTACCGGTTTATGCAATTATTATTTCGCTTGTCATTCCGAGCAAACGTGTTTTAGGTTTTCTTAATATTCAGGGACTAACTTTAATGCTGCTCTATGTTTTAGGTTTTTTTGCTGCTATTTTATCTGCTTATATTTTAAATAAGGTTTTAAAACTAGAATCAAAAACGTATTTCGTAGTTGAAATGCCAAGTTATAAAATGCCTCTTTTGAAAAATGTTGGAATTAATGTTGTTGAAAAAACAAAAGCATTTATAGTTGGAGCCGGAAAAATCATCCTGGCTATTTCAATTATTTTATGGTTTTTGGCTTCTTATGGCCCCGGAAAAGAATTTAATGATGCTGAAAATATTGTAAAAGAAAGATTTGCAGCCTCCACTTTAGACGAAACTCAGTTTGAAAATGAAGTGGCTTCCCAAAAATTAGAAAATTCATATATCGGATTAATGGGAAGAGCAATCGAACCTGCTATTCAGCCTCTAGGTTACGACTGGAAAATCGGAATTGCTTTAATCAGCTCATTTGCAGCCCGTGAAGTTTTCGTTGGAACATTAGCAACCATTTACAGCGTTGGCGACACCGACAATGAATCGACCATAAAAACCAAAATGCGCGCAGAAGTTCGCCCGGATACCGGAAAGAAAGTCTTTGATTTTCCAACGGGAATTTCGTTATTATTATTTTATGCTTTTGCCATGCAGTGTGCCAGCACCCTGGCAATTACGAAAAAAGAAACCAATTCATGGAAATGGCCTGCAATGCAGTTGGTTTTTATGAGTGCTTTAGCTTATTTTGCTGCATTGATTGCATATCAACTTTTAAAGTAAAAAGTCATGATTCAGGAAATAATTGCCTTTACGATATTAGGATTAGCAGTCGCTTTTTTAATCAAAAAATTCTTTTTTAAATCTAAAAAGAAAAAGGATTGCGGTGATGGGAATTGCGGTTGCAGTTAGTTCAGAAAGATTTCACAGAGATTATAAAAAAAACAAAGCTTCACAGAGATTTTTAATTTCTTTGTGAAGCTTTGTTTTTACTTTGGCTTTGTGAGCCGATCAGCTATTTGATACCCTCCCACTCTGCATAAAACTGTGAAAGGAATAATTCCATAAAACGATGTCTTTCTGCAGCAATTTGTTTTCCTGTTTCGGTATTCATTTTATCTTTCAAAAGTAAAAGCTTTTCGTAGAAATGATTTATCGTTGGGGCGTTGTTCTTTTTGTACTCTTCTTTTGTCATATTGGTAATCGGGGCAATTTCGGGATTGTATAAAGTCCTGTCTTTAAAACCTCCATAATTAAATGCTCTCGCAATTCCAATTGCGCCAATTGCATCCAATCGGTCTGCATCCTGAACAATATCTAATTCCGCAGAAGAGAATTTCTTTTCAAAATTGCCGCCTTTATAGGATATGTTTTCAATGATGTTTACTACATGTGTGATGATATCTTCGGAGACATTTTCAGATTCCAGAAATATACGGGCTGTTTTGGGCCCTATTGTTTCATCTCCGTTATGAAATTTGCTATCTGCAATATCATGTAGCAAAGCACCTAATTGAACCACTGTAATGTCACAATTCGTGTTTTTAGCAATCAAAAGTGAATTCTTATACACACGCTCAATATGAAACCAATCGTGCCCTCCTTCGGCGTTATTTAATTTTTCTTTGACAAAGGCAATTGTTCTGTCTATTAATTCTGTATTACTCATAAGAAATTTTAAATTTTGTACCTCCGCAAACCTGAAATAAAATCATATACATTTCCCGGATTTGAACAGTGTACAATGTTGCATTAAGAAATTGGTAGAAATTTTGCCATAAAAAAAATGTTGATTGTCAAAGATTTACCAGCTTCTTCAGTCAACATTTTTTTATTTGCAATATTGTTGCGTTAAATCACGCTATTATATTTATCCTGAAAAAAATTCAGAATAATCCATACTCTATAATTTCGCAGGTTCTACCCATTTGAAAATATGAGACTCCTGAGGAATCACTAAACGTTCAGAAATTTTAGCCATACGCGCCGGTAATCTCATCAGATAATCACGGGCTTTTTCTGCTTCGTCAGTTAAATTAGAGATTTTATCAATCTCCCATTTATCAATTAATTTTTGCATGATATCAACATAATCACTTGCGGTATAAACACCAATACGCTGAGCAGAGTCAGAAAATTGTTCGAAGGCAGTGCTTATCTTTTGACCAGACTCTCTCAGGAAATGAGCCGGCATCACGATTTTCTGTTTCATCATATATTGAAATGCCAACATCATTTCGCTAGGATCAACCTGAAAAATTCTGGTAACAAATTCACTATAGGCATGATGATGGCGCATTTCGTCACCAGCAATCATTTTACACATTTTAGACAATTTATTATCGCCAAACTTCTTAGCCATCTGAGCTACTCTGTTATGTGATACATAAGTTGCCAATTCCTGAAAACTGGTATATACAAAGTTTTTGTAAGGATCAGATCCAGTCCCAATATCAAAACCGTCGTTGATTAAATGCTGTGTCGTCATTTCGATTTCACGCATATTAACACGACCAGACAAATACAAGTATTTATTTAGTAAATCTCCGTGGCGGTTTTCTTCTCCGGTCCATTGACGAATCCATTTAGACCAGCCATTTCCACCATCTTCCACCTGATTTATTCCTTCTACATCCATTAACCACGATTCGTAAGTTGGCAAGGCTTCTTCTGTGATGGTATCACCGACAAGCGTAACCCAGAAATCATATGGTAATTCTTTGGCAATTTCACGTAGCTCTTTTACCTCTTCAAAGAAGTTTTCTCCCTGAGAATTTGGTAAAAAGTCAGTAGGCTGCCAAATTTTTTCCACTGGAATTAAATACTGTTCAACGAAGCTATCCACGTTTTTCTCCAAAAACTGCATTACTTCTAATCTAATGTTTTTTATAGACATTACTTATTTTAGATTTGGGATTTAAGATTTAGCTTTCGCTAAAGCAAAAATCTATTTATATTCATTTACTCCTTCTACTACTGCCTTTTCAGTCAATGCCATTAATTCGGCAAAATCATAATCTTTCACTGCCAAAGCTTTATGAACGGTAAAGGACAGGCGATTTCCTAAACCTACAGGGAACATTCCGTATCTAACCATTTTCCATGAATTGTTAATACTTACCGGAACCACATACGCAGATGGCGCATATTTACATAAGATTTTTAAACCACTCTGAGCAAACTCTTTTGGTTTTCCGGTTTTACTTCGTGTACCTTCGGGGAAAATAACGGCAGATCTGGTATGTTTTTCGATATATTCAGACAAGCCTTTGATTACGGGAATCGCTTGTTTAGGATCTTTTCGGTCAATCAGTACAGAACCTCCATGTCTCAAATTAAAAGAAACACTTGGAATTCCGCTTCCTAACTCTTTCTTACTTACAAATTTACAATGAAATCGTCTAAAATACCAAATCATTGCTACGATATCGTACATACTTTGGTGATTAGACACAAATATCAAGGGAACTCCCACAGGAATTGTTTCCCTGTTCTCGATTTTATAAGTTGTTCCCACCAGATTTGTACATCTTAATAGGAAGAAATTTAAATAGTCAACACTCTTTTTATGAGCCTGATAACCAAAAACTTTTAGGCAAAACCATTGTATTGGATGAAAAACAGCCAAACACAATCCAAAACATAAATAATAAATTACGGATATGGGATACGAAATTATCTTCTGCATGCTTAAAAAAATTAAAGGCCAAAAGTAATAAATATATTTTTAGCGGTATTAAAATTAAAAACAATAACCGTTTTTCTGGTTTAATTGTACCTTTGCCCTATAAATTTGCAACTTTTTTCTGAATTAAATGAACTTTACCTATCCAAAAAACGAACGCTTAAAAAGTAAAACAACGATTGGCTTACTTTTTTCTGAAGGAAAATCGGTATCTAAATATCCGCTGCGTTTGGTTTATCGCGATGAAAAAGGAGAAGTTGATGAAAAAATTAAAATTGGAGTCTCGGTTTCTAAGAAATATTTCAAAAAAGCAGTAGACCGAAATTACTTCAAACGTGTTCTAAGGGAAACATACCGGTTAAACAAACATTTGCTTTGGGATAATCTGGAAGAGCCTTATTCTATTATGTTTTTTTACCAAAGTAAGGACCGTTTATCCTATGAAGAAATCAACACAAAAACCATTCAGTTGTTTGAGAAATTTCTTCAACAAGTAAACAAAACAAACGAATCTCAGAACAAAACAGATTTGTAAGTCCTGAAAGACAAGTTTGTTTGTCAAATTAGACAGAAAATTATAAAAAAATTGTAGTTTTAGCTCTAAATTGAACTTTATGCGATATATTTTTTCTGTAAACTTATTTTTAGTTCTTTTTCTTTTGTCCTGCAGTAAAACAGCAAACGAAGAGGCTTATTCCACCACCGAAGCAATTCAGGTTTCAAATGCTCCTCTTTCAGAAAGTAAGGATGAAAAGATTACTGCAACTATTCCGCAGAAAATAATTAAATCGGCAAGTTTAAGATTTGAAAGCAATGATTTAGAAGCTACCTACAAGCAAATTCAGGCAGCGGTCAAAGAAAGTCATGCTACTATACAATCGGATTCTGAAGGAAAAAATGATTATTCTCTTTACAGAAACATAATGATTCACGTTCCGAGTCAAAATTTTGATGTTTTTTTGCAATCCGTTTCAAAGGGTGTTTCTTATTTTGACCAGAAGGACATTTCATCTGAAGATGTAACGGCACAATATATTGACCTGGATTCAAGATTTAAAACAAAGCGTAAACTCGAAGAACGGTATTTGGAAATTTTAAAAAAAGCCAATAAAATCAGCGAGATACTAGAAATAGAACAACAGATTTCTCTTATCCGTGAAGAAATAGAAGCAAAACAAGGTCAGCTCAGGTATCTTGAAAGCCGCGTTTCGGAAAGCCGTATCTCTATAGAAATTTATAAACCTATTGCCGAAAAAGAAGGCGTTAAAATATCATACGGATCAAAAATCTGGACAGCCATAAAATCCGGATTCTTCAGCCTGTCTGAATTTTTAATTTCAATCATCAGTATTTGGCCGTTTATCATTATCATTTGCGTATTAGCCTATTTTATTAGAAAAAGATTTAAAAGAAAAAAACAATAGTCATGTATCCTTATTTAAAAAAGAAGTTTGTCATACCAGCCGTTGCTGCAGGATTTTTATTTGTCGGAACCAGTTTCAAGGATGATTTTTTTGAAATAGCCAAACAAATCGAAATTTTCACGACTTTATTCAAAGCTGTAAACACAAATTATGTAGATGAAACAAATCCGGGAGATTTGATGGACAAAGCCATTAAAAGCATGCTGGGAAGTTTAGATCCTTATACCGTTTACTTTAACGAGCAGGATGTTGTAAATTTTAAAATCAACAATACCGGAGAATATACCGGGATTGGTGCCATGATCGCGAGAAAAAAAGACCGCCTGATTGTACGCGAGCCTTATAAAAATTATCCTGCCGATAAAGCGGGATTAAAAGCAGGTGATGAAATTATACAGATTGGAGATATTCTGGTTGCTGATTATAAAGAGGATACCTCTCAGTTATTGAAAGGAACCAAGAATACTAAAATCAATATAAAATACCTTCGTCAGGGAAAACCTTACACTACGGTTCTTGTTTTGGATGAGGTTGATATTAAATCGGTTCCGTTTTATGGAAAAATAGATGACAAAACCGGTTATATAGTTTTAGCACATTTTAGCAGAAAAGCTTCTGCCGAAGTAAAAGATGCTTTGGAAAAACTAAAAGCAGACGGAGCTAAGCAAATTGTTCTGGATTTGAGAGGAAATCCGGGAGGTTTATTAAACGAAGCCATTGATATCTGTAACTTGTTTGTTGCGAAAAATGAAGTGATTGTAACTACAAAATCCCGAATTGAAAAACACAACAATACTTATAAAACACAAAACGAACCAATTGATACGGAAATCCCTCTGGCGATTTTAGTAAACGGAAGAAGTGCTTCTGCTTCTGAAATTGTTTCGGGTGCTTTACAGGATCTGGATCGTGCTGTTATTTTAGGAAGCCGCAGTTTTGGAAAAGGTTTGGTTCAGCGTTCTGTTGACCTGACTTACGGAACTCAGCTAAAAGTAACCATTTCGCGTTATTATACCCCTTCGGGTCGTTGTATCCAGGCTTTGGATTATGCTCACAAAGATAAAAACGGAGTTGCCGTACGAACAGATGCTAAAAACTTCAATGCCTTTAAAACCAGAAAAGGAAGAACGGTATATGATGGTGGTGGTGTTTTGCCGGATATTGAACTGGAGGAAACTAAAATGAGTCCGATCACCAATGCGTTATTAAAAAACGACGGTATCTTTGACTATGCCACAACTTACTATTACAAAAATCCAAATTTAGGAGATAAAATCCCTGTTTTGACTGATGCAGATTATGCAGGATTTAAGCAATATCTGAAAACAAACAAAATCAGTTTTGACACTGAAACTGAAGTAGCGCTGAGAAATACTCTTGCTGCAGCAAAAAATGAAAAAATAGACGAAACGATCGCAACGGAATATCAACAATTATTAAATGCCTTAGAAAAAAGCGAAACCACTTTACTTGACAAAAACCAAAAGGAAATCAAGGGACTGATTCAGGAGGAACTTATTAAGAGATACCAATATCAGGAAGGTTTGTATCAATTTTACATTAAAAACAATTCAGAAATCAAAAAAGCCGTGAACGTTTTGAATAATCAGACTGAATATAAAACGATTTTAAAAATGTAAAAAATGAAAATTTGTAAGGCAATATTTCTTTTCTCTATTTTGAATTTGTCCGCTCAGCAAAAGCCAATTGAAACCGTATATTTTGATTTTGACAAATATGATCTTAATGAAAAGCAAACAGAGATTGTTACAAATTTTTTAAAAACAATTGATACTTCAAAAATAGAATCGGTACAGATTTACGGCTATTGTGATGACCGCGGAAACGATCAGTACAATTTCAGGTTATCCAGAAACCGGGTCAATACAATTCAGCAGCTTTTGATTTCGAAAGGTTTTAACCAGAGTAAAATCATTATTTTGGAAGGCAAAGGCCGTGTTGTTATAAAACCGGATACAGTAGAAAATTTGACGGAAACCCGTTCTCAAAACCGGCGTGTTGATTTAATCGCAGTAAAACGAAACAGTTATGGCCGGGAAATTAGCAGTTCTTTTAAGAACAAACTAAAAATCGGCGACAAAATCTGTCTGGAAAATATCCTGTTTGATATCGGAAGTTCTAAACTAACCCACAGTTCAAAAAAAGAATTGGATAAGATTGCCAAACTCCTTCAGGAAAAAAAGACTCTCCAGTTCGAAATTCGCGGACATGTCTGCTGCACTCCCGAAATATACACTGACGGAATTGACAGGGCAACCAAAGAAAGAAGGCTTTCCTGGAACCGTGCTAAAAACGTTTTTATCTATTTACTGGATAAGAGAATATCTATAAACCGAATGACTTTTCAGGGGTGCGGAAATAAATATCCACTGGGCAGAGGTGATAATTTAGACAGACGGGTTGAGTTTGTGATTACAAAGATTTAGTCCTTTTTCTTAACCACGCTGCATTTCGATGTGCTCAATATCATCTTCCAGATACATCTCACTGGTTTGAACAAATCCGTGGCTCTCGTAGAATTTCTTCAAATATAACTGCGCACCGATTGTGATTTTATCTTTACCAAAGTTTGATTTAATTGCCGATATGGCTTCACGCATCAAATCGTGACCCCATTTTCTGTCACGGTAATTGGCATCTACCACTACCCTTCCTATTGAAGCATTATCAAAACTAATTCCGGAATCGAACAACCGTGCATACGCCACAACTTTACCATCATATTCGCCGATAAGGTGCAATGCAAGTTTATCTTTGCCGTCAATGTCCAGATAAACGCAGTTTTGCTCCAGTACGAAGATTTCACTTCTTACTTTGAGCAAATCATATAACTCGTGAACAGTTAACGCCTCAAAAGGCTTTATTTTCCATTTTAATTCCATTTCCATTTGTTTTATTATTGTGCAAAACAACTTTGAGGTTTTACTTTTCAAACATAAAAATTATTCCTCTTTTGATGCAATAAAAAAGCAATTATTTATAAAAGATAAAAACTATAAATAAATAACCCGATTACAACTGCAATCGGGTTTATTTGATTTAGAAGTGAAATCAGTTATTTTCTCTTCATAATGATTTCCATACTTTTAAATTCTTCACCGTTTTTGACATCAAACATTTCCATTTTTCGGGTATTAGCGTCAACAATAGTGTAAATTTCCCTGTAAGGTGTTTTTTTACCGTTAAGCGGATTTACCATGTCACCCTTTAATTCCATGCTTTTGCTTTTTTCATCAAATTTACCAGTTGCTATTATCATACCGGTTCCCATATTGTCAATAAAAGTAGTGGTGTATTCCTTGCTGGCATTATTATAAGCGAGTGTGCTTTTTCCTTCAAAAGGCTGTCCCATCATCGTTCCGCTATAATTTGCTTCCTGATATCGGCCACCCAATATCATTTTGATATTAGCTACAGAAGTCGCTTTCTCTGGTTTTCCTTTTGGTTCCATCCAAAAAGTCATATCGCAGTTCCAGGTTCCCGTTTCATCGGCCATCATTTTATGCGAACTGCCCGGTGTTGCATATTCTGCCCATGCCTTCATTTGTGCTGCAGAATCTAAAGGTACTTCTGCAATTGCTTCTTCGGTTTTAACACTATCAGTAACTTTAGTATTTTCTGATTCTGTTTTTAGTTCTCTTTTACAAGAAGAAAGACAAAATACCAACATTGCCAATGTGATACAAAAATTTTTCATAATTATCTGATTTAAAGTTAATTAAACAAAGTAACGAAAAATAATAAAACTATCTTTTATCCACCTTAACCGATTTAATGATCGCTTCGAGTTCTAACATTAAATCCCTTGCCTGATTTGATGGTGAGTAACAAAATCCTTCGATGACCAGGATCCTGTTGTAAGCCTTATCAATAATAGCATAATTGATGAAAGGTCCTGTCATGAAATCATTTCTTAATTCCCAGGTTCCTTTGGTTTCAAAAGTTTTCTTTCCGTCTAATTCTGTAACCGAAAAATAAGGAGCATAGGCTTCTCCGGTTATCATTTGGGTGTTAGGTTCACGTCCTTTGATGTATCGTCCAACAGAATCTCTCATTTTTACGATATTTTCTACGACATCGGGACCTTGTTTTAATTTTTGCAATGGAATCTGATAAATAAGTAAACTCGTGTTCCCGCTTATGATTTCTTTCTTAAGCCAAATGAAGTTTTTTTTGTGCAGCATGTATTCATATCCACTTGGAATTTTCAAATCGATATGGAATTTGTTTTTTATTACAGCAGGTTTGATAAGTGATTTGCTGTTGTCTTGTTGGATTTTCTGGATTTCAGCATCACGGATTACTTTAATAATCTGGGCAGAATTCAATTCTATACTACAGATAATATCCTCAACGGATTTCCCGTAAATACGAAATGTATTGTGTGGAAGGGATTTCGAGTTGTGTTTGATTTCAAACTTATCCGCAGCGGCTTTTTTAACTACAATAATACTTCGGCTGTCGGTAACAAAACCTTCAAGAAGTTTGGCCGGGTACTGGTTTATGGTAAATAATGGTTCTTCCTGTGTAAGACCCAGAACCGGAGAGGCAAATTTATTTCTGATGCTGTCACCTACTTCCCCATACCACAACTGATCGTCAATGATAATAGAAATGGTATTTGTTTTTCCGGAAACAGGCTCAGGCTGTTTTTCGTTTTTAAAACAAGAAACAAACAGGCACGAAAGTAAAAGCAATAAAAAATGGGTTTTATTCATTTTTTTAATTTATGAAATAAAACCCAAATTTAGTTAAGATTTTTTATTATCCGTTTATTTTAAGTTTCATTCCGGGTTTTAAATCATCTTCTTTGATACCGTTCCATTTTTTAATATCTGAAATAGTTACTCCAGGATATTTTTTAGAAATGCTGTATAAAGAATCTCCTTTTTTAACGTAATAATCTTCACCGATATTTTTAGCAGTGGTTGCTTTTTTCTTGAAAGTATCAATAGAGTTTGAAGCAACTGCTACAGTATTTTCTGCCGGTACTACTTCAATTTCTGCTGCATTTTTAGAAATTACCAAAGTTTTTCCTAAACCAAGATTATTTGAAGTCAGATCATTTAGCTCTTTTAATTCAGCAATAGTCGTACCGAATTTTTTAGCGATGCTTCCCAGATTATCGCCTGAAACGACAACATATTCTAAAGGTTTAGCACCAGATTTGTCTTTATTGTCTGTAGAAGCAACTGCTTCTTCAACTGCCTTTTTATCAATTTCAGGAGTTTTTATTTCTTTTGTTTTAACAACAGAATCAGCTGATTTGATTTTTATTGTTTTACCAAGAGCAAGTGAATTGCTTTTAAGATTGTTCCATTTCTTTAAATCTAAAATCGAACAGTCATATTTATCAGCAATTGATCCTAAGTTATCTCCTTTGCGAACTTTATAGAACTGAATGTCCTGAGTACTTTTTTCAAGAGTATTCTTTGCGCGTGGAGTAACTTTTAAAGCCAGTCTTGCCGGAAGTGATTTAAATTGAGACTGGTGTTTTACGTAAGCGTAAATTTGGTCTTCATTAGAAACAAATGTGGCAATTTTATCTTTTGGCAGACGCAGATAATGCGCTTCGTTTTGATAAAATGGAACTACATTTAATTTATAAGATGGGTTTAAAAGCTGAATTTGTGCTTGTGGCATATCCAGTAAATCTGCAATTTGTTTGAAACTCATTTGAGATTTGATCTGAACGGTGTCTGTTTCAAAATTTTTGACAACAGCTCTTTCCGGGTTTATTCCGTGTTCTTTGTGAAATTCAAAAAGATACATTGTAGCCAGGAAAGCAGGAACATAACCTTGTGTTTCTTTTGGAAGGTGGTTACGAATGTCCCAGTATTTGGTTTTTCCTCCGGAACGACGGATTGCTTTGGTAACATTTCCCGGTCCTGAATTATAAGATGCTAAAACAAGCTCCCAGTCTCCAAAAATATTGAACATTTTTGTCATGTATTCTGAGCAGGCTGCAGTAGCTTTCATCGGATCGCTTCTTTCGTCTATGTAAGAATCAATTTTAAGATCGTACTGTTTTCCGGTACCGTACATAAACTGCCAAAGACCCGTGGCGCCCATTTTAGAAACTGCTTTAGGATTTAAAGCAGATTCTACAACGGCTAAATATTTAATTTCTAAAGGAACATTTTGCTTGGCAAAAGCATCCTCAAAAATTGGAAAGTAATATTCTGATAAAGACATTAATCGTGAAAACGATTTTTTACGATTCTTGAGAAACGACTTTATTATGTTTTCAAGGCCTTGATTATATTCAATTTCAAAAGGCGATTTCTCATTCATAACCTGAAGTCGCTGTTTCAACAACTCAGTTGGCAATTCTTCATCAACAGAAACATCCGAATTGATGGTTTGAATGTCTTTCGTTAAATCATCGTAAATATCCAGACTTACTAATTCTTTCATCCAAAGACTGTCTACTTTGGTAGCCAGTTCATCTTTCTTAAAAGAACTTTTAACTGAATCTAAGTACGAGATCTTTACATCTGGTTTAATTTGAAAGTCTGTTTTGGCAACATCCTGCGCAAAACCGGCTATTGAAAATAAAACCGAAACCGCTAAAGAAACTTTTCTTATAATCATATAACATTTTTTTAAAATCCTATAAAACAAACAATTACAAGGACTTGTATTTTTGCAAACTTAAGGCCTTTATTGAAGAAAAATATCAAAAAAAATGTTAATTGTGATTTTTTAGTCTAAAATCGCAGCTATTCCAGGTAAGATTTTACCTTCTAACATTTCAAGCATTGCCCCGCCCCCAGTGGAAACGTAGCTCATTTTGTCTTCAAATCCAAACTGTTTTACAGCAGCAACTGAATCTCCGCCACCAACTAAAGAAAACGCACCATTTTGAGTAGATTCTGCAATATAATCTCCTAAAGCGATTGTTCCTTTAGAGAATGTTTCCATCTCAAAAACTCCTAATGGACCATTCCAAAGAATTGTTTTTGACTCTAAAATTACTTTTTTGAAATTTTCCAAAGATTTAGGACCTGCGTCAAGACCTTGCCATCCGTCAGGAATTTCTCTTACATCAACAACTTTTGTATTTGCTGTATTTGAGAAATCATCGGCAGCGATAACATCAACAGGAATATGAACCTGCACGCCTTTTTCTTTAGCTAATCTCAAAATTTCAAGAGCCAGTTCTTGTTTATCATCTTCACAAATAGACTCACCGATTTTTCCTCCCTGAGCTTTAATGAATGTAAAAGTCATACCTCCACCAATAATCATGTGGTCAACTTTGTCCAAAATATTTTCGATTACAGTGATTTTAGAAGATACTTTAGATCCGCCTAAAACTGCTGTAACTGGTTTTTCACTGTTTTTAAGAACTTTGTTTAAGCTTTCTATTTCTTTTGCCAGTAATGTTCCGAAACATTTGTCGTTTGGAAAAAACTGAGCAATGATAGTTGTAGAAGCGTGTGCTCTGTGAGCTGTACCGAAAGCATCATTTACATAGATATCTCCCAGTGAAGCTAATTCTTTTGCAAAATTAACATCTCCGGCTTCTTCTTCGTTATGAAAACGTAAATTCTCTAATAACAATACTTCTCCTGGCTTAAGATCTTTTGCAGCATTTTGTGCAACTTCTCCAACACAGTTTTCAGCAAATTTTACCTGAACTCCTAATATGTCAGAAGCAGTTTTTAGAATATGCTTTAATGAATATTTTTCTTCAGTTCCTTTTGGTCTTCCTAAATGCGACATCAAAATTACACTTCCACCTTGTGCCAGGATAGCATCAATGGTTGGTTTGGCAGCTTCGATACGTGTTGCATCTGTTACATTAAAATTTTCATCCAGTGGCACATTGAAATCAACACGGATAATTGCTTTTTTATTTTTAAAGTCGAAATCGTTTAAAGTTTTCATTTGATAGTTATTTAATTTTTTTGAAAGAATAACAAATATAGAACTTTTAAAGTAGTATTAAATTTGAAAAAAACAAAAATAACCTATCTCTAACAACGAAAACGTTGTAAATTATGAAAAAAAACAAATTTACTTTTAAAAAACAGAAAATTGGTTGCCTAATCGTGAACCGGACTTTGTGTACAAGGACAGTTACTGATTGATCCAAAGAAATCAAATCCGATGGTTACAACGTGAGTTCCTGTATTATAGTTACCAAGGTCGTTGAACATAACCTGGTATGAATAAGCAAAATAAAATTTAGATTTCATGAAACCTGCCATTGGCCCAACTGATAATGGTTTTGGAAACTGGTCGTTAAGGAAACGATATGAAACTCCAATCCAGTAATAATCTTCGTAACGGTTGTAACGTCTGTACTTAAAGTTAAAATCGGTAGTAGAACGTTTATCACTTGCAAAATACTGATAAAATACAGATGGTTCGTATTCGATACGTCTGTTTTCGCCATCTCTGAACGTATAACCTGTATATACCTGATAGTTGGAAAGTAAATCCGGTTCTATACCTCTGTACTTATTTGTATTTTTCTTTAAAACGTTATTCGCATTAAAACTGATGTAGAAGTCTTTATTACGATATAAAGCACTCACATCAAAGTTGTTATTTGAAGTATAACGATTGTCTGTAATTGAAGGGTCAAAAACTGGTGCTCCTCCGTTTGGATTAGTATAATCGAAATCATTTACATCAATACGGAAACTGTTGAAATTATACGAAAGACCAAAAGACAAATATTGCTTTGAATAATAATCTAAGATCAGGTGATGCGCAAAGGAAACTTTGGCACCCGTCTGTCTTGTGTATCCATTTTTATCATTATACAACGAAACTCCAACTCCGGAACGATCCAGAATTCTGAAATCTGCATACAAAGACTGGTTGTCCGGTGCATCTTTGATTCCAACCCATTGTGTAAGTCCATTGGCCCTAATTCTAAGGTTGTCACCAATACCGGCATACGCAGGTGAAAGTATAAAAGGGTTATCAGCTAGATACTGAGTAAACACTGGTAGGTTTAACTCTTGGCTGTAACTTGTTGTTACAGCCATGAGTACTAAGGATAATAATAATTTTTTCATTGTAATAATTTTTTTAGATAACATCACAGGGGCTATTATTTTGTTATCTGTATAAAGTGAAATGTCCAACAAACTCTCTTGCATCTTTCTCGTCATTTAGTTTAAGAACATACCAGTAATCACCTGTTGGTAATTCGGCACCGTCATATTTACCATCCCATTTTTGACCATAGTGATATTTAGCAATTACACGACCGTATCTGTCAAAGATTTCGAAAGTAAGGTTGTTGTAAATATTTGTACAACCAGGACCCCATTCGTCAAACTGACCATCTCCGTTTGGAGTAAAGTGATCCGGTACGCAAACATCAACATAAATCATTGGAACAACTATTGTTGCCTCACAACCATTTTGATCTCTAACCACTACTTTATAATCTCCGGATTTGTAGATTTTGTATTTGTTATCTGATGTAAATGGCTCATCGTTGAAGCTGTATAGGTAATCTTTTTTACCTCCTACACCGATAACTTCAATTACGTTCATTTCAGTTTTTCCAGCTGAAACTACTGTAATACCCAGTTTAGCAAAACCTTGAATTGTAAACGGCGCTGTTTCTAAAATACAACTATTAGTGTGTCTTACAAATATTTTGTGAGGACCGGCAAGAAGATCTTTAAATTCATTCTCAGCCTGGTAAGGACCATTTATATCATCAAGAGCATAGTCAATATCTGCAGGATCAATTGTTGTATCCAGAACATTTACAGTTACTGTATTCGTTTCACAACCATAAACAACTTCTACTGATGAAGTTAAATCTACCGGTAATGGAACATTAACAGTGATTGTGAATTCACAACCATTAGCATCTTTTACGAACACTTTGTGGATACCTCCTTTGATATTATCAAATGGATGAGGTATTGTTGTAACTGTTTCGTACGTTCCGTTTTTATCATCTAAGCTTACTGTGTAAGGTGTTGTACCTCCCTGGATATCAATTGTAAATCCACCATTAGAGTCACCTAAACATTCTTCTCCGTGTATAGATCCAGGCGTCACTCCTACGAATAATGGAGCTGTTGGTCCTGTAATTTCTACTTCTTGTCTAAATAAACATCCATTCTCATCGTTAGCCAAAATTGTATATGTACCAACTTCTAATCTCTCGAATATTCCAGTATCAAAATATTGGTCAGATCTTGGTGAGATAGAATAAACATAAGCACCTGTACCACCTGCACCAACAACTTCGATTCTACCTGTTTTTTCTCCAAAACAGTATACCGGAGTAACTGTTACTGTAGCAGTAAATGGTGTCGCTGGCTGGCTGATTGTAATTGCTCCCGAAATTTGAGAACAATCTTCACTGTCAACTTTTACGCTGTAAGTTCCTGCAACAAGACCTTCGAATCTGTTATCTGCCTGAGGTCCTGCTAAAACAGTACCAACATTATTATATAATGTATATAGATAGCTTCCTAAACCTCCTGTTGCTGTTGCAACAATAACGGCGCTGTTATCACCTGTACATTTTACTACTGCATTAGATTGATCTAAAGTAAGTGTTAATGGCTCTAAAGGATCAACTTTAATGTCATTTGAAACTACACTCACACAACCTTGTGCATCCTTAACAAAATACTTGTAAGAACCAGGAGCGACATCAAATGTTACCGAAGTAGTAAATGATCCGATCACTGTAGCAAAAGTAGCATCAGCACTGTATGTATAAGGAGCTGATCCTCCAACCGCACTTAACGTAAGCTGAGCTAATGTTGTACATGCTACACCTTTAGATTTCACTAAAGTTGCTTTTACTTCTGTTGGCTGATCTACTACGATGTTACCAGAAGTTGCAGAACAATTAAATCCGTCAGTTACTGTTATTGTATAAGTTCCTGCACCTAAATCAGTGAATACCGGAGATGCCTGAGGACCTGAAGAAATAACCGGATTAGCAGAAACAATATTTAAAGTATATAAATAATTACTTCCCTGACCACCTGTTACGCTTGTAGCAGAAATGGTAGCCGTTTTCTCTCCATAACATGTTAACATTACATCTGGTGATGTTACAATAACGATTGGTGCCGGAACAACTAATGTTGCAGTTGTCGTAGCGATACAATCATTACCATCTTTAACATTTATAGTGTAAACACCTGCAGATAATCCAGAGAATACAGACTGATCAGAATAATCGATCAATGTTGTTCCGCCTAGTACTAACTGGTATTGGTATTTACTATCCCATCCTCCAGTTGCAACAGCTGTAATTATTCCGTCATTGTTACCTGTTATACAAGTAATGTCAGACTGAGTTGTTACTAGTGTCAACGCTGCAGCCGGTTGTTCGATTGTGAACAATGTTGTTACAGTACATTCTGGATTGTTAACCAATTTTGCAACAACAGTATACTGACCTGCAATTAGATTCGCAATATGGAATGGACCTGCATTTGTTGTAGTTCCTGTAAGTGTAAGTGGACCAGTGATTGTGTAATCAAAAGCACCTGCATCATTTGTTGGAACCAGTTGGTTATCCACAAAAGTTAAATCTACACTTCCGTCAGTTGTACCGAAACAGATTTTTCCGTTTACTGTTACTGCTTTAATTTCGAAAGTATTAGGATCATTTACATAATGGATTTTCTCGATTGTACATCCTGTAGCAGGATTTTCAACTTTAATTAAGTAATCTCCTATTATTAAACCTGTGAAAACACCATTTGTATTAGTTTGGTTATAAGTATTTCCGTTCAGACCTGTTACAGTATAATTTAGTAATACCGGTGTTCCTCCTGTTGATGTTACAGATACTGTAATATCTTCATTAGAAATACATGTAACTGCTGTGTTTACCGCAACATTTACAGCATCCATGCTAATGAAAGGATTAATAGTAACCGGAGCTACCGTAGAACCAATACAACCATTATCATCATAAACATTTACAGTGTAATTACCTCCAAGGAAGTTTGATTCGCTATAAACATTTGAAGAACCTGTTTGAACTACTACTCCATTTTTAAGGAATTCGTAAGTAATATAATTTCCTGAACCACCTGTAACTGTGCTTACTGTAATAGTAGCATAATTTGAAGTGTTTGTTCCTGAAGCACAACCATATTGTGCAATTACCGGAGCAGCGACAACAATTGGCTGAGGCTCAGCAATTCTGATATCTTCAGAATCAACACAACCTCTTCCTGATGTAACTGTTACTGTATAATCTCCCGCTTCAAGGTTTTCAAATACATTTAAAGTCTGAGCCGGTCTGCTAACAGCAACACCTAAAACTGTCGTTCCTGTCAATGTATAAGTATAAACCGGGTTATCATTTACGCCTGGTCCGTTTGGAGCCAGATTTGTTGTGATAGATCCGTCTGCAAAACCTTTACATGATACATTTTTACCTGTTAATGTTAATCCTGTAATGATAGTTGCAGGAGCAATTTCAACAGTAACTTCAAATGAACATAAAGTAAGTACATCTCTAACTCTGATAATGTGAGTACCCGGAGCTACATTAATAAATACTGTAGGAGTAGTTGCATAACTAAAACCTCCGTCTAAAGTATATCTGTAATTAGCAGTTCCTGAACCACCAGTAGCAGTAGCAGTGATCGTACCGTTATTTGCCGTACAGCTTGGTAATGCTGTTACAACTGCATCAAGTTGTAATGCCGGTGCAATATTTACAGCAGCTGTTGCCGTAACCTCACAACCATTTGCATCACGTACTGTCACATCATATGTTCCTGAAGGCACTGTGAATGTTGGACTAGTTTGGAAACCATTTCCGATACTGTACTCATAAGGAGCCATACCTGAACCTACACTAACTGTGAATGTAAACTGACCTGTTGGTGATGGACACTGACTTGCAACAACCGCAGTGATAGCAGTTGGCAATGGATCTTCATCAATTACAATTGGAATAAATGTTACACATCCTTTTGAATCAAGAACATAAGCATCCCAGTTCAAACTTACCGCCTGATCTAAAACAGCATTATTACTGTTTGTATAATCTGTTGCAACAGGAGTTGCTCCACTTACAACAAATGCATATTTATAATCTGGTGTTCCACCTGCAGCAGCAACGCTTACCTGAGCTCCAGAGTTACAGTTAGCATTAATATTTCCTGTTTCAGTTAATGTTAATATTGCTGGTTGTCCTACCGTTACAGAGCGTACTGCTTTACAGCCAGTAATTGCATCTGTTACTTCAATTGTATAAGCTCCAGCCGGAAGGTTTGTTAGTGTTACCACTTTTCCTGCCTGAGTGATAGTTCCTGTAGTTGGACCACCAATTAATGCAACTGTATAAGTACCATTGAAATTATCAATATTAAATTTCACTGATCCATTAGCACCTCCATTACAACTAACATCATTTACTAACTGACCGTCAGCAGTAATGTTAACTAGTGGTGCAACTGTATAAGAAGCTTGATCTTTACATCCATTTGCATCAGTTACCTGGAATATGTAGGTATCTGCTGTTAATCCTGTAAATATTCCGCTTGTAGCTCCTGAAGTGTTTGTTACCGCACTTGCCGGAGAAAGAATAACAAAATTTAATGCCCCAACACCATGTGAAACAGCAACAGTAACTGTACTTGTTGTATTTGCAGTTGGTGCACACCAGATTGGTGTTCCGGTAACATTGTCAATTACTGGCGGATCGATTGCCGGAATAGTAATACTTACCGGTACAGCGATAATACAGTTGTTAGCATCTTTAACAGAAGCTGTTATTGTACCTGCGTTAAACGTTGTGTACGTATTAGTTGTTCCGTAATTTGTTCCTCCATTGAAACTATATTGGTAAGGAGCTGTTCCTGTTCCGGCAGTTACATTAATCGTAACAATTGCCGGTTGAGTTGCATTTCCTGAACCACAAGTCAATCCCTGAGTTAGAACTGCTGTCGCTGCAAGAGCTGTTGGCTCTGTAATTGTAGCTATTATAGCTACTGATGTACATTGTTTAGCATCTCTTACAATAATGTTATGAGTTCCGGCAGTTAATCCCGTGAATATATTAGAAGCCTGGAATGGTAATCCGTCGATACTGTACTGATATGGTAAAACACCATTTGCAGCCGTAACAATTACGCTTCCGTTATTTCCTCCAATACAACTAACATTTGTTTGTGTGAATGTTGCTGTTGGAGTTGTTATTGGTGTTACTACCACTGGCATAGATAGTGACTGACATCCCTGACTGTCTGTTACTCTGAAAGTATAAGTTCCGGCAGCAGTTGCAGTGTAAGGAGATGTAGCAGCAGTGTATCCGTTTCCGTTAAAGTCAACTTCGAAACCTGCATAAGTAAGCGTTCCCTGAGTTGCCAATAATGTTATAGTCGCTGCTCCTGCACAATCTAAATCTTTTGTCAGTGTAGCTTTTAATAATAATTCCTGGTTTAGAGTGTATGGACTTTCAACAATACAACCATTACCATCTTTGATATAGAATTTGTAGTTTCCTGGCGCATTCAATACAAAGTTAGGGCTAGATTGGTATCCGTTTCCAATACTGTAAGTTGGAGTTCCAACATATGTTCCAGTGATTGTAATTGGCACTGGCCCTCCAGTGTAGCAATATAATCCTGCAGATGAGTTGATTTTTGGTAAATCATCTGTATCAATTGTTACATCAAGTTTAACAGTACATCCGTTTGCATCCATAGCATAGAAATCCCATTCTGTACTTACTGTTGCATCTAAAACTGCATTGGCAACTGTATCATAATCTAAGATGTTTGGAGTAAATCCGTCAACACCATAAACATATTTGTAGTTTGGAGTACCTCCGCTAGCCAGTACAGTAACTTTTGCACCAAAATTACAATTGGCGTTTACATTACTTACTAAAGCTAAATTCAATACTGTCGGCTGACCAACTACAACAGAAGCCGGAGCAGTACAACCTGTGATTGCATCTGTAACCAGAACTGTATAAGTTCCCGGTACTAAACCTGTAACATTTACAGTATTACCTGTTTGAGTTAAGGTACCAGTTCCTGCTGTTAATGTAGCTGTATAACCACCTGCATAATCAGCAACTGTGAATTTCACAGCACCGTTAGCGCTTCCGTTACAAGTCACATTACTTACTAGTTGACCTGAAACTGAAATATTCGTAACCGGTTTCACAACGTAAGATTCCTGATATGTACATCCGTTAGCATCTGTTACCTGGAATAAGTAGGTATTAGGAGTTAATCCTGTAAATACTGCACTTGCTTGTTTAGCCACTGCAACTGGAGAAAGAATCTCATACTGAAGTGAACCTACACCGTTAATTACATTACTAATTGTAACTGTACTTGTAGTGTTTGCAATCGGAGCACAATAAATTGGTGTACCGTTAATATCCATATTTGTCGGCGGATTCAATGCCGGAATAGTGATTGTAACCGGTACTGCAATGATACAGTTGTTAGCATCTTTTACATAAGCTGTTACTGTACCAGCGTTAAACGTAGTATACGTGTTAGCTGTACCATAGTTTGTTCCTCCGTTGAAACTGTATTGGTAAGGAGCTGTTCCTGTCCCGGCAGTTACATTAACTGTAACAGTTGCTGCCTGAGTAGCATTTCCTGTACTGCTACAAGTTAATCCCTGCGTTAGAACTGCTGTTGCTGCAAGAGCTGTTGGCTGTGTAATTGTAGCTGTTATAGCTACAGATGTACATTGCTTAGCATCTCTTACGATAATGTTATAAGTTCCTGCAGTTAATCCTGTGAATATATTAGAAGTCTGGAATGTTCCTCCGTTAATGTTGTACTGATATGGTAAAACACCATTAGCAGCCGTAACAATTATACTTCCTGTATTTCCTCCGATACAACTAACATTTGTTTGTGTAAATGTTGCAGTTGGAGTTGTTATTGGTGTTACTACTACCGGAATAGATAGTGACTGACATCCCTGACTGTCTGTTACTCTGAAAGTATAAGTTCCGGCAGCAGTTGCAGTGTAAGGTGATGTAGCAGCAGTATATCCACCTCCATTAAAGTCAACTTCGAAACCTGTATAAGTAAGTGTTCCCTGAGTTGCCAATAATGTAATAGTTGCTGCTCCTGTACAATCTAAATCTTTTGTCAGCGTAGCATCTAATCTTAATTCCTGGTTTAATGTATATGGTCTTGATACGATACAACCGTTACCGTCTTTAATATAGAACATATAGTTTCCTGGTGCGTTCAATACAAAGTTAGGGCTCGCCTGATATCCGTTTCCAATACTGTATGTTGGAGTTCCAACATAAGTTCCTGTGATCGTAATTGGTACTGGTCCTCCAGTGTAGCAATATAATCCTGCAGATGAGTTGATTGTTGGGAATGCATCTGTAGCAATTACTACATCAACTTTCTGAGTACAATTATTAGCATCTTTTACGTAAACATCCCAATTTGCATCAGCAGCATTTAAAACTGCATTGGCAACATTAGTGTAATCGCCTGCAAGAGGAGTTACCCCGTCTTTAACGAATGCGTAAACATAATTAGGTGTTCCTCCTGTTGCTGCAACTTCAACTTTAGCACCGATGTTACAATTTGCATTTACATTTGAAACTACAGTAATCGCTAAAACTGGTGGCTGAGTAACATTTACAGAAGTTGAATTAATACAACCTGTAATAGCATCAGTTACCTCAACTGTGTAAGTTCCCGGTACCAGACCTGTAACATTTACAGTATTACCTGTTTGAGTTAATGTACCTGTTCCTGCAGTTAATGTAGCTGTATAACCTCCTGCATAATTAGCAACTGTGAATTTCACAGCACCATTAGCGTTTCCGTTACAAGTTACATTGTTTACTAGTTCACCGGAAATTGTAATATTTGTTACCGGAGCAACAGTAAATGATTTTTGATCTTTACAACCATTATCGTCTGTTACTTCGAATAAATAAGTATCAGGATCTAATGAAGTAAATATTCCTGATGAAGCTCCCGAAACATTTGTTGTTGCACTAGCTGGTGATAAAATCGCATAAGCTAATGTACCAACACCATTTGTCGTTGTAATAGTAACAGTGCTTGTTCTGCTGGCTACTGGATTACAATAAACTGGTGTTCCGGTAATATTTGTAATAGTTGGAGGATTTAAAGCCGGGATGTCAACTCCATTTACCAGAGTAAATATACATCCGTTAGCATCTTTGACAAGAACATTAAATGTTGTTCCGGCAAAAGCCTCATATGTATTTGTGCTTGTGTATGTAGCACCATTATCAAAACTATATAAATAGTTTGGAGTACCATTTGCACCTGTTACAGTAACCAACGCTTTAGTTGGTACATTTCCTGTTGCACAAGTCAACGGAGTTGTAAGAGTTGAAGTAGCAGTTAATGCAGTTGGCTGTACAATAGTTATTGGTGTACTTGGGTAAAGACAAGATTTACTATCTCTAACCGTAATGATATATGAAGTTCCTGCAGCTAATCCTGTAAATACATTTGATGTCTGGAAAGTTCCGCCATCTAATTGATATTGATAAGGACCAACGCCAGTAGTTACATTAACTGTAATGGTACCGTCTGCACCTCCAAAACATTTAACCGGTGCTTGTACTGTTGTGAAAAGTGTAGCCGGTATTGGGTCTAAAGTGAATGTTGCAGTAGCCTGACATGATGGTAAAGGCAACTTCGCATCGCTTACTCTGAAAACATAATTTCCTAAAACGCTTGTTGAAAGTACATTTGAAGGCATAGTAGTGAAACCACTTCCATTTACAGAATATTCATAAGTGTAAAGTGTGTTGTATCCACCAGTAGCAGTCAAAGTAATTGTTGCATTTGGAGTACCTGTACAATCTAATTCTTTTGTCAAATTAGCAGCTAATTGTAATTGCGGTTTCACTTCATAAGTAGTCGTTGCAATACATCCGTTACCATCTTTAATTGCTAAAGTATAGACTTTCGGAGCATTAAATGTAAAGGTCGGACTTGTTTGGAAAACGCTTCCGTCTACACTATAAGTTGCTGCGCCAACAATTGCAGGATCTACTGTTCCTGTTATTGTAAATGTAAATGGATTTCCATCATAACAAATTAAAGCCGGGGCTGTAATTGTAGGGTCTGCATCTTTATCTAATGTAATTGAAACTTGTTTAATACAACCATAAGCATCTTTTACATATGCAATATAATTTCCTGCATTTCTGTTGAAAGTATTAGCTGCAGCCCAACCAGCACTAACAGCCGTTGGAGCCGGAGCTGTAGCAAGCAATAACTGGTATGTATATGGAGCAGTTCCATCTTTTGCAATGGCAGTTATAACTCCTGAATTAGGGTTACAATTTGCATTTTTAGAAACAGAAGCTGTAATAGATAAATCAATTGCAGATTGAGTAATATTAAACGGAACAGTTGCAATACTACATCCTGCATGAGTTGCACCAGCCGTTTCTCTTACGACAACAATATAATTACCAAAAGATAATGGTCCTAAATTAGTCACATTCAATGTTCCATTTGGAGGAACAGATCCTGTACCTGAAATTCCGGTTGAAACTAATGTTTGAGAATTTAATATCTCATAACTAACCGGAGTTGCTGCTGGATAAACGCTGTTAATAGCAAAAGATACATTTCCGTTAGCACTTCCTCTACAAGTAACATTATTAGCCACAAGCGCACTTGTAGTTAATGTTGAACTTGTTGGAATAGCGAATTGAGCTGTTTCATAATAGTAACAACCTGTTCCGGCATCATGTACAATGAAAGTGTATTTAACACCTGGTAATAAGTTTGGTATAGTTGTTTTTTTACTTCCCGGAGTTCCTAAAACATCTTCATTATACCATGGTAAAGTAGTTGGCGAAGTGTAAGTCATTCCAGGACCTGTGTACACTGCAAAGTGGAATGGTCCATTACCTGTAATATTAGTAGATAATGCTCCAATTGCAACTACAGCAGAACCCAGACTAGAACAATCTGCAGGTGGCGGTGTTACAGTAATATCCAAATCTTCAGGCGGAGATGCCACTAATACATTTTGAATTAGTTTAGAACATCCGTTAGCATCTACTATATTAATTTGGTATAAACCAAAGTCTACAACATTGAAATTTACAGAAGTAGTTCCAAGGTTATTTAATTCAGACTGATTATATCCATTAACACCTGTTACAAAATAGTTGTAAGGACCAACTCCTCCAACAACGCTGTCAACAATCACTGACCCTTTAGAAACACCAGCACCAGTACAGGTAATTGGCACTGCATGATGAACCACAACAATATCAGCTGGCTGAGCAATAGGAAATGGGAAGGTATCTGTACAACCTTTTGCATCTCTAACAGTAATTATATAATTACC
This sequence comes from Flavobacterium sp. HTF, assembly GCF_003105115.1. Classification (GTDB taxonomy): domain Bacteria; phylum Bacteroidota; class Bacteroidia; order Flavobacteriales; family Flavobacteriaceae; genus Flavobacterium. Next base: position 33,786 of record NZ_QETH01000001.1, on the reverse strand, counting down.
TGCTGCTAAACCAGATGTTTGAGTACCATAGTTTACACCAGTTGTAGTATTCAGTACAGTATATACAAATGGAGCTTGTCCAGCAGTATTATCAATAGTTATAGAAATAGCCGCATTTGTATCCCCATAACAAGAAATAAACTGAGTCTGAACAACATTCGTAATATCAGGATTAACCGGAGTGGTTATAATAACCGGAGTGGTAGTTACAAATATACAACCTCTTGAATCTGTAACTGTGAAAGTATAACTTCCAGCAACCGTAGTATTAAATACATTACTAGCCATTGCAGTTTCTGTTAGATCACCTGCTTCTTTATACTCGTATGTATAAGGAGCCGTTCCTCCATTTGGTGTTAAAGTAACCTGAGCAGCTGTTGGGACTGAACAAGTAATGTCTTTATCCAATACTGCTGTTAAACCTAGCTTATTATCAACAATAACAACATTACTGTCAGCAGTACAGCCGTTACCATCTTTAATTTTAATGGTGTAGTTTCCAGGAGTAGTTATTGGGAAAGTATTACCTGTCTGGTATGAAGCACCATTATTTATACTATACGTTAACGGTGCAACTAATCCTGTTCCGGGAGTTGCAGTAATTGTATATGTTCCAACTCCAAAACACTGACCTGTAGCCGAAGCTGTAACAGTAGGAACAGCATCTTTTGTAATTGTAATATCTAATTTAAATGTACATCCGTTAGCGTCAATTACATGAACGTCCCAGTTTAGACTAACTGCCGGGTCTAAGTTTGCTTTATTATTATTTGAATATGCTCCAGCTGGTAAACCGTCCTGTACAAATGAATATCTGTAAACTGGTGTTCCTCCTGATGGAGTAACTGTAACTTCTGATGTTGATACAAAACAATTTCCATTTATAGCAGCATAAGTTGCTGATAAAGCAGCTGCCGGCTGACTAATTGTGATTGATTCATTAGCTGTACATCCTGTTGCATTATCAGTAACAACGATAGCATAAGCTCCTGCAACCAGGTTTGTCAGGTTAATGGTTGGAGAAGTCTGAGCCAAAACGGGAGCTCCTCCATTGATTGTATAGCTGTATGTTGTAGCAAAACCAGAAACAGTATATCTGATAGATCCTGTGTTTCCTGCGTTACACAATACATCGCTTAATTTATTACCTAAAACAGTTATCGGAGTAACCGGGTTAATAGTATATGATTCTGTATAATAACATCCGTTGGCATCTGTAACTTTAAACATATAAGTACCAGGCGCAAGGTTTGCGAAAGCATTAGATGTTTGTTTTGCAATAATTACAGGAGATGGTGCAATAGTTTCAAATTGTAAAGTTCCAACACCATTAGTAGTTGTTAAAGTAACTGTTGTTGTTGTAGCAGTACATGTAACTGGTAGTGAAGCAAAAGCTAAATCTGTCGGAGGGTTTAATCTCAATAAAGTTCCTGAACCAGAAACGGTACATCCTTTTGCATCTTTAACGATATAAGTATAAGGCTGGTCAGCTCCGTTATCATTTAATGTTAATACATTATTTGATCCGAATCCGCCTCCGTTAAAACTATATTGATATCCTGCTGTTCCTGTTCCTGCTGTTACATTAACAGTAACTGTTCCTGCCACTTTTCCATTAGTAGTGTTACATGAAAATGGAACTGTAACAGTTGTTGCTGCAAGAGTTAGTGGCTGTGTGATTGTTACAGCTACTGAACCTGTACATCCTTTACTGTCTTTTACGTAGAAAGTATAAGCACCTGCAGCCAATCCTGTGAACGTTGGATTTACTGTAAATCCTGTTGTAGCATTGTTGCTATAAGTAAAGTTTCCTGATCCTCCTGCACCTGTAAGGGTTACAGAACCGTCTAAAGCTCCGTTACAACTAGCATTTGTCTGTGCTGCTGTAACTGTTGGGTTTGTAATTGGGGCAACAGTTACTACCGCAGTTTTTGAACATCCGTTTGCATCTGTTATAACAAATGTATACGTATCTGCATTTGCAGGTGTAACTGAATAAGTGAATGTCGGACCTGCAATTGGAGCACTTGCTGCGCTTGGCGTACCTGCACCTTTTTGAACGGTATAAGTAAACTGACTTCTTCCTCCGCCAATTGTAACTGTAATAGTCGCATTTGGAGTAGCAGTACAATCTAATTCTTTTGTAACGGTACCTGCAGCTGTTAGCTGAGGGTAAACGATTGTAGCAGCCGGAGCTGAAGCAATACATCCGTTTTTATCTTTTACATAAATAGTATAAGTTCCTGAAGCAACACTAAATACATTTGAAGTCTGGAAATTTGTTCCGTCTTTACTGTAAGTTAATGGAGCTAATCCTGTTCCTGTAGCGGTAATTGTAAATGTGCTTGCAGAACCAGTACATTGGTTGTTTACCACTGCAGTAACTGAAGGCATTGCGTCAAGAATAACCGTTGCAGTAGATTTAGCGATACAACCGTTTGCATCTTTTACATAAACATCCCATACTAAATCAGCACCTGAATTAGTATCTACTGTAAGTATATTACTGTTTCCATAACCTGATGATGGAGCAGTTGATGGGTTTTTCGCGAAAACATAAGTATAATTTGGAGTTCCGCCAGTAGCAGTAACCGTAATTTGTGAATTGTCATTATTACAATTTACGTTTGTAGCAACAGCAGAAGTAATTCCTAATGCATTTGCCGGTTCACCGATAGTAAGCCCTATAGAACTAGTACATCCTGTAGCTGAATCAGTAACCTGAATTGTATATGTTCCGGCAACAGCGTTTGTTAAGGTAAGGATATTACCTGCTTTTGCAATTGTAGCTGTATTTGGAGTTAAGGTATAAGTATAAGCTCCGGCAGTTGCATTACCAGAAACGGTATAAGTTCCTGATCCTGTATTTCCGCCTTTACATAAAACGTCGCTTGTTTTATTGCTGATAACTGAAATCGGAGTAACCGGATTTACAATATAAGCTTCAGTATAATAACAACCATTAGCATCTGTAACTCTGAATGTATAAGTTCCAGGCGCAAGGTTTGCGAAAGCATTTGAAGTTTGTTTTGGGATAATTACTAACGAAGGAGCAACTGTCTCATAACGTAATGTACCAACACCATTAACAGCTGTTAAAGTAACTGTTGTTGTTGTAGCATTACATGTAACTGCCGGTGAAGCAAAAGTTAAATCTGTCGGAGGATTCAATCTCAATAAAGTTCCTGAACCTGTAACCGGACATCCTTTTGCATCTCTAACCGCATATGTATATGGCTGATCAGCTCCGTTATCGTTTAATGTCAATACATTATTTGCACTGAATCCGCTTCCGTTGAAGCTATATTGATAAGGTGCAGTTCCTGTTCCTGCCGTTACATTAATAGTAACTGTTCCTGCTACTTTTGCATTTGAAGTATTACAAGAGAATGGTACTGCTGTAACTGTTACTGCCAAAGTTGTTGGCTGACCAATTACAACTGCAACTGAACCTGTACATCCTTTACTGTCTTTTACATAGAAAGTATAAGAACCTGCTGCTAATCCATCAAAAATGGCATCAGTAGTAAATCCTGTTGTAGCATTGTTGCTATAAGTAAATCCACCAGATCCTCCTGCACCTGTAAGGGTTACTGAACCATCTGCAGTTCCATTACAACTAGCATTTACTGGAACTGCTGTAACTGTTGGATTTGTGATTGGGTCTACTTTTGTTACTGCAGTAGTCTGACATCCGTTTGCATCTGTAATAACAAATGTATAGGTATCAGCATTTGCCGGAGTAACCGGGAATGTAAATGTTGGACCTGCAAGTGAAGCACTTGGTGCGCTTGTTGCTCCGGCTCCTTTTCTTGAAGTGTAAGTAAATGGACCTTTTCCTCCTGTGATTGTTACTGTAATAGTAGCGTTTGGAGAAACTGTACAATCTAATTCTTTGGTTACAGAACCAACAGCAGTTAATCTTGGATAGATAACTAATGCTGCAGCTGTTGTAGCTGTACATCCGTTTTTATCTTTTACTGTAACTGTGTATGTTCCTGCTGCAACACTAAATATGTTTGAAGACTGGAAATTTGTTCCGTCAATACTATATTGTAGTGGAGCTAATCCTGTTCCGGTTGCTGTAATATTAAATGTATTTCCAGTACCTGTACATTGGTTATTATTTGTAGCTGTTACTGTTGGTAAATTATCTTTAGCAATCGTAACCGTGTTTTTAGTAACACATCCGTTTACATCTTTCGTATAAACATCCCATGTTACATCAACACCTGAATTTGTATCTACTGTTAGTACATTACTGTTTGCATAACCAGCTGTTGGTACAGTTGATGGGTTTTTCGCAAAACCGTAAGTATAATTTGGAGTTCCGCCAGTAGCAGTAACCGTAATTTGTGAATTGTCATTATTACAACTTACATTAGTAGAAGTTGTAGTAAAAGTCAATGCATTTGCAGGTTCAGTAATAGTGATTGCTTTACTAGCCTGACATCCGGTAGCATTATCGGTTACCTGAATTGTATAAGTACCTGCTGTAGCATTTGTTAATGTAAGGACATTACCCGCTTTTGTAATCGTAGCAGTATTTGGGCTTAATGTATACGTATAAGCTCCAACTGTTGCATTACCGGAAACGGTATAAGTACCAGATCCTGTATTTCCTCCTTTACATAAAACATCACTTGTTTTATTAGCTGCAACATCAATTGGTGTTACTGCATTTATTGTAAAAGGTTTTTCAAAATAACATCCGTTAGCATCGGTAACCTTAAAGTTATAAGTTCCTGCAGCTAATCCTGCAAATACACCTGTAGTATTCGTAGCAACAGATGCTGCAGGTGACGTGATAGAATATGTTAATGCACCTACTCCATTTGTAGCTGTTGCAGTAACTGTTGTTGTAGTCGCTGTACAAGTAACATTTGCAGCACTGAATGTTAAATTCGTAGGTGGGTTTAATCTGTTTATTGTAATTGTCTGAACCGGAGTTTTACAACCCTGAGCATCTTTAACTACATAAGAAATAGTTTGGTTGGTACCATTATCGGTAACAGATAAAGTACGTGTACTTGTAAATACAGTACCTCCGTCAAAACTATATTCGTAAGGAGCCGTTCCGGTAGTTGGAACAGCTATTGTAACAGTAGCTGCCTGTTTTACATTTGATGCATTACATGTAAATGTTGTTGCAGTTGCAGTAGCTGTTAAAGTTGTTGGTTGCGTAATTGTTATACTTCCTACAGCAGATTTACATCCTTTACTATCCATTACCTGGTAAGAATAAGTTCCGGCTGCTAATCCTGAATAATCTGACTGAGCTATGAAAGTTGCACTTCCGTTAAAGCTATAGGTATATCCTCCTGATCCACCTGCACCAACTAATTGTACAGATCCTGTTGAAGCACCGTTACAGGTAGCATCAACTTTAGAAGCCGTTACCGTTGGATTTGTGATAGGATTAATAGTTGCGCTGGTTGTTGTAACACAGCCTTTTGAATCTGTTATTTCAAAAGTATAAAGATCAGCAGCTGGCGCCGGATAAACAAATGATGTTCCCGTTACTGCTACACTAGAACCGTAAGATCCTGTTCCTCTTTTAACTTTATAGGTAAAATTAGCCGTTCCGCCAGTAATTGTAACTGTTATTGAAGCATCTGGAGATGTAGTACAATCTAATGTTTTAGAAATTGCTGCACTTCCTTTTAATTCTGGTGCAATAACAATATTACTTACTGTTGCAGTACAGTTATTACTATCTCTAACTACTACATTGTGTGTACCAGGACCAACATTTGTAAACGTATTAGAATTTTGAGCAGGTGCTCCATCCAAACTATATGTTAAAGTTCCTGTTCCTGTAGCTGTAACTACAAGTGTAGATTGGTTTGTTGTATCATAACATAAATCTGAACTTGCTGCCAAAGATGCCGTTGGTAAATTTGGAGCATTGATATCAACACGTACTGAAGCCGGAGATGAACATGAATTAGCATCTCTAGCCACTACTGTGTAAGATCCTGTAGCTACATTGGTAAATACGTTAGATGACTGGAACGGAACTACAACTGTAACACCATTTGTCTGTCTTAATTCGTATTGATAATTAGGTGTTCCTCCATTAGCTGTTGCTGTTATAGAAGCACCATTTGTACAAGTTGGCTGTGCCGTAACCTGAGCTGTAACCGTCAAGGCAGATGGCGCTTTGATTACTTGTGAGAATGGGAATACACAACTAGATGCTGAAGAATCAAAACGAACTCTTATCGCATATGTTTTATCTGATAATCCTGTAGCTGTTACAGGAGATACTTTTGAGTTAACCCAAGTTGTACCGTTATCTAATGAATAATCAAATCCGTAAGGAAGATTAAAGTTTTGAGCTGCAATAGTAATTTCTCCATTATTAGAACCAGCACAAGTAAGATCTTTAAATCCTGTGATAGAAGCACTAAATGCTTTATTGCTGTCAATAACAATAGGGAAATCTTTTTGACTGATACATGATTTTGGAATCTGACGAACCCAGATATCATCAATAACCAGGTCATTTCCTCCGTAGTCAACACTTCCTGAACGAATTCTGAATGTTAGGTTTGTATTGTTACCCGGGTTTAATGAAAGGTTGATAGGTACCCATTTTGTTCTGTTTGGATCATTTGAAGCTTCTGCAATTTTTCCTGTATCCTGTGTTGCAACAACTACACCAGCACTGTTAACCAGCTCAAATCTTACAATCGGAGCTGCACCATCCTTGCCCTGGTTTAATAAATTGGCAACATATAAATCAACCATTACCGGCTGATTAGGAATAACATCTACAATAGGTTTGCTATATAAAATTCCGTAAGGACCTGCAGCAGAACCGATATTTACTAATAAATATCTTCCATTTTCATCAACTCCATTAGTAGTATGATCTTTAAATGGGAACCATGCTGTATCATTTCTCCAGAAGAAACTAGCAACAGAGTACTGATTATCTTCAACTGAACGTGTTGGATTTCCGTTTAGAGAACATGTATAAGGAGGATTTACTCTCTGGTCATTGAAACAATAAGCTGATGCAATACCAGGAGACGTTGTAGGTGAACCAGAACCGAAGTTTTCTATTAATAAGTTACTGTATGTTGGTACAGAAACTAAAGTATATTTTACACTAACGGTGTGTGATCCTGAAGGAACGTTTAAGAAAACATTCGAAGGAGTATTTGTATTTAATACGTTATCTAAATAATATTCGTAAGTATAATTTGCTCCACCACCGTTTGTTACCGTAACTGTACTAGTTGCTGTTCCGTTACAATTAAATACAGGAGCACCAACAGCGATTGTAGGATCAGCTGGTTTTGGATCTAAAATAACTCCAGGCATACTGTATACACAACCTTTTGAATCTTTTACATAAAGAGTATAAGTTCCGGCCGCAACATAAGCTTCATTAGAAGGACCATAGATATTACCTCCGTCAAAACTGTAAGTATATGGAGGTGTTCCTCCCTGAGGATTAGTGATACGAACTTTACCATAACCGTTTCCGGAAGGGTCACAACCTGCTAATTCTGAAACTCCTGCAGATGCTGATAATGCATTTGCCGGTTCAGTAATTGTGATTGATGTAGCAGGATCTGTACAAGTTGTTCCTAATAAAGTATATCTAACTACAATACTATAAGTACCGCCTGAAAGATTAGGGAACACAGGGTTGGTTGTAAATGTACCACCATTAATACTATATTCTAAAGTATATCCGTTGGCATTTGTTACATTAACTGTAATTTGTGTTTTTTCACCACTACAATTAATATCTGTTTTTGTTACTGTATAAACCGGTTTCGGATTTGCCGTTACAGTAATAGATGTTGTAGTACTACAGTTATTAGAATCTACAACTACTATATCATATTTACCTGGTGCGGTAACAATAATTTCGTTTGATGTTTCGAAAGTAGTAGATCCGTTTACAAAATAAAAATAAGGTGCAGTTCCTCCAGTTGTAGTAACAACAATTTTTCCGTCGCTACAAGTTGTAAGCGGAACAGTTAAAGCTGCCGTAGCGCTGATTGCTGCCGGAGCCGCCTGTAACGCCTGAGTCTCTACAACCTTACAATCGCTTGTAACCGTATTTCCTGCAATAGTAATATTTCCGCTATAAACTTCAATTGAATAGTTTATACCAGGATTTAAATTAGGAAAAACATAATGGCTGTCATTTGTTGGCCCAAAACTGTTTACCAGTGTAGTACCATTATATATTCTGTACAAATATTGTCCATCTACATTATTAGCAGCAACATCAATTGATCCTTTACCGTCAGAACATAAAGCATTCGTTACCGTTTTAGTAATGGTAAGATTTCTGTTTCTGATTTGAATTCCAGGAATTGTAAAATCACAAGGGTTTGTAGTAACACCAATTTGTCTGATGTGAACTGTATAAAATCCCGGAGTTGCGATAGAGAAAATGTTACTTGGCTGGTAAGTTCCAATTGCACCGTTAGGATCTGCACTAATTGCATATTCGTAACCGCTCGGAACACCACCTACAGTAATACTACCATTTTTAGAACAAGTAATATCAGTATGTGTTTCAGTCGCATTTAATTTGTTTTCGTAAACATTAAAATAAAAACGGTTGAAACAAGCACCTGCATAATTTATTGTTAAACGATACTGTCCTGCTGTATTTGCTAAGTAGTCAGGTCCTGTAAAAACATGACTCCATCCGGTACAGTCTTTGTCTTCGTTCGGACAAAGTTTATTATTGCTAGGACAAATTGCCGTATCTAATTTTTCCCAAACAATTGATGAAGTAGTTTCTGTAATGTTTGTTTTAATTAATTTCGATGCATTATTTCCACATAAGTAAATATTTGGAAATGGTTTTCCGGTATCAGGACAAGTTACTACCTCATCTGCAGACGCAATTACCGGGTTTGTCGCTGTATTACCAAATCGTGTAACAATAAATTCCTGGTAGATTGATCTACAAGGTGCCGCAGCTAAATTGTAAACATAATAAGTACCAGGGTTTTTTACATTTAATGTTTGTCCTTTTCCAATTACTACAGTATGAGCAGCATCACTATACCATGTGTAATCTGAATAGCCATTTGCTGCAACCAAGTCAACATCATCCTTACATAAAGTAACGTTTGCAGAAAATTTACAGCCATCAACACCAACTAAAAAGTTAGTCGCTTTTGGTATAAGGATACAACCCGTGTTGGTATTAACACTCGGGTCATCAGAAATTGTAAAGGTAGGGTTTAATGTTCCTTTGTATGTTGCATAAGCCGAGTTGTCAATACTGTTAGAACAAGCTTCGCTCAACATACTACAATCCGGAACTACTTGTACATTAAAAGTAATTGTTTTAACCGGGTCACCAACTTTTACTACTGAATTATTAACGTTAAAAACAATATTTCGAGTCGCTGCATTATAGCTTTGAACGGTTACTCCTGTTGGTAACGGACCAAGATCGGCAGGATAATTAAAAATAATATTTATAGGCAATTGATCTCGGATGGTAAAAGATGTTGCATTATCATTACCTGTATTTTGAAAACCAATTTCATAAGATAATTTTTGCCCTAAAGTAACATTCTGGCCTCCAATCTCAACTCCCTTATCATTTTTTACGATTTTGGTAAGTACAATTTTTGGCTCAATAATATCTACGGCAAAAGCATTAAAATAGAAATAATAAATATCTAAGTTACTTCCTAAACGGATATTAGCAGAAGTATCACCATTTTTGATAACACTTCCTCCCGGATTTCCTGTAGTTGCGGGATTCGGTATATTTAAAATTCCTGCATCAAAACCTAATGTATTACTACTGCTAGGATTACGATTAGTAAAAAGTTCAGGTGTATTTGTTACTGTATTTATATAAGAAACAGTACTATTAAAAAAGTTATTTGACGGACGGATAGCAGTTCCGGCATTATTCGTTGCTCCAATAGTAGATCCGTTGATTTGAAGGAAATCACCTGAGTAAGGTCTGTCACCCTCAATTGCACTAAACGCATATTTAGCACGAACCGGTCCGCTAGGAATAGTTTTAAATCCTGAAACCGGAATTGTTAAGTTGTTTGTACTACTGATAATACTAAAACCATCAAAAGACGTAATATATTTACTAGGCAGTTTTGGATCTTCGTAAACCACAAACAAAGACCAACCTGCAGAAAGACCTTCTTCATTCGGTCTTGCTCCTGTTAGAGTTGAAACATTCGCCACCGTATAAGTACCAGTACCCTGAGCACTAACTAAAGAAGTTACATCAGCATAACAAGCATAGGAATTTGTTTTTCCGTTTGTTGCATTCTGATAATAAATTCTTGTTCCTTTTATATTTTCGTATGCTGTAGCATTTGGAACTTTGAATTTAACATCTTCAATAGCTGCCGAACCTTTTACTACGGCACTCCAATACAATCCTGCATAAACAATTTTATAACAACCTGTATTACTTGGAACGATCAAGTCGGCACTACTGGAATTTACAGTAGTATTATCCGTATCAATATCGACATTAACCATGTTGCCAATATCGTTATTAGCTGTACCGGTCGTATTATAATTATTCGTTTTATGCTGGCTCAGAATGTTGTTTCCTATCAAAAGCATATCACCTTTAATAGAATTATCATACCTCGTTTTAAAAGGAACGACAGGCGTCTGGCCAAAAAACTCATGACTAATCAGCAAAAAGACAATTGCTAATAATACTTTGTTAATAGTAGGTTTTCTCATAATCGTATGGTTTCAGTTTAACTAACTATCTCTCTGAAGGGGCATTCAAAAAAACAATATGTAATCTTAATTTATTTTTAACTTTTTAATATGTACTTCTCAAAACAAGAAGTTGCCAGCCATATTTATTCTTCAATAATCTTTTATTAATTCTCCACTTTTACGATGGCCATTTTCCCGTTATATGGCTTGCTCCCTTTAGTTCCTAAAGCTTGCTGAGCCTCAGATAATCCTTCGAATTTATCGTAATAGATGTAATATTTACTTGTTGCGATATTGTAGAAGAAATTAATATTTGTAACTCCTGCAGCAACTGCTTTCGTTAAGAATTCATCTCTCTTTTCAACGCTGCTGTGTACCGCAACAATCATATAGTAACCACTTTCAGAATTTTTGATATTCTTGATAATCTGCATATTTGACTGGTCTTCTCCAAAATCAAAATCACTTGCAGTTAATGGTGTGCTACTAGGTTTTGTTGTTTCCTTAATACGTTTCAGAGCAGCCAGATCCTGTGCATATCTTCCCTGGTCATTTTCGTATGCCGCCTGTTTAATTCTACGTTTTTTCTCGATTTCAGTTTCAGCTTTAATACGCTCTAAATTTGCCAGTAAGTCTATACTATCCTGCTCCATTTTAAGCTGTGCCGCTTTCAGCTGATTTATTTTTTCAAGATAAGCTTTGTTTAAAGCATCATTTTTATTTGGTACTTTTTTAAGTCTTTCGTTATATAAATTAGTCAGTTTAGCAATCTCGTCTTTTTGTGCTTTATTCGCTTCAGCAATCTGTAATTTCAAAGCTTCTAACTGGCTGTTTTCTGCCGCAACACTTTTAAATGGTTTAGGTTCTTTATAAATACCTTTATCACTTAAGTCATTTTCTTCCCTTAAATCATTAAGGTCTTTTTGTTTGTTAGCCACTGTTGCATTAAACTGTGCCAATAAATCGCTTTGTGTTTTGGCTCCGGCATCCAGAGATTGCGTCAGATTATCTATAGCTTTTGCTGTTTCATCTTTTTGAGATGCCAGTAATTTTGCCTGAGCTTCTGCATCAGCTTTGGCTTTAGCTTCTGCTGCAAGTTTGGCTTCTTCTGCTAATTGTAATTGTCTTATTTCTTCCTGAGCTTTTAATTTCTCATTTGCTTCTGCATCGGCTTTCGCTTTGGCATCGGCTAATAATTTAGCCTGAGCTGCTTCCATATCGGCTTTTGCTTTTGCGTCTGCCGCTAACTTAGCTTGTGCTTCCGCGTCAGCTTTCGCTTTGGCGTCTGCTGCAAGTTTCGCCTGAAGTGCTTGTGCATCAGCTTTCGCTTTAGCATCTGCTGCTAATTTAGCTTGTTGAGCTTCCGCATCGGCTTTCGCTTTGGCGTCTGCTGCTAATTTTGCTTGTTGAGCTTCGGCATCTGCCTTCGCTTTGGCGTCTGCTGCTAATTTAGCCTGAAGTTCTTCTGCGTCTGCTTTAGCTTTGGCGTCTGCTGCTAATTTAGCTTGTTGAGCTTCCGCATCGGCTTTTGCTTTGGCGTCTGCTGCAAGTTTGGCTTGTAATGCTTCCGCGTCTGCTTTAGCTTTGGCGTCTGCTGCTAATTTAGCCTGTAATGCTTCTGCGTCTGCTTTAGCTTTGGCATCTGCTGCAAGTTTCGCTTGTAATGCTTCTGCATCGGCTTTCGCTTTGGCGTCTGCTGCAAGTTTCGCTTGTAATGCTTCTGCATCGGCTTTCGCTTTTGCGTCTGCTGCAAGTTTCGCTTTTGCGTCTGCTGCAAGTTTCGCTTGTAATGCTTCTGCGTCTGCTTTTGCTTTTGCATCTGCTGCAAGTTTTGCTTGTTATGCTTCTGCATCCGCTTTGGCTTTTGCGTCTGCTGCAAGTTTTGCTTGTAATGCTTCTGCTTCTGCTTTCGCTTTTGCGTCGGCTGCAAGTTTCGCTTGTAATGCTTCTGCATCGGCTTTCGCTTTTGCGTCGGCTGCTAATTTAGCTTGTAATGCTTCTGCTTCTGCTTTCGCTTTGGCGTCTGCTGCAAGTTTCGCTTGTAATGCTTCTGCATCGGCTTTCGCTTTGGCATCTGCTGCTAACTTAGCTTGTAGTGCTTCTGCATCGGCTTTCGCTTTTGCGTCTGCTGCAAGTTTTGCTTGTAATGCTTCTGCATCTGCTTTTGCTTTTGCGTCTGCTGCAAGTTTTGCTTGTAATGCTTCTGCGTCTGCTTTCGCTTTGGCGTCTGCTGCAAGTTTCGCTTGTAATGCTTCTGCATCGGCTTTCGCTTTTGCGTCAGCTGCTAACTTAGCTTGACGTTCTTCTTCTAATTGTATTTTTTTAGCTTCTGCTTCAGCTTGTAATCTTGCTGTTGCTTCTGCATCGGCTTTTACTTTTGCGTCAGCTATTAATTTCGCTTCCATATCAGCTTTCGCTTTGGCATCAGCTGCTAGTTTTGCTTGTTGTGCTTCTGCATCGGCTTTCGCTTTCGCATCGGCTGCTAATTTTGCTTGTTGAGCTTCTGCATCTGCTTTTGCTTTTGCATCTGCAACTAGTTTTGCCTGCAATGCTTCTGCATCAGCTTTTGCTTTTGCGTCTGCTGCCAGTTTTGCCTGAATTGCATCTGCATCAGCTTTTACTTTTGCTTCCGCAGCTAACTTAGCTTGTTGAGCTTCTGCGTCTGCTTTCGCTTTGGCATCTGCAACTAGTTTTGCCTGCAATGCTTCTGCATCGGCTTTCGCTTTCGCATCTGCTGCCAGTTTTGCCTGAATTGCATCTGCATCAGCTTTCGCTTTGGCTTCCGCTGCTAATTTTGCTTGTTGAGCTTCTGCATCTGCTTTTGCTTTGGCATCTGCTGCTAATTTTATTTTCAGTGCTTCGGCATCAGCTTTCGCTTTTGCTTCGGCAGCGATTCTTGCTTGTCTTGCTTCTTCATCAGCTTTCGCTTTTGCTTCTGCGGCAGCTTTTTCTTTTAATGCTGCTTCTTGTGCTGCTTTTTCTTTTGCATCTGCAGCAGCTTTTGCTTTGTTTGCGGCATCAATACTGGCTTTAGTTTTCGCGGCAGCGGCAGCTTTTGCTTTTGCCTCTGCTGCTAATCTTGCCTGAAGTGCATCAGAATCTGCTTTTGCTTTTGCATCTGCTGCTAAAATAGATTGTAAATCTGCAGCTTCGGCTTTCGCTTTGGCATCAGCCTTACGTTTAGCTTCTACAGCATCCGCTTTTGCCTGAGCATCTGCTGCTAATTTCGCTTGTTGAGCTTCTGCATCAGCTTTTGCTTTATTGTCTGCGTCTAATTTTGCTTTTGCAGCAGTTTCGGCATCTGCCTTAGCTTTATCAGCAGCCAGTTCTGCTGCTGTTTTTTGTGGTTCAGCAGGTGTATTTGTAACAGCTGGCGTTTTAACTACACCTTCTGCATCAACTTTACCTTTTGCAGCAGCCAGTCTTGCACGCTCTGCAGCCTGTGCATCAACTCTTGCTTTATTATCTGCAGCCAGTTTGGCTCTTTCTGCGTCCTGAGCATCAGCTTTCGCTTTATTATCTGCCGCTAATTTTGCTCTTACTGCTGCCTGTGCATCAGCTTTCGCTTTATTATCTGCAAGTAATCGTGCTCTTTCTGCCGCTTGTGCATCGGCTTTTGTTCTGTTGTCAGCCGCTAATCTTGCACGCTCTGCAGCTTGTGCATCAGCTTTTGCTTTGTTATCTGCTGCTAATTGTGCCTGAGTTTGCGTTTGTGTTCTTTGAGTCGCAGCAGGTTTATTTGCTACGGCTTTAGCTCTTGCTTCAGCTTCGGCATCTGCCTTAGCTTTAGCATCAGCAGCTAATTTTATTTTTAATGCCTGTGCGTCTGCTTTGGCTTTTGTATCTGCTTCTAATTTTGCCTTTACAGCAGCTTCGGCATCAGCCTTAGCTTTTTCTGCAGCTGCAAGTCTTACTCTTTGAGCTTCGGCATCGGCTTTCGCTTTTGCTTCAGCAGCAAGTTTTGCTTTTTCAGCTCCACTTGTTCTTGTAACAGGAGTGGCTGATGTTGTTTTTTTGGCCATTACCGGTTTTGCCTTGGCCGGATCTATAACAGACCCCTCTTCGTCATCACCATAATAATAGTTTTTGTTTTTGAATTTGTATGCGATAGCAAATTCATGAGAACCACCCAAATTAGTGAAGTTCCCCATTCCTCTTTCATAATTGTATTCTATGGCAATGTTTGGTGTGATATTGATACCAAGACCTGCAGAAACTCCATATAAGGTATTGTATCCTGCCTGTGCCCACACTCCTTTTGGAATAGCAATCATGGCAAGTCCTGAAATTACTGTTTTCTCTTCTTTGATTTCAGTTTTTACAATTCCTGAGAATTTACTTCTGTCAAAAAAGCCATACGTATCGATGTACCCAGTGTACATGGCATGCAGTTCGATTGCTCTTTCAGGGTCATTTTTTACAACGCCTGAACCGAAGTTGTAAAGAATCAGGTTGTTTACAGATACTCCAAAATCAAGAAAAGCAGTACCGTAGTTAATACCCGGGTTAATGGTAAGCATCGTGTTTGATGGATAATCACCCTCTAAAATTGTGGTGTCATCTGATATAATTTTTCCTTTGTCCAAGCCGCTTTGGTAAGCACCAACGTTAAGACCAAAAGTTAAATTACTGTCTTCCTGCAGAACAATATTATGAGCAAAGTTACCCACTCCGCCAAATACGGTCATTAATCCGTAATTCTGCTGGAATAACCCAAAAGCAAAAGCTTCATTTTCTCTAAAACGTCCTGAATACCCAAACAGATAGGTATTTGGAGCATTTTCAAACTGAGTCCACTGTCTTTTATTATAGAAACTTATGTAGGCATTTTGCTCGCGAACGAAACTAAATGTCGGGTTAATTAGATATCTATTAAACTTTAAAGAATTTCTGATAGGTAATGAAAACGAAACAACTCCATTCTCAGGGGCTTCCTGGGAATAGAGTAAAGTTGAAAAACCGTAAAATAAAGTTATGAATAGTAAAATTTTCTTCATATTATTTTATCACAGTTATTGATCCTTTTTTTTCACCTGTGTCGGATTGAATGACATAGTAATATACTGGATTAACATTTTTAAAATCTTTTATAAACGAATTAAGTTCAGGATCGTAATTACTTCCGACATCATCGAACATCACTTCTCCGTTTGAGCTAAGAATAATTATCTTAGTTGTATTTGTTTTATATTCATCAGGAATATTCCAGTAAGGATTGCTTTTTAAACTCACAATATTTGGAATAACTGTTGTAGGTCCTGCCGGAGCTTTTATTTTAAAATTAAACTCTCTTGTCGCCACACAGCCTGAAGCCTGAGAAATTACCACCTTATAATTTCCTCTTATAGACACCAAATAGCTTGTTGAATTTGCTCCAACGATAGCATTATCATTTAAATACCACTGAATTGTTGGGCTTGTAGCGTCTGTTGTTAATGAAACATTTAATGTCTCGCCTTCTGCAAGTACATATTCGTCAGCAACATCAATACTAGCCGAAAATCCGTTAACTTTTAAATCAATACTTCCTGTAGCTATACACCCGCCAAAATCAACTTCTACAGTATATATTCCGCTGGCATCTGCGCTGTAGGTACGAGTATTAACTCCCGGGATTAGAACTCCGTCCTTTTTCCATACATAACTGTTACCAGAGGTAGCAGTAAGGACTGTTCCTGTTCCGTTTGGACAGAAAGGATTCCCTAAACTGGAAGTAATGGTAACTGCGCTTCCTGAACTTGATGAAGTGACCGTAACACGATTTGAACTGATGTTTTCAGAAGTACAAAATCCGTAATCAATTTCAGCATAGTAAACACCAGTACTGTTAACAATAACTGAACTTGCCGATTGTCCAGGGATTAAGACATCATCTTTATACCATTTATATTTCAGGTTTGAACTGTTTGCAGGAGATGAGTCTGGTACTTCCGGAGTTGGGTTGTAAACTGATAATGTCAGGTTACCTCCAGAACAGATAGTTGCATTTTGATCCTTGTTATTAATAAAAAAGGAATTAACATACGCCATATAATAAGCTGAAAAGGTAGTGTTTCCCGAAAAGTTTTTAACGTTTTGGCTTTCTACATTTTTGTTGCTAATGATACGCAGACTGTAATTATCAGATCCCTTTAAATTGGTCGGAACTGCAAATTTGATTGTTTGCTGGGTTGCTGTTACCTGTATTCTGTCAAGTGTTGTAGTTGCAGTTGGGTTTGTAAAATCTCCAAATTCATCAGATAACTGAGCTTCGAAGACTACGTCTGCAGGGAAGTTTAAATAAGTAAATGTAACAGAGTATTCATTAAACTTAACTCCATCAACAATATCACCAGCACAAATTCTTTCAAAAGATACTTGTTGTGGTGATATCGATGATATTTGCGCATGCAGATTTGCTTCTGAAAATAAAAGAAGACTTAAAAATACAATGCAATGAGTTAAATATAAAGTAGTTTTTCGAATCATATAGTGCGTTTTCTAGCTAAATCTATATCCTCAAAAAACAAGATATCTATGAATGTTTCAGAAAAATCATATTTATAGTTCTCTATAATGTCTTTTGCAAGAGCAGAATAAGAAGCAGATAGTAATGAGTTTTCTTCGCATCCAGACGTTGTCTGATCGTTCTGATCAGCTGCCATACTAAGGCTATCCTTGGGGATGGATAGCCCTACTATAAACTGATTAGAATCCTCTAATTTGCTGATACGTTCATCAGCTATATCATTCTTTTGATTACATGTAGACGCAGTTTCACAATTAGCATTAACAGAAAATACAGGATTTTCTATTGCGCTTTGTGCATATAAGCTTAGCGTTACAGGCGAAACCAAAAATATTATATTAATAAAATATTTTTTTATCGTTGGGGCCATTATGTCTTGATCTTTATTTGAGTCCGGTATAAGACGAATACATAAATTGTGTCTGGGGACTTTATTAATAAAATTTACGCTCTGAAATAAAAATCTAAATCTATTATCTGTTTCCGCTAGATGCTGTAATTTTTCCTAATTGTAGTCTGAAATCTGGTTTTTTAGGATTGAAAATATCAATGAATGTTTCTTTGTTATCACTTTGTGAATAAACGTTAAAGAACACGCTATTTCCGTACCAGCTCTCTAAATCTTCGTTGTTTGAATTGTATTCTGTAAAGATGTTACCATTACATAGGTTAAAATACATTTCTTCAAATTTGATTTTTTTAAGGTTGGCATCATTGATCTCTGTTTTGCTGTCTAATAATACAGCAGGGTTGAATCCTGAGATAACGCTACGTTTCATTTCAAGTGAAGCAGTTTCTGCAACATAGATAGCTTCTTTTACTAAACCTGCCTGAATATCAGCTTTGATGTTCTCGCTGTCATTAAGCATAGTAATGTTTGAAGCCACAACTAAAGTAGTCTTTTTAGTAAAGTCAGTTTCGTTTTTCTTTTCGTATGTTTTTA
Organism: Flavobacterium sp. HTF; assembly: GCF_003105115.1. GTDB lineage: Bacteria > Bacteroidota > Bacteroidia > Flavobacteriales > Flavobacteriaceae > Flavobacterium. The sequence continues at coordinate 15,631 of NZ_QETH01000001.1, read as the reverse complement.
CTTCCATACAACGAGAACCGTCTTTGTTACTTGATAAGTAAGAAGATCTTACCGCCAATGAGTTATATAAACGACATTGAACTCCTTGTGTAAATTTAAAGTCATCATTGATTGATTTATAAGAAACCAGTTTAGTAGCATTTAAATCTCCTCCAAAGAAAGCAAATGAGTCACCACCAGAGTAGCTAACCATAACGTTTTCAAGAATTGTTTTGTTTCCAACACCAGCAATAGTGATTCCGTTGAATGAATCCATTCCTTTAACTTTTTTACCAGCGAACTCAATTCTAACATATCTTAATATACCAGAATTACCAGCAGCATTATCACCACCGTAAGTTGTTAGTGTAGGATCAAGGTCTAAGTTATAAGAACCAACATTTCCAAATTTATTGATTGGAGCATCACCAAGAAGTACAATTCCTCCCCAGTCTCCAGCTTTTTTCTGGCTACGGTTAGAAGTAAATACGATAGGGTCAGTCTCTAAACCATCTGCAACAATTTGTGCACCTTTTGTAACTACCAATGTCCCTTTTGTTTCGAAATCACCAATAATTAATGTTCCCGGTTCAATTGTTAAAACTGCGTTATTAGTTACATAAACGTTTCCTTGCAAAACATAAATATTCCTCTTCATCAATTTAGTATTAACAGAAATGTTTCCTGCTAAAATTTGATTTGCTTCTCCATACTCTACTTTGTTAGGCTTAAATTCGGTCCAGTTGTTCAACCAATTGTTGTAGCCCATAATTCCTTTCTCTTGTTGAGCACTCATAGTAGTAACTGTCAAAAGGATGCAAAAAATTTGAGTAATTTTTTTCATGGTAAGGTGGTATTAGGGTTAAAAATAAATTTGGGATATGCGTATTCTTAATATGATAAAAACTCTTCCCGAATTTTCTGAAATGATTTCAGATTCTTCGAGAACGAGTTATTATTTTTTAATCTTTCCCCAGATTGATTACACTTACGTAAACTTTCCGGAAAAGGTTTTAAAATATTTTCAAATTATTACATTTCGTTCAGGTCGTTGAACTCGTGTAAAGATTTTAATGTGCTTTCGTAAAATAAAATAGCTGCGATTAAGTTTCCTTTATCAGAGTATGGCATCATTTTTCTTTGGAACTCTACTGTAGTATCCAAAAATGCAGATGTACCTACTGCCTGATTATCTAAAACTTTTTTGTGCTCACTATCGTCCGGAATACCTAAGTCAGCCATTGTAACTCCTGGCTTAGTAACCAAAGCGATGTAAGGAAGGGTTTTAACTAATACTTTAATACGCTCAATGTACAATTCTAAAAGTTCACCTTTTTGCATACCGCTCAATTCTTTTTGATCGTGGTATTTGCGAATAAGTGCAGTTGTACTAATAATACTTCTTGGAGCGTTCTTAGCCTGAGCAGAAGCTGCTGCAGTAGTTAAGATAAAAAATAAACTAAAAAAAATAATTTTCCCTTTCATAAATTCTATTTAAAATTGGTTGTTGATGCAAACAAAAATATATAAATTATGTTAAATCGCAACTTTAATGTTTTTTTTTTTGAAAAATTGCCCTTAAAATTACCTTAAAAAATGGTCGCAGGTCGAGAAAATATGCGTTTCGCCGAGTTTTTTGTTAATTTTGTTAAAATTTTTTATTGTAAGAAACGGAATAGTTATATTACAACTTTACGCATTATTGTATATAAAAAAAAGACATGTTTTCAATAATTTTGTAAAAACTATTAACAAAAAAATCTTAATATCTCACCAAATGGATGCAGTGTTGATAAAAGATGACAGAAAAAAAATAAACATTTGAACTGAAAAATAGTTTTTGAAAACAAAAAAACAGGGTCATAATTATTCTTTATTCCGAAAATTTTTGCCTACATCATTTTCTTATATCTTTGCTTCATGCAATTTTCTCAAATTTTAGGTCAGGATTACATCAAAAGTCACTTGATAAAAAGTGCATCTTCCGGAAGAATTCCGCATGCACAATTATTTGTCGGGCCGGAAGGAAGTGGCACACTATCAACTGCTATTGCTTATGCACAATACATTTTATGCAGCAATACCGGAAATGAAAATTCAAACGGAAATGATTCCTGCAATCTTAAGTTTGAAAACATTTCGCATCCCGATCTGCATTTTATTTATCCGACAGTAACAACTGAAGACGTAAAAACAAAACCGAAAAGTTTAGATTTCATTCAGGACTGGCGAACTTTTATCCAGGAAATGCCTTACGGAGGATTATTTGACTGGTATAAAGTTTTGGGCGTTCAGAACAAACAAGGAGAAATAAGGGTAGAAGATGCACAGGAAGTTTTAAAATCGCTTGCGTTGAAATCATACGAAGGCGGCTACAAAATTATGATTATCTGGATGGCCGATAAAATGAATATCGCAGCATCCAACAAATTATTAAAACTATTAGAAGAACCATCTGATAAAACCATTTTTATTCTGATTTCTGAAAATGAAGAAGATATTATCCAGACCATTCGTTCCCGTTGCCAGGTAATTCACTTTAGTGCATTGCCGGAAAATGTAATTGCACAGGCTTTGGTTTCTAAGGAAAGTATTGATCAGAATTTAGCGCTCAAAATTGCACATCAGGCTCAGGGAAATTTCAATAAAGCGCTTTCTTTATTAAATCAAGACGACTCCGAATATCCTTTTGAACAATGGTTTGTCAATTGGGTACGTGCTGCTTTTAGGGCAAAAGGAAATGCGGCCGCCATTCAGGATCTGATTTCCTGGAGCGAAGAAATAGCATCACTCGGCCGTGAAAGCCAGAAAAAATTCATTCAGTTTTGTATCGAAATGTTCAGACAGGCACTTTTACTGAATTATCAGGCGCCTCAATTAGTTTATATTGAACCAAAAGTCGACAAATTCAAACTAGAAAATTTTGCACCCTTTGTGAATGGGAATAACATACATGACATTTTCAAAGAACTTTCTGATGCGATGTATCATATTGAAAGAAACGGAAATGCAAAAATAATTTTGACCGATTTATCCATAAAGCTCACACGTTTAATTCATAAAAAATAATTTGTAATGACCAATGTTGCTTCAATTTTACTTTTGATTTTTTTGGCCTTAACTTTTTTACAATCAGGCTATGAGAAAATTTTTTACTGGAAAGATAATGTTAACTGGTTAAAAGAACATTTTTCTAAAACCATTCTCAAAAACCAGGTTCCGCTGGCACTTCTCCACCTTCTGATTTTAGAATTAATTTCTGGAATTTTATGTGTTGTAGGAGTGATACAATTACTTACAGACAGCGGCCGTGAGTTTGGTTTTTATGGCGCTATTTTTTCCTGTATATGTTTGTTAATGATGCTTTTCGGTCAACGATTAGCCAAAGATTATGATGGTGCAAGAACCATTGTTATATATTTTATCCCAGCCGTAATGGCTGTTTACTGGTTGAATTAAATAAACCGAAAATTATTTAAAAATAAGCCACTGATTTAAAGGATTTCTTTATCTATTTTAAATTTTTTAATCCTTGAAATATGGCAAAAAATAAAATTTTACATTAAAAAAATGAATTCAAAACATCCTGCAGAGTCTCTTACTATTTTAACAGATTTAGTTTTGCCTAGCGAAACAAATCCTTTAAACAATCTTTTTGGTGGTGAATTATTAGCCAGAATGGATCGCGCGGCTAGTATTGCGGCCCGCAGACATTCACGCCGAATAGTAGTTACGGCATCTGTAAATCATGTCGCTTTCAACAGAGCAATTTCGTTAGGAAGTGTTGTTACCGTTGAAGCAAAAGTATCCCGCTCTTTCAAAAGTTCCATGGAAGTTTTTATAGATGTCTGGGTAGAAGACCGCGAATCCGGAAGCAGAACAAAAGCCAATGAGGCTATTTATACATTTGTAGCTGTTGATGATACCGGAAGACCCGTAGAAGTTCCTGCAATTGTACCTGAAACCGAATTAGAAATTCAGCGTTTTGATGCCGCTTTGCGCCGTAAACAATTGAGTTTAGTACTTGCCGGAAAAATGAAACCTTCTGATGCCACAGAATTAAAGGCTTTGTTTTTATAGTGTAAATTGTTGCAATTTGTAACAATTTGAGACAATCAAACTTCAAAAAAAGAAGTATTTTTACAAAATTATAAGTCGCTCAAAAAAGCAGGAAAACTTTCCTCTTTGTTTTTTGACGGCTAAAATAACCATTTAGATAATTTAAGAAAAGATGAGTTCAGACAAAGAAGCCAAATTAAAAGCGTTACAGTTAACGCTTGACAAACTTGATAAAACCTACGGAAAAGGAACCGTAATGAAAATGGGCGACAAAGCCATTGTAGAGGTAGAAACAATTTCTTCTGGTTCTCTTGGTGTTGATTTGGCTCTTGGAGTAAACGGTTACCCAAAAGGAAGGATTATCGAAATATACGGACCGGAATCTTCTGGTAAGACCACACTTACGTTACACGCAATTGCAGAGGCTCAAAAAGCCGGTGGAATTGCTGCTTTTATAGATGCTGAACATGCATTTGACAGAAATTATGCGGAAAAATTAGGCGTAGATATCGAAAACCTGATTATTTCTCAGCCAGACAACGGTGAGCAGGCATTAGAAATTGCCGAAAATCTAATTCGTTCCGGAGCTATAGACATTGTTGTAATTGACTCTGTTGCAGCTTTAACACCAAAAAGTGAAATCGAAGGTGAAATGGGAGATTCTAAAATGGGTCTACACGCACGTTTGATGTCTCAGGCATTAAGAAAATTAACCGGAACAATCAGCAAAACAAATTGTACTGTTTTCTTTATCAACCAGCTGAGAGAGAAAATTGGTGTAATGTTCGGAAATCCTGAAACTACAACGGGAGGTAACGCCTTAAAATTCTATGCTTCTGTACGTTTAGACATCCGTCGTTCTTCTCAGATTAAAGACGGTGAGAACGTAATCGGAAACAGGACGAAAGTAAAAGTCGTTAAAAATAAAGTGGCTCCGCCGTTTAAAACTGCAGAATTCGACATCATGTACGGAGAAGGAGTTTCTAAAACTGGTGAAATTCTTGATTTAGCGGTTGAATTTGAAATCGTTAAAAAAGCAGGATCATGGTTTAGCTACGGTGATACCAAATTAGGACAGGGCCGTGATGCCGTAAAAGCATTAATTAAAGACAATCCTGAATTAGCTGATGAATTAGAGATTAAAATCAAAAATCATATAAAAGAATTAGCTAACGCTTAAAATAATAAAAGTCTGCAGGTTGCAGACTTTTTTTTTTGGCTTAAATTGTTTATCCCTGACAAACTTAATTCATCTAGTTCAAAACTTTCAAAAAAATACGCAACCTTTTTTTAAAATATCAATCTGATAAATAGAAGCTAAATATGTAGGGCATGCGCCATAATACCCTCATTAACATTGTTTCACGAAATTTGGTTGGTTAAGTTCAATAGAAATCCGTTAGTTTTATACTGACGGGTTTTTATTATTTTTTAAAAAAATCATCTTTTAGACGCAACCTTTTTTATTTTTAGTTATCTAATAATTATCTCGTTATTGCAAGACTTTTCTAAGTCAATTATTAACCGTAAATGTTTTTAATTATGAAGGAGAAAATAGTGCAGTTGCTTATTAAAAACCGCAAAATAACCAGAAAAAAGATTAAAAAAGTATTGCGTTTTATTTCTGAAAAAATAATTCAACGATAAATTTTTGAATATAAAAGGGGTTTTAAATTCAAAAGAAAACCCGGCATGATTCATACTCTGTGCCGGGTTTATTATTTTAAAATATTTAGTTTTGGTCTGTTTTCTTAAACTGAAGCAATCCTTTGTAAATCAGTTGTCTGACCTGGTCTCTTAGCTCTTTTCTGTTATCCCCTGTCAGTCCTTTAGTGTCAATAAAACTCAATATTCTTCCACGCATTATTCCCGGGCTTCCGCTCAAAAAAGTATAAGAAAATCGTTCTTTATTGTCTGCATAAACAATCGGAACAATTGGAATCTGATGATCAATAGCTAACCGGAAAGCTCCGTCTTTGAACTCATCAAGCAAAATTGATTCATCATCCGGAACTCCTCCCTCAGGAAAAATACAAATACTTAACCCCTGATTCAGACGGCTTTGTGCACGTTTGAAAACCTCGTTTTTACTTTTTGATGAATTCCTGTCCACCAAAATACAGGTTCTTTTATAGAAAAATCCAAACAGCGGAATTTTTACAAGTTCCTTTTTTCCAACAAAAACAAACGGGTTTTTAATAATGGCAAGCGTGAGCATAATGTCTGTCATTGAAGTATGATTGGCAACAATCATGTAGCTTTTATGCTTTTCGAGCTTTTGTTCCCGTTTAATTTTATAATAAAATCCCATTCCGAAAAGAATGAATTTTGCCCAGATACGGGCCATCTTAAAAAAATACGGATAACCACTTTCGGTTAAAATTGAAATCACCAAAAACGGCAGCATAATCAATATCGGAATGGCCATTAAGATGTAAAACCAGATACGCCACAAGATCCAAAAAACAATTTTTATTCCTTTCATGGTTTCAAAAGTAAGAAAACAGAAGTGAATATAGATTTTAGTCCGTCAGATTTTTTAGATTATTGGTTTAAACTTAAAATAAACACGAAATCTGACAGAAATATTAGAAAACTTTCTAATTTTTGCAAAAAGAAAAAAACAAACCTTGCGGGCTTTGCGAAAAACTTTGCGAACTTTGCGGTTAAGAAACAAAACTAATGGCAAAAATACTTACTGGTGTTCAGAGTACAGGAACGCCGCATTTAGGCAACTTGTTGGGAGCAATTATTCCAGCAATCGAATTATCAAATAATCCGGCAAACGAATCATTTTTGTTTATTGCTGATTTACATTCGATTACACAGATTAAAGATGGTAAAACATTAAGAGAAAACACATACAGTACAGCATCAGCCTGGCTTGCCTGTGGTTTGAATCCTGATAAAGTTACTTTTTACAGACAATCTGATGTTGTACAAACTGCTGAATTAACCTGGTATTTGAGCTGTTTTTTTCCATTTCAGCGTCTGACGTTGGCACATTCTTTCAAAGACAAATCAGATCGTCTTGATGATGTCAATGCCGGGCTTTTTACTTACCCGATGCTAATGGCTGCAGACATTTTGCTTTATGATGCAGAGTTTGTTCCGGTTGGAAAAGATCAATTGCAGCATTTGGAGATTACCCGTGATGTTGCGTCCCGATTTAACCATCAGATGGGAGAAACTTTTGTTATTCCTGAAGCTAAAATTCAGGAAGACAGTATGCTGATTCCGGGAACAAATGGCGGAAAAATGAGTAAATCTGCCAACAATATTATCAATATTTTCCTGGATGATAAAACGCTTCGTAAACAGGTAATGAGCATCGAAACGGATAGTACACCACTTGAAGAGCCAAAAAATCCGGATACTTGTAATGCATTTGCAATTTATTCGCTTTTGGCTACAGAAACTCAGATTGCAGAAATGAGAGCCAATTATTTGGGTGGAAACTATGGTTATGGTCACGCTAAACAAGCTCTTTTTGAATTAATTACAGAAAAATTCAAAACAGAAAGAGAGAAATATAATTACTACATCAATAACCTTGAAGAAGTTGATGCTTTATTAAAAAAAGGAGCTGAAAAAGCAGCAGTAGTTGCTAACGGTGTTTTAGTGAAAGTCAGAGATGTTCTTGGATTTGATAAATAGACATCCTAAATCAGATAGGTTTCTTATCCTATCTGGTTTTTTAATTTGTCTTATTACAAATTAGAAATTAATCCTTTTTTAAATCTATAAATTATCAAATAAAAGCATGAAAAAAATATTTACAGAATATATGTTTCTGCTAGTATTATCAACATTTGGAGTATATTTTATTGTTATTTATTTCTTTGGCAATAATCAGTCTTACGGGATAAATAAAACTGTAGGTTGGGCATATGATATTTCAAATCAATTTTTTTATAATGCATTAATTGATTTTTTTTCAAAAACCTTATTCCTTATTGGATATTTCCTGATATTTCTTTTTCAGAGAAAGACAATTTATCATATTTCCATAACTCATTTTTGTATAATTTTTTTAAGCTGTATCTCAATATTTTTCAAAAACTACATCATTAGTACAATATTTTTATTAATATCTATAATTGTATTTTTTATAAATGTTTTAAAATCACATACAATTAAACGCTAATTTTAATGCTTAAATTGCCTCAAAAAGTTTTCCCGGCAAAGGCCGAATAACACCTTTCAGTTCCATGTTAATCAGAATCCCTGAAATTTTATAAATAGGAAAACCACACTCAAGTGCAATAGTATCAAGCAATTCCTTTCCATTTTTAAGAAGAAATTCATAGATCTTTTGTTCATCCTCTTCCAATTCAACAAACAGTTGTTTTTGAATTGTTTTCGGTTTGTTCTCAATATCCCAGTTAAGCATATAAACCAAATCGGCAGCACTTGTAAGTACACTTGCTTTTTGCGTTTTTATTAAGTTGTTGCAGCCTCTGCTGTAAGTATCTGTAACACGCCCCGGAACAGCAAAAACATCACGGTTATAATCGTTTGCAAAATTTGCTGTAATTAGCGAGCCGCCTTTATCGGCAGATTCAATAACAATCGTGGCCTCAGTCATTCCGGCTACAATACGATTTCGTCTCACAAATTTTTCCTTATCAGGATTAGATGAACTCCAAAATTCGGTAATGAATCCACCGTTTTCCATCATTCTGGCAACGTATTTTTTATGTGTCCTGGGGTAGATCTGATTAAGTCCATGCGCCAAAACACCAATCGTCTGCAGGTTGTGTTCCATTGCAAACTGGTGTGCTACTATGTCAACCCCATAAGCAAAACCGCTCACAATTACCGGATCTAAAGGAGCGAGGTCTTCAATTAGAGATCTGCAAAATTCTGTTCCGTAAGATGTTATCTGCCGTGTACCAACAATGCTTATAATTTTTCTGTTTTTTAAATCAATATTTCCTGAATTAAATAGCAATACAGGCGAATCAAAACAATGTTTTAACCGGTCGGGGTAATTTTCATCCTGAAAAAAAGAAACATTTATATTGTTTGACTTTATAAAATCAAGTTCCTTATTTGCCTTTTCAAAAATGGTTTTATCTTTTAAGTTCTTCAACAGAGAAGAACCAACACCATCAATAGCCGCAATTTGATTTGTTTTTGCTGAAAAAATTGATTCTGCGTTACCGCAGTGAGTCAACAATTTTTTGGCCATAATATCTCCTACTCCATCAACTTTTAACAGAGCTAATAAATAAAATAAATCCTGGTCTGACATTCTTAGAAAATATTATGTAAAATAGATAAAAGTAAAGTTCGAATTTAAAACCGCAAATATCATTAAAATAAAGTAATTTCTTAATAAAAATACAACTATTAAAAAAAATTGGTCTGTGATTTATCTGACTAAAACTTTTAACTATTTGAGAATTAATTGTCTATAAAATTATTCCAATTGTTAATAAAAATTGTGAATAAAATTTTGATAACTATATTCATTACATAACTTTGTTACTATGAAAATCGAGACTTATATATCGCAGTTATTGTACCGTTATCAGTGTGTAACGGTTCCGGGATTTGGTGCATTTCTTACTGAAACTCACCCGGCTAAGCTTAATGAAAGCACAAATTCGTTTTTTCCACCAAAGAAAACTATCTCTTTCAATAGTCTTTTAAAAAATAATGACGGGTTATTAGCAAATCACATTGCGCAGGCTGAAAGCACATCTTATGGTTTTGCTGTAAGTGCTATTGCTTTTGAGATTTTAAATTGGAAAAAAACATTAGAAGAAACCGGTATTTTAAATTTAAAGAACATTGGTGATATACGCTTAAACGCAGATCAAAATATGGTTTTTACTCCAAATGACCATGCTAATTATCTTTCAGCATCTTTTGGTTTAAGTCCATTTGTTTCGCCTTTGGTAAAGAGAGAAATTTTTGAGAAAAAACTGGAGGAAATCGAGCAAAGAGAAACGGTTAAGTTATATGAAACTGAAGAGGAAACAAGATCTTCAAGATCTTATTTAAGATATGCTGCCATTTTTGTTTTAGGTCTTGGAATTACAGGAAGTATCGGATATCCTATTTATCAGCAGCAATTGGCAAATGAAACGCTTATTGTTGAAAGTGCTATGCAAAAAAAAGTTCAGAACAAGATACAGGAAGCAACTTTTATGATTCAAAATCCGTTGCCGGCTGTAACGCTTTCTGTAGATTCATCTAAAACTGATTCTGTTGAAATTAAAACAATGCCGTACCACATTATGGCAGGAGCTTTCAGAAGTGAGCAGAATGCCAGAAAGGCTTATAATCAATTGATAAAAGATGGTTACGATGCCCGAATGCTTGGCGAAAACAAACATGGTCTTTTCCCTGTTTTATACGGAAGTTACGCAACTATGTCTGAAGCCGAAAAAGCACAAAAAGAAATTCAAAAAGGAGAAAATCCGGATGCATGGATTTTAGTTGAAGCTTTATAAAAATATCTTTTTTAAATTCGTATAAAACCTTTTTTCATCACTGAAAGAAGGTTTTTTTTTGAAAATACATTCTAAATTCAATATTTATAGTATAAAAGCTGTTAAATTTTGTTTTTGCCTTCAAGAAGCAAAATTAGCCCTTATAAGTAAATTTTAATGCTGTCAATGACTCATACTGAGTTTTTGCCTAAAACTACGTTTTAAAACATCTAAAATTCCGGTTTTAGCACTATATGGAATTCTAATCTAAAAACACATTTCTATAATCTAAAGTAAGAATATTTATTTGTAATACATTTATTACAAAATGGAATGCTATTTGATATTGTTTTCATAAACATAAAAAATAGCATTACAATGAATCGAGTACAAAAATTAGTTTTATTTACGAGTCTTTTATTCTCCACACAAGCTTTCTATTCACAACAAATGGCATTCAATAGTGAAAATAAAGAAATTGAAAATAGAAAGGAAAAAGCTTTAACAGAATACAAAAGATTAGAAAAAGAACAAAGCGATTTAAAAGACAACAGTAAAAAATTAGAACAGCAGCGAAAAGAACTAAAAGATGCGCTGAAAAAAGTTGAGAAACGAAAATCTGACATTGAAAAAGCGGAAAATAATATTGAAAAAACGACAAAAGAGATCGCTAAAACACAAGAACAAAATCAGAAATTAAAAAACCAAATAAACACCCGAATGTTTCAGGATGAAAAGCTTAACAAAAATGAAATAAAATTGAAAGAGCAGGAAATCGAAATCTTAAACCTTCAAAGTAAGCTGTCACAACAGCAGAATGACCTTGATAAAATACTTCAGTCAAAATAGTTATTTGTCAAAGTTTTAAAAGAATTGTAACTAAAAAATCCTATTCGCACTGAATAGGATTTTTTTTATTTTGAAATAATTCTGGCCGTTTGCGAAACGATTTTTTTCCCGTTTTGAGAAACCTCTAATGTTGCATCAGGGGAATCTTTCTCACCTAAAACGATGATATAACATCTATATAAAAAATTTCCTTTTTTGAAATCGTAATAATGGTTTCCTCCCGTTCCATCAGCAACAAACTTTCCGTTATTGATAATCAAATCCGGTTTTTCACTCATCTTTTGATTCGGTGACCATGAGGCATATCTGTATCTATCATTCCCCATATCATCAATCCTGATTTTGAATTTTGAAGTTTCCAGAACACAAACCGGTGTTTTAAAAGTAGCTACAGAAGAATGCAATTTGCTTTTGTCTGAACTTACCAGTTTGTTTTTCAGATTCTTTTCATATTTCGACTGATAATTAACCGCAGTCAAAAATCCATCCTCATCCATCCACAGATCACCCTGATTAAGCATAATGCCACGCCATCCCACCTGCGACCAGTCCTTTGCCGGATTAGAGTTTATGATTTTGTTCTTCAGAGTAGTGTCAAAAACTTCATTGTATCTTTTTACAAATTCAGCTTTTGTCTTAATTGCCGGAATTGGATATTCCCGGTTCAAAGGGTATTTAACTATGTTAGCAACAGCTTCTTTTTTGTTATTTTTTATATAATCAATAAAGTTAATGATCCCTTTTTGATATTCCTTTTTTAATTCCTGGCCAATAGCAAAATTTACGGACAATGCGGTTAGGAACAGGAATATAATTTTTGTTTTTTTCATCATAAATTAATTAGCATTCCATGTTTTACGTGGAACAATTTTACTAAAGATAATTAATTTACTTTTTTAAGGCAATTCATTAAAACAATATTTAACAGGTTTTAAAAATAAAATCATCAAAGATTTAGAAATGAAAGTTTCTGTTAATTGATGCTGGCTTTAAACATTTTAAGCTCATCCCAGGTAAATTCCTCGCCATGTTTTTCTTTTAGGCCATTTAGCGATTCTTCCTGATAAAACTCAAAAGCATCACGCAAAGCCACGATTTTATCATACGGAAGAACGTCTGAAATTTCTATTTTCTTAGCCTGAATCAATTTAATCAAATGTGTTTCGACAGTTTGCACCGTAAGCTTTCTTAGCCTGGCAATATCTTCAACAGAATTTTTTTCGATCCACAAATCGTACGTTTCTTCAACAGTAGTTTTTTTCGCTGTTTTTGGTTCGTTTTTATCGAGTTTTTTTGCTGTGTATCGAATGACAGGTTCATCAAGTTTAAAAATATCCGTATTGGTCATTTTGAACTCTTCCCTGATTTTCTCAAGCTTATTTGACTTAAAATTTTTTATGGCTGATGAAGTCAGTTTTTCTTTGCATATAGTTTCTCCGGCAACGACAATTTCGATAAGCAATTTTGCTTTCATCAATTGCAATACTGCTTTGGTCTGTAAATCGTCGAGAAAAGCCAATTCTTCATAAAATTCCTTTACTTTTTTAAATTTCTGAATTTCAGCCATTTTCTGCAGCAAATCGGTCACCAGTTTATCCATTGGTTTAAAGAAATAATCATAAGCCGCTTCTACCCTTTCTTTCACAAAAAACAAATCGACCGTTTCTTTATTAAAGATTTTATTCAGCTGATTAATGAATTTCTGCGCAGGATCTATAAGCTGCTCAATTGTGTCTAATCTTTTGTGAGCCCAAATGGCATGTTTTGATTTTTCTGAGGCTACAGCATTTTCGTTATAGCTAAAACGATGATTTCTCCATTCCTGGGCCAAATCTGTCCAGTTAAAACTGTTAATCAAATAATTATGAATAAAATTTTTGGTTTCAAAATGTAGTGATTTTTCCAAAATTTCATCTGTTGCTTTGTTTAAAGCATAATCCATAACATCCTGATCATTAGAAATCCCATTCATCTTCATCGGAGAAAGCAAAATAAGCCCGTTTAAAGAACGTAAACGCGATAAGGCAACATATGCCTGTCCGGGAAGAAAAACCTGCGATACATCGAGCGCAGCTTTGTCAAAAGTCAAACCCTGACTTTTATGTACGGTTATAGCCCATGCCAATTTGATCGGATAGTGCGCAAAAGTGCCCAAAACTTCTTCTTCAATCTCTTTTGTGAGCTCGTTTACTTTATAGCGGATGTTTTTCCACTCGTATTTTTCAACCTCAATGGTTTTATTTTCTTCCGGAAAGTGTACAAAGATTTCTTCAGACGAAAGCGATTTGATGACACCCATTTTTCCATTAAAATAACGCTTTTCAAAAGATAAATCGTTTTTAACGAACATGACCTGTGCCCCTACTTTCAACTTTAGATTTTCCTCTACCGGATAAATTTTTTCAGGAAAATCGCTTACAATAAACGGCAGGTATAAGTATTCATTTCCGGCTAAATCATTAATTGACTGCTCGTTAATAGAATCTGCTTTGGCATTATGTGTTGTGAGCGTGATATAGCCTTCGTTGTTTTTTAAATCGAAATCAGGTTTTACAAACTGGTTTAAAAATGTAACATCCTCAGGAGAAATCTGGTTGTTGCGCAGGTTGTTTAAAACTGAGATAAAATCATCATCTGTCTGGCGGTAAATCTTAGATAATTCGATATACAAAGGCGGATTTTGCTGAATAACATGTGAATGGAAAAAGAATTTTCCTTTGTAATAATTGCGTAAAGTCCGCCATTCTTCATCACGAATTACGGGTGGCAATTGCAATAAATCACCGATAAAAAGTACCTGAACACCGCCAAAAGCGTATGAACTCCTGCGAACAGTCTGCATCATAAAGTCAATGGCATCAAGTAAATCGGCACGCAGCATACTAACTTCATCAATAATCAGTAATTCCATGTTTTTGATTACATTACGCTTGACGTTATTCATCTTAAAATGTCTGCGCAAAGTATCTTTGTTTTCGAATTTTACAGTCTCTGTAAACTGAGGATTTGCGTCATAAGACGGAATAAATGCCGAAAAAGGCAGCTGAAACATCGAATGTATGGTCACACCGCCCGCATTTAAGGCCGCAATACCGGTTGGTGCTACAACTACAGTATTTTTGTGGGTTGTAGCAATAATTTCGCGCAAAAGTGTTGTCTTTCCGGTACCGGCTTTACCGGTAAGAAAGATTGATTTTTGCGTCTGATTGATGAATTGTAAAGTGTAAGCTGCCGCTTCTGAAACATTTTGCATTGGACCTGTATTGAAAAAGCAAAGTTCGTGCTTTTATAAAAAGAAAAAACCTAAATCTGCAGTAGATTTAGGTTTTTAAAATTTAGTTAGTTTGGTAGTTTATTTTTTAGCTGCTTCACCTTCTTTTGCAGGAGTTTTTTCTTCTGTTTTAGGTTCTGCTTTATATTTGTCATTCAAAGCTTTAATGATTTCTTTTGTGATATCATATTTTTCTTCTGCGTACAATACAGTGGCAGCATCACCAGTTCCGTAGATATAAGAATAACCGTTTTTCTTACCGTAATCTTTGATGAATTTTTTAACTCCGCTTACAAGAGAATCCATTTCAACGCCGCTTTCTTGTTGCAATTGTTGAGATAATTGTTGTTGTGCATAACCCAATTGTTGCTCTCTTTTTTGCAATTCAGCGCCTCTTTGTTGTGCCCAAGCCTGGCCATTTGCCTGTGCCTGACTTTGAAAATTAGCAGCGTCTTGTTTGAAACGAGTAATTTCCGCTTGTAACTGTCTTCCTTTTTCTTCTGCCTGAGCTTTGTATTTTGCTTCAAGATCTTTTGCTTCAGTGTACTCTTTCATTAAAACTGAAGTATCAACGTAAGCTGTTTTTACTTCCTTAACTTCTGCTGTTTTATTACATGAAACAACCAAAACTGAAAGCGCGATAATTACTAATGCTTTTTTCATTTTTTAAATTTCTATTTTTTTTAATGTATTGAAGACAAAAATATAAAAAAATAAATAGCATCAACATAAAGTTTAAAAAATGGGCGAATTTTATGATATTAGTTTTACTTATCGTATAAAAATCAACCATAAGAAAACACTATTAAAACCGGCTTTAATAACTCGTTTTTGGGGTGATTTCTTGAAAAAGCCGATATTTCTCCTCAATTGAGGAGAAATATCGGCTTAAATGAGCTTAAAATAAGTTTCAGCTGTTTTTTATAACATAAATGTGCGATGAATACTCTTTTGTACTTGATGCTTTCAGATTTGATCTCAGCCCAACAAAAAATGCACTGATAAAATTCATTTTTCCGGTTTTCTATTT